>CAZRZK010000096.1:0-1533 GCA_964604555.1 uncultured Pseudobdellovibrionaceae bacterium | reverse complement strand
GACTGAGTCAAGTTCCTTCTGTAAATTTTCAAACTTTCTAGTGGTTCCCCACAAATTTTTAACAAAACACCTGACGCGCTTGCTTCGCAAGCTTGTCGGCTCGGATTTGGAATACAAACCCGAGCTCCTTTTCTCGTCTATGCGCATTTTTGGCATGTCCAGCACCAAAAACTAGCATACCAGAGAAAAAACCATCCTCCTCGATTTACTCAAGGATAAACTTTTTCAGCCCTCTATTTCAATGTGGGCAGACTACTCATCCATAGAGAGATAAACTTTCCCCGTTTCCCATTCCTCAGAAATTTCCGAAATAATGGCAGTGACCAAGCGTAAGCAAGAATCTGTATTTGGAAATATAGTGATCACTCGAGTTCTTCTGCGAATCTCTTTATTGACTCGTTCAGCGAGATTAGACGTTCTCAATCGTCTTCGGTGTAACATCGGAAAATGAAAGACAGTCAAACTTTCAGGGACGTTCTTTTCTAGCCATTGACTTAATTCCGGGACACTTTTCTCATATTTGATCACCAGCAATTTTAGTAACCGATTAGCTTCCTCTAAACTTGGCGCATCAAAGATGCCTTTAATTTCGTGAGCAACTTCTTTGCGCATACTTTGTTTTGGAATGTGGCTCTGTGCATTTTGTTGAAGATGAAATTGACAACGTTGCCAGCGTACACTTGGAAATACAGCCGTTAAAGCTGATTTTAACCCCGAATGCGCATCACTGATCACGCATTTTAAACCTGATAAACCACGTGTTACCAAGCTTTCAAAAAATGCTCGCCAATGAACTTCCGCCTCAGAAAAAGCCACCGAAATCCCCAGGATTTCTCTCATCCCTTTTTCATTTACCCCGTAAGCAATCAAGACTGCTGAATCTTGAACACAGCCGTCTCTTCGAACCTTCTCATATCGAGCGTCTAGAAATAAGTAAGCATATTTACCCAGAGGACGGTTCCGCCACTTTGAAAGTTCTTCGTCCAAGAGCTTAGTTGCCCGGCTCACTTGGTCATGGCTCACCTCAAAGCCACAGAGCTCTTCGATAATTGCAGTGACTTTCCGGGTTGAGACCCCCTGAACATACATCTCAGCCATGGCTTGCTTGAATGCTCTTTCTGAACGCAGCCCTTTTTCCAAAAAAGACGGGTAAAAACCTCCATCACGGGTCTGGGGAATTTGGAGGGCAAGCTCCCCTAAGGAATGTTTGAGCTGCTTAGGCTTAAATCCATTGGCATAGGCCGTCCTTTGCCCCGTTCTTTCATAGGGTTCTGCTTGGAGGTATTTTTGTCGCTCTATTAACATTGCCTGATTTAACAAAATCTCTACTGCCTTGCCCAGTCCATCTAAACCAGACGCTAATACTGCTTCTAATATTTCTTCAATTTTGCTATCTTCTACTCGCATGGCCATTGTATTTTTCCTTTTGGTTGATCGTGGTTGATTCACCAAAAAGTTTATACCATGGCCTGTTTATTTCTAAACCATTTTTGAATTTACAGAAGAAAGATTACACTAACTATGCTGAGCCAA
>CAZRZK010000095.1:0-1684 GCA_964604555.1 uncultured Pseudobdellovibrionaceae bacterium | reverse complement strand
TCATCTCAGCCCCCTTGAAATGGAGGGTATCTAGGGTTTCAAGGGTAATATCATTTGTTTTACTGGTAACAGAGGCGGTTGCTACTGTATCCAAATATTCTGGACCCATACGCTGACGAGAAAGGCTTGGAGCGCCGTGATTACGAACGCTGATGCTGTGAATGTCCATATCTCGAGTCGCAAGGTGAATATCCGTCTCAGCCTCAGCAATACCACCATAGATGCCAATCAGTTCATCGGTGCGACCGCGGATGTGAGCTTCAGATATCATAGCGGGTTGTTGGATCGTATAGGTGGCGATAGACCCACTTTCGCTGCGGCTGGTAAAGGTTGTATCACGGGAGGTGTAATACTGACGGGCCCCCACATCTGTATTGGGGTGCATGGTTAAGATGCGTTTAAGGTAGAAATCAAGCCCTCCGGGACCTGCATTCACATGGGCCCCATGCATGACAAAGCTTTCTGGGTGGGGCAGATGACCAATAAGGGGACTGGTGAAGAACTTCTCATAATCCTCTGGGGTCATCTGAGACCCGATAATCCACCTGCCCCCGTGAAAGAATCCACTGATATCTAGAGGTAGGGATTCCTTGTGAAGAATGGAGACCATTTCTGTGTTGCTGCTGGAACCAAAGAATCCAGACTTTTCTTTCGTAGTCGCATGCTGCTGAATCCATTGATGCTGCGTCCGCCGGAAGTCTGAAGCTCGCACATTCCAGAGTACCACATTTTGGATGTTCTATCCTTTAGAGCCCTCCTGTACACCGCGAAAAAGCCAGCCGTAAAGCAGCGCCGATTTCTTCGGGCTTGCTATCTGCAGGAATAATGACATCGTCTTTAGTGCCGTTTTCTGTGGCACCCCAGGCCTCTAGTTTTTCGTGATGTTTTGGATGAAAAGTTATTTTATTCTCAAAAATCCAAATAGCACAATCATTCATATTTTTAAATAAAGCTCTTTTAGTCTTATAGCCATAACGATTCATAAGGAACTGGACCCATTCTTTATATATTTCCTCTCTCCATTTATAATCAAAGAAATCATAAGCTTCTTCTATGGTCAAAATTCTACTAACACTTAAAGTTTCTATTACTGCTTTCCCTAACGTATAATCATTTGCATCTAAGTTTAAAAAAAATTGTTTACCCTTGGGATCAGAACCTGTCATCCCATTTCCAGACCATGTCTCTATAAGTATGAAATCGCCGTTATTAATTGCACTCGCACACTTGTCCCAAGTACGCTTGAATTCAGCCATCATTTACCTCACTTCATAGGTTTTAATATTGATATTTTTAGCTTTTGCATAGTCCACAGCACGTTGGATCTGTTCCCATTGCGCTGATCCGGTATTGGATGGTATCCCTAAATGTAGTTCTTGTTGAACAATTTCACTAGCTCTAACTGTTGTCCTATTCAACGTATGTTCGGTAAAGTTGACCATATTATCAATGTGCCTCTTAAGAGTAGAATATACTTGCTTAGGATTTCCTAATCTCGCTGCTGTTGTAGTATCTAATGTTTTAACACTCGTTGCAATATGAGAACTTTGATCATAGAAATCATAGGTTTTAAAGTTTTGAGGTAATCTTGCTTTCGGATGCATCCTTCCTGCAATAAAGTCCTCGAATGGCATGCCCTGGCCTTGGATGCCGGCCCCGAATTTCATACCGGGAACGCTGACAA
>CAZRZK010000094.1:0-2011 GCA_964604555.1 uncultured Pseudobdellovibrionaceae bacterium | reverse complement strand
CAGGAAGTGGCTAAAGTCGCCGTCGCGTAACTATAAGAAGGATGGTGGGAAAATCCATAGATCAACCCGCCCATTGCGGGACCAATCGTCACCGCTATCTGCCAAACGCTGGAACTCCAGGCGGCGGCTTTGGAAAAATGTTCACGCTCGACTAAACTGGGAAGGATGCTTTGCCCAGCAGCTCCGGCAAAAGAACGATTGGCTCCCAGCAACGCAAAGATCAGATAAAGCCAATGAACCGACACCGACTCCTGCATCGAAACCAAACAAAGCGCCAGAGAGATTAAAAGATCCACCACCTGGCAAATCACGACAATCGGTTTGCGATCAAAACGGTCGGCTATTTGCCCCGCAATCAAGGAAAGGCCGGCTACTGGCAGAAACTGACAAAGACCCAAAATTCCCAAACTCATCGGATCTTGGGTAATGGCATAGACCTGCCAGCCGACTGTAACGGATCGAATTTGGAAGGAAAGCATGTAAAGAAAACGAGAGGCTAGAAAAGGAGCGACCGAACGCAGAGTAGATCGTGTAGCGCTATCCATCTGAAGAGCTATCTTATCGATTGACTGTTCAGTTGTATAGTTCCTACCCTGTTTCAATGTATTTCCTCGTTATTTTCCTCCTTTTTCGACAACTCTTCGCACTTCCCTCTGCGGATGTACTGGCTACTCGATTGAGCTCGGCCATTCAGATCTCCACTGTTTCAACGATCTCTCCTCCCTTTCTCGATCCCTCACAACGAAATAAAATTGTCCTTTTACTGAAAAAACTTTTCCCGAAAACCCATCAACAATTAAAGCAGATCCCGGTCGGAAATTTAGCACTCCTTTACGAATGGAAAGGGAGCAACCCCTCCTTGCCACCCGGTCTTATCATGGGCCACCTCGATGTAGTTCCGGTTTCCCCTGGAACCGAATCGCAACTCACTCACCCCGCTTTTAGCGGGAAAATCGATGATCAATTCATCTGGGGACGGGGAACTCTGGATGATAAATCAACGGTATTGGGAATCTTAGAGGCGACCGAAGCCCTGCTGACTCAATCTTTTAAACCTCAACGGACCCTTTATCTCAGTTTTGGATTGGATGAAGAGGTCGGCGGCAATGAAGGGGCAAAAAAAGCGGCCGAATGGATCGCGAAGAAAAACATAATGCTCGATTATGTTTTCGATGAAGGGGGCATCATCGGGCTTGATCTTTTTCCGGGGATAAAAGGGGCCATTGCCTTTATTGGCACTGCTGAAAAGGGTTATGCGACAGTTGAGATGACGGCGAAAGTTCCGGGAGGCCATTCTTCCATGCCTAAACCGGTCACCGCCATTTCAACCCTGATGGAAGCCTCCCAAAAGATCTTGGCCCACCCAATGCCTGCGAAACTGGCGCCTCCCGTCGACGAAATGCTAAAGACCCTATTTCCACGTCTTTCCCCTGTTTTTCCGGTGATAAAACCTTTCCTGCTTTGGCAAATGTCAAAATCGCCTGAAGCCGATGCCTCGATCCGAACCACTTCATCGGTGACGATTGTGCAAGCCGGGGATGCCGAGAATGTGATCCCGGGTGTTGCCAAAGCGATCCTTAATTTCCGGCTTTATCCGGGAGATACCCCCGAGGGGGTGATGGAACACCTCAAAAAACAGACGAAAGGTTTGCCGGTAGAGTTTGTGATGCAAAGAGGAGAGGTTGCCTCACGGGTCTCATCCTCCCAGAGTGAAACCTTTCAATTAATGTCGAAACTCACCCAGAAAATTTTTCCGGGAACAAAGGTAGCTCCCTTCTTGACCATCGGCGGGACCGACAGCCGCCACTTTGAAAAGGTGACCCAGAATACCTATCGATTTTTCCCGGCTGAGCTAACGGCAAAAGACACTCCCCGGATTCACGGCAATAACGAACGGATTTCGATTTCAGGATATGAAAAGTTAGTCCGCTTCTATTTCGACTTCATTGCTGCCCATTAAAAGGGGTCACTCTCCATTTAGTTTCACAAAGGTACGGCCTACCTTTGTGAA
>CAZRZK010000093.1:0-2115 GCA_964604555.1 uncultured Pseudobdellovibrionaceae bacterium | reverse complement strand
CGCACGCTGTCTTAATGACCGTTGTGATCGGCGCACCCAAGGGCGACCGGATCCCCTTGACGATCCTGGATGCGCACCTCGTGAGCGACCAAGGCACCCAACACATCGCAACAGATTTGGACAAAACCGCCCTCGCGCAATTATTGGTCGATGGCAAGAAAGCGAAGGGATCCATGATGGTGGATAGTTGCTGTCAATCTTCTTGTGGAGGTAATTACTCTAATTCTCCATCATGTGATTGCTGCTATTAATTAAAATATGTCTTTATGAATACCTCTGACTCGGTCTAAAGGGTCAGAGGGCTCTTCGTGTAATTCTTCACTAAAATCAAGTCATTATTTTATAGATCTAAGTAAAAAGTTCTTGCATTTTACTAATTCCCTATTATACTCTGATCAAGTTTTAGTATTTCTTGAATGGAGGGTCTATCCATGCTGTGTAAACGAATCATCGCCCTTGTGGTTTCTATTATCTTCGCCTTTCTCAATATTACCCAACCCATTTTGGCAACTGGAGGACTTGATCTTGAGGATGCAGCGGGGTTTTCTACGCCTTTGAAATCTGCTGGAGGCCTTCCTGATGAGGAGAGTGACACCTCAGATGATCCTTTCAATACCTTTTTACAAGGACTCCAAGATCATCAACTATTGGGAGGCTTAGAGACCCTCACCCCAGAACAATTAACCAAGCTTCATGAAACCTTGGACCCTGCGGTCTTTGACCTCTTGGAGCAGTTAAATAGTCTTCAAAGTCCTGAGGATTTAAAGCCAGATACTCTCGTAAACTTGATTGAGAGGAATACGCCTCTGAAAGGAGCATTAGGATTGATGAACGATCGCGTGCACTCTCACAACAGCAAATTAATGAATTGGGGATCTATAGTATTAGGGATGACCGTTTCCATAGGCTCTATTTATGGTATTAGTGAGGTGTTTACTCAAAGCCTTGGAATTGAATATCTTTTTGGGTACAACGTAGACAGTGAGAATAGCGCTAGAATAGCTAAAATCGTTCAAGCCATGACAATTTTGGGAGTAGCTGTCCCTGAAGTCTATGAAATGACCACAAGTCTCCGGTCGATTCTCCAGTGGTTTGTGGAATCCAAGGAGAATAAAGATGCGGAAAAGGTACGCTCTGATCTGAAGGCCCGCCTCTTGGATTGGTCTAGCAAGTTCGGGGCTGTTGCTCTGGCTGCCCTTAAAACCGTTGTGCAATATCAACTTTTAACATATGCTTATTACGTTGATCAAAATAATGTCCCTAGTCAGCAAGCGCAAGCGGCTATTATGGTCCCCTTTCTCTATTCTCAATTTAAGAAACTGTATACGTCACCAGCCGATGGATTGGATCGGCTTTCGAAGAAACTTCCCTATATGCAGGGAAAAACAGACCTTGTGCGGCAAATGCGGCGGGATTTACGGGTTCGGGCGACAGCAGCTTCCAGGGCTATTGCTGATATGACAGATGAGGATCTGGTGGCTCTTCTTCAGGTAGAAAAGGCTACCAGAGAACAATACCGTGACCCCAAATATAATCGGGTTTTGGAACACTACCGCGAGGTTGGGGTTTTAAATGATGATTTTATTTCTAACTACAAATATAAAGGCCCTAACATGAATTGGGTGAGAACCGCTCTGAAGGAAGTATGGGATGTGCGCCACCCTATCCACTATAATGTGGCTGATTTAGCTGGAAAGATCGTGGGATGGGGAGGGATTCTTGGAGAAGCTGCTTTAATGCGGGATGCTTATTTAGGATTTACAGGAACGCCCCATGTGTATGGGGATTATCAAATGACACCAATGTCAGATGCCTATGGTGCCCTTGTGGGGGGATTTATCACCTATATGGGATCTCAAAACCTGGGACAATTGTTTCGGCGATTTGATTGTCAGCTGACAGGGTATGATCCGACTCAAAATGTGGCGGTCATGGAGGATCAATTTAGAATTGGGTTCCGAGGCTTTTTTGATAGCGTGGGATCTGCAGATTTTTTAGGTGATTTTTTGGGAATTGCGGAAAGTTTCTATTTTTCTCTGCCTTTAATGATGCAAGAAATCAGTATTTGGAGGGAAATCCAATCTCTTTCGGGGCCCATAGACTTTTTCTCCCACG
>CAZRZK010000092.1:0-2125 GCA_964604555.1 uncultured Pseudobdellovibrionaceae bacterium | reverse complement strand
TGGATATTCTCATAATTTGTTTTGAAACTTTTGGTGTACATCCGTTTTCCCATAATGTCGAAATGGTTCGTAAGCCCTTCCTCAGTGGGAAGATAGACCGTTTCTCCTGGGATCAGATCGGTTGTTTTTTCAAAGTGTTTCGATTTTTCGGGATTAAATCCTAATCCCATTAAACAATCGGCCAGTTCCCCTTTTTCATCTTCTGCAGCAAGCGGAATGCGGGAAAGATTGGGGGTGATGGCAGAGGGATCGGTGAGATAAAGAACCGCTTTTTTCTTCTTATCAAAATGGGTTCTTAAATTGGAAACCCATCGGGAAAGGGGTAATGGAACTCCCGCTAGTTCCTTTTCAATGGGATCGGTCATGAGGGGATCTAATACGAACCATTCCCGTTCTTTTTTTGCGTTTAGCCCGTGGATTGCCGTGGCCACATGAAAACGCCAGGTTTCGCCTTTTTCCGATTCTAAATTGCCAAGGATGAACACTTTACGGATCAATTCCGGTTTGATTCCCATCTTGCGGGCCGAGAGGTGGATGTTCATCGCTGTTCCAAAGTTGAAACCGATCTCTCCTTTGGGATCATATTTTTCAGAAACTGGAATCTGGGCCACCTTGTTAGTGTCAGCCAAGAGGAAAACCTCTTTGATTTGTGAGTAACTGAGAAGCTCCTTCTCCCGGGATTCTGAACCCTCAATTTTGGAATAGAGCTGTTGAACCTCTTTAATCGGTTGTGCAAAGCTGAGTTGGGTAAAAAGCGCAAACAGGACTGTCGCGATTCGAATCATGGGGGCCTCCTTGGATTCGGGTCAATTAGGTTATGGATAATATGGTGCGTTATTGCCGGCAAGGAAAATTTTCAATTAAAATAAGAAATGCTTATCTATTTCGCACTCTTAGGATTACTTGTTTCCTCCTGTTCTTCATTGAGCACCCAGAGCACTCGCCCTGAAAACATCGTGGCTCTGAGTGATATCGACCCCACAATCGTGCAGGAGATCCGTTACGCTGGTGCCCACAATTTTATGGGGCGCCCGATCAAGGGATATCAAGCAGAAAAATGCTACCTTACCCGTCCCGCCGCGCAGGCTTTGAAGGAGATCCAGGCGCAATTAAAAAAGCAGAAGTATGGACTCAAGGTCTATGATTGTTATCGTCCCCAAAAGGCGGTCGATGATTTCATCGCTTGGGCCAAAGATCCCGCTGACTTGAAAATGAAGAAAGAATTCTATCCCCTCGAAGAAAAAGCGACTTTATTTGAGAAGGGATACATCGCCAGCCGATCGGGGCATAGCCGAGGGAGTACAATCGATCTCACCATCATTCCCATGCCGGCTCCGAAACAGGAAGTTTTTGCGGAAGGCAATCCCCAGAAGGAATGTTTTCTCTCGCGTAAAAAACGATTTGGGGACAATTCAGTGGATATGGGGACCGGTTATGATTGCTTCGATACCCGATCCCATACGATGAATCCCACGATCCAAGGGGGGGCTTTTAAAAATCGGGTTTGGTTCAAACGGGTGATGGAGAAGAATGGGTTTAAAAACTATGAGAAGGAATGGTGGCACTACACTCTCAAAAACGAACCCTATCCTGACACCTTTTTTGATTTTAACGTCGAATAGAATTGATTTCGGATTTGATTCACCAAGGGCTCCAGCTCCCGGTATTCATCGCGACTGCGCAGACGAAAGCTCCGGGTGAAATCGCCCTCGGCATAAAGAGACAATTGCCGTTGCAAAGAGAGCACCGGTTCGGTGAGTCGACGGGTGATGAAAAAACTCACTGTAAAAATCATGAGTAGGGTGATGATAAAGCCGATGGAGAGTCCCAACTCTATTAATTTCTGTTCCTTTTGAATGACTTCAATCACCTGTTGGGAAAGGCCCTGCTCCTCACCTACAAAAAGGGTGTAGTTGCGTTGGAGAAACCAGACCAAAGTAAAAATCATTCCCAGCACAATCGATCCAATCGAGAGGGTCATCATCAAGGCGTATTTGAGTTGTATTGGATAAGTTCGGAAGCGGTTGCGTCGTTCCATTTGTTAATCATAAAGGCTTTGTTCAAAAAGTTCCAGATGCAAGGAAGCAGAGCTGACTTTCACAAAGGTACGGCCTACCTTTGTGAA
>CAZRZK010000091.1:0-2254 GCA_964604555.1 uncultured Pseudobdellovibrionaceae bacterium | reverse complement strand
TCGGAGTTGCATTATGTCGATTCTTTCACCGGGATCGCAAAATAGATTCATTCCCCCACTCTAAAATAAGGGTATTGGGGGGCTTATGGAAATTCCTACAAATGAAAAGCGGGTGGTGAAGCCCACCTTTGACGGGAAATTGGGGAAGTTGTTCGAGATTCAGTTGACCAATCTCCTACTCTCTATCTGTACTTTTACAATCTATCGTTTCTGGGGAAAAACGAAGGTGCGGCAATACCTCTGGGAACATACGGCAATCGATGGAGATCGGTTCAGTTACCACGGTACACCGAAGGAGCTGTTGGTGGGGTTTGCAATGGCAGCCGTGAAATATGGTCTTCCTTATTTTGTAATGTCCGGAGCGGTTAATTTATTAACGCGAATGAATCCCATTTTTGCCGCTTTAAAGATCTTTCCAACTCTCTTTATATTTGGCGTGATTTTCATCGCCACGTTAGGAGCGAGAAGGTATCGTCTGAGCCGCACTCGTTGGCGGGGTATCTATTTCTCATTTACAGGAGATACAATGCCCTACCTGAGAATCCAGATGAAGAATCTCTTTCTGCAGGTGATTACGCTTAGTTTGTATCATCCTTATGCGCAAATCCGGAAACACCAATTTTTAATTTCCCATACCAAATTTGGAAACCACTCCTTTACCTTCCATGGAAAAGGGGGAGATATTTTTTCCGATTATCTGATCGGCCTGCTTTTGAGTCCATTCACGCTGGGACTTTCCTATTTGTGGTACATGGCTAAAGTGAATCGATATGTCTGGAAACACACAAGGCTCGGACCGGTCGAGTTTCGACTCACTCTGCGGGCGAGGGAAGTGCTGTGGCTCATGGTGAGTAATTTTTTCATTATTGTCTTCACTTTGGGTTTAGGGATGCCATTGGCTACCTTGCGAACGATGCATCGAATGACCAATGCCTTGAAGATGCGGGGTTTAGATGAACTGAATGTGATGCAAGAACGTCAGGCAGCATCGGCCACACTCGAAGGGGCTTCCGATGCCTTTAATGTCGATGCCGATATTGGTTTTGGGGGCTAAGTTCGATGTCTTCCCTGAGCGCCATCTATTATGATGGAAAGAGTTCGGTGCGAAACGCCGTTACGGTCCAGTTTTTCGATACTGGTCTCGTTTTTACTCACGGTGAGATCCAATCTGTTTGGAAATATGAGGAGATAAAGGCGATTCGGGGTGTTGGGGCAATCACCTTGAACTCCCTCAAAGAAGAGGAGGGGAGTTTAGTGCTTCAGGCCACGCCTGAAACTGAATCGGTTTTGACCCGGATTGTGGTTCTCGGTTCTAATCCGAATGCAGGAAGTAGAAAGTTAATCGCGGGGCTTCTCGTTAGTTTAGCCGTGGTGATGGGAACGGGGGGCCTTATCTATTTCTATTTTTCGGAAGTCGCGGTTCAATCACTCGTCAAAATGATTCCCAGAACATGGGATCAGCAGATCGATCTCTACGCCATGGCGGAATCAACCGAACTTCGAAAGGGATGCCATTCCCCGGAGAGCGATGCTGCTCTTTTAAAAATAGTCAATCAGGTTACCCAGAATATAAAACCGAAAATCCCCTTCAAAGTGTCGGTGATCGATCTTCCGATCGTGAATGCGATTGCCCTTCCGGGTGGCACGATTTTTTTCTTTCGTGGTTTTGTTGAAAAAATGGAAAGTGAGAGTGAGCTTGGCGGCGTGTTGGCCCATGAGATCCAGCATGTGATCCAAAGGCATGGCACTCGATCTTTGTTGCGGGGGGGCTTTGCCAGTGCCTTTCTGCTTTTGATGACGGGAACCTCTACTTCTTCTTTCTCCTCTCTATTTAAAATCTACCTGCTTCAGTATTCACGGGAGGCAGAAGAGGAAGCCGATCAAAAGGCGATTGAACTGCTCACCGAAAGAGGGATGGATCCCACTGGATTGGCAAAGGCCCTTTCTCACTTGCAGAAGGAGCCTAAATTTGCAGGGGCTTTGGCCTATTTATCAACCCATCCAGACACCACTTCTAGAATCCAATCACTCCAAAGTCGGGTGGGGAGGCAAACTGCCGCAACCCCGGTCTTGAATGAAACCGAATGGCTAGCGATTCGGTATGCTTGCAAAAAAAAGTAGATCGAGATTGCCGCGTCACTCGCTTCGCTCGTTCCTCGCAATTCCACCCGGCCTTCGGCCGACCCACAAGGGGACTAACCCCCACTCCGGAGCCGCGCGGAAAGAGTCCAAGCTTCTAGTAGTCAGATAGCCG
>CAZRZK010000090.1:0-2535 GCA_964604555.1 uncultured Pseudobdellovibrionaceae bacterium | reverse complement strand
TCGGGGCGGCGAGACTTGAACTCACGACCCTCTGCTCCCAAAGCAGATGCGCTAGCCAACTGCGCTACGCCCCGTCATAAAAAGACTTTAATGATTTTGGCGGCTTATCTCAACCCCTTTTTGCAATACCTCGCAAAAAACAGCCGAGTGTGGAACATCGCCCTCCTCAAGCCGGAAAAAGACGGGTGACATGAGTGATTTTCTGTAGGTTCGTTCCCACTCCATGGGTATATCGTTCAGTCAAAGAAGGGGAGGAATGCGCAAACAGGACCCTGAGATCCTCCTTGCTAGCCCCGTGACTCAGGTATACCGCCGAAGTGGAATGTCGGAGCCCGTGCGTCCCTATTGTTGGAATGCCCAATTCTCCGCAAAACCCCATCAATCGCCTTCGGTACCGCTCGTAGGGAATCATCTTTCCATTAGGAGAGGAAGCGACGTAAATGGAATTCGCCGACATCTTCTTTTCCTTCAAGAACTCCCGAAGTTCCGGCGGAATCGTCAATGAATGATGCTTCCGGCCCTTCGGATAGTCTTTGATGATCAGTTCCTTAGTGGCCCAGGTATCCTTCCGGCTGAAGGATCGTTGGATGAAGACCTGGCCATCCTCGAAATCGACATCGGACCACCGGAGGACCTGAACTTCGCCTATGCGAAGTCCGAGGTAAAGTTGCAGCCAAATTGCCGTGCCATAAGGTTTATCGGCGACATGAGCCAGGAGCTTTTTGACCTGCTCCAGGTTCAAGTAGCGCGTTTCCTTCAGCGGGACTTTCGGCTTCAACTTTCGAATCACCGGGTTGTAAGAAAGCACCTGGAACAGTTCCACGCCATCCAAAAACATCTTCCTGAGCAGGTTGAATGTATGGAGGCGCGTCTGTTCCGATTTTCCCTTCTTCGCCATTTCGTTCAAAAGCCGTGAAATGACGGGAGGGGAAATGGCTTGAAGTTTGCTGTGGCCGATCAAGGGCTTCACGTAATCCCTGTACAGCTGACGTTGAATCGCTCTCCAACCCGGGGATGCCTGTTGTTGGACAGCCTCCATCCAGGTTTCGAAGTATTCGTTCACCGTCATTTGCCGCTCGGAATTGGACGTCAAGGAACCTCGGTACTTCTGGTCCTTCAGTCTCACTTCGTATTCCCCTGCCTCTTTGCATGAGGCAAAGGCTTTCGTAATCCACTTTCCATCCGGCCCCCTCAGTTTGACCTGAAAAGGTCGGTGGATTCGATTCAGTTTAACAATTGCCATGGCTAACTCCTTGTGAATGGAGCGAGCCGCTTCCCTGGTTATCAAAGAACATATTACGAGAAGGGTAAGTTCTATTAATGCATAACAGGATTGGCAAGCGGCTGTGTTCCAACACATTCCTCATGGATCACCATCCACATCACTATAGACGACTGATATGTATATATCAGGAGTCAATCAATTTGCCTGGGAGTGGGAGCAGACGACAGCTGCTTGATTTCGCATGGGATTTCCTGGTGTCCAATGCAAAGTGAGTGAAAATATTTTCGTGCCCGTTTTGTGCGCTGATTGCGAGGGCATCGCGGATGGTTTTTCCCGCAAGAGCGCCATTGAAAATGACAGCTTGCCATCCCGACAGGTAAACATCCTTCAAATAAACAAAATTATTTTTGCTAGAGCTCGAACGGAACTGTTTGGCGCATTCATCGATTTTCTTCGCGATGGAGGATCTGGACACCACCCAAAGAACTTGGTACACCGCATGCCATTCTTCGTAGCACAGAGTGACGGAGCGATAACTGCTCTCCGCTTTTTGAGTGAGCTCTACTTCCAGCGCGATTGTCTGGCTGGCTTTCTGATCGGTCAATCGCCAATACCCGTCGGGGAAGTTCCTTCTGCTCGAGGGAACTCAATCAGGGTAAAACTCTGGATCCAATCTTCGGAGCTCCTGCTCTGTCCAGTATTCGAGACCAGCGATCGAATTGAACAACCCGTCTCCCAGGTGGATTGCGCTGGTGATCAGGTCATGTCCCCAATGTTCCGAACGATAGCCGGCTTCAGCCAGAGGCGGTAGCTCCTGTTTGATGGCCTCAAACCCCTTCTTGGAAAGCATCCAGAAATAATCGAGCCCGGAGTTTGTTTTGCAATCGAGAAGTCCTGCCCTCTCCATTCTCCAAAGGCGATAATAGACCGCAGCCAGGGTGAGGGAAGGATAGAAACGCTTCCATAGCCCGGCGGTGGTGGCCACTTTCCAGCGCCAGAGAAAATGAAGAATTTTCCGGGCCGTCATAGTGTTCAGTCGCGCATTCGATATTTGTTCGTTCATTAGATCCTCCTTGTTGAAGGATAGATACTGCAAGGTATGCCAAGAATTCCTCGTGCCTGGATCGAGGTGAAAAATTCATCCATAATCGACGCAAAATTAATTTTGCGTCATTTTGCGCGAATTTCCGCGGAAGCTCTGAACGGTCTGCAAGCATTCCTTTTGGACCCGGACGGAAAATGCTCTCTGTATCCCACGATTAGGAACCATAAAGCCCTATTTCCGGTGAAAGGATAATCAGGATAACCGG
>CAZRZK010000089.1:0-2798 GCA_964604555.1 uncultured Pseudobdellovibrionaceae bacterium | reverse complement strand
TTTTGGTATTTTGTTTGAAGCTTGGTGCACGGGTAATCACCGGGTAGCTTCACGTAGCACTCGAGATCATTGAGCTGAGAAAATTCTGAGGACATCACAAGGGGTTTTTGACGAGTATGACGACTGAGGGAGACTCCATCTCGCATGCTGTGAGCACCGTAGGAGATGTTTTCTTGATGCTCCGCTTCTTCCTTATCCCCGAGGACTTTTGCGATCCAAGCTTGGGTTGAGGGCTCGGTGCAACGAAAGAAAACCTTGGTGTTGAAAAGGTCCAGCATGGCTTCTGTTCCCTGTCTTCCGTAGATCTCTTCCAGCTGAGGCTCAGACCACCTGATCTCGATGATCGCTATTTTTATTAGACACCAGCAGAAATCAGATTATAAACAAAAGCTTAATAGCGTTTTTTGTAAGAATAGGAAGACTTAGAGACCCTCATATTAAGGATTTTAAAATGTTCCCACTTCGTTCAAAATGACTTATGAATTTACGAGTCATTTTGTAAGAAGAGGAGGTTTATGTTGTCAGCGCATTTGCCATTTTTCCCGGAAGGAACAACTCATATCACCGCCAATCTTGCCTTTAAAAAAGAAAATGGAAGCATCACTTATTTTAATTTTAGCATGCCCGTTTTTACTCATGAAGAAACAGATCTGAAGACATTTCGAATGATTACTAGTCAATTTTGCGTGAATGGTCATGCAACACAAGCTCAAATCCATCGAGCCTTTGGCGTCACAAAAATCAGCGTAAAACGTGCCGTCAAACTTTATCGGGCACGAGGCGTTCAAGGATTTTATGAACCTCGAAAAACACGGGGAGCTGCTGTATTAACCCCAGCTGTATTGCAAGAAGCTCAGAACCAATTAGACTTAGGGGAATCCATTGCTGACATTGCCAAAAAACAGAACCTAAAATCGAATACTCTTTCTAAAGCCATCCGGGCGGGTCATTTACATCAACCCTTAAAAAAAAAGAATCTTCCCATGCCCTCGTCCTCCCAAGCAGCAGCAAAAGCGACCGAAGTGAGTTAGATCACCTGGCTCCCATGGGGGTAGGAACGGTGAATGTTTTGGAACGCCTTTCTGCCAGCATAGGGAATCTTCAATCTGTAGAGCCTCGGTTTCAGCCGGCTTCGGATGTTCCCTTTGGAGGTGTTCTGTTCGCTTTGCCCGCCTTGCTGGCGAATGGGCTTTTATCAAATATTGAGCAGCATTTTCAACTTCCAAAAGGATATTATGGCCTAGAAAGTATTTTCTTAACTCTTTCTTTGATGGCATTAGCCCGTATCAAAACCATTGAAGACTTGCGTTATTGTGCCCCTGGAGAATGGGGAAAATTATTAGGGCTTGATCGCATTCCTGAAGTCCGTACTCTCCGTGAGAAAGTGAAACACTTGGCTTTAAAAGGTCAAGGTGAAAAATGGAGTGCTGAAGTGTGCTCTCAATGGATGCACGCTGACACAAAAGCTTCTCAGGTTCTGTATATCGATGGCCATGTGCGTGTTTATCACGGCAGCCAAACCTCTCTTCCTCGCCATTATGTGGCACGGGAAAAGTTATGTCTTCGTGCCACTGTGGATTATTGGGTCAATGCGATGGGTGGACAACCGTTCTTTTATATCAATAAAGACGTTGACCCTGGCTTGCTATCGGTTATTGAGAAAGAGATTGTTCCACGCTTGGCAAAAGAAATTCCTGCTCAACCTGAACCTGCTCACTTGAAAGAAGATCCTTACCTGCATCGTTTCACGATAATATTTGATCGGGAAGGGTATAGTCCTGAATTCATGAAGCGCATGAAAGCTCTGCGCATTGCATGTATTACTTATCATAAGTTCCCATCAGATGCTTGGCCTGTGGAAGAATTCACTCCATGCGTCCTCCGTAATGGTGCGGGCAATGTGTTGGAGACTCAATTAGCCGAGCGAGGAACCCGTTTGTCCAAGACGCTTTGGGTAAGAGAAATTCGTAAGCTCAGCGACAAAGGGCATCAAACGAGTATTTTGAGTACGGATTATCGATCGGACCTAAAGACCATAACCACGGAAATGATCGAGAGATGGTCTCAAGAAAACTTTTTTAAATACATGAGAGAACATTATAATTTAGATAGGTTGGTGGACTATTCACTTGAAGAGGTTGTTGATACCACTCGGGTCGTTAACCCCGAATATCGACGTCTTGATGGTGATGTGCGCCGCTTGACGGCAATCAAGGCACGACGACTCGCTGAGTTTGGTTCTATCCATTTAGAAGGAGAGATAAATCCAAAGTTGGTTGAAAAGTATCAGTCAAAGAAAGCAAAACTACAGGAAGAGATTGAAGATCTTGAAAACAAACTCAATACAGAAAAAGAAAAACGTAAAGGAGTTGAGCACCATATTCCCGTATCTCAATTACCGGAAAAAGAACGGTTTAGCCGTTTGGCTGAACCCAGAAAGCATTTGTTGGATACCATTAAGATGATTGCCTATCGAGCGGAAACGGCAATGGTTAGCATAGCTCGGGAGGAGATGGCTCGAGAAGATGACGGACGAGTCTTGCTGAGGTCTCTTTATCAAACCGAAGTTGACCTGATGCCGGATGAGAAAAATAAAACTTTAACGGTTAAATTGCATCACTTGGCAAATCATTGTTTCGATAAAACAATCCACCACCTTTGCGATGAACTTAATAAAACGGATACCCTTTTCCCGGGTACAAACTTGCGCCTAATTTATAAAGTGGGCACATCTTAAAATCCTAGAGATCAGGTGGTCTGATACTGGAGAATAGTTATATCTTCATCTTGAGTGGGGT
>CAZRZK010000088.1:0-2988 GCA_964604555.1 uncultured Pseudobdellovibrionaceae bacterium | reverse complement strand
GGGAGATGAAAGAAGGAAACCTGAAGAAGCCACCAAAGCTGGAAAAGTCAAAAACGTCGTCGCTGGCTATGGACAGACCTGTGCAATCAAGACGGATGACACTCTTTTCTGCTGGGGGCATGCAGACTGGAAGCCTGCAGAAGCAACCAGAGCGGGCAAAGTAAAAAATGTCATTATGGGTAGCTGGCAAACTTGCGCGATTAAATTGGATAACACTCTTTTCTGTTGGGGAGCTGTAAGAGGAAAGCCTGAAGAAGCTATCAAGGCGGGTGAGGTTAAAAATGTCATTTACGGCTTTGCACAGACCTGTGCGATTAAAGTGGATGATTCCCTTTTTTGTTGGGGGGATGGAAGTGGAAAACCTGAAGAGGCTACGAAAGCGGGGAAGGTTAAAGATGTCATTATGGGAAACTGGCAAATGTGCGCCCATAAACAAGACAACTCTATCTACTGCTGGGGAGAGAAAGCAACTCCAAAAGAGCTTGAGTCCGTAACCTTCCCGTGTTGGAAATGGCGTGATTCCTGTCACAATAGATAGTCGCTGTCGGGAAATGCGAAAAATTAGTTTCGGAGGGCTCACTTCAACGTTTTCCCGAAAGCGGCGTATCCCGACCCAGAGCAAAGCGATGGAGTGGGATCTCGTCGTAAATGCTTGATATGACGAGATCCTTCGGCTTGCGCCTCAGGATAGATTTTGTCGCGAATCGCGACAAAATCTAGATAACTTATTCAGGAAAATAAAATTACGCGATGTCTATTGCTTAAAATCGAAGTGAGACTCGGTGTCCGCCGGTAATGATGATGTTTACATACCGGGAATTGTAAATTGGGTCCTTATAAATGCGTCCCGTTCCTGTTGAATAGCTTTCATTTGCGCCTTTGGCTTTGAATTGCAAATTCATCAAGTCGCCTCTGATAAAGATAACAACATCAACGGGCAGCAGGATTCCATCTTGTTCTAAATGATAAACGCCACCAACGCCTGAGACGAGATTTTGTCTGATGATATAGCGAACATTGGATGTGTTGCCATTGGTGTTGTAATGTTTTCCAACTAAAATTCTTGGACCAGTAGGATGACGATCCAGCCATTCCCCATACACCGCATTGGTTATGAACATAAATGACAACATAACGAGCGTGAGTTTTTGCATACTTCCTCCCATGATTTACTTATAGAGTAGGTATTTTTTTGCAGCAATAGGGCGAAGAAGCATTGTGGTCTGCTGCGATCCGTGAACTTTTTATAGATGGTCTCAATCACTTAGTATTGACACGATCTTCTAATTGGTATTAATCAGCTCCTTCGCGTTCATAACAAGGAGTTGTTTTGTGAGATTTTGCGTTGTTTTGTGGCTTGTCCTCGTGAGTCCGTCTTTCATTTACGCCACGTATCCTGAAGGTATTGAGACACGTTTCAAAAATAAACCGCTTACCATCGAGGAAAGAAACAATCTCCATTCTCTGATCGACAACTTGGAACACAAACAATTCTCGATAAGAGATAAAGCTGAAAAGCAGTTGCGTCAACTGGGAATGAAGAATGGCTTTGTGGATGATGTCATCAAAGATGTTTTAGATCATAGTCCTCCAGAGAATGCGAAACACAGGTTAAAAAGCATCCATAAATATCTAAACTCTGAAATTATTCTTAGTTGGGATGAAACTAAAAAGATGTTGCTTAAAGAGATACGAAAAAATCCTGAAGTTAAAAAAATTAATGATGAGATCTCTTCAATCCTATCAATGCTCACTCCGAATGAAGCGAGCGCCCTGGTCTTTGCAGAGGGACGAATGTCTGAAATAAATGATCTTATCAAAAAGCTTCCATGGCCAAATCAGGAAGATGCCACCTTTGTTCAAGTGAGAGCGAAATTGGATTTGTTGCTTCAGGAAAGAGAATGGCTTCTGACTAAAGCGGTCGAATGGGTAAGGATAGCGGGGGAAAGATTCGGATTAAATTTTGGACCGACGACTTGGCGAACAGAGCGATCTCCGTTCCTGGGTGGTCAGCTTGCACAGATTGCATATCGTGGTAAGGCCCATTTTAATGCGAAAGAGGGTCTCTGGTTAACGGTTTCTGGCATGAATTTTCCCGCAGACCGACAGGGCATTTTTTGGGGGAACAACAAGGAATTTACCATTCAACCAAAAGAAATCTTCCACCCTAGAGCCCTCCTTCCAAATGGAAAAAGAGCTGTGGAAATTCCCGATCTTACCGTAATGCCACGCCTTCATGTGAGGTATGGGGTGCCTACTCGTCATCTTTCACTTAGCCTAGTTGGATACGGTGCTTACAGTGAAAATCTGATAGAGCTGCTGGGCTGGTATTTAAAAGAAGCTCTCCACAGCCCGGAACCGTTAACCACTTACTTATCTATCGAAGAACAGGCGATTGAATCAGAGATACCGAGCTGTTCAACATGGGCCTCCTCAGACTCACATTCCTCGGCATTAAACACCATCGACTTTTGTGAATTTCCTTTGGAATTCAAATAAAAAGTATAGGTAATGGCGTCACAATCTTGGGGATTATTTACAATCTGAGTCATTCGGGTGTTTTTCTCTACGCTCCAAAGCCGAAATGGAACGAGCGGTACTTTTGACAGTATATCTATAACCCCGGCATTTCCTCCACGGTAAGAATATTTTGTTTTATCATAGTCTAGTGTAAAAGAGAGATTCTCGAATTTGACCTGCACTTTATTTTTTTCATAGTTTCTAACTACTTCAATGAATTGTTTATGATTATTCTGACACCGAATCAGGATACGATTTTGAGAATGCTCGGATGCCTGTGCCAATACTCCTGCAAAACTGCCTGAAAGTATCACCATTACCATGTAGATAAATTTCATTTTTTTTCTCTCTCCCAATAAATTTAAAAATATCCTCTCATAAGAAAAAAAATTCACAATGTTGGTGCACTGGCTTTAAATAGTCCCTGTCGGGAAATTAAAAATGAGGGCCCTTTGGGCCAACATTTCA
>CAZRZK010000087.1:0-3175 GCA_964604555.1 uncultured Pseudobdellovibrionaceae bacterium | reverse complement strand
CAGGAAAATATTTGTGAAGATGTGGGGCGACAGTAAGTTCCGAAGTCTTTCAGCTCCTGAGGCGAATGCTCAAACGCTTTGGTTTTTTTTGCTGACAGGCCCACAGACGACTCGAATCCCAGGATTGATTGCTTCTGGAGAAGCGGGACTTAGTGAAGTGATTGCTTGGAACCTTGAAGGGTTCCGGAAAGCCTTTCAGGAACTCTTTCAGAAAGGCATGGCGAAAGCGGACTGGAAGGCTCGTTTGATTTGGATACCGAAGGCAATCTTTTACAACCGCCCGGAAAATCCAAATGTGGTGAAAGGATGGAAAGATACTTGGGATGAAATGCCAGAGTGTGAATTGAAACGCGAAGCATTTCAGGAACTTGAAAATTTCATGAAAGGATTAGGGGAAGGCTTTCATAAAGCCTTTCGGGAAGCCTGCTCAAAGCCTTCCGGAAAGACTTTGCCAAATCAGGAACAGGAGCAGGAACAAGAGCAAGAGCAAGAGCAAGAATATTTTCCTCCTTCGGAGGCTGGAATAAAAAATTCCAGCCCGAAAAAAAGAGAAGGACCTTCTGCCTCGGCGGAAGTCAAATACACCGAGCTGTTGTTAAAACAAGAGGGCCCCACCTGCCGAGAGGCAGCCCAAACTTGGACTCATCCGCGATTGATTCTCTTCGCGGAAGAGTACTTCCTGGTTAAAGGCCAGGAATACATCGTGGGCAATTATCAGGCTGAAGGCGGTGCCGCAAAACGCATCCTCGCCAAAACCCCCGACGAGAGCCTTTATCGTCAGGCCGTCCGAGCGTATCTCGAGCACAACGACAAACGACTTACGGAAAACGGACATCCATTTTTGTGGTTTGTTCGTGATCTTAACCGATGGGTATCAAAAGCCCAGGGAGATGCTCATGCTAGGGAGAATGCTGGAAAGTACGACGAGCTATGCGAATAAACGACCCCCGGATGGAGAGTGTTTGCAATGTAAGAAAAACTTAGAGCCTTATCTGAGACCAGCTTTTATGGGATTATCGGCTCGATGGTTTCCGCCCAGTTCGTTTTGTGCTGAATGCGAAAAAGAAAAAGAAGTTCAGGAAAAAATTTTGCGAGAGCAGGAATTACTCGATGAAGCTTTTAAAAATTCAAGAATGTCGATCCGGTTTAAACAGAGAATCTTTGAAAACTTTGTTCCTGAATCCAATACCCAAAAGGCTTACGAAATTGCCTCAGAGTTTCAGCCTAACAGCAATGGACTATTGTTTCTAGGAGCTTGCGGTGTTGGAAAAACACATCTCGCTGCGGCGATTGCCAATAGACAAATTGGAAAGATGCCTACACTTTTTATTTCTTGTCCGGAGTTTCTTCTCGAAATGCGGGAAAGGATTGATACCCGAAAAAAAACTCACCATATTCTTTTCGATCTTGCCCGTAAAGTAAGGCTACTGATTCTCGATGATATCGGCGCAGAAAAATCTTCCGAATGGGTTCAGGAAACGCTCTTCGTTTTGATTAACTATCGCTATGAACACATGCTGCCGACGATTTTTACCAGTAATTGCAGTTTAAAAGAATTGGAAGAAAAAGTGGGTAAACGAATTATTTCCCGAATGATTGAAATGTGTCGGTGTATTCGCATGAATGGTGAGGATTGGCGGGTTAAAACAAGAAAACAAAAGATGGAGATTGCTCATGATGACTGAGAAACAGGAAATCGGACTCAGGGCGTTTGATAAAGTGATGAAGCAAATTCTCGATTTGGGTCAGAGTAGTTTGTCGGAAAATCAGTTTTTGGCTTTTAGGAAAATGGTAATGGATTTTTTTGCGGATGGTAGAAGGAGCCTTATAGGCGAGAATCAGGGTCGGTGCGGAGAAAGCAAAACAATGACAAAGGGGGCGGTGACTATGGATGGATGAAAAACAGTTCTCCAAATCGTACGAAAGGTTTATTGATTTTTTAGTCGATCAGATGATTACTTACCATATAAATAAAGGGTTATTCGATGGAAAACAATGTCACCAAAATTCTGAAAGAATTGTATCCGGAGAAGACTGGACGAGACCTCTCAGCGGGGAGCGAAATCAAAGCGGGTGTCTATCTCAGGCAGAGCACGATTGACGGGCAAAACTACGAGAGTGTCGAGGAACAACTTGAATTTATCCGTCATCGTTTGAATTCAAGCCAGATTAGATCTGCACTTTATCCCCAAGTAAAAATCGTTATTGCTGACGAATTTATTTATCTCGATCGAGGAAAGACGGGACGAGTGGGCCGTGAAAATTATGATGCTTTTAAAAGAGCCATTCAGATTGGTGAGTTCCGAGTAGGTTTGGTCTATGACTTATCCCGTTTAACTCGTGAACTTGGGAGTTTGTTGGATGCTTACAATCTGGCCCAGGCATACAATGTCGAATTAGTATCAGTTTCCGAATCTATTAGCTCTCATACGGAAGGCGCACGAATTCATTTTATTGCCAAAGGAATGGCCAATGAAATGCAGTCAGAATCTACTTCTCGTCAGACCCGCCGTGGTCTCGAGTTACGAGCTTTGTCTGGTAAGTCGACTGGAAATAATCCCTTTGGTTATAGCAGTGTTTCTGAAAATCCGAATAAACCCAGAGAACCTCATGAACCGGCTAATCGAATGGTTGTGGTTGACCAAGAAGCGGCAAAAATCGTTCAGCGCATTTTTGAGCTCTATGATTCTTCAAATCAAGGAGTGGATAGTATTGCTAGAATACTCAATAAAGAAGGGACTCTTTCGCCTAGCAAGCGAAAATGGACTGGCAGAACCATTTACGGAATTTTGAATCAACCAAAATACATAGGAATCTGGATCTATGGCCGTACTTGCACGAAACGAGACTCAACACGCGATCGATTGGTTCAAGTCATTAGACCCCACAATGAATGGGTAGTACAAGTTCGTGACCATCTCCGCATTATTTCTCAAGAACTTTGGGAAAAAGTTCAGGAAAAATTAAAATCGGTGGAGTTAGTCCGTAGGCAAGCTCGGAATAAAGCCGAATCCATTTGGGGAAAGAATCGTGGCCTCGCCAATCATCTTTTTACAGGATCAATGATTTGTGGCGAATGCGGTGGAAATTTCATGACGATTTCCGGAAAAGCCGGAGGCTACTTAGGTTGTCGCAGTGCAAACCGAATCGGTAGCTGTAAAAATAAGCGCATGGT
>CAZRZK010000086.1:0-3926 GCA_964604555.1 uncultured Pseudobdellovibrionaceae bacterium | reverse complement strand
CGATGCCGTCATTATCGCTTGGTACTAATCCCGACAAATTCCCCTGGTAGTGACAAGAGAAATTCACATTTCTATTTTTGGTTGTAATACCAGATCTTATGATCCTGGTCGGGATAGGAGCCATTCACCGCAAAGGATAGCTTTTGTGGCAGAAGCTCTCCTTTAGCGGGATCCACTGTCCAGAGTGCCCCGAGAAAGCTTTTCCCATTTCCTGCGGGTCGATCGATTAAAAGGGAGCGGGTTTCAGCCCATTTTATCGGTTCAGAGAGGGCAAGCTCCGGATAGATCACCAATTTATCGGAGAGTACATTGTCATGGACTAAAAATACGGAAGTGGTGGTCGCCCCAAAACGCATTCGATAAGAAGATTGAAATAGAAACTTCGATTTCCCAAAATTTGGCCAATCGCTTTCCTTGGCAAAATAATAACGGACCCCTTCATCTGACGTTGCTAAAACATGAGCCGCCCCAGAAATTTTATCAAACCAGAAATCGGTGGGGGATTTCGCCCCTTCGATATCGGTCCACTGGACCTGCTTACCTAACTCAATCGTCGCCACGCCCGCGTGGTATCTCCCATGAGGATAATCACCGGAATACAACTCTCCCAAAGCCCTTAAATTTCCCTTGGAATCAAACTGAGAGTGCAAGTATCCGACATCGACCGAATCCTGAAGCTGGCTATTCACCGGCCCATTCCACCCACCCCCAAAATTATAAATGTAAGAAAAAATACCCGGCTTATTTCCCTTCCCTACCGTCGTCCACCACGCAATGCGGGTATTTTTTTGATAAGCGGCCCCAATATAATTGGAGTTTTCGGGAATCAGAAGCGGCTTTCCGTTTGTGGTCACTGCATTACAAGTATTGAGATGCTCTCCCGGCTTTTCGGTGTCAAACCAACACTCCATAATCCAATGATCGACGATATTTACACCATACGACAGAATCATTCTTCCATCGGTCACCGAAGCCATGTTTTGCTGAATCCCTCGATGGAGATCGACGCTCCCCTTCTCTTTCCATTCTTCACCTACTTTTTGGTAGTAGATCATGCGGGTATTTTTATGCAAATCATTTCCCGTCTCTGCTGCAAACCACTCGCCCCCTTTTTGAGTAAAAAGAAGACTCCGCAAATGGGGCCCCCATCCGCCCATCATTCCCACTGCCTCCCGATTTTTATCGGTTAAAAGCGTGGGTGAATGAAACTCCACCTCGGCATAGAGAGAAAATGAAAAAAGAATGGATAATAGAATCATGTCGTCACCCTATCATGGAGGAGAGATGAAGTCCCCTCTCTCCTCCCAAGAGATTTACTTACCGACAATTTGAGAAATTGGGAGACCAGTTCCCCACAATACAGCGGGCTCCAATATTACAATACCGTCCATCACTCGCAAAAGCGCGGAACCACCTCATATCCCCCACATCTCCGTCGGGAAGAGTCACACTTCCACCTACCGGCGTCCATCCCCCGAGATCATAGACCGTCCATCGAGTGGAAGGACAATACTGAGCCTGAAAATGACAATCGATCCCATCGATCGACCAATAACCGGCATATTGACAGGTCACAGAAGCATTACACAAACGCCCCGTGTCGAGATCCCGAACCGCCACCGCCTTTTGAACCCCTGCATAGGCGCTTGGAACACTCGCACTCGCAGGTAAGGGACGATAGTTTCCATAGTAGTAGAAATCATTGCCGGTGAATTGCTTTGACGGGCATTGATTCCCAAAGAGATTGGAAACGGAAAAGATTGCTATGATGAATAAGAGTTTTTTCATATGTGTTTCTCCTTTCCCCGCTACCTAAGCAATTCCCATACCGAACATCACTGAGCACAGGTGGTGGCAAATTGCCCCTGGACATTTTTTAAACTGACCCCAGAAATCACAATGCATGGCGTTGATTTTATTTTCTACGGTTTGTTGTCACTCATCTGTTATCAACTCACATTCTCTAAACCCTTCTGCTACACCTCCCCCTAGAAGGAGTAAAAAATGCAAAAATCGAAACTGTTTATTCTAGTAGCCATCATGTTTTCTTGGATCTCATTAGCGGATCATGGTCGCCACAACCCAAAGTATATTACCTGCAAAAAAACAAAATCGAATGAGCTGGTCATAGAAGCAAACCAATGCGGCACCATCTCTTTCGATGAACAGGATTGCTCCGATGCTGAGCGGCCTGAACATCGGACTCTTCCTAATCCACGTTCCTATCTAGCCTCTATTAAAAACAACTTTGTTTCGGGAGGAATGAATTCATGGAAGGTGACTCAAACTTCCGATGGACGACCTGGCATTTGGATCTGCTGCAGTCCGGGAACGAAACCTACACCTTCATCTCAAACGGGATGCTACGGTTATGACTTCGAAGTAATTTACACCCGTGTGAATCAATAAGGACCTATTAGTTTAGATGTGATGATGATCCCCCGGTGCGGGTGCGCCGGGGAACACCAAATCCGATCCCCTTGCTCATCAATGCAGCAATAAGGAGTTATTTACTTCCCTTGATGCCCCGGGATATCCACCGGTTAGTGGTTTTAAAAAGATCTTTTAATTCCTGCGGCAAATCTTCATACTTTGCGATGTGTCGATTCCAGGCTAATTCCAGTTCTGAGTTAATCCAATCTCGGTTCAAAACAAGCGGGATTCCCCTGATTTCAAGATTTTCTTTAACAGTCACCCAATGAATGGCGATGTTCGATTTTGAAATCCTCCAAAGATCATCATAGTCCTTCATTCGAGTAT
This sequence comes from uncultured Pseudobdellovibrionaceae bacterium, assembly GCA_964604555.1. Lineage (GTDB taxonomy): Bacteria > Bdellovibrionota > FAC87 > UBA2466 > UBA2466 > CAZRZK01. Next base: position 1,166 of record CAZRZK010000086.1, on the reverse strand, counting down.
TCCCCCCCTGAAACTGATGGCAGGCCGAAAGTTTATCGACAATTATATTTTCAATCGTGGCACCGCGAATCTGAGTTTCCTCACTTATTGGAGAAGGAATAGATTTCCACAGTGTAGGGATGATATAGACAATATCGATGTCAAATTTATTGGAAGCTCCATCATCAGTTCTGTATCCGATAGTAACCGAGGCGCCCTTTTCATTTTCCTGTGTCACTTCCTTTAACGAAAGAACTTTGAATGAAACCCCCTTTTCCTTGCCTCGCTTACAACCTTTTTCAAGGGCAGCCCTCACCTTATCGGTCGCATTCGTCTTTAGAGTAACCAAGTCTAAGTCGATTGTTTGACGAGGCGTATTGATATAGAGCCATAAAAGATATCCCCCTTTGCAGATGAACTCTTCAGTCTCGTCCGAAAGACACTCAACAAAGGTAAAAGCGACATATCTGAAAAATGCTTGAGGGCCGAACAACCCCTTTCTCGAAGCCCATGATTTCGCCCGTGGAATAAAAGACTTGTCCTTAACCATCGGCCAACTCTTGCTGGAGGGCTCTCATCACTTTTGTTCCCAGCACTTTATCGTACCTGGCTATGTGCTCGCTATTCTTCAACCCCTGTTTTATATACCGTTTGAGCGCTTTGAAAAACAGAGCAGTTCGATCGATTCGATAGGCATCACAAAGAGCTCGCTCGCGATCATAAATCCTAATGTTTTTCCCAAAGTAATCCATTTGAATGATTCCCATCAATCGACTCCTTGCGACCCTTCGAACCGACAGAAATCGATTTGCAAGCGTGGTTTCTAATGGAATATCAACCGTCACCTTATCCAGTCGTTCATCGGATAGACCATGTATCCCTAAAGCCGTAATCCCTGAGAGCACCGCCTTTGGAAAATATTGCGCAACCACATGTATTTGAGCCACACCAGGCTCGATATTAAAGGTGGAATAGTACCCACTTCCCAATGACATCAACTGATCGGCCTTCACCATTCGTTGAATGGCAGTACGATTTCCCAACAATCCTACAAGCTCGTGGCTTGAATATACCTGTTTTCCTTTTATCAGCTTAAGCATATGTTACAATTATATCATATTAATTTAAATATGATATAATTGTAACAAAACCCGCTCTTGCCGCCTATCTAAGTTATTGGTAGATAA
>CAZRZK010000085.1:0-3957 GCA_964604555.1 uncultured Pseudobdellovibrionaceae bacterium | reverse complement strand
CTAAAAGTTTTCTTAAAAGGGGTCACTCTCCATTTGGTAACAAAAGGTGCCGGGTCGCTGTAGATAAACACCCGGCACCTTTTGTTACCAAATGGAGAGTGACCCCTTTTAAGAAAACTTTTAGCCGCCGGGCGGGCAGCATTGGAAGAGGGTGCCGTTTTGGTTGAAAGAAACATCGTGGCAGGCTTGCAACGAACATTCACTATTACAGGTTGGTTCAAAGAAGGTCGTACCTGAACAGTCCCCACCGGGAGATGGCGGTGGAGCAGTAGGATAACAACACTGGAAGAGGGTGTTGTCCTGACCACTCGAAATGTCGTGGCAATATTGTTGCGCGCAATCGCCGTTACAGGTCGATTCCAAATAGGTATCACCGGAACAATTGAGACCGGAGGGGGGGCCTGGTGGTGGCGGAGGTGTCGGTGGTGGTGTCGGCGGTGGAGGCGGCGTAGGTGGTGGTGGTGGCGGAGGCGCGGGAGGCGGTTCTGACGGTGGAGGTGGTGCTGCGGGGGGCGGTGGCTCTGAAGGTGGCGGCGGTGCGGAAGGCGGCGGTGGTTCAGAGGGTGGGGGGGGAGCGGATGGGGGAGGTGGCGCAACTGCCGGAACGCTAAAACTAATGGGGTCGATCTCTTTTGAGCCAGTCCATTCAAATTGGATGTAAATTACAGCACCCCCCATATCTCCTGCGAGAGGAGTGAGACAATCGCTGCTGGAAACAAATTCGAGTGTAAAGGAGGTGGCGAGGGAATTTAAATTGATCTGCTGACCTGTGGGAATGACGCCGATTCTTCTTCCTGAGGGAGCGCAATTGGATCCCCCTAAACCGGAAATATCCTGAGCAGCGGCAGCCCCCATTTTTACCGATTTTAACCATGCCGGCGAGGTTCCCCCACTCCAGTTGATCGTCATGTAGTTCATGTTGAGATTCACTTCATAGGAAGAATCGAGATTGATCGTGACCTCATCTCCACTCGCGGAAGCGGAACCGTTGGTCGTCACTTTTTGTTTTCCGCTGAAATAGTTCATCAGCAGATTGGAGATCAAAAACTGATTCGATCCGACCGAAATTTGGCGGGGTCCGATCATCACCGCCCCTCGGATCGGAACGCTTGTGATCGCAATGGCTGCATATCCCAATGGAACGGTTGCAAAAGTGAAAGCGCCGGAAGCGGTCGATGTGGTGGTGAGGGTGCTAATGGCCCCCGCAGAGGGGTAATAATATTTTACCGTCGCGCTCGGAATGCGGGTCTCCCCATCGCGGGCATATCCTTGCACCGAAGCAAAACGCATCGCGGAGGGGAAGGTCATCACCAGATCTTTGGAGTAAACATTTCCGCCAGTGCCAGCTGCGAGATCGGAACCATAACTGATCAAAACAGGTTCTTCAGCGGTGCTGTATTGAAAGGCGGTGCCCCAAGCGTCTGTTCCTATGGTGTAAGCTCCAGTAACGGGATCGGTGTAATAAGGTCCACGCCATCCCACTCCCACCGCAAAGGCGGTGTTATAGGCCCATGCTGGTTGGCCTCCGCGCGTCAATAAACTAGAAAGGGCAACCGGCATCATCCCCATGTCACCATAAAAACCGAAATGCATTTTTTGGCCTCGCGCGTCGAGGGCTGGATCTCCAAAGATGGCTCTTCGGATCAACTCCATCTTCATGCGAGTCTCTTCGTACTTCATCGCATCGGCATTATTTCCAATGATTTGCGTGGTGACGGCGATTAACAGGGCAAGGAGAACCATGCCCATCACTAACTCGATTAAACTAAAACCTTTTTGCCCCACTAAACCCGTTGCCCTTCGTTGCAGCAAACAATCGTTCCATCGTGGTGCCGGTTTGGCAAGCCGACTTGACTCCAAAAAGAGCATACACAAATTAAGTTCGTGAACGATTTGAAAGGAGACAATATGAGAAACTTAACTTTTTGGAATCGCGAACCGAATTATTTCTTTAACCATCTTTTCGATAGCCCACTTTTTGATCGAACAGAGGAAGAAAAAAGCTATCGGCCATTTTATGATGTGGAGGAAGATGAGGAGCGTTATGTCGTCAACGTGGATGTACCCGGAGTACCAAAGAAAAATGTCAACATCGAGGTGAAGGATCGATTGTTGACCATCTCAGGGGAACGGAAAGGGTATAAATTTGAACGCATTCTTTCTCTTCCTGCCGATGTTGATGTTGAACAGATCACTGCGCATTATGAGGATGGGGTGTTGAGTGTCGAGTTGGCGAAAGCCGCCACGGCAAAATCACGGCAGATTAAGATTGGCGAGGGCAAGCCAACTTTGCTTGGGAAGCTCAGAGGAAACCACACTAAAGAAGAGGCCGAAAAGGCAGCTTAATTTGACTCAAGGGCCCCGAAAAAAGGGGCCCTTTTTGTAAATAAAACGAACCTATTTCACATGCGTTGCCGTCTTATTACTGAGGGACCGCATGAAGTACATTTTGTTCATTTTATTGACACCGATTCTAAGTGCTCAAAATTCTAAACATTTGCTCGATTCCTTTCCAATGGAACGGGCCCACATAGCTCCGTTAAAAGCCCAGGTTCACCATCTTGGAAAGAATGGAATGAGTGCCGATGTGATCGAGGTGGAATTCCAATATGAGAAGCCCTCGGGATCGACCAGCTCGATTTTGATTTGGGCCAATGGACGAGTCGAGAAAAGCATTCAACTCGCTCCGTCCGACAAAGATGCGGGGCGGATCAAAGTGGCTTTAGATCCCAGCCGGCATTCGGAACAGATCGAATTAAAATACTGGATTGGGAATACCGCTTCCCAGCAGATTCAGACCACCACCGTCCAGCTGACACATCCCTAGGCACTCAATCGTTTAACCGGTAAACACTCACTAAAAAATCTGCAGAAGCCGGTTATTACGTCTTTAAAGCAGTGGATGGAAGCTCAAAAATCGTGGGTGTGAGTGATCCTTTCTTGATTCAAGCAGCGAAATAGGGGACCTCACGCAGAAGCCCCCCTTCCGATTACCGATTTGGCGATTACCGATTGCAAGTGAAGTAGAATTTACCGGCGTAGTTATAGCCTTTCATCAGGAAATTTCCATTTCCATAGACGGTCAACTGAGTATTCGCGATTGCGACACCCCCCGGAATTCCGACGACCCCCGCCTGTCCATATCCCTGACCAATCGCCAACGTTGCGGGTTGAAAATAAGGCGATTGAGTCGCGACACATTGATTTCCTTGCCGAGTCACGACGAAGGAGATGGGGCTGCTTTCCCACGGTTTGTTATCGATCGCACACCTTCCCGCATAGCTTCCCCCTAAACCGGCACAGGGATCAAAAGGAGGAAGAGGAGGTTGAGGTGGGATGGGCGGATGTGGAGGTTGGGGGGGGAAGGGTGGGTGAGGCGGTTGCGGTGGAATATGTGGAGTTAAGGTCCGTTCCAGCATCCGGAACTCACGAGTGAGTTGTTGGAATTCTCGTTCTAAATTAGGGTTGGGTTGATGGGCGCAAGCGGTGCGGAGTTCCCGTTCTAACTCGCGAAAACTAAAGGCCACTCCCGAATCGAAGGTGCGACGCAATTGGGGACAGGCATAACCATTATCGGCTTCACGGCTTAAGGCATCGGAATCAAAGGCCAGCCGATCGGCCGCTCTTTTTACCCGTTGTAAATGGAATTGATATCCAACTGCGTTAGCGAGATCGGAGGCCTCACGACTGAGTCGATAGGCCTGATAGCCGACATCCCGTGGATCACACGGCCTTCCAAATTCGGCCTGACTCACCTGAGTGAGCAGGAATAAGATTGCGAGAAGTGGTTTCATTTTGTCCCCTTTCATCCTTGTTAAGTGGTGTTTAAAGTTCCCCAAAGTGCGTAGTTTCCAATCCACGAGGATTAGAAGTACATTTTGCGTGCCAAAAATGGATGAAGGGCGGCTTTCCTCATTGAAAGGCAGCACCATGGAGGTGGGTGGTAGGGAGTGAATC
>CAZRZK010000084.1:0-4013 GCA_964604555.1 uncultured Pseudobdellovibrionaceae bacterium | reverse complement strand
CGTAAAATAAAAATCGGGGTGCGCGGACTTGAACCGCGGACCTCTTGCTCCCGAATCACTCAAGCCGGATAAGCATAAAAACAGAGCGTAAAGCCAATTCAAAGTAATTACAAATACTTATAAACAGATAAGACTCAGTTGCTTTTCTCACTATTACCCCTGTTTTCGCTCGATTTCTCACTGTCACTTTCCATAGAATTTCCACGAATAGTATGTAATTTAATAGTGCTAATGACCTGTATCCACTCAATTGCAGAATCCTTAAATTCTCTTTGTAACGTTCCATTATTGATTCAGGTTGCTTCAGTAATCGCTTCAGTATTTTCAGCTTATTTTGCCTGTTTGAGCGCAAAGGAAGCTGCGAAGGCTTCGAAAGCAGCAGAGAATTCTACAAATCTATCAATTCAACTAGAAAGAATGATGATTGCTGTTTCTGAAGCTCAAACTGTTATTCGAAGAAATTGGGATGCCACCCAACTATTAAAAGTTCGACAAGCGCTAGTTAAGTTGGGTACCAGCCTTATTCGAAATGGATACCCTTCCAAAACGGCCTGTGAAAGTATCTTGCACGCGGCTAGAATCATGGAAGATCCTTATGTTATCAGCGAATCCCTTTTGATCGCTATTGTCGATGAGATTGAAAAGGGGGCGGGCGTGAGGCAAACACCTATATAGGTAAAGTTGATTTTTAGTGGAAATTAGCGTGAGCTATATAGCCAGCAGACCAAATCTAACATCTCATTAGTGTCTTTCCTGCAGTATGCTAGCATCGAGCTGAGTAATTCCTTACGCTTCTTATCATTTGGCAACATTTCAATCAGCTTCAGAAAGCCACGTTGTGCTTCTTCACCATTAGATATCTCCATTCCGGCATAGCTGCGGTCCTTACCTAGGATGGCTGGGGAAACACTCTTAATACTGAAGCTTCCTTTGAATCCTGGGTCATACACAGCTGAGCGAAATATTGGAAGAGGATCTACTAGCCTTGCCCTCGCAGAAAGTAGTTTATTTGAGTGCTGGGATGAATAGCTAGCCAGTCTTTCTATGCAGCCAGCCTCAAACCCCATATTATAGGCTACGATTGAGCCAGTCCCTTCTAACGCTTCAAGCAATCTCTCAATTAACAGAGGGCGGGGATCCGATGAACTATCATGAATAAACGAATATTCCTTAATTTCCCCTTCCGGGTTTTTCTGAATTAAACAACTAAACTGAAATGGGATTTGCTCAAATGGCTTTGTTCCATCGTATTTGGGTATAGCAAAGGCTATTGTTTCAAAATCTAAAAAGAATAGAGGCCAAACCCATTTTTCTAACTCCTTCTTGATAATTGAGTCATCTACCCAACGGGTTGATGTACGAACAGCATTTACTCTGTTTAATTGGCTAGCAGTGGGGACAAATCTTGGATCCGAAATCTCAACTACCCCGCTTTTGTACCATTCCCATGACTTTTTACCAATCAATGGAATTTCAAAAATGCTTTTATCTGGAATGTGCTTCCAGCAATGAGCCTTAAATGGGCATTCATGGGGTTCGTCACAGTGTGGTCCAATGTCAATCTGAGGAGCTTCGTCTAAAGTTATAACCTCACGTAACGCTGTAATTTTATCTTTGATAGCACTCTGCATACCCTCAACCTCTAAGGTGATTGGAACCTGAATGAAGAGATTATCAAGATTTGGAGCAACTACTTTGTTGTTTATATGCATTAGAAAGACGTTCTCTACTTGAATATTGGCGTTATTCATGACGTGGTATTGAATTGCTACATCAGTTATGTGCTCATTTTTAACGCTTGTAGAAGATTTCACCTCTACAATGCTCCACTTGTTTTCAGGTGAGTCTCTGTGCAAGATATCAATCTTTGCTGCTACTCCGTTTGATGAAAATGTTGCTTCATAAATATTATTGGCACCCTGTTTTATTGCGCTTTCCGTTTGGTCTACTGCCAAATTGGTATCATAGTATGGAGCTGTGATCGTTATTCCCCCTGGAAATCCCCTCTGTGCGAGCAACCCGACTTCATTACCCTGGGTGAATAACGCTTGTTGGGATGCGCTGACCGGAGCTTCAAGTTCTGGATGTTTCAGCGTCAAGTAGAGGCTTTTCGCACATTGGATTCCGCGCATAATCCGACTCTTACTTAATAGGATCGATTTTTTCTGTTTAGGCATTTATGCAATACCCCGCTCTTGCAATAGGTTTATTTTTCCCTAGGACCTTTTCCCGCGCAAAACCTACACCAACTACCACTTTTAATACTTGATGGCACAGCCTCCCACTGATGACCTTTAGAGCACTGCCAAAGGAGTGGACTGTGATTGTTTACATATGTAAGAGAAAGACACCTTCCTTTACGTGTCTTTGCAAGACTAATCATTCGCTCAATTGTGCCTTTTTTAAGCCCTTTACATTCTGGGCACCATGCTCCCTGATTTTTGATAACTGATGGCGCGGTATCCCACTGATGTCCAACTTTACACTTAAAAGTAAGAGGAGTTCTAGCGTTTATATACACCTTAGATAAACAGACTCCGCCTCTTTGTCTTGCAAGTTCTTTTATCTTTTCTATTCCAATTCTCTGTTTAAAGGAGCGTTTCAGAGAGAAGCAAACCGGGCACCAACTTCCTCGAACGACATGATCTGCTCTAGCCTTCCATTTGTGGCCTCTACTGCATTTCCACTGAAGCTTTTCATCTCTATTAGCTCCTGCTTTTGCTAGACACTGCCCACCTCTGTTAATTGCCGTCTTGTAACAGAGTTCTAGATATTGCTTATTTTTTGGGTTATACGCCTTGCTCAACGATATTTTTTTAGGAATGTTCTTAGGAATAGAAACCCCTGCTTTTCTGCATTCGAGTAGTATCTTTTTTTGCAATTGAGGAAGTGGCGTTCTAGAGATGACTTCTGGAATCACGATCAGACGTACTCCAAATCGGGAGCATATCTTTCTTTTTATTTTGTCACTCTGTTTTCGATCTAAAAGATTCGATTTGTGTTTATTAAATAATGTTTTTGTTGTGTAATGCTGCCGGCCATGGTGTTCGAATGCTATTTTCAAGTCTTTGCAATAACCATCTAATTCCATTCGTCCATTTTTGTTTTTAAGCCACAACGGACGCACTTTTGGAAATGGCTTTTGAAAAATCTGTTCAAAGTATTCTCTAACAATTCTTTCCCCTATGCTTGACGAGCAGTTTGGACACCATGAACCTCTTTTAACGCTAAGAGGAATGGCTGTCCATTGATGCCCCATAGAACACTTCCACAAGAGTTTAGTTTCCCAATTAATATATTCATTTGATAAACATTGGCCTCCACGACTCTGCGCAATTTCCCTCATTGCATCAATTCCCAAACGTTGTTTATTACTATTATTTCTAATTGCACATTTCGGGCACCATCTACCCATCTTAATTTTTGATGGAGCTGCGTACCATTGATGTCCTATAGAGCATTGCCACTTTAATTTTGTAGCAGAACCCTTATAAGTATCGCTCAGACAATTCCCCCCCTTAGCTTTGGCAAGTTTTCTTAATGTAGTAATAGTTGTGCCTGCCCTACCGGAGCAAAAAGGACACCACTTTCCTGCTCTGATGTTATCTGGAGTAGCATTCCAGGTATGATTTTTCGCACACTTCCAAAGCAACTTTGATTTAGTATTTCTGTAGACTTTAGAAAGACATTTACCTTTACGGATCTTGGCTAACCTACCAATGTCCTTTATTGTTAATTTTTTCATTCGAGATAGTTAAGTTGAGTTCTCAAATTTTACCCAGGGCTGTCAGATACTCCCTTATCAGCTCCTCTACCGTATCTGAGGCAGAAGTCCCATCTTCCGTGCTCAGTTTCTTAAGTGCGGCATGGAGATCCTCATCAATGTAGTACATAGCCTTCACCTTCACGGCCTTCTTGTTGGCAACTTTCTTTCTCAGGCTCTCTGCAATCCTTTTATCCATAAACTTAGTATACCAGGAATTATTGTCTAAATACTGTCAGTGTAGTCAAAA
>CAZRZK010000083.1:0-4604 GCA_964604555.1 uncultured Pseudobdellovibrionaceae bacterium | reverse complement strand
TGTTATGAACGCCTGGCTGCTTAACCGGTCGTCCGTTTTCGAAGGGGAAGATCAAAGGATTAAATTTAAGATGAAACTTAAACTTAAATGGAGGGGGAGGATTCGAACCTCCGAAGGCAGAACCGTCAGATTTACACTCTAATCACGCTCCCCCTTTTGCGCGAGACAATTAGTCCCCTGGTGGGTCATGGCGGGCCATGCATCTGATTGCCTGACCATAAGAGCACTCGAACGCTATGAGCTTTATAGGAACTTATCAAGCCCGTTGGGGTTCAGCCCTGCCCACAATCCAAGGGATCGGGCTAAGTGGCATGCTCCATGCAAAAGGGAATTCCCGAACTTAATTCGTGAACTTGAAATAAAGGAAGGTAGGAAACGAATATGCTTTGGACTTTATTTGTCATTTTGATGGTGATGTGGGTTTTAGGAATGGTCAGTTCTTACACGATGGGTGGACTGATTCACATTGCTCTCGTCGTAGCTTTGCTCGTTGCAGTCATCCAACTGCTACAAGGCCGGCGTCTTACGAAAAACTAATTTTTTAACTTTATAAGGAGAATGAAATGTCATCGTTAACACAGTTTGGAACTTATGGTTTTCTTAGCACCCTCATTGTGGCCCAGTTGGCCGGTACAAAAGCGGAGTATTCGAAGCCTCGTGCGACGAAGAGAAACTGCCGAAAACCAGCGATCCGGAAGTCCAAGTAAAACGATTTTAATGAACGAAGGAGAATAATATGCACACTCACAAGACACTTACCGATGAAGCACGGGAAACCTTTTCCAAGGTAGTGGAGAATGTAGGGCCCGCAATCAAGAAAGCCTATCATGATACGGAAACCGCAGTAGAAGGGGCTTTCGATTCCACGACCGGACTCATCAAGAAACATCCGGTCCAGTCAGTATTAATTGGCTTTGGAGTGGGATGCCTGTGCGGATTTGCCTTGCGCAAGATTCGAGAAAACTAATTTTCACTGGAGAGTAACGTGGAAATGAAGAGTGAAAGTTTAGGCGTTTTGGCCGGCGCAATCATAAGGGACTCGCAAAAGCTATTGTCTCAAGAGGCAGAGCTTCTCGCGGCAGAAGCCACAGGCGTATGGACCGCGGTCAAACAGGACCTCGTGTTCCTTTTCTGGCGCGGACTTGCGATGGTATCAGCCACTCTTCTGGCTTCGTTGGCCGTTGCGCAAGCAATCAACAGTTACACCGAGATTCCACTCTGGAGCTGTTACGGAATAGTCGCCGCAGGCTTCATTCTTTTCACAGCCGTTTTGTCAACGCTGAGCAAGAACAGCGGCAGGGGTGTCAGGCAACTGAGAATGGAAAAACCTGCTGGCGAGAGGGTTACACGAAATGCATAGAGATATAGATCTTTTAAAACAGGACGCCCAGGAAACCGCGCAACATCTGGCCGACAACATATTGGAATTGGAACAGAGAGTGTCGCGGGGAGTGGAAAGGATGTCACCTGCCAGTCTTATCCGACGGCATCCGGTTTCGGCCGTCGGAACTGCAGCGCTCCTCGGTTTTGCCGGAACATACTGGTTTCGAAAAATACGCCCCGCAGCGGCACGGATTGCAAATGACTTTGGTCCGGAGATTAAGTTGGCAACAAAGATCGGAGCGGGATTGTTTTTAGAAAGATTTTCAGAGCGGTTGTCTATGCCCGCCGAAAATGGCGAGGAAAATAATTCCTCGCATGAGGTATAGCAAGGTCTATTAAGAAATCACCCTCGCAGGCTCTTTCCGAGACTCGCCAAGACACGATCCGTTTGCGAGAGGGTCGATTGAAGTCCTCGCTCTGCAGCCAGCCACTCTCTTCTACCTGCTTCGATAACCTTCTTAGGTTGTCCAGCAAGATCCGAAAGAACCATCAAATCGTGCCACCGGCCCATGTGTTCCTGAAGAGAGTTTAATTTAGGAATCTCATGAGAGAACGCTTCCAGTAGATAGCGCGCCTTTTTCACCCGAATCCTCAACAAATGGCGGGCCGCGCGGTCACGCGGAGGATGTTCTGCGGATCTCACCAATTGAGAGCGAAGTGATGCTATACGTGGCACAAACGAGGAGACGGCAATGCCATTCGTGTCTCGAATGGCTCGTTTAAGATGAGCAATACAGGATTTCCTCCTCTTGGGTATTAGGGCCTTCCGTACTGAAGCTCGAGCTTCATGGAGTCTGTGTTTTATCTCTTTTGTCCCAACCATGTAATGAGCAGCATCTTCTTGAGCTACGTCATACTTTCTTTGTTCTCCGAGAACCTTGGCAAGCCTTTCTAGCTCACGCCTCACCTTACGAATATCTTTAGTACGTTCGGCTTTGGGTACTAGCCAGAAATCAGTACGAAGCCTCCGAGTCAAAACCCTCAAATCATGAACGTGACCTGCTGTGGGCTTTCGAAAGGTTTTCTTCATCATCCCACCGAAGTGTTTAGAACTTTTCTGCAGGCTTTTAGTCAACGACATTTATCTACTTCCTGCGCGCAAAGATAAGGCCTGCCCATCCTTTATTTCAAGCAACAAAACACCAAAGACTCACTTTGATTTTATCAGTCCCACCTACACTCCTCATCCTCTTCTTCCACCAGCGGGTATGCCGTTGGGGCAGGAAAATTAAACCGACGTTCACCCAGCAGGAGGCACAGAGCATCCTGACTGGTAAAGATTCCAGAAATGGCTCCCGTAGAATCTGTCACAATGAGACATCCGTATTTTTTCTCCGCCATTTTGGCCACCGCTTCCAGTACCGACATCTCTTCATCCACCGTCAGAGGTTTGCGGGACATAACATCAGCGACAGCTATTTTCGATATCTCAGGCAATAAACTGACAAGGCGCATATCGCGCTCACTGAGAATGCCCATCAGCTTTTCGTCATGCACTACAGGAAGATGGCGGATTTTATTATCACGAAGAATTTTGCGAGCTGTCGATAGATCTGTGTCCTCATCGATTGCGATCGGTGCGGCAGTCATTACAGACCTTATTTTAAGAGAGGATAATTCTGGACTCGGACATTTAATTGTAGAAACCATAAATCACCGTTATTCTATTTGAGAAGGGGACCCGGGAATTTTCTCGGGTTCCCATTTCTCAGTAGGCTAAGCAGCCTTTTCAACAGATTTTTGTTCTTTTTTCTCTTCCATCTTCGCTTGAGGCTTTCCGAAGAGTGGGTTCTTTCCTTCTCCGATTTGGATCTTCCGGGTCTTTGCTTTCGCCTCTTCCGATTTCGGAATGGAAATGCGAAGTACACCGTCCTTATAGTCTGCCTCTACCTGATCGCTCGCCGCAAGCTCGGGTAGGGTGAAGGATCGCTCGAAGCGCCCCCGAAAACGCTCACAGGAACGCTGGGCTCCTTTTCCTTCCTTTTTTTCCTCTTTCTTCTCTCCAGAGATGGTGAGGGTGTTACCGGTAATCTCCACCTGCAACTGCTCCTTAGTCATCCCCGGGATGTCGAGCGCGATAAGGTAATGTTTATCCGTTTCATCGAGATCGCATGCGGGCACGAAATCGACATTGTTCGAAAATTCGACTGTCGGCTCATAGCGGGTGAAATCATCGAAAAGACGATCCATTTGGCGTTGAAGAGACGCAAACTCGCGCCAGGGGTTGGTTCTTTCGGAACGCCAGATATCAAGCATGTTTTTCATTTTGGTTACCTCTTTCAGTGTTAAAGTTCTGCAAGGCATATCTGCAAAGCACGTACCATGAATTCAGAACGTGAAATAATTGATGGATTGCGCCAATTACGCCCCATCATGGGCCATTTTGTCATATTAAACTTCTTGTGCAACCGGGGCGCCAGCTCATTGAAGAGAAGCAACCATGAAAAAGTGGTTACAATGAGACAGAGCGACCCTTTAGAAGTCGATTTCGTCCAACTGCGCGGCTTGTTAGCCTTTGTGGTGATTAATAAATTTTGGCATCCTTTTTGCGAGAGATTTGTTGCGAAAGGATATATTTATGAAATCAATTCCGCAGATCAGCTTCAGAAACTTTCCCGAATCGGAGGCGCTCGTGAATGCGATATCAGATCGGGTCGACCGTCTTGAACATTTTTTTCCCCGCATCATTGGATGCAAGGTGATCGTCGAAACCCCTCACCGCCACCATCATCGAGGCAACCTAGTCCATATTCGGATTGATCTCACCGTTCCAGGCAGGGAGATCGTTATCAACAAGGAACCGGGAACGAATAATGCTCACAAAGATGCTTATGTTTCCATCAGGGATGCGTTTGATGCCGCAGGCAGAAAACTTCAGGATTATGCACGTGAGATACGTGGGGATGTTAAAAAAAAGCCTCTCCGACAAGCCATGCCTGTGCAGGGGACAATTTAACCCGTGGTCCCAATTTTCCATGCCTGAAGAGCAATGGCATCCAGATTGCTTACGCAATTAAACACAAACCAGAAAGGGAATTTATGAAAAGTATAAAACAACACACCGAAGGCCTTCAACGTAGCGCCCTAAGACGGTGGATTGCCGTAGGGGATGCCTCAAGATTCATCATCTTTGAAAAGAAAAATGGGAAACATCTATCGGAAGTGAAATCATTCACTAACGAATCGGCTCATCAGAAGGTATCAGACCTAACCTCGGGACA
>CAZRZK010000082.1:0-4688 GCA_964604555.1 uncultured Pseudobdellovibrionaceae bacterium | reverse complement strand
ACGATTAGGAACCATAAAGCCCTATTTCCGGTGAAAGGATAATCAGGATAACCGGAATTATAACGAATAAACTATGTTGTGCATTGCATTACGGGTGGGCTCTGCGGGGAGCGAGCTATATACGAGAGAACATAAACAGTATTTTTTAGTAAAAATCGCCGCTCAGGGTATGGGAATACATTTTCGTTCAGAATGGATTTAAAACGAATCGAATTCTGGTGTGATTTGTGAAGAGTCATCGAAGGGATCATGCTGAAACTGTTTTTGTGGTGGGGCTCTGGCGGGTGTTCTAACTGGAACTTTGGAAGGAAACCCTATCGATTCTAAGATGCGTTTTGTTAAGTCTGGGTTGTGGATGGTGGAGAGAAGTTTCATTTTCCCTTGGCACTTTGTGCACTTTAAGACATCCACAGCAAAGGAATGCTTCAAAAGCTCTGCCCACTTTGTTTGACCGGGGTACTGAGGCTTCTCCTTCTTTATTTCTTGGCTGATAAGAATGATTTTGGGTCTGAGTTTTGAATTGGGGGCCAATAGTCCATGATATCTCAATAAGTTAGCTCTAGGCGGAGGAATGAGTGCTACCACCTTCTCGACTAATTCCAGGGGATCAAACAGGACATGGGTGGTGCCATCAGAGTATTTTGTTTTTAGCTGGTAGAGGATCTTTCCATCTTTAGTTTCGCTCATGCGTTCTAATGCAATGGGTGGTCTCGCAGTGTAACGACAGAGTTTCTCAAGCCGTTTTCTATCGTTTTTCTTGATTTGGACATTGGCATGAAGACTAAAACCATCCGATAGGGCGCAACGTTTGCTGACTGTATAAGCATCTCCCCTGGAAGATTCTTCCCCCACTTTTCGAACTCTTTGTCCCTCACGTTCTCCGATTCCTATGCGACTTTGTAATGAGGCTCCTGCAATATGGGCTAGGACCGGTTGTTCATGAGCGAAGGGATCTTCTGAAAAGTCATCCAAATGGTATCCCTTTTTTTGAAGATATCGGCTGACTCTTTGGTTAATGCGTTTTACTAAGGTGACAATCTCCTTATCCGTAGGAGGGAAGATGGGACAAAATGTGGCTTGCCCTCTTTTTGAGTGAATACCCCATCCAAGAACAATGAATGGAAATGAACATTCAGGTTAATGGCCCCTCCAAATCTTTGAATGAAGGTGATGGCTGCTGTGTTCCCATGTATTCCATTTTTCCTAGCGGCCTTCTCATACCAGTTCGAAATGATTCGGATATAGATAGTGAGTATCTTGGTGACGAGGGTTGGGTTATAGGCAAGCAGGTATCTGACCGAAAAAGGAAAGCTAATCACCCACTGTCGAACGGGAACATGGGGGAGGATGTTGTTCACCATATTCATGGCAATTTCATTCATTCTGCGTCCTCCACAGGAGGGGCAGAATCCCCGTTTCTTACATGAAAAAGCAACAAGGCGTTCATCCTTGCAGCTTTCGCATCGGAGGCGACTGAAGCCATTCGCCAAGATTCCGCATTCAAGGTAGGCTTCAACTTCGCGAAAAACATGCGCAGGGAAGGGAAGCCTTTCAGTCCTGGCTTGAGCTGTTGCAACGAAGGTTTCGAAATTTTCTTGGAGTGTGCGGTAGAGGATTGTCTTCTCTGGTTCGTGGCGGTGAGGGAGAGCGGGGCCAGAGCTGTTGCTTTGAGCGATAAGCTGCATTGCCCTTGTACAATGCAATCTAATGGCTGTTTATTTAGGCTTATATGAAGAGATGATATTATGGAATTCGGTCACGGTGTGTCCGATTTATGGTTCGCAATCGGCAGAATTTTTGGGTGTCTATTTCTATTTTCTACTATTCTAATCACCTCGAGTATCCCGATACCTTGTGGATTTTATGTGGAGGAATCGCTTTCTTTAAACCAATTCGTTTATCAATGTTTCAAAGCTCAATCTTTTCAGCAACCCAAACGGATTCTGCAATTCCAACTTCTTCCAATCAGCCGGCGAAGCATCCCTAACCCACTTTTTCAGGTTCTGAATAAACGTTTTGTCCCAAGCAGGGTGTTTGCTTCGCAATATTCTCAACTCTTCCCTGGTCTCCTTTGAAATTTTCCCGATCTGGCTTGCCACATACCAAATCCCATAGAGGTCTTTATAATATTTTGATTCCTCTTTTCTTCTAGGAAAGGTCAGTCCCTTATGGAAAACCCAAGCGGCAGGGGAGACCACCTTTCCTACCTCTCCAGATTGGGTTTTGAAGGAGATCGTATTTTGAAGGCTCAACTTCAAATAACTGAGGGGTTGGGCAGTGATTCCTGCGATTAAAACATTTTTGTCGCTATTGTCTTTCGCAGCATTATCGGTGAGAAACTCCACCTCCACTTCTTGGCCATTTACCTCTTTAAGATAGGCCTCGGTAGGTGGGTTTCCATTGTCCTTAAAAACGTGGTTGAACCCAGAATCCTTCAAATGTTTGGCAATGTCCTTTATCGAAGTGGCGGGAATTTTTCTTGGAATCAACGAATCCAGATCCCGGGTTCCGACAGGAGGATTCCCGCTTCCGCTATCGAAGTAGAGTTTGTAGATAATGGGGGCGTATCCTCCGCCAATTACGACATATTCATTCCACGGACCAATCGACTTCAAGAAGCAGGAAATAACCTTATCCTCGTTTTCCAGAAAGATTTTCAATCCAGTTAATCCCTCTTGTAGATCTTGTTGAGTTCAGAAACCCTTTTCTCCATATACTCGGCCTGCTCCCGTCCCCGCAATGGAAAATGGTAGAGATCGAGGTAGGTTAAAAGAGGAGGGGAACACACCAGTTCCTTTCCTGTTTTCTCCCGGGCCAATATACTTTTATAGAAGGGTTTGATGAGGAGCACTTCGTACCCCCTCTCCTGCGGCTCAAGTTGTAGCTTTTTTTCAAGTTGTGGACGTAGTACTGGATCCAAAAGATAAAGTTCCAGGGTTTCCAGGTTCGTGTTTTTGCAGCCGAGGGTTTCCGCAGCTAAATGGAGTGCCAAGGATACCTTGTTTCGAAAGGGGGAACTTTTTAATCTCTCTAGCAACTCTTTTCGCCCACTTAAACCGGTGCGGTAGGTCCACATCTTACATTTTTTTGTAATATTGTAGTGCGCAAGCCAGGCTTCAAGGAGTTGATTGGGGTTTTTAAGCTTAAATCGTTTATTGGTCCTCAGGCCAGTGGTGCTTAAATTCCCTTCCAGTACCAAAGTATCGAATACCCCTTGCACCAAGCCAATACTGGCCCCACATTGGATTGCTGTTTCACGGAGAGAAAACTCCTCTTTTCCTATCCCTTTTAGAAGTAGCCACTGGATAACGAGAGCAGACTTATCGGCATAAATATCCCGCTCTGAGTTGCTCCCATGTCGAGATATCAGGAAGTTTCCCTTCATATCTGTTCATTATATCACACTGTTCATTATAAAATGAACAGCTATTTATATTGAACAGTAGAGTGTGGAACATCTGTGGAACATGGTAACCAAAAACAGCTGGGATCAACCGGTAAGAACCAGATGAAGCGGATCGCTCTGGGTTATTGTTTGTCGTCGTAACTTCTGGGTAATTTCTGGGAATCGTTCGTTTTTTCTTTATCGTCTAAAAACTCGGGATGAAGCTCCCAAAGCAGATGCGCTAGCCAACTGCGCTACGCCCCGTCAAAAATGACTTTAATGATGTTGCCGGCTTATCTCAACTCCTTTTTGCGATACCCCACAAAAAACAGCCGAGTGTGGAGCATTTGGGGCCCCCCTCTTCAAGTCTATCGCTGGAATACCCAGTTCTCCGCGATACCCTATCAGCCGCCTTCGGAATCTTTCGTATGGAATCATCTTCCCGTCAGGAAAGGTGGCGATGTAGCCACATTTTTAGAGAGGCGATAATCTGGCTAATTAAAATTATTAGGAAATGTTTATTCCCAATGTGAGTAATTCCAACATCGGAACCTGGCAAAGAACGATGGATTTAGGGATGGATCTCGCCTGTGGAATGAGGCCTACTTCTTAAAGGCTCGCCTCAAAAGCGGCCTTGAGTGTCGACAACAACAAGCCTTGATCTGGCACGCCCAATTCAAGACAGGCTCTAGGTTGGGTGGAATAAGTGACGGTTTCCTCACCCAATGTCACCTCTTGAGGAGCCCAAGTGAAGGGGGTTTTATTCAGAGTCCGGCAGTCTTGTTCCCCTTCTGGTTTCTCATGTTTCTTGAAACTTAAGGAGTGAATCACTTCGGCCACTTTTTGCTGGTGTGATTCTGCGATGGGGACCTCGTCAGGAATTGTGAGCACTTTTTCTTCATCATAGGCAAGGCAAGAAAGGCCTCTTCCATTTTTGCTCAGGGTTACCCACTCTTTCTGGGTTCCCCGAATCGTTTTTTGATCGAGATCGATATGGTAGGTCGCCTGACCTTTGCAGATCCAAATCAATTTGAATGAGTATTTTCTACCCCCGTCCTCATCGCTAGGGCCGTCTTTTTTGGGTGCGCTCGTATTGGATAAGTTCGAAGTACCCCCGCAAGAGATAATCAATAAAGAATAGAGAGATAAAATTAAGATGCTTTTCATTCTGAATCCTCCAGTTGTCATGGAATTCAGGATGCCCGATTTTGAAGGGTGAAGGCACTCAGATTATTTGCCAGTGGGAAGCCGAATGGCTTCATAAATAATGCGACTAAGGAGCGGTGAGCAATTTTGATTTACG
>CAZRZK010000081.1:0-4739 GCA_964604555.1 uncultured Pseudobdellovibrionaceae bacterium | reverse complement strand
CCCATTGGTGTTTTCCGGACCACCTTGGCCTCGGGGCAAGTGAGTGGTTCGAAGGTGGACGAGAGAGAAGGATGGCGGTTTTATTTAAGTTTTGGGGAGGAGTTTTGAGAAAATTACTGATCTCCATAGGGATTATACTCGGATGCCTAGTGGGGATGTTACTCACGATCTGGATTTTTCCATCTTTGCTGATTAACAGAAGCACTCTAAATATCGCTCGAAAGTACTTAGCGAAGCAGCAGATTCACCTTACCTGGAAGCAGATCTATTTTGCCGCTCCCCCCGTTTCCTTTTTTAAAAAGAATCTTTCATTGTCGGCGCAAGAATTTTGTTTCGATCTGCCGCAAGAAGGGCTGAAGGGCTGCTTTAATCAAATTGATGCAAAAGCAAAAGTGGGACTCACCCGAAAAGGTTTTAAAATTGTGGAGGTGAATTCGCTTCTTTTAAAAGGGAAAGAGGTGAGTTATTTTCCTACACCTTCTGATCACGCCCCCGAAAAACCGAATTCCGATTCAAAGGCAATTCCCAATCTCCAACTGCCACGACAATACCTTCCGCATTTGGTCGATATTTCCCTGGAGCGATGGCAATTCCGAAGCGGTTCGCTCCAGATCCAAGGTAAATTGGAACTGAAAGGGAATTCCTCCGATTATGCCCTGCACGTGGTAGGAGAAGCGCAGGATGGAAAAGAGATCTACCCAGGAAAGATAGATCTCCAACTCAATATCGATAAAGCGGGATTGTGGAGAGGAGAACTCAAAGCGGAAAGCACTTTAAACAAGCCTCCTTATGCAAAGGTAGCCATTCAAATCCAACCCAAAGGGGAGCAAAAAATGGAGGCGAAAGGAAGGGCCGAGCTCCATTTGAAGAAGGGGGATTTCATCTTAGATCTGCAGGATCGGATCAATGGAGAAGATCATTCCCTTCGATGGAGCGGAGTAACGACCAGACTAACTCCTCAAATTAAAAAAATAGCTTGGAGCCAGTGTCGCGCTGATCTCAGCCGGAAGGAGGATTCGACCCGGCATCTGTTGCTCCAGTGCCCCACTCAAATCACTTTCTCCTTCCGTTCCGGGGTGGATGTTCCCTATCGGAAATTGGTAGAGGATTTAAGGCTCACGTTGAATGCCGATCTGAAGGAAAAAGGGGCCGTTACGGGGAAAGTACAACTGAGTGCGACTCCTCTTTTTGCGGTTTTAAAGGAGGGAAAAGGAGATATTGACTTTGATATTGAGGGGAAGGTCGAGGAGCCCATTCAGAATTGGCACTATCGTCTCAACTCTCAATTTGGCATTGAGCACTTTGAAAAGGTGGTGGCCTATTTCGCCGACACCATTTGGGCGGTGCCGGCGCCGTTCAATAGTTTAAAAGGGAATGTCCAGATTGGAATTGAGGGGGAGGGATCCTTAAAATCGGGCTACGGTACCTTCCCGGTAAAGGGAGCGACCTCACTCGCTTCTCAGACCCAACGATTTAAGATCGATTTCGAAAGCAAACTGATCTTATCGGAAGCCAAAACAAGATTAGAAGGGCAGGTTAATTTAAACGACATCAGATTGGTTCTCCCCGATCTCAAGCTTCAGTCACCTCCAAAAGTGGTGCCCGATCCCAGGATCCATGTCGCGGCAAAACAAAAAGAAAAAGCGAAAGAAAATACTGCAGAAGCCCCATTTGAATTCGATTTGAAAATCAGAACTCCAGAATCTAATCTCATCCGATTGGTTTCCAATTTGGTTAAGGATGAAATCCCTCTTCAGCTTCATCTGGATCTGACGAACGACAAAACTTCTGGAAATGTGATTATCCGCAGCTTTAATGCTCCCCTTTTTCGACGCCATGCCCGGGTCGATCATTTCCGAATTATGCTGCGACCCAATCCCGATCAAAATGAAGTGGATGGACTGATCCGGGTTTCCTACACCGATTACACCATCCTCATTCAACTTTCAGGTTTACTAGACCGTCCCACCGTGACTCTCACGAGCGATCCGCCACTTCCGGAAAAGCATGTGTTGGCTGTCTTATTGTTCGGGCGACTCCCCGATCAGCTGGATGCCGAAGATAAGGATTCGGTCGGAAACGCCCAAGCCGCGATTGCAGATGGGGCGATTAGTCTAGCTTCCCTCTATTTACTCGCATCAACGCCCATCGAGAGCATTGGTTATGACGCATTCAAGCAGACTTTCACGGCAAAGATTAGAATTGCCGACGGCACTTCGCTGAACATTGGATCCGATCTTGCAGAAGTCAAAGAATTAGGAGTGAGAAAAAGATTGGGCGGCGGTTGGCGGATCAACACCTATTTTGAACATCCTTTTTTAAGAGAAAATCGATCGCTCACCTCACTTTTGGAATGGAGTTTGCGTTATTAAATGGGTATTCATTCTATTTCTCTCCTTTCTGGTCCAGGCAATAGCATCGACTGCCTTTATCAACTGGGGAGTCAAGCCGCTCGTGAATACTTGGGAAGATGGGAAGATTGATTATCGATGGGGTTACTCCATCCTTCCCGGTTGGACCCATCTTTTCGGATTTCAAATTCATCACCAAGATCGAAATGTCCAGTGGAACGCCACTCTTGAAAGCGTTACCGTGCATGTTGCTCTTTCTTCGTTATTAGAGAAGAAATTTCATGCACTTTCGGTGCGAGGGGAGGATCTCCGATTTAAATTCAGGTTCAAGGCAAAAAAAGATCCGAAGCAATCAACCCCTTCCTCATCAGAAAATAAATGGGGGATCTTTATTGAAAATGTGCGACTCGCCCGTTTCGACCAGTTCGATTTTGAGAACCACCATTTCGAGGGGCGCTCGGCGGTGCGTGGGGGATTTAAGATAACGCCGGATCAAGAGGTGTGGGTCAAAGGAGAATGGAAGGTCGATTCCGGACAACTTCATAAGGATGGGCATCGACTCGCCAAGAGTTTCGCGGGTGGGTTCGACGTAAATTTACAGCCCTTCGATCCCAAACGCGAGGATCTCAATCGGCTTTTCTTTTTTGATATCGATGGGGAGCTCAATGCCGATGTGACCACTCCTGAATTCGTCCACTATTATCTGAAAAAAGCGGAATGGTTCAACGTAGAGAAGGGGGAGGGGCCGCTCCATTTAAGGATCAAGATCAAAGATGGAGTTTTGCGATCTCCTACCGAGGTGCAATTCTCGATGCAACCCGCACAACTTCGCCTTTGGGAGCACCGGGTCCAGGGAAAAGGCAAAATCATCGGTAAAGTTGAACCCAATCGAGAGAATGCGGAAGTTCACTTTATTTTTCAGGATATTTTCGTGAAGAATCCAGGCACCCGAAAAAATTGGGTGGAAAAGGGAGATCTGAAAGTGATTGTCAGTACCGAAAAGCTCCACCTCGATTCCATTTTTGAGGAACTTCGCCTCCGACTGAATTTAGAAGGGGCGCACGTTCCGAATCTAACCGACTTCAATGCCTTTATCGGACCCCATTTAGATTTCAAAATGACGAAAGGGATGGCCGAAATCAAAGCGGAACTGGAATCCCGTCTACCGCTGAATGACACCCGGGCCAGCATGCAAGTTAAAGGCAAGGGGGTAGGCTTTCAATACAATAACCTTTCTTATAGTGGAGATTTTACGGCCTTAGGAAGATTTGAACGGAAAGGGGGGAAAGAGAAATATTTCGAGATTGCGGGGAGTGAATTGAATGTGACCCTTCCTCAAGACAATTGGTGGGGAATGGCAAAAGTTAAAGGGGGAAAGATTAAGCTTAGCGTTCCCCGTGAATTGAGTTCAGAGATCTATTGTGAATTGCAGAACCTCTTTCCCCTTTTGAACGTCTACTCCTCTGAAAATAAGGTCCCAGGCATAGTAAATTCCCTCTTGAGTCCGGAAAAAGTGACCGCTTCGGCCTCGATTCGTCTTCTAGAAGACAGTTTTTCGGTCCCCCGCTTCGAAGTGGAAAATGGAAAATTAAATATACAGGGGAGGGTGCGGTTGCTCTCTTGGGAGAAACGGGCCGTCCTACTTGCCCGATATGGAGCGATTGCGGTGGGTTTGGAGCGACGGGAAGACGAAAGCCGCTTGGTGCTACATGAAGCTCCGAAGTGGTTCAAAAAACAGCGGCTTTTTCCCCCTGTCCTTCTGAGTGAATGAATCCCCTTAGGTACCTACGTCCTTTACAGAAAATTCTTTGAATTTTCTGTAAAGGACGTAGGTACCTAAGGGGATTTGCAGATCCAGTTCTTCAAACGGATCTGAGTATTTCCGTTCCGTCGAAAGGAGGGTAAAGAAGGCGTGCTGCAAAAAGTGCAGCGGTGATGTTCACTGTGAATATGAGCAGGGTTGAGGGTGTTGAGTTGAGTTTGGATCACAAGCTCTGGCAGGTTAAACATTTTTCGCCCCCTGCTTTCTTTTAAGAAACGTTCAATCGGCTTTCCTGCCTCTCGAAATTTTTCGATGAAATCTTCTTTTACTTCCATGCAGCAAGGGCCAATCGAAGGTCCCAAAATGGCATGGAGCCGTCCATTCGGAATTTGAAGTTGTTGGACTGCATTCGCGACAATCCCTTGCAAGGCTCCTCGCCAACCTGAATGGATTGCCGCAATCGGATCCTCTGCCTCTCCAAAAAAGAGCACTGGTAAGCAATCGGCGGTGAAAACATAGATCGTTTTCCCTGTTTCACGGGTCATTATTCCATCGGCATTTCGGGTGGGGCCTTCTAGAGTAACGATCTCCGCTCCATGGACTTGATGGATAAGACTCGGGGAATC
>CAZRZK010000080.1:0-4751 GCA_964604555.1 uncultured Pseudobdellovibrionaceae bacterium | reverse complement strand
AAGCTGCCCATTGCTGCATAGCCCCTCAGTATCACCTACTTATGAAGCCATACGCCTCAATGCGAGGGAATGATGACGTTAAACCCTTGCCATGATTGACACGTTGCATTTACATCGTTTATGCGTTCTTTAAGAATGGGAATAAATCGCCATTCGTAATCTGGAGGTAATCCTATGAAAAAATTATTGGCAATCGCGGTAGTTGTATTCGCTGCTCAAAGTTGGGCCGATCTCGCTACCCCAAACGTCGATCAATTAACCATCAGTGGTAAAGAAGCAGCTGCGCTCGCAGCAGCTCTGCCCGGAGACTATAAAGAACTCTCTTCTACTGAATTCTTCGGAACTATCAGCGAGAAAGTTCTGCGCACCCCCTCAAAATCAACCCAAGTTGTCTGCACCAAAAAGGTCAAAGGTGACACCACAACTGAAACTTGTGTCATGCAAAAACTGCAGTAACCTAACTGGGAATCATTAAAAATCCGATAAGGGGAAGGGAGAATTCCCTTCCCTCTGTTACCGATGGAAACCCTTCTTTACTCCTTCGCTCAACGGCTCGATCTCATGCGGGCCCGTCTTTTGGAGCTCACGCTTGCCCTCCCCTGTTGCAATGCCATTTTTCGAGATCGATCCCGACGCCTCTGGTGGCTATTCACGATGGCCGCCACTTCGAGCTTGTTGGTTTCTCTTTATTTCCCGTTAGTCGTCTTATTAATCGGCCCCATCCTTTATGGATACCCTCACCTCTTCGCCAGTTTTCGATATGTCGGCGACCATCTCGGGACGCAAAACCGATCCCGTTCTATTCTCTTTTTCTCGACCGTTTTTTTCGCGATCTCCACCTGGAGGATCTTAATTGACCTTCGCTATCTGGCGTTCCCTCACTTTTTAAATATTCCGAATCTACCGGAATTGGTCTCTTTGGGGTTGAGTGCAGTCGGGTGCGGAATTCTCTTCCAAAAAAATTACTGGCAGATGGCAAAAAGTCTCTTGCTTCTCTTCCCGGTGGTCTATTTTTCTTGGAAGATCCCTAATGGAACGATTGGGCTTTTATTGCTCATTCATAATCTCGTCGCTTTCCTCTACTGGATCTTTGCGGCCCAAAGTAAGAGAGGGAAAAGAACCGCTTTGCTAGCAACGGCTCTTTTCTGTTTCATTAACTTTTTACTCTTTAAAGGAGCTTTCGATTTCCTTTTCCATTTTATGGAACCGGGTCTGGCACTTCCTTTTGCCCAGCTCGATTTTATGGAGTTCGGTCGTTTGATCTTCCCGAGCTCCTCCGATGGAGGCTTGTGGTACCACGCCACCGTTGCCTATGCCTTTGGACAATCGATGCACTATTTCGTCTGGCTGAAGGCGATTCCCGATGAACGTCATCATGAAGAGGTTCCCACCTCCTTTCGCCAAAGTTTGAACCTGGCAAAAAAGGACTTTGGCCCATTTTATTTTAAATTTTTGCTCCTCTTTTTAATTTTCACTTCTGGCCTTTGGGCAATCATGGCAATTCCCTTCGCGCGCACGATCTATTTTTCGATTTCGGCTTATCACGGCTATCTCGAGCTGGTCGGCTTAAGTTTTACCACACTGAAAACCCGTGAGTCATAATTACTGCCAAAGCCCCTGGGGACTCGCCCAATTCCTTCTGAAAAGGGTGATGGAGCCAGAATGCATTTGGGTGCTTTTGTTGCGCCCTCGTCCAGTGCCAACCCCATTTTTAAGCTATTTAGAAGTCTTCGCATTGACCTGTTTATTGGAAGCCCCCATTTACTGGTTCGCCTTTCGAAATGAAAAATGGAGCGCTCTCAAAAAGCTCGGTGTCCTGTTCGCTCTTAACTTAGCCACCCATCCCTTTATCTACTTTGTGGTTCCTCAAATCATCATGCTGCTCAACGGAAAAGTGTTTCAGAGTGTCTTGGTGAGCGAAATCTTCGCTCCTGTGATGGAAGGAATTCTTCTGTATTGGCTGCGAAAAGATTTCTTCTGGGGTTCGCTGGGCTTTGCGATCGCCACCAATCTGGTCTCCTGGTGGATCGGCGCACTCATTTATTAGCAGGGGGATTGCTCCGGCCTTTCAGGCCTCGCAATCCCCTTCTTTTGGAGGCCATGACGACTTTGTATGCGATGTGATACAATTAATATCGCTTGGGAATCTTTAAACTAAAATTTCCCTCGTTAACGAAAAGTCCACACCCCACGCCTACCTCCCACCCCATATTAACCCCTATTCAATCCGCTGAGCCATTGCGTCAAGTATGGGCGATTGGCGGTGGAAAGGGGGGCATCGGCAAGACTCTCCTCACCTCAAATCTAGCGGTTTTATTAACCTGGTTGAACCGCAAGGTGGTGGTTATTGATATGGATCTGGGCGGAGCCAACCTCCACACCGCTCTCGGAGTGGAGCCGCCTTCTAAAACACTCAGTGATCTTGTTTTTGGAAAGATCGAAAATATTCAAGAACTTATCCAGCCCACCTCGATTCCCAACCTTTCGATTATCAGCGGTGCCCAGGACTCGGTCGCCATTACCAATCTCCGACAGGCTCACCGCACCCGGCTCTCAAAAAAGTTAAAGGAACTGGATGCCGATTACATTTTACTCGATCTCGGCGCCGGCACCTCCAATAGCACTCTCGAATTTTTCTTCATGGCCGACCTCATGTTTGTGGTGGTCACTCCTGAGCCTACCAGCATCGAAAATGGATACCGCTTCATCAAATCAGCCTTTTACCGAATGCTGAAAGCGAATACACCTTCGCCCTATGTAAAAGATTTAATTGAACAGGCGATGGACCAAAAGGATTCCAAAGGAATCCGCTCTCCCAAGGATCTCTTGGCCGAAATCACCCGCATCGCTCCCGAACAGGGGGGTGAACTCCAGAAAAAGATGGAGAACTTCCGGATTCAACTGATTGTGAACCAGGTCCGCATCCGCAATGAATCAGAGATTGGCGACTCGATTCGTTTGGTTTGCCAACGTTACTTCGGAATTCCGGTAAATTACTTAGGTTTTGTCCCCTATGAAAATGCGGTTTGGCAATCCATTAGACATAGGAGACCCTTCTCACTTGAGGCGCCCAATAGCATGGCAGTTACCCACCTGGAAAACATTTTAAGAACACTCCTGAAAGATGAGGATAAAAGGCCATGGCCGCGCATGTAGAGAACTATTACGAAATCTTGAGTCTCACTCAACAGGCGAGTCACGAGGAGATTGCACGGGCCTACCATACCGCCAAATCCACCTTCTCTAAGGACAACCTCGCCACCTACACTCTTTTTACGCCGGAAGAGAAGCAACAGGAACTGGCTCGTTTGGAAGAGGCCTATCAACACCTCTCCAATCCTGAGCGCCGCCGCCAATATGATAAGCGGCTTACCTTGATTCAAGGGGGGTTATCTGAAGAGTCCCTGCCTCAAGAACCTCTCGATCTTTTGATCCCTTCGTCGCAAAAGGAATCGGTCTCTTTTGATTTGAAAGCGGGAGATCCCTTAACCGGAGAGCTCTTGAAACGAATTCGGGAGCGGCAGGCCCTCACTCTCGAGGATGTTTCCCGGATCACCAAAATATCGGTCCGTTCTTTGACGGCCATTGAAGAGGAAAAGAAGGACCAAGTGCCTGCCCGGGTCTACCTCCAAGGCTTCATCCGCAACCTCGCCCAGCTCTACCACCTCGATCCGAAGGTCGCCGTAGCTGCCTATTGCAAACATATCGATGGCGAGTAAGTATTGCCCCCTATGGGCGAACGTATCGACAAGTTATTAGCCTCCCAAACCGGTTACAGCCGTGAATTCGTGCAGGAGCAGATCCTCCTCGGACGAGTCTCTGTGAATGGAAAAAAAATCTCCAAAGTCGGTCAACGGATCCATCCAAATGACAGGATTGAGACCGATTTCAAAGAAGATAAACCGCTTGATCTAATCCCCATCGCTTACCCCCTCCAAATTATTTATGAAGACCACGATCTCCTGGCCATCGACAAACCGCAGGGAATGATCGTCCATCCTGCCAGCAGTAACTCCGGCCCCACCTTAATCCATTATCTCCTTCACCACTTCAATAATAATGATGAATTTCGCACCACCTCCCCCACCCGTCCTGGCCTTGTGCATCGTCTCGATCGCGGAACCAGTGGCGTGATGGTGATCGCAAAACACCGAAAGGCATTGGATCATTTGGCGGCCCAATTCAAAGCCCGTACCACACGCAAAACATATGAAGCGATTGTGTGGGGGGAGATGAAAGAAAAAGGAATCTATCGTTCCAAGATGGGACGCGATCTCAAAGAACGGAAACGGATGAGCAGCCGGACCGACAAAGGAAAGGAAGCGGTCACCGAATGGCAACGGCTCCAGAGCCACCCCCAATTTACTTGGCTACGCCTCTTCCCCAAAACGGGACGAACCCATCAACTCCGGGTCCATCTGACTGAAGATAAACATCCGATTGTTGCCGATAAGCTTTATGAAATACGTTCGGTCACTCGCTGGAAGGAGGCAGTTCCCGCTTCTTTAAAAGCGGAGATAGAAAAACATCCTTTCCCTTTCCTCCATGCAAAGGAGTTGGAAATCGAGCATCCCACCGAACATCGTCCCCTTCACTTTAAATCTCCTCTTCCCGATCATTTTGACACCCTTTGGAAAGCGATCCAGCAATGCAAATAGGGCCGGTCAGTTTTGGTTTTGAGGTTGAGCAGAAAGGGGATTCCCCGAGTCTTATCCATCAAGTCCATGGAGCGGAGATCGTTACTCTAGAAG
>CAZRZK010000079.1:0-5676 GCA_964604555.1 uncultured Pseudobdellovibrionaceae bacterium | reverse complement strand
TTGCTTAAAATATCTATGATATTTATATAAATCATAATATCTTCTAATAACAATGCTGTAATAGTGGTCGAGAGGGCTATAAGGGGAGCCGCTGGATCTTTCCGCTCCTTGCATTTTATTTTATTGGCAATTATAGAGTTAAGTTTCATTTGTTTGGATGAAAAAATTGTGAGAATATGATTAAGAAAAGTAAAGTAGTGAAATCAGCAATTGCAGGTAGTGGCGTATTTGACATAGGTTGTTCCGCATGGTTGAACGGCTCCCTTCCAGAAGATCTTCTGGCCGAGTCTGGGCAAGGGGTACTGTCCTTCGAAGTGGGTGCATTTGTGGGAAATGTGAAGTTTATGATAATGTCCTTGACCATCGTGGCAGGTGATGATGTTTCCATTGATGGCCTCGATCCATCCTTCCCAATCTTGAAGATCGCAAGTATCGAAGGCGCTGTCATCAAAGTCAGGAATAGTGGAAGCTCCGAAAGCTGATGTGTAGGCCTGTGAGAGGCAGTTGTATTGACTAACAGTGAGTTCCTCGTCAGCTTGAAGGTCGTTGACATGAGCGTCGGCTCTGCTGTAAAGTTTGCAGAGATAGTTGTTAAATTTGCTGGCAGTCAAGCCGATTTGACAAAGAACTTTGCCTTGAATGGTGGCAATAGCAGTGGTGACAGTGTTCATGGCTTGATAGGCCTCACAGCTAAGGTGGTTGGCAGCAGCCATGTTGCCTTCATATGCCTTTTGTTGAACAAGGAGAGCAGTGAACAGCTCTTGGGAAATTGTGATCTTCTGGGTGTATCTTTGGTTGGAGTCAGAATCGAGCTAGATGCATTGTCCAGTGGCAGCTGGCCAATTAGAGTTGTAGACAGTGTAAGCATGTCCAACTTCAGCCTTAACTGCGCTCCAGGCGTAAATTCCTCCATTGAAGTAGTTCCAGAAACCGGCGCCTCCAACATAGGGGGTTTCGAATCCTCCGTTGACAATGAGACTGCTAGAGTTGTAGAGTGAATTAAGGACAACGTTATCGATGAGAAGACCGTAGCTGTCGCTATAGGAAGCTCCATCGAAAGACAAGAAGTTGTATCCAGGTCTCAGTTCAACGTCCAAGGAAATGTGATGAACAGCATAGTCGTTAGGATTGATGCTAGCAACTACTTCGTCGTTCCAGATGACATCAGCTCTTGATGTTAGTGGACTGCCGACTCCATTGGCTCTGGCGGCATAGTCAAACTGAAGCTTGTAAGCAAGGGTCTGTCCTGAGAAGCTAGTAGTATCGCAGGAAGCACTGGCGATCAGGAAGTAGTTCGAGTCGAAACTAAATGATTGAGTGATTTGGAAATTTCCATTGCTATCGAGTTCGACAACATGTGAGTTCCAGCCTGCGTTGTAGATTTGTCCCCATCCGACTTCAATGGCTGTGTCAGACCATCCTGGGATGGAGGGGAAGATTCCCCAAGAAAATCCGACGCTGGGCTGTTCGAACCCTCCGTTGACTACGATGTCGGTAGCGGTTCCAAAGCGAATTAGTTTGACATTGTCAATTGTGAGACCATAGCTGTCAGAAATTCCTGCTCCTTCGAACTGAAGCCGATTTTCTCCAGCATGAGCGATAAGCTGAATGCTGTAACTATGAATGATGTGGTCAACGGGAACGATAGAGAATATGATCTGATTGTTCCAGAGTACGTCAGCCATGCAGGATCCAAAGGCGACTCCTTCTCTACAGGCATAGTCGAAGCTGAGAGTGAACTTGTTTGAAAGAGGCTGAGGAGCTGCGCATCCGCAAGAACTGCAGGATCCGGAACTGCAGCTGTCACAAGTGCATCCTGGTGGGGGTGGGGGAGGAAGTACTGGTGGTTGAGGAGGAGGAGGGGGGCAAGAAGGAATTGGAGGAGGAGTTGGTGCACAAGGTACAGGGATTACTGGTGGAGGAATCACTACAGTTGGTGGCACTACACATGGTGGTGCAATCACTGGAGGAGGAGTAAGATCAGGTACATCAATGCAAGGTGCATTGATGGTAGGTGGTTGAACAGTTGGTGGGCAGACGCAAGGTTGAGGTATTGTTGGGATTAAGCAAGGAGGTGGCTGCACTGTGGGAGGTGTGCAAATTTGTACTGGTTGATTGACTGGGAACGATGGGTTACATGAGCAGGGTGCGGGTGAGGGTGAAGGGCAAGTAGTGGTAGTTGAGCAGGTGCCTGAGGAACAGGTACCCGAGGTGCAGGTGGGTGTGTCACAAGCGAAAGTCGAGGCGATGAGTGAGCCTAGAAGGATTGCGAAGATTATTTTCTTCATTAAGAATTATAATCGATGTGGAAAATCTTCCAATTTATAACATCGAATGACTGAATTTTAGAATGTTATTATACTCGCTTTTCCATTTATCGAACCCTTGATTCTTCTGCTTTTATTAGCTCGAATCGTCTGCTATTGTTAGTCCTCATCATCTTCGTCCACCCTAGACCTTTAGGGTATACTTATTTTGTCCTCATACCCATGCAGACATATGGCCTCAACCGATTATTGGCCAATTGCCGCTGGTAGTTAAAAGCTCATTCAATAAATAAGTTGAGTTGAAGAATTTTTCGTCTGTATGATTGACAGTCCAAGTACAGACATGATTTTAAAAAAAATGTTTAGTGGCAATTGATTGACGGACTTAAAATCTTGAATACTATTTAAGTATTTAATAGATAAGTTGTAGCATTAAAATACCCCGACGATGGAGAACGCTTTTTTAGTCAAGTTTAATTCTTCAGTTTTTTTTTGAAAAAAAAATATTACTGGGATGGTGGCTGGAACAACTATTTCAAAAATGATTTGAAAGCTGGAAAACGAAGACCCTGATATGATTTTTTCATATAAATATGTATTAATATACTTCAAATACTTCAGTTTATAGCTAATCATTTAAGTTGAAGTCTCAGAACTAAAGGCAATATGCCCCCATTTCTGTAGTAACTTATCTCCACATCTGTTTTCAAACTGCTGTAAACGGTAAACTCTTTACCGTTTGACAGTATAATTGGAACCTATTGATTAGGTTTCAAATTGCTGAAATCAATTTAGATAGAAACTTTTTCACTACCATCAATTCCAAAGGTTGCTGCTGTCTCTCCATTTGCGAATGTTAAAGGCAATATTCCCATTCCAATTAAATTGCTACGATGAATACGTTCAAAGCTTTAGGCAATAACAGCCTTCACACCCAAAAGGTAGGGACCTTTCGCAGCCCAATCTCTGCTTGATCCAGATCCATATTACTTTCCTCCGAAAATTATTGTTTGAATTCCTGCTTTGATATATTTTTCAGCTGCATCGAAAATATCTAAAACTTCTCCTGTGGGCACATAAACTGTTTGAGGCCCAACTTTACCCTTCATCATTTTGTTGATGATTCTAATGTTAGCAAATGTTCCTCGTGCCATTATAAGATCATTTCCCCTTCGAGATCCATAAGTGTTGAAATCTTTCTTTTCGATTCCCCTTTCTTTAAGGAAACGTGCTGCCGGGGAAGAAGTTGAGATATTGCCTGCTGGTGAGATGTGATCAGTGGTAATAGAATCACCAAATACAGCCAGGGCATGGGCATCTTTTATTGGCTGTAATTTAGATAATTATTTTTGCACTTATTGAAAGAAAGGAGGGTTGTGAATATAAGTTGATTCGCTGTTCCATTAGAAATGTAATGATTCTTTAACTTTCAAAGAATTCCATCTCTCTGTTCCTGCCTTTACTTTTTCATAGGTTTAAAGGAAAATTTATGGACGAATTACCGTTTCTTCAATTTTTCGAATTTCTTCTCTTGAAGGCCAGATATCTTTCAGAAAGATAGGCTTTCCCTATGCGTCATTAGCAAGGGGTTATTTTTAAAAGTCTATATTCACAGTGCCAGCAATAGCAAAGGCCACGACTAAAGGTGGAGAAGCAAGGAAATTGGCTTTGCAGAAGGGGTGAACTCTTCCTTAAAAGTTTCTGTTTCCGCTGAGAACTGAAGCTGCACAAATATCCTTTTCTTTTATTGCTTCTTCCACTTCTTTGTTAATTTCTCCTGAATTTCCTATGCAAGTCATGCAGCCGTATCCCACATGATAGAATCCCATTGCATCTAAGTACTTCTTAAGTCCGCTAATTTCATAATAGCGAGAAACAGCTTGAGAACCCGGAGAGAGGGAAGTTTTAATATATGGCTTAATCTTGATGCCTCTTTCGTGTGCATTTTTGCATAATAGAGCAGCTGCGAGCATAACTCCTGGATTGCTTGTATTTGTGCAGGAAGTAATTGCAGCAATCACAACAGATCCATGCTTCAGGCCATATTATTAGCCATTAAATTTAAAATTAGCAGTATCTTCTATTTTGTCTTAAGAGAGTCCAAATCCTTTGAAACCAACTGGATTAGTCAGGCAAGAATTCCAGTCGGTTTTCATAGTACTTAATTTTACATAGTCTTGAGGTCGTTTGGGACCTGAGACGCAAGGCTGAACAGTAGTAAGGTCCAATTATAATACACTTGAATAATGAAGATCTGGATCTTTATCGTAATCTTTGAATAAGCCAGCAGCTTTTAGATATTGGGAAACAATTTCAATTTTTTCATGACTTCTCCCTGTCTGTTTGAGATAATCGAGAGCTTACTGGTCAACAGGGAATAGACCAATTGTTGCTCCATATTCTGGAGCCATGTTGCTAATCGTAGCTCTGTCTGCAAGGCTTAAAGAGCTAACACCTGGTCCATAAAACTAAACAAATTTGTCGACAACTCCTTTTTTTCTGAGCATCTGAGTGCACAGTAATACAAGATCAGTTGCAGTGGTAGTTTTTTGCAATTCTCCTGTCAATTTGAATCCAATAACTTCAGGGAGAACCATAGAAGTACATTGGCCTAGCATAACTGATTAAGCTTCTATACCGCCTACTCCCCAGCCGACAACTCCAAGGCCATTAATCATAGTAGTATGAGAGTCTGTTCCAACTACACTATCAGGATAAAGCAGACCTTAATGATCGAAAACAGTTCTAGCCAAATATTCCAAATTAACTTGATGCACGATACCGAATCTAAATGAAAAAGATGCTACCCTGGAGGTACGATGGATAAATTTTTGAATGCTGACTGCCCCCATCTTAAGAATTAAAATCTTTCTTTGTTTCTTTCGAACTATTTTTCTTCATTTTTGGAGAGAGAGTCTTCTGTTCTAGCCATGTCCACTTGGATGGAATGGTCTATCACTAAATCAACAGGGCAAAGGGGATTAACTTTGGAGGGATCTCCTCCAAGCCGAGCCACTCCGTCTCTCATTGCTGCTAGATCTACAACTAGAGGGACACCTGTCAGATCTTGAAGGATGACTCTTGAAGGCTTGAAGGGAATTTAAGTCTGAATAATTATAGCTTTACGCATTGTGTGGAGGTTTGTTTCCAATCTATAATTTTTTCTACATCTTGTTGAGTGACATTGAAGCCATCACAATTTCTGATGGCACATTAAAGAAGGACTCTGATGGATATGGGTAGTTAAGCAATTCTGGGATCGTTAAGTTTATTAAAGTCATAGTATTTGTAGTTATGGTTGTTGATGCTGAGATCGGTGAGCAGATGTTGATATGGATTTTGTGGGTTTGATTACATCCTTGTAGATATCTTTATTCTATACAAAATGACAGAATGTGTTGGGGTTGGG
>CAZRZK010000078.1:0-6047 GCA_964604555.1 uncultured Pseudobdellovibrionaceae bacterium | reverse complement strand
TACCTTTGTGAAGACGAAACGAACTCTTCACAAAGGTAGGCCGTACCTTTGTGAAACTGCCCTTAGATAGGCGAGTCCAAACCCGCCAAAATCAAATAAATGGCAATCAGTTCAACAGAGCTCTGGCATGATGCGACGGGCAATGATTGAAGATTAAAGATTGTTGATAAATAAAATAAGTGGTGCTGCCGTGGTTCAGAGCATAGTAGGATGATGGAATATTTTGGGTTTGCACGGGGGTAATCATTACAATGGAAAAAAGCCAGATAAAAATCCTAGATTGCACGTTCCGCGATGGAGGGTATTACAATGATTGGGATTTCGGGGATGATCTTGTTTCTCGTTATTTGAGTGCCGTTCAAGCAAGTAACGTTGATTTTATCGAAATTGGTTTTCGGATTCCGGCCGAATCGAAATTTTTAGGAGCCTTTGCCTACTCCCCCGATTCTTATTTAAAGAAGTTGAAAATTTCTAAGAAGAATCGCCTGGCGGTCATGATCAATGCGAAAGATTTTTTGAATCATCCGGGGGGGCAGGCCCGTTCGATTCAATCCATGTTCAGTCCCGCTTCAGAGTCTCCTGTTTCTTTGGTCAGGATTGCGGCCCATTTCCATGAAATCGAAAGGTGCCAGGAGGCGATTCAGACTCTCAAACAATTGGGTTATCGAGTGGTCTTGAACTTGATGCAGGTCGCGAGCCGGAGTCGACAGGAGATCGCCCGTGTTTCTAAAACCATTGGCAAATGGAACGATCTGGAGTGTTTGTATTTCGCCGATTCTCTGGGAAATTTAACCCCTCCCAGCGTGAAGGAGATCATATCGGCCATTCGCGAAGGTTGGGATTATGATATTGGGGTCCATGCCCATGACAATAAAGGGATGGCCCTCATGAATTCAATGGCAGCGATTGAAGCCGGGGCAACCTGGATCGACGCCACCATTTTGGGGATGGGAAGAGGCGCCGGAAACACACGGATGGAGCACCTGTTAGTTGAGCTTAAACAGCGCGGCTACGAGCACTACCAACCGGAGTCTCTTTTTCCTCTGGTTATCGATCATTTTGAGAAATTACGTGAAAATCACCAGTGGGGAGCCAATCTTCTTTATTACCTATCGGCCTCTTATGGAATCCATCCGACCTATGTGCAAGAGATGGTAAAAAATGCCTACCATAAAGCAGATGAGCTCATTAATGGAATCGAAGTGCTCCGTCGATCGGGGGCCAGCGCCTATAATACCGATCTCCTGAGCCGCGCTTTGAAGGGAAAATATTCGACTCCAGAAGGGTCGTGGTCTGCTTCGGGATGGGCAACTGACAAAGATGTGCTCATTTTGGGGCCAGGCCCCAGTGCTTCTCGTTATCGGGAAGGAATCGTTGATTTTATTCAAACACAGAATCCAGTCGTAATCTGTTTAAATACGCCGGATCTGATTCCCGAAGAGTTGGTGACCGCCTATGCCGCCTGCAATCCAATGCGACTGGCAACCGAGGTTGAAAAATATGAACTGCTGAAAAAACCGCTGTTGATTCCGGAGAGTTTGCTTTCTGAAAGTGTCAGGGAACGGCTGAAGTCCATTCAGGTCTTGAATTATGGATTGGAAATTCAAGATCGGGATTTCCAGATCTATCCCACAAAGGCGATTCTTCCGACCTCGCTTACCTTTCCTTATGCCCTCGCCGTTGCTACTGCGAGTGGAGCTAAACGGGTGATTTTGGCCGGATTAGACGGATATGATCGGTCCGATCCCCGGCAACAGGATATGTGTACCGCGATCGAGCTTTACCGGAAACTCCCGCAAGCGATACCTATTATTTCGGTCACTCCTACCAGTTATCCGGTTGAGAAATCTTCTCTCTATTCCCCGCATTGGCATGGCGTGAAGGAAAAAGGGGCTTCTTATTCGGTAAACTCGACTCACGGCTTTGAAGAGCCGCGTCCCATTTCCGTGTAGGAATGAAGCAACCATGATGAAAAAAAAACTCCGTTTAATCGATTCCATTAATGCAGAAACATCTGTTGAAACAGGATCGGAATCGATCTTGGCCTTTTGGGCCCAACGAACCCAAGCTGAAGGAGTTTATTCGATCCCTCAATTAGTTGAAGATCGATTTAACCAGATCCGCGCCGATTATTTTGCTTGGACTTTTGAGTTGGGGCAAAAAAAGGTCGGGGGGAAATTACTCACGCAGTATTTGATGTATGATGCCTCTGGTCCCTCTCTTTATGAAAGTTCGCGCATTGCCGAGAAGTCTCCTTATAAGAGTGACGCGATTTTCGAGCTTTTTAAGTTACGAGCTTTAGAACTCCTCTATAAAGAGAAGCATTGCGAAGGGTTAATTTATGAGGGTGCGAATCCCCTCTTAAAACAGATCCTATCAAACTGGTGTCGGGCGCAGGGTCATTCCTTTGCAGTTCAGGACGCATCTTCAACTGGGAATGTGCAAGAGGCGACCCGTTCTCCTCTTGTTTTATTTAAGAAACTTCCTCATCTCCTGCAGGCGCTGGTCACTCTTACTTACCGTTTTAAAAAACGGTACCTTCCGTGTTGGAAACATGGCTTGGCAAAACCCTCTCAGGATGTTCCTGTTGGACCGACGATTGTGAGCTATTTTCCGAATGTGGACATGCAGAAGTTCAAAAACGGGGAATATTGGTCGACCTATTGGGAAAAACTTCACACCGTTTTTGATAGTTATCCAGGGCCCATCAACTGGGTTTGGTATTACTCCGATTCAAAGCAGTGCACCTACCAAGAGACGCTTCATTTCAGAGATCAATGCAATCAAAAATACCGAGGAAAGTATCGGTTTTATGTGATTGAAGATTTTGTAACTCCTGCGGTGGTCTCACGCGCGGTCTGGGGCTGGTTAAAAGGAGCTATTAAGATTTTGCTCTTAAAGGCACCTAAGGAATGGTTTTGTTTCAAGGGCTCAAAACTCCAATTTTATCCTCTGCTGGCGGAAGAGTGGAAAACCTCTTTTATTGGAAAGGATGCGATCGATACCATTCTCCTGATCGAACTCTTTCGGAAAATGGCTCAGGCTCTACCAGCAGAACCTTGGGGTCTTTATCTTTTTGAGGGAATGGCGTGGGAGCAGGCGTTGGTTTCGGCCTGGCAACGCGGGGGAAAAGGCCAAACAATTGGTTACCAACATAGTTACCTTCGACGTTCCGACTTGCGTGTCTACTCCGATCCCAGGCGATATGTTCCGAATCTGAGAAAGAGTTGGTCCCGTCCCGATAAATTGATCGTCAATGGCAGCGGATCTTATTCCTTGATGATGGAGGCAGACACGCCAAAAGAGTGGGTATCTATTGGGGAAGCGACCCGCTATCAGAGTTTGGATCAAAAATTCAAGATTTTCAGTAAACCGCTGCCCGATCGGGATCGCTCTCTACTCGTGGTTACAGGGGTTTTAAAAAGCGATACCTATTTCCAATTGAAGCTCTTAAAAAAAGCCGAAGAATTGGGGGGATTAAAAAAATATAAAAAGGTTGTGATTAAACCTCATCCTTTTCTGCCGGTTGAAGGAATATTACAGGAATTAGGAATCCGGTTTGAGGTGGAGATATCGGCGCAACCGGTTTTGACCCTATGTGAGTCCTTGGATGTAGCCTATTGTGCCAATTCCACCGGGACCTCCTTTGAGACCACGTGGTTTGGGCTGCCAACTATTTGTACGGGAACCGAAAACACCATGAATCTGCATCCCTTTTTCGGGGAGCCTGGATATCGATTTGTGAATGATGGCCAATCTCTCGCGGAATGTCTGGAAAATCCTGTTGCTTTAGAACTTCCCCAGGATTTTTTCTGCCTCGATCCGCAGTTCACCAAATGGAAATCCCTGCTGCAAGGATGAGCACTGTCACTGCGACCGCGAGTCCGCAAAGCAGGCGTTGCGGGAAGCAATTACGACGAGATTGCTGTGCTCTGTTGAAAAGAGTCCCTTTTATCTGACTTTGGCGGGTTTGGACTCGCCTGGCTGATGACGTAGAAGTTCAGATAATCTGCGAGGCCAATCGTCCTAAAACTTCGAGAAGCCTTTGTCCCCCTGCGTTTTGAGGCTCTTTCACTTTCGTGCTGGTGAAGATCGGGAAAGTAGCGAAGAGGTCAAGCCAGCCCGAGACCCGCCAAAGTCAGATAAAAGGGAAACTTTTCATCCGAGCAAAATTGCCCCGTCACTCACTGCGCTTGCTCCTTAATACAAACAGCTGGTTTAGATGCAATGCATCGATTGGGTTGTGTTAAATAGGATAAGATACGCTTAACATCCATTTAAAAATCCGTCATATTACTAAACCAGTAGTCTAAATTGGGGGAAGAGATGGCTCTAAAAGTCCTACTCATGTATCCGAACTTGCGGGGTATGAACATGTTACCTCCCGCCATTGGTCTGATGTCTGCGGTTTTAAAGCGAGCAGGATACGAAGTTAAATTATTCGATACCACTTATTACGAATCGATCGATGGGAAAATATCCGATTCCGATGCTTCGAAAGCAGATCGGCTCATGGCCCGCGCCTATCAGATGCCCAATCAGATCACCCTAAAAACGGGGGATTGTTACGAGGATTTCCAAAAAGAGGTAGAGAGTTTTGGACCGGATCTGTTGGCTTTGTCCGCAACCGAAGACATGTTTTTGTTGGGGTTGAAACTGCTCAAAAAAGTCCGTCATCATAAAATATTGACGATCTGTGGTGGAGTGTTTGCGACCTTTGCGCCAAAGCTTCTCCTTTCTTATCCCGAGATCGATATTGTCTGTAAAGGAGAGGGAGAAGAGGCGCTTCTCACCCTGTGCCAACGTTTGGAGAAGCGGCTTCCCTATGACGACATTCCAAATCTTTGGACGAAAAAAGCGGATGGAACGATCAAGTCGAATCCCACCAAAATGGTCGACATGGATGCCAATCCCTTAATCGACATGACTATCTTTGAAGAAGCTCGATTTTATCGTCCCATGGGAGGGAAAGTTTATCGGATGTTCCCGGTAGAAACCCATCGGGGATGCCCTTATCAGTGTACTTTCTGCAACTCACCCGCCCAGATGGATATGTACAAGAAAGAGGAGGGGAAGTCCTACTTACGGAGAAAATCATTTGAGAATATGCGCCGCGAGCTTCTTTTCTATAAGGATGTGATGAAGGCGGAATATCTCTATTTCTGGGCCGACACCTTCTTTTCCTGGAAGCCGGGGGAATTTGATGAGTTTTGTGAGATTTACAAAGACATTCGCCTTCCTTTTTGGTGTCAAACCCGCATCGAAACGGTCAGTAAGGATAGGTTGCTTCGGTTAAAAGAGATCGGGTGTGCCCGTCTCTCCTTTGGGATCGAACATGGAAATGAGGAATTCCGGAGAAATATTCTCAAACGTCCCGTTTCCAATGAAACGATGGTGACCAACTTTAAAATTGTCGCAGAATCGGGAATCCCCTTTAGCGTGAATAACATTACCGGTTTTCCGCTTGAAACCCGGCAATTGGCTTTCGACAGTATTCGTTTGAATAAACATATCGATTCCACCGATCGGAATGCCTATCCGTTCACCCCTTTCCATGGCACCCCATTGCGGGAAGTCTGTGAGCGGTTCGGCTATTTAAAAGATGAAGATATCGTGCAATCGATGGTGGTGAACGGATCGTTGTTGAATATGCCGCAGTATCCTCAGACTCAGGTGAATAGCATCGTGAAAACCTTTAATATGTATGTGAAATTCGAAGAGTCTCGATGGCCAGAAATTGAAAAGGCGGAGGCTGACACTCCCGAGGGGAACCGTATCTACGGGGAGTTGAAGAAAGAGTTCGTGGATCGGTTCTTCAAGGTTTCCGACAATTTCGAGGCCTCGTCGCTCGAAAAAGATGGTGGCGCCCCGATGACCGCGTAGATCGTGAATGATGCGCAGCACTGATTGGCTTTTTTCAAAAAGTACCAGATGCGAGGAAGCAGGAGCTGTTTTCACAAAGGTTCGGCCGACCGTTGTGAATGTCGCCGTCTTCACAAAGGTGGGCCGGACCTTTGTGTACACCCCCGGGTGGAGAGCAGGAGGGT
>CAZRZK010000077.1:0-6350 GCA_964604555.1 uncultured Pseudobdellovibrionaceae bacterium | reverse complement strand
GCTGAAATTAAAATATTCTTTTTTGCGAGCATCGCTGCTTCTATGAATTCACGATATTTATTTTGTTGGAATAATTGAATGAGACTTTGACTATTTTTTAAAGCTTTGGATGCTTTCTGATTGATCTGCTCAAAAGCTCCAAGCTTTTCATAATCACTCAGATTCATTTCCAGCAAAGCTTGCTTGCGGATAGAAATAGCGACGAGCCCCGCTTCTACCGCCGGAGGTAACACAATCTGGACACGGTAATCTCCTGGAAGAGTCGCGGAGAGTAACGGTGTTTCCTCACTGATTTCTTGTTCGGAGTATTTTGCCACGAGCTGGGCCAAAGTTTTAATATGGGCAAAATCAAGTTCTGGAACTTTGTAAAATTCCATTTCGCCGGCTTTCTCTACCCAGACTTCCTGCGGTTTATTAATAGAGATTTCGCTGATGCCCGATTGATCCAGAAATGGCGCAAGAGGTCTTAAAAATGTATGAATTGCAACATCACTCATGGCAGCATCACCATTCCTGATGAATTGGAAGATCCCAAAGCTTCAGAAAAATCGAGGTCACGTGCGACGAGCACTTTAATAAGTACTCCCTGCTTAATCGTGATCGTCGGAGGAATATTGATCGAGTTTTGGAGAACTTGACCCGCAGAGCTTTGAAAAGCTTGAGAAGCTTGCTGGCGATAAGCTGCAACGGAATTATACTGATCTGTAGGAGAAACTCCTCCGTTAGCAGTTCCCGCACCAATAATGCTGAGTAACAAAGAGTTCCCAAAAATCTTCCAGAAATGATTGTTTACATGTCCCGTAAGACCCGCTCTTCCGAGTGGATCTGTTCCTCCTGATCCTAGAGCGATTTCAATTCCATCGGGACGAACGAGTCTATTCCAAACAACAAAGATACGTGACTGACCTTTGACTAATTCTGAATTGTATTGCCCGACTAAACGCGAACCTTTGGGAATCAAAACCTCATCGCCTGTTTCTGCATACACATCATGGCTCACCATCGCTCGAATCATTCCAGGAAGATCCGAGTGAATTGCTGTTTCCAGTACGCCATCAATGAGCTTTCCCTGCAAGATCGTCTGATTCAAATTATTTAAGGAAGAAGCTTTTGCATTGGGAGTCGTGCTGGAAGAAAGACCCTCTTGAAAACGACTATTGGGATTCGAATTGCCCGTTTGAATCCCTGAAGCTTCGGGTTTGTTTGCTTCTACCCCGTTAGCAGTCTTATCCGAATGACTTCCATAAACAAGAATAGCCGACTTGAGCCTGGCCTGCCGCATAGCCTCTTCCTGCGCGGCTTTGGCGAGATCCGCTTCTGACGGCCCTCTATCCTTAATAATAGGAGCAATCGGTACTTCGGGAACCGTCACGATTCTTTTAGCTGCCGGTTCGAATTCCACTGACTCTTTCTGAAGACCATCTTTTGGTTTTTCTTTCCCGTTAAAGAAAAACAAAAGAACAATGGCTGCGACTCCCATAAGGATGAATCCAAAGATTCCAAACTTCTTTTGCTTCATGGCCGGTGTTTGAAGCATCGACTCCCGATTTAAAGGTTGAGGTTCCTCAGGAGAGGGATTTTCTTCTTCCCACTTATCCATGAGGAACCTCCTGGTTAGAGTTTTGTGTGTGGGTTAATTTTTTTCTGAAGTCCTTATTAACGAGTTGCCCTACGACTTTTCCGCGACGGAAAAGAAAACGTTCCGAGATTCTCTCGATCACCACGTAAGGGCCTTCGATGCGGTAATTGACCACTGCCTCTTGACCTTTATCGTCTAAGCTAAAGACCGCAGGAAGATCGCTCAGCTCTTTGAATTGAAGATAGGTAAACTCCCCGTTATCAAAAGCTCGAATGAGGCCACTTTTTTTATCGTGTTTTATTTCATAGCCAAAATTGTAATCAGCAGGAGATTTTGCCTTAAAGGCTTCCTGATTGTTGGGAGCCCCGGCAGGATACTCGAAACGTACGAGATAGACTGTCTCCGGTGTTTTTGCATTCACTGTTGTAAGATGAAAATAATAGCTGCGCTTATTGGTCACTACGGTGAGATTCGTTTTAGGATTTTGCTCTACGGGTTTTATGAATAATCGATGAGCGACGGGAATTACCTGCCAGGCAATAGAATCCCCGATGGAGGCTACTTGAATCGTTTCCTGATCGGAAAACTCAATCGTCGTTTGGAATCCATAAGTCGCCTTGAGTTCATAGACCTCATTCGGATTGTAGACAACGTGTTGAATTCGATTGTCCGCCCCTAAAGGGCGCGGGATTTGTTTTGCCCATATAGCTCCTCCCATCAGGGAAAAGATCAGAGCAACATTGATGGCTAGCATTATTTTTTTCTTTGTCATTTTACGATCTCCTGATCGACTCGGTAAGAAATGACTTGAAATCCCAATGGATTGTTGAGTCGATCGTTTTCATCCATTGGGGCGTTGATGTAACGAAAGGTTAAAATGGCTACCCAGTAATCTTCTTTGGTTTCGTTGCGAGTAACTTCAGTCGTCATGAATCTGACCTGAGCAGTTTTCTTTTTCTGATCGAGAAAAGAAACCGAACTGATCTTTACTGTTCTGGCAGTATTAGTTTTGTAGCGTTCAACAGGGCTTTGCGGATTTCCATTAGCGACAGACTCGTTAAACTTTCCGGCTTCCTCTCCAGAGGACATGAGTCTAACGAGATCATAATTTCGATTTAAGTCTTGAGGGTCATAGGTTTCCCGAGCAATCACATATTTGACGATAAACGATTTAGTAACGGCTTCTTCTTCCGTAAGAACATTTTCCTGATTTTCTCGAAGAGGTTTTAAGACAGTCGTGATGCCGGATTTATTGTCCACCTGAAGAACATAGGGTTCGACCGTTTTTAAAGGAGTAAGAAATACAAGAGCTAAGCCTTCAACACCTGTAAGGATTAGAGCTACTACTCCAACAAGAAACCAGCGATTCCGGCTTATACGAATAGATTGATAGAGATCCTGATACCATTCCGCAACAATGGGCTCATGCTTAAAAGTGTGTTTGGACAAAACGCTCATGCCACACTTCCTT
The DNA here is from genome assembly GCA_964604555.1 of uncultured Pseudobdellovibrionaceae bacterium. Taxonomy (GTDB): domain Bacteria; phylum Bdellovibrionota; class FAC87; order UBA2466; family UBA2466; genus CAZRZK01. Next base: position 3,300 of record CAZRZK010000077.1, on the reverse strand, counting down.
CTCGAATTGTTGAAGTTGTTTTTGGAGGAGAATAGGAAGTGGAGCTTTTGTCCCGCGCTGCAAAGCGTATCGGTCGTGAACCGCCTGAACTTCTAGCCCCAGAAATCTGTCTCGATCCCCAACGAGTGATTGCTGTAGCAGGTCCTCCCACATAACGTGATAAGGCTCCCATGCTAGAGAGAGCAATGCCTCCTCCGAGTGATGAAGCTATTCGAAGCACTTGAGAAAAGAGAAGAATGGAAATTGCTCCCATGAGCAAATAAGGGATAATGGTCACCATCGTGAGATTTTCTCCCGATTGTTTAATTGTGTTTATGGGATCTTTCATAATGGCAAGGATGAGTCCGAGCATCGCAAAGGTAATTACTGGGATCATTGCGTAATTGACGAGATAGTTGATCCAACCTTGGAATAAACCTTGAGTACTTTTCCAAAGAGCCATCGCCAGAAAAACGGGAGCGATGGATAAAAGAATGGCGAGTCCCATCTTAGAGAGAATCAAAAGAAATAAAGCCATTCCTGTCATCAAGACGGTTCCAATCAGAACCAGAACAGCCAGAACAATTTGGGCGACATCAAAAGTACCCGCCTTACGATTAATATTCCGAGCAGCTTCTACGCCTGTGATAAAAACGTCTTCCAGTTGATCGGTAGGCTTCGTTCCTCCTACAAGGGCAGTCGTTAACTTTTCAGGTCCAGAAGTAAAAACGTCGTAAAAGAAGGTGGTAAAACTTCCCCAATTGGTTGCGAGTTGAAAAATAATCAACGCCTTCAAGATATGTCGACTCGCATCGCGAAGTGACATTGAAATCATTCCTTGCAAAACTGCCAAACCAAAGAAAGCAATGTAGATCACGAGCATCAAGCGAAGTTCAGTCATATGGGCACTGACAATGGCTTGATAAGCCTTGGCCGTGTAGCCGAGGGTCACCTGATCCACCTTAGTTAAAATGTCGCTAGGAAGAGCCATTGCTTTTTCTTGTTTCTTTAAAGTTTAGATTTCATGGGTTAGTAGAAGACGCCGGAACGATAGAAGGCCCAAAAAACTCTGCATGGTTAGCTGTCGCTTGATTCTGATTATTTTGCATCGCTGTTTGTAGGGAAAGTTGCAGGGAATTTAACCGAGCCATATCGATATTGAGAAAACCATTTTCGGCGGCAATGCGACTATTCAGATCGGTGGCGTTTTTGACATTGGCCGTCTTGTCAATTTCCTGTGTTAATGCCTCAATGGTTTTCAAACGATCTTGAACTTTGTTAAAAATAGCGTCTGTTGCTGCAAAGGCGGCTCGGGTATTGTCCGTTGAAAGCTTGTAGCTAGCGGCATTTCTATTATTAGGATCTTGAGAAAAGAGTTTTACATCTACATTCGGAAGCAGATTCTTAAATGCTTCCTGGGTTTGAGTGAAAACTCCTGGCAAGACTCCACTACTTTGAAGACTGGTAATTTCCTGCCAAGTTCCAGGAATTTCACGTCTCCCTTGTTCAGCCAAAGGCCCATTCTCAAGCAAACTCACTCCATAAGAACCCGTTACAGCATTTTTAGTCGCAACAAGTTCGTCATACTGTTGCTTCAGCATGTCGTAGTGTTTTTGAAGTTCCTGTAATTGTTCAACAGCCTTGCCAATCGCTGTAAAATCAACGACTGGCCAATCTGCCCGCGCACTTCTGATGTAACTTAACGAGGTAACCGTAAGCATTAGACTTGCTGTAATGAATATTTTTTTCATACTTTTGTCCTTTCTTGAAAAAGCGGAAGCCATGCTTCCGGAGCTTCTCCAACTTCCTTTCGGAGATCGTCGAGAAGCCCTACGTTTTTAGAAGTTCCAGAAAGCACTCGAATAAATTTTTCCATTCCACTTAAGTCGAGTCTGGCGATTACTGAATCCTGACCGTGTTTAATCAGAAAGCAGCGTTCTTGTGGGCCCATACTGCGAATCCATTCAAACTCTCGTTCACTCAGCTTGAAGGCACCCTGGTAAGCTTCTGCAGTGGCTTTGTAATTCGGAAGAAAAATAGAGGTGGCGGATTGCTGAACAAGAGTATCCCCAATGCTTGAATGAATTGCTGTTTCGATATTGGGAGTTAAGAAGATGACGAAGCCGTTGCGTTTACGAATCGTTTGCAACCAGTCTTTGATTCGCGGAGCAAAATAAGGATTGTCGAGAAGCTTCCAGCCTTCTTCTAAGACTATCAGCGTGGGCTCTCCATTTAATGCTAAATTTACTCGATGGAAGAGATAAGCGAGCACCGGAGGAAGACCGACTTTATCCTCCAAAATTTCTCCCATCTCAAAACCATAAAAAGGCTGCTCGAACTTCAAAATATCTTCTGTATTACCGAAAAGGTTTTTATGAGTTCCTTTGCCGTACCACATCGCTAAACGTTTGGAGAGTGACCCGGCTCCGCCCAACCCCAGAAAAGGAGCCAGGTTCTCCAAAGTACGATGATTTAAATCGAGCTTGTAATTGCCTTCGATGGCTTCCGAGATTTTAAGCAGATCTTCCGAGCTTAAATTTTCTCCGTAAGAACTTAAGAGAAGTTGGAGCCATTCCGTGAGAAAAGCTCTATTTTCAGGGCTGTCGGGAAGTCTTAAAGGATTGAAGCCACTAGGATGAGAAAGCCCTAGTGTAGAATGAGAGCCTCCCATAGCTCGGATAAAAATTTCACCCCCTCGGTCTTTATCAAAGAAAAATATTTTGCATTTATATTTGAAACATTGAGCGACGAGAAAATTGAGTAAAACACTTTTTCCTGTGCCTGTCGGGCCTATGATTGTTGTATGTCCGACGTCATTTACATGGAAGTTGAAGAAGTAAGGAGTTCCGGAGAAAGTCTCTAACACAGTCGTGGCAGGACCCCAATGATTACCCTTTATTTTTCCACAGGGGTAATTGTGGAGAGACGCAAATGCTGCAAAGTTGGCAGTGCTAATCAGAGCATCTCGCGCAATGAAGGAAAAATTGCCGGGCAATTGAGCCCAGAAACAAGGCTCAAGATTTAAGTCTTCTCTCACAGCGACGATTCCAAGGTTTAAAAAGGCGGCTTCTACATGAGCTAGAGCTTGATCTAACTTTTTGGGCGTTTCTCCCATTACAAGAACTGTTAAGTGATGATGCCCAAAGCCGATACGCCCGGAAGTCGTATCATCCAAGGCTTGATCAATCTCTTCAATCTGAGAGACAGCAAGATCCTCGGTTTGCAGCATTTTTCTTTGTTGGGTTTGAATTTTACGGAGAGAGACTTGTCGATCCGTAAAAACAAAAGATTGAGTCAGAATAAATTCAGCAGGGATTTCCA
>CAZRZK010000076.1:0-6411 GCA_964604555.1 uncultured Pseudobdellovibrionaceae bacterium | reverse complement strand
CTATCTTTTGGGGTTCTTCTGCCATTCCCTTCCACTAAATTAAGGACTGCAGAACTTAAGGCCCTCATTAACTGATCTTCTATCTCGGCCGAGCCCTTGGCTAAATTTGGCATCAAGCCTTGCACTTCTTTCACGACCCGAATCATTCTTTGATAACACTCTAGTTTTTGGTGGTTCACTTTTGGCTCCTTTTGCTTTTTGGACATCAAGTCCTTTTGCCCCTAGGTGAGAGGACTTGATGTCCAAAAAGCAAAAGGAGAAAGAGTGTTAAACCATCAAAAACTAGAGTGTTATCAAAAAGAAATTCAGGTAGTGAAAGAATTGACAAGACTGATGCCAAATTGGCCGGGGCGGGCCTCTTTGAAGGATCAAGCAGAGAGAGCTGCCATTTCTGCCATTCTCAATTTAGCTGAAGGCTGTGGAAAGATAACGCCTAAAGACAGAAGAAAGTTCTTCTCTATTTCAAGAGGAAGCATCCAAGAGCTATCAGCCTGTATCGATATAGCGATGGCTCTTAATCTTCTGTCCCAATCCCAGTATCAATATTTTCAAAATGAACTACTTTCAATGGTAAAGATGGTCTCAAAACTAATGACAGTGCAATTCCAATCCCCGGCTCCATCTTATGCCCTATCCTCATCCCCATAATCCCAATCCTATAGGCTATTTCTATCACCGAATTAATGAACATTTACAATTGCGAGGCCTGCTCCGCAGGCCGTGGCAATCGCGTCAATCTATCCAGAGCTTCGGGAAAGGACTTTCTTCCATAACCGATCCTAAAATGTCCGGAATCGAATCCAAATTTTGTACCGGGGGCAAGTAACACACCAGTTTTATTTAAGAGATCCTTGCAAAAATTCTCTGAATTTCCCTCTTTGAGCCTAGGAAAAGCAATGCAACCTGCTTTGGGACGTGCCCATTCAATTTGGGAGTTGTTCTCTAAAAATTGATCTAAAATTTTTAGATTATTTGCAATGATAGCGCGATTTTTGGAGAGCAATCTTTCTCCATGTCTTAATGCAAGGGTTGCCAGAAATTCACTGGGGGCACTGTTGCAAATAGTGACATAATCTTTAAAGGCGGCCATTTCTGAAAGAATTTTACGATTCTTGCTGGTCACCCACCCGATTCTTAAGCCCGCCAATCCATAAGCCTTTGATAGAACGCCCAACGAGACGGCATTTTCAGAAAGGTCACAAGCCGATGGAAGTGTGTCAGCGGGATCATACTCCAACCCTTTATAGACCTCATCCATGAAAAGGATGACTCCATAGTGATCAGTGATTTTGACCACTTCATTTAATTTTTCACGGCTCATGAGATAGCCCGTCGGGTTGTGCGGACAATTCAGCACGACTGCTTTCGTGTTTTTTCGGATCGTTTTTTTCAGGAAATTGGGATCAAGCTCCCAATGATTGTTGGGATCGGCTTCCCATTTCGTTACTTCGCAACCAATACTAGTGGCTACTTGAAAGAGAGATTGATAACAGGGCCAATGGACAATGATGTGATCCTGGGGAGTCAATGTGACATTCATGAAGTGGAAGATGGGTTCACCTGCTCCCGTGTGAACTAGAATTTGGTTGGGTTGAATCGTTTGGTAGAGCGAGGCAATGACTTCTCTCAATTTGGGATTGCCATTCGATTCGGTATATCCGAGCCAGAGCTTTTCAAAGGCCTCACGACTATTCGGTTCAAAGTCGAGCAATTCTTTAAGGGAGATCGATTCACAATCGGAGGAGCAGAGCAGGTAGGGGGCGGTGAACTCATGTTGCGCGAAATACCGTTCCAGTTCAAAGGGAGGGATTTTCATAAGCCTAATTTATCCATTTTATCTTTTTCGTAAACACTATCTTCACCTGGGTGTCTTAAGATGTCGTTGTCTTTTCCAGTTTCTTTGGCCAACGACCATAAAACCCCACTATTTTTCACTCTTAGTTCCCATGGAATTTCCATGAGATTTATTGGAGCATTTCAAGGAATCCGCCAAAACCTCTTGCTCACTTAGCATGAGGTGTCACGATCCTATTGTCTATTTCATTATTGCTGAAGATCTGGGAATAAAAAATAGGGTGCCTGTGATAAGAGATTGAGTCGTGCCGAAGTGGCTCGGCAGGTTAGGCGGGCAATGCCTGACTTATCGAAAAGGTTCATATATAAGATGAAGCTGGATGAAGAAGCACCAAGACCTAATAACGGTACTCCGTTCGCACAAGATGCGAATCACTCCCGCCAGGAGAGCGCTTCTTCAGTTCATTCTGGATAATAAGTCCCGGCAGCTTTCCTTAAAGGACTTTCATGGTTTTAGTGAAGAAAAACTAAGGGGGGTAGACCGGTCGAGTATTTACCGAAACCTCGAGATGTTTAAAAAATTGGATATTATTCAAGAGTTAAGCCTTCCAAAGAGAGGCAAGAGGTTCCAATATGTTTTTGATCGTAAAGTGCACCACTATTATATCTGCAAACGATGTGGGAAGCTAAACCGGGGAAACCAAGCTTTGTTTGAAAAAATTAATCAAGCACTCAAAGAGATTCACGGTTTTTCAAAGGCAAATCTATCCGTGATTTTTTACGGGCTGTGCTCGAAGTGCGACAAGCTCTCGAGCACTCGTAGCTAATCGGATTATGGTCCGTCAAATTCGAATCCGGTTTTCTCCGAAATCCCCCTTCTTTACCCAGAGGCACAAAGAATCACTACCCGTTTCCTCTTGGGTCGTAAGTGAGTAGGAGCTGGGAAGGTCCACACCCAAGCCATGGTAGGTAACCACTCGGGTGCCCACTTTGGCTGCACGCAATTTATCAAGAACTTGCGCCGTGTATTCCAGGAAGAGGTCTTCGCCGACTCGAACATTCGGATCAATAGTGCAAGTGTGATCGATGTTTTCGTGGAATGGATTAAAAAAGTAAAAGGCGTCGAATTCAGCCCAATTAATTTGCTGGAAAGTGTCCTGTACGAACCTCACTCGTTGAATATTGAGTAGTCGAGCTATCGTGCGCGCTTCCTTCACGAGCCAGGGGCTCTGCTCGACACCGACAAATGTAGCAGGCGTAGTCAACGCCCCGACGAAACAAAACTTGCCGACGCCCGAGCCAACGTCCAAGACTCTTGTTTTCCGACCCTCTGTGAGTAACTGCGCCGCTCTAATCGCTATGGGTACTGGCGTCCAATGCCGATCGGCCAGCTTTTTGGTGCGTGGCGAAAGAATTTGATTGTAGAAAGCATCGCTGATCCTATCGCCGCACTGAAGCGCGGAGATTACCTTTTGTCCGTAACCAATCTCAAAGCTCCATTTTTCTTCACGGGGGGGGCCGATAATATCGAAACTGTGAACAAAAGTATTGGGGCGCCGAAGTTCTTTCCCGGCTTGAATCCCCATGTTTCTTTTTCCATTTTCTGACATCAGGAATATATTCCTAAATGCAACACCCTACAAATGCAACATATTGCATTTATCCGGTGATTCCCTTATTGTGGATAGAGAATCGTGAATAATTCCAAAGTGAGTGAAACAGGAAAAGCGAGCCTTCGACAGTTGCTTTATCTAGTGGCAGTAATCCTACTTGGCCTCCTAATTTCGTTAATAATCGGAGAGAAAGCCTAAAGGATCTTCTCCCAGCAATTGAGATAGTCCTCTCCCCAGCGCTCTTGTATCACTCTGTTGTAAGTCGGGGGCATTTCACCGCCAAAGCCGTGAAAGGTAACCACGCGGGTTCCGACATTGAGGTGAATAAGCTTTAGTTGTACGAATCGCACTAACCTGACATAGCGCTCTTGGCCTACCTCAATCGTCTCGTCAATCCGCTCAGACGGCTCATAAAGTGTTTCGATGAACGGATTGTATAGGTAAAATCCGCTAAATTGGGACCAATCAACCTGCTCAATTCGAGAGTTTATAAAACTTACACGTTCAACTTGATGTTTGTGGGCGAAGGCGCGAGCGAAGTCGGTCAGGTGATAGCGCTGCTCAACCCCTACGAAAGTACCGGGCGTACTCATTGCACCCACCAGGCAGAACTTCCCTGGCCCTGCGCCTACGTCCAGAATTCGTGAGCGCTCATCTTTCACCAGCATTTGAGAGGCTCTTTGCGCGACTGCAGTCGGCGTCCAGTGAATCTCAGACTTTGCTCGAATTGGAGGCGGGAATAGTGCGTCAAACTCGTTATCTGGCACAGTCTGGCGCGCCCCCAACCGTAAACGAATCGCTTCGAAATCGACTTGGCTTGAAGGGGTAGGGTTGGAATGAAGGAGGGATTCCATGAGTATTTCATATTCTCCCACAAACGCAACATGTTGCAATAGCCAGAGCGTCGACAATGTGCTAAATCATCTCAATTGATTTAAACTTCAGTTATGATGACCCCACTAGAAATCCTCTTTGCATTCCTCCTTTTTTCACCGCTCATTGGTTTGATTGTTCTTCCTCTGAAGAACTCGAACCGATTTCTTTTCTATTTATTGATGGGTCTTGTGCCATGCGTGAATACTTTTTTTCTGCTCAATCAGGGACTGGTTACGAATTCCATTCGATTTGGCCCATTCGCCTTTTCCCTGGATCGATTTTCATTTCTTTTTGCTTTGCTCTTAAATATCTGCTGGCTGGTCACTATCATCTACTCGTCCGATTTCGTTCATTACCACTTCCAGGAAAAGGCAAAAACGTTTTACGGACTGATGTCTGTGGCACTTAGTTTAATCACAGGGGCGGGGACGTCGGACAACCTGTTTACGCTGTATTTTTTCTACCTGTTATCAATCCCAGCAGTATTTCCTCTGGTTTCTTTGAGAGACGGGAAGGAATCTAAAGAGGCGGGGCGATGGTACCTGTACTCGCTATTGGGGCCGGCCTTGTTAATCGCACTACCCATCCTTATCTATGTGGATCAGTGGTTCATTCCTTTTGAAAATCTATCAATTCAACGGGTAACTACCAGTGATTCGATAGCATCGCTCATTCTCGCTGGCTTAATTGTGGGGTTTTCAAAAAACTGTGTAGCCCCTTTTTGGGCTTGGCTACCCAAGGCTTCGATTGCGCCCGCACCTGTGAGCGGACTCATTCATTCGGTGGGTGCGGTACACACGGGGACCCTCGCGGTTTTAAAAATTATCGTTTACCTCTTTGGCTATGAGTATATGAGTCGACTTAGTCTTCGTTTCGAACACGCTGGGTGGCTAATATACCTTTGCGGCGGAACATCGCTCTACACAGCGATTTGTGCCTACCGGTCGGTAGATCTTAAGAAGCGTTTTTCTTATTCCACCGTGGGGCAACTCTCCTATGTAATTACTGCAGGACTCGTCGGAACGCCAGGGGCCTTACTTGGCGCTTTGCTTCATATCGCTTCGCACTCCGTCGCGAAGATGAACCTGTTTTTCGTCGCAGGAACCTTTAATTCTGTTTACGGTACGGTAAACGCGAGGGAAGTGGCAAAGATCATTCCAAACGTTCGCTGGCTCGCCATTCCGATAGCTGTTTCTGGCCTATCAATTACCGGTTTTCCCTTTCTTGCCGGCTATTACAGCAAAGATTTGATGTTGCTCGAAGAGATAGCCCACCACCAATACGCAGCGGCTGCATTCTTAGTGGTCGGAAGCGTGCTGAATTTTCTTTATATTTTTCCTGTTTTGCGAGCTGCATGCCAGCGAGTAAACGGATCGCACATGAATCTAAAACCGGTTCCTTTTGGGATTAGACTTGCCCTGGCGATTAATACACTGCTAGTGATCGGACTGTCTATTTTTACTGTCCAAATCACTCGCACTTTGAAGTGAGGAAATAATGCCGAATTCGCAACCAAAGTGTCCCAAATGCAGCAGCCTCAATATTTATCCTGAGCGTCAGAACTGGAATTGCGCCGAATGTGGCATTGAGTGGGATCCCACCCAGAATTTCTCCGGGGAGACTAAAAATGAGCCAGTCTGTAAACAAGTCACAGATGCTTTTGGGAATGTCCTTTCAGCGGGCGACGCAGTTACCGTTATCAAAGACCTCAAAATAAAGGGGGCATCGGGAGCGGTTAAGGTGGGTACGAAGGTAAAGAACATACGAATTGTAGAAGGCGAAGACGGCCACAATATTTCCTGTAAGATTGATGGCATCGGAGCAATCTTTCTCAAGTCTGAGTTCGTTCGGAAAGCGTAAGCTGCTTATTAAGAAATAGCAAAAAATGACATTGCTTATAGGATCAAGGCTAACGCTCCCGATATGGAAAAAGCCCACCTTGCGATGAGCTTTTTCCATATCGGGGCGGCGGGAATTCCCTCCGGTCGATTCGCTTTGCGAATCGCCTCCGGGCCGGCCCTCCTCCGCCTGCGGCTCCGTCCGGGCTTCAATTCCCGCCGTAGGGTGGCAACCGCTCGCTCATCGCTCGCGTTTGCTTTTTCTGATACCGATATTACAAAGGCCCACC
>CAZRZK010000075.1:0-7505 GCA_964604555.1 uncultured Pseudobdellovibrionaceae bacterium | reverse complement strand
CCATAAACTTAGTATACCAGGAATTATTGTCTAAATACTGTCAGTGTAGTCAAAAATTCTACATTATGGCTCAAAATCATCTATAAACTGATAGTTAGGTTAAGTTACCTATTCTATTAAGAAACAAGTTCTACACTTTTTCACACTCTTCACAATCCTAATACCAATCAAATTGATGACTTAGATCAATCCACTTATGGTGGCAATCTTGCAATAACAAGTGGTAACCAAGCTAGTAACCCTTAACTGGGGAGGTACCATGAAGAACGTAGCTATCTATACAAGAACCTCAACGGATCGCCAGGATACCGGTTTAGAAGCCCAGGAACGGGCTCTATTAGATTACTGTAGCCAAAGGGGTATCCAAGCCCCCCTTAAGTTTAGTGACGCTGGTATATCGGGATCTAAAGCCTCGCGTCCTGGTTTAAATGCACTGTTACTAGCTGCCCGAGAAGGTCAAATAGGTATCATCCTAGTCTATTCCTTTTCTAGATTTGCCCGTAACACCAGGCACCTTCTGGACAGCCTGGAGGAGTTTGAACGGCTTGGGATCTCATTTGTGAGCTTGACCGAAAATCTGGATACCAAGTCAGCTATAGGCAAGGCACTCTTTACGATCATTTCAGCAATCAGCCAGTTAGAGCGTGAGTTGATCTCTGAGCGGGTTAAGAATGGACTTAACAACGCGAGAGCCAAGGGAAAGGTCGTAGGTCGTAAGAAGACGCGTCCTTCGGAACTAATTCAGGCACTTCACACCCAGGGCATGACATATCGTGAAATTGCAAAGCTAGCTCACTGTTCGCATGGGGCTATCGCAACTGAATTAAAGCAGATAAGAGCCAAAGCTCTAGGGATAGTGGAGGATGAATTGTCATCCAAGTACGGAACATAGTCATCCGTAAGGCCCTATTGTTCAGCAGGGCATATTCTTTCTATTTATTGGTCTCATAATATCTACGGTACATATGAAAACGTTTGGAGAAAATCTAGAAAAGCTTCTTCAGAGCAGGAACTTAACTGTTGCCCAACTCGCCCGTGCCCTTGGATTACCTGCCAAGACAGTTACGGAGTGGGTGGGGGACGGCGGAAGAACTCCAAGGAATACTGAGCACCTAAAAAAGCTTGCTGACTATTTTGGATGTACCATCCACTTCTTACTTTTTGGTGAAGAGGATCCCCGATCTGTAATCGGGAATCTGCTGGACAAAACTGAACTTCACACTGGCCTATACGAGATAACCATCAGAAGAGTAAAGCACCGGAGGCTACCTAACGAGGAACATTAGGAGAATATCTATGAGGTACGTTTGTTGGATGTTCAAAATATCGATTCGACTCAAATCATCTACCTTTGATTCAAATTCAATACCGCACAATAAAATGATTTCTGGAGGTGTAATATGAAAACAATAATCGCAATTCTACTTGTATTAACTGCCTGCAGTTCCACAGGGCCACGAATCATCGATAGATCTGATCATGGAAGTGCTCCTGGTTGGACTGATATCACTAAGCCCAATTATGAAGAGGATGGTAAACGCTACTTCCTTGGGTATGTGGAATTGAATGGTGATGCTTCGAAATCAGCTGCTTTAAACATGGCTGATGAAAAGGCAATGTCGGAGCCGATGCGCGGCTTAGTAGATCAATTCCTCGATCAAAACCAGGTTGGCGAAGAGATTAATCATGACAGCTCACTGGGACAGAGAGTGATTTCAAGCACTCGAAACTACCGGCCCCCAATGCCAAGCTTGGTGATTGCTAAACGTTATTGGGAAGTGGTGCATACAATCGATAATCGCCAAACCTTGCGTGCCTATTCTCTCGCTGAGATTCCTGTCACTGAGTTTGAGAAGGCCAAGCAACAATACTTTCAGCGTCTTTCCCAAAATAGAGAGTTAAAGCAAATCCTCTCAGAAGTGGGAGAGAAGCAACGAGAAAGGGCTCTCAGTTCTGAGAACGAATAATTATGCAGTTGCTTGCATACATTTTACTACTCTCCAAGCTTGTTCTGATTGGAAATGCCACTGGGAATCAAAAGATTCCAGACTGGGTGGGAAATCCTCCTGAGGATACTAGATACCAGTACTTTATGGGCGAATCCCCTGAGGTAAGTGGGAAGGAAGATGCATTAGAACGGGCTTGGATCAGTACGCTGATTCGAATCGGGATGACTCAGTTTCCTGAGGTTTCAAAGCTTTCAAGTTTGAGCGTGGAATCTATAAAGGATGCGGACTATCAACGGAAATTCGTAATGAGCCTTGAACAAATCGATTGGACAGGAATAAGGGAAGCAACTGAAAAAGGCTCTCCATTCGTTGTAGAAGATTTGGAGAATGGCACTTACAGAGTGTATCGACTACTAAAATGGTCCAAGAAAGCGATGGATAAGGCCCGACAGAAGATCGCAGCGAACGAATCTCATCAAATTCCAAAGCCACCGGAAGAGGTTCAGAATCAGGAAAATATAATGATTGATGCTGTAAGAGAGATTAATTCAATCAACAGAGAAAACGCAAAGAGAAGCGCTAAAATCACACCAGTGATGAAAGCTGTAAAGTGTGGTGTGACTGTTCATGATCTTATTAGAGTTCTAGGAGCGCCTGATAAACAACGTGGTATTGACTGCTCAACTTGCGACAAGAGTTATTTTTGGGGAACATTCCAAGTTGAATCAGCATTTTATGAATTTCCGATAGTAACTCGGATTTATAGTGAGCTAGGACATGGAGGTTATAGTTCAGTGTGTAAATGATATTAGGAGGGCAAGATGAAAACAAAATGGGTTAATTTAGTTTTATTGGTTTTATGCATCGCTGGGTGTGGGAGCCTTTCCAACAAAGTTTATAAGAACATTAAAGTAGGAGATACCGAGGAGCATTTAAACACAGTTATGGGTGATCCACAAACTTTTGGAGCCTCTCAACGGGTAGAGGGAGCAAAAGGCATGTACTATGTGAAGGGAGCAGAAATGTGCGCCTTTACGGTAAAAGATGGCTACGTTGTTTATATGGCTTGTGACAGGGATCCTAATTATGTCAGCACCTCTACCCGCGTTCTTGGGGCGATGGGAGCTGCTATGCAGGGTGTAGGAAACGGAATGTCTCGGAACAGTCAAAATAGAATGAACTGCACCAGCACAAACTGGGGTGGAACCGTTCGTACAAGCTGTCAGTAGCCATAATTGCGGCACTTATTAACAGCCGGTAACAACTTCTATATATAGGCACGACTTGGGTGAAGCTGTGTCGAATAATAACTATTAAAGGAGTCTAAATGAACAATTTAAATAATAATCAAGCAAAGGATCTTCATAAAATCATCGATGGGCAGATTAAAGATGGGAACAGCATCTTTATTATTGAATGTGACGAGAAGTGCCTAGAGGAAGTTAAAGGGGTGCTTAAAGAACATGAACGGGTTAGTAGTGTAATAGAAAATTCGGTTCGTCCAAATTCTATCATTGAAATTACAGTAACAATTAGGCCACTCCCGCCCCTAGAGGTTTCATATGATGAGGGGCAGAGCTGGCAGAAAGCATAAGTAAGCTGGTATCTCTCCCCTTCACAATCTTCATAATTGCTTCGCAATTCAGGCTTGGTCGTAAATGGCTATGAGGTGCCTTCACGACTGCTCGCATGACATGTGGTTAATGAGAGCTTCTATTCAAGCCACTTCATTACATAGCCGATTAAACCATAAGGCTTTTGGTTTAAAGTATGAAAAGAGGCGCTAGATCCAATAAGAGGGTTACCACCCAAGAACTAGGTTTAGTCCAACCTAACACGGCCTCTTCACTGCCTTATACTTCTAGTGAAACCCCCTCCCTTCGACTAGTACGACCTCAGTTTCCATTACCGGATCCATCCGGAGCACTACGCTATGCCTGGAGTAGGCAGCCAGGAGTTGTTGCTAGTTGGGAGCAAATTGCTATTGATGAGAGCAAGGCTGCACAATGGAATATTACCATTAAGAATCATTTGCCCAGGGTGTCTTTTTGGAACACGGGCTGTAACCAAGTTATTCTCTGTGCAGACTTCGATAAGGTACCAAATGGCTATAGGGATTATGATGAGTTAGAAAATAGAATGGTGGCTTTTTATAAGGATAGCGCCTTGGTTCTTCGTTCATTTTCAGGAAAGGTAAAAGTACTGTTCATTGCAGAAAAAGAAGAAAATGTAAGGATGTCCAATAAAATCGCTTTGGATAACCTTAGACGTTTACTGCCGCCTAACATAGATGAAAAAGATATTGATCCTTCTACTGGTGCTTTACAGTGGACTTTTGTTTCACAAGGCATCAAAGAGAGGATGCAACAACTACCAAGACTCAAGGTCCATACTTTAATAGCACCTGCACAGAATATAGAGATTACTCCTAAAGAAACACCCAAGAGTGAAGCCCCACTTAGAGAACATGCGGGAGAGATTCCGGACGATTTACTATTGTTTTTAAAAGAAGAAAAGTTTCTTATGAATGGCACCTCTGATAGAGAAAGGTTCGTACGCATACTATTGGCCTCCCCACAGCTCATGTACGATAATGGGTTTGGAATCTCTGCGCTTAAGATTAAAAAGCAGGGCATTGCTAGTCACACTACAATCTATAAACTAGTTAGCAAGCTAGTGAAATTAGGTCTTTTGAAGAAGGTTTCTGGATATATTATTAAGAAAAAAGCTAATTGTTATATTGCGAATGGGATTCTACGAGAAGCTATTGCCAACCTTCCCCCGCCATTAAATTATAGAAAGCTGCCAAAAACAATATTGGATGGTGAGTGGTACAGCACCCTTTGGTATGCCTCGTATAAGTTCCGCTATAAACTCGAAGAGGATTTTATTAAATGGGTCAAAACCATTGAGGAATGGGACAGAAAAGGAAAAGACAGATTACAGTTAGCTAAGAATGCAATTAAGATGCGCCATCATTACTTAAGGAATGAGAAGTGAGCTCCAAGAAAAGCCACATTGATTCTGGTTTTACTAGTCTTAAACACGCATCTGAAAAGCTAGAAATCTCCATTAAAAGAATTATCAATGAAGCCTTAGATGAAAAACTTCCTCTGTACTGTCATTTCCAACTATATGATGAACGGACTGAAAAGGTTCTTGTGGAAGAGTGCGAGCAAGTCACTTCTAAATGGGTTAGACAATACTTGAATAAACCATATCAAACTTATACAGGCCACACTTCATTTCAACGGCCATACAAATGGAAGGGATTACCGGGTGTTGTTTATAGAATGCAAGATCATGAGATATCCAAAGTTAAAAGTGAGTTAATGAAGTTGCAACCTAACGCTCCAATACCAGAAGGCAAACTGCGAGGGTTTCGTGAGAATGCTTCCGCTGATGTATTTTGGAAATGGAGTGGTTTAGATTCGATTTCGAGTGAACCTGAGCGAGTACTATTTATTGATAAGGCGGACTTGGAGGTGTTAGCGCAGTTGAATAATACAGTTTATCAGCCATCTCCTTTATTATTTGTGCCAAACAGCGACTATACTGTAATTCGATTTGGGGACGAAGATATTACGCCTTCCCCAAAGCAGGCAGAAGTAATAAAAATTCTACACAAATATCATATAG
The DNA here is from genome assembly GCA_964604555.1 of uncultured Pseudobdellovibrionaceae bacterium. GTDB lineage: Bacteria > Bdellovibrionota > FAC87 > UBA2466 > UBA2466 > CAZRZK01. Next base: position 1,917 of record CAZRZK010000075.1, on the reverse strand, counting down.
AGAGAAAACCGGCTCTAAAAGAGAATGAAATACTTGATCTCATTCCAGAGAGATTTCAAGCTTCAACCACCCTAATAGATATATTTAAAAAAAGGAAAAAGATCGGTAGAGGTTGGGAGCCAGTTCCCGCCTGGAAGTTAGTAAAAAAAGTATCAAGAGCTACGTATAAACTTGCCATTTAATTAATAATTCCCAAATACCCAAATTCATACCCTAGTTACTTTATTCATAAACATTAAGATCATCTTATGAAGACTATAAAAAGAACTCGCTTCCAATTAGGTGAATTGGTCTACCAAAAAAGAAGTGGAGTAGCAGGTAGAATCATTAAAAAGACCAAAAGATATAATGGCACCTGGTTTACGGTTAGCCTCCCACATGGAGGTCATTTAGATGCTCTTGCCTCTGATTTGGATACCCTCTCCCACTCCAGAGGAAGAAAAAGTGCTAATCCCCCGGTTTTGTCAGGTTCTAACAAAAATTTAGGCATGAAAAATCGCCCTAACGAAAGTTTAGAGGTCTGTGAGGGGGTAGGGGACGGTGAGGATAAAAACGAGGGTTTTATCACAAAGAAAGGAGGAGACGATGGAACTAATTAATATTGAGAAAATGGCCAGTCTCTTAGGCATCTCGCCGAAAACTCTCTACCGCTGGGTTAAACAGGGACGGATACCCTACATCAAGTTGGCTCATCATCTTCGCTTCGAACCTGAAAAGGTGCTGGAGCATTTCCGTGCCCGTACCCAGGAACAAGCAATTCCTACTTTTCAATCGGACTCCTTAATGGATAAGGTAGCTCTAGGTCGAATTGGCCCAAATCGTTCTTTGAAAAGTTAACTGGGTCTTATCAGCAACGAAAGGATAAGACATGGCAATTAATAAATTACCGAGCGGGCGATACCAAGTAAAAGTAGTCGGTATCGATCAACGTTGGATTACGAAAGCATTCACTTCATTGAAAGACGCCAAGGACTATGAAGTGGAATTAAAGAGACAAAAACAAACTGGACAGCAAGTAACCAATCAAGCCAAGTACCTCACCTTCGATCAGTACTTCGTTCAGTGGTTTGAAACTCGTCAAAGCTCCGCTACAAAAGGTTGGCGTCGTTCTCAACTGGAGTTCTATCGGAATCACGTTCGCGATATTCTGGGTCCGTTAAAGTTAGCATTTGTTACCCCACAGCATGTGGCAAAGGTAATGAATCGTTTAGCGGAAAAAGGGTTGGCCGAACAAACTCGCTTACATGTTTACAGCTTGATGAGAAAAGCGTTTAGCGATGCGATAGAGGTCTTTCACTTACTGCATATCAATCCTGTTCATAAGTCGTTCAAGCCACGCCTTGCTTATAGGGAAGCCAAGTTTCTGACTCTGGATGAAGTGAGGCGCCTTCTTCTTCATGTGGAAGGTAAATCTTATGAGATTGCTGTTTGGCTTGGAGCTTATATGGGCTTACGAGTGGGTGAGATTATAGCATTGCGATGGGAAGACATCGATTTCCAGAGGAGAGTTCTTCATATTCGACGTTCTTATTCAAAGGAAGAAAGCGTGATGAGAGACTACCCTAAGGGAAAACGGCACCACTCCCATCAGATTCCGAGTGAGCTTTTTGAAAAGCTTAAAACACTGACACGTAATCCTCTTACCAATCTAGTGGCAGCACCACTGGGATGGGTAATGATGGACTACTCCAAGTACCGGAGAGTTCTGAAGCAGTATTGTGAAGAGGCTGGAGTGCGAGCGATTGCGACTCATGGTCTTCGACACTCTTGTTCAGAAGTGTGGATGAATTCTGGTGCAACTCGAGATGACCTGCGTCTTCTGTATGCTCATCAAGAAAGTAAGACAACGGATCGGTATGTTCATGATAGAGGGAGTCGGCTGGATAATATAGCAAAGGTTATCCAACTGTTTCCCAC
>CAZRZK010000074.1:0-7896 GCA_964604555.1 uncultured Pseudobdellovibrionaceae bacterium | reverse complement strand
TAAAGACGCTTGCGATCGGGGTGATCTTTATCTGGCCAACTCAGAAGCTCAAGAGAAGAAGACACGCCCTCCTTACCGGTGTTATGGACCGGTTCCGGAGGCTGCCCCCAGCTCAGCAGCACAATAAGGATAACCTGTAAATAGATCCCCACAGTCTCTCCTCGGCCAATCTTTATCTTCTGCTTAACTGATAGATATAACGCATTAAGTCAATACAAGGCAGCATTCCGCCCACATTTCTTCTGATGATCTAGATATTGAGCTATCCCCTTTTAAAGGTTAGATTAATTCCCCTCATGAGTATTCCAATACAGGGGGGCGTAGGCCTAGGGATGGGATGGATCGAACTGATCTGTGGCAGTATGTTTAGCGGTAAGACGGAGGAGTTGATCCGACGGCTGAAACGGGCACAAATTGCCAAGCAGAAGGTGCAGGTCTTCAAACCTAAAATTGACGACCGCTATTCCATCGACCATTTAACAAGCCATTCCGCGCTCCAGATCAAAGCCCAAAATATTGAAAAGGCGGAGGAGATTCTAGGACTCGTGGAGGACAACTCCCGTGTCATCGGAATTGATGAGGCCCAGTTTATGGATCCCATTGTGGTGGATGTCTGCCATCGCCTCGCGAATCGAGGGTTGAGGGTTGTGGTGGCGGGTCTTGATCTCGATTACCGGGGAGATCCCTTTGGTTCGATGCCATTGCTGATGGCCACGGCGGAATTTGTCACTAAAATGTCGGCGATATGTGCCGTCTGCGGTAATGCTGCCAGCCGAACTCAGCGGCTCGATCTTCCTACAAATAAACAGCATGGACAGGTTTTAGTGGGTGCCTTGGAGTCTTACGAGGCCAGGTGTCGAAGGTGTTTCGAACCGCCACGGGTTTGATGCGAAGGTCAACCATAACCCATGCTTTCTAATGCTTGCTGGAGTGGAAGCACTTCTACTTGATCCATCTTTAATGAAGTATCTCCTAAGTAAATCACCAGTTGGCGGAACTTTTTGGAATGAAAATTTTCAAAACTTTTAAGACCACGAAGGTCGTGGGAAGCTACTTTTTTGGAAGCTTTCACTTCTACTGCGGTCAGTCCCTGCTCATTTTCAATGATGAAATCAACTTCTGATCCAGCTTCCGTGCAAAAGGTGGAAACTTTAATTTTTTCATCTTTTGCTTTTGCCGCCGAAAGGATCAGTTGTAGAACGAGGTGTTCAAACAAGATTCCCACTCTATCGGCTGAGGGTGAAAAGTTTTTCAGACAGCCGTTTAGAACGCCCACATCAAAAAAATAGAATTTAGGGTGCTGAATCATTCTTTTTTTCCTGCTCTTGGCGAAGGGCGGAACTTCTACGGCAATCAAGGTGTCGATTAAAATATCGTAATACCTCCTGGCCGACATTCTTTCGATCGAAGATTCACTGGCTATTTTTGAAAAATCGAGCAAATCCCCACTCCTTGATGTAACGACTGAGAAAAACCGAGAAAACCCTTCTAAGTTTTTGGTAAGGGCTTCTGATTGGATCTCTTCTTTAATGTATGTAGCAGCGTACGACTGTAATAGTTTAGCGCCTATTTTTTCATCTGATTCAGTGTAGATTCCAGGTAATAAACCAAGAGTCAGTGCCTTCTGAACAGAAAAATCCTTTTTTAGTTCAAGGAGACTAAGCGGACCCAACTCTAATGATAAAACCCGGCCGGGAAGTAAATTGGCCGATCCCCTTTTAAATTTTCTTGCGCTCGATCCGGTAAGGAAAAATCTTTTCGATTTGTCTTGATCCATCAGATACTGGATCGTGTTCAGCATAGAGGGAATCCTCTGGATCTCATCCACAAAGACGGTTTTATGAGCATTCGTTCGATGTTTAATGAGTGCAGGCTCTTTTAAATGTTCCTAGAAGATGCTCTCATCGGAGAGGTTAATTTCAATCTCCGGATTTAACTCTTTGATTAAGCTCGATTTACCTGTTTGACGAGGGCCCAATAGAAGGATCGATTTTTTATTTTGCTTAATAAAATCAATGAGATGCCTTTTAATATGCATATGCGTTCATTATACGTCCTTTTTTGAACACGAGCCAATACACCTTCTCTTGAAAGGGAGTTCACCATCGACTAAAAAGAGGCGGTGAATTCGAGCCAAATTTTGTGGGACATTAAAAAGCAGCAGAGTCCTGCCTTTGCGGATTATTGGAAACGCCGGCAATATCAGGTGATCCCCCCTGCTCTTTTAGAGCACAACTCTGTTTGGCTGGAGATCGGAGCGGGGAGTGGCCATTTCTTCGGTGAGATGGCAGCCCGCCATCCTGACATCCAAATGATTGCAATCGAACGGTGCCGTGAACGGGGAAAAAGATTGGTGGGGCGCGCAAAACGGTTGGGGCTTTCCAATTTCCATGGGGTTCGAGGGAACGCCATTCCTGCGGTCATTACTGGAATTCCTTCTGCAAGCTTGGATCGCATTTTTATTCTCTACCCTCCCCCCTGGCTTCGACCGGGACAGCGCAAAAATCGGTGGTACCTGCATCCGATGATGCCCCATTTGGTGCGGGTGCTGAAACCGGGAGGACTATTGATCTGGGCGAGTGATCAGAAATTTTATATTGATGAAGCAGAGTTCGTTTGCCGTACTCAGTTTTCTTTGCAGTCATTGGCGCATGGCCCCATTAGTCCTAACCCTTATAATGGTCTTGCAGAATTTCCAGAGGGACGCACAAAATTTGAAAAGACCTTCCTTCAAGATACAAAGCCATGCTATGAATTAATCAGCAAACTGGTAAAATAAAACTACAATGACAATTAAATATTTTGGCTGGGCCTCCAAGGCCCAGAGTGTATTGGCGGCCCTTCTTCTATGCCCAGTTCTATTGGCTCATGTGTCAACCCACTCCGAACGGAGTGATTCCGGTATTTATGGCCCGAAATATTCCGTTATTTTAAAACAGTTTCGGGATTTAGTGGCTACCTTCCCGAATGAGTTGGAATGGGTTCAGTATGGAGAATCGATCCAGAAACGCCCGCTCTTTGCGGTGATTCACCGGCGGTGGGTGCGGCGTGAATCTCCGACTTTTATCCTCACTGGCTCTACTCATGGAGATGAGTATCTTAATTTAGAGGACCGTCTTCCGATCGAATTCATCAAAGAGGCTCAAAAAAATTCCCCCTTCTCCCACTTCCTGGATCAGGGAGGAGTGTTTATTTATATTCCGATCGTCAACCCCGATGGTTACGATGGTCGCAAAAGAGAAAATATGAATGGAGTCGACCTTAATCGGGATTGGGATCTGAAATTGGCCGATTTCAAAGGGTTCAAAGAGCCTGAGACGAAAGCCCTTTCCGAGTTTGTTTCGAAACAGGTAACCGGCTCTCACCCGCTCTCGATTTCGGTGACGGTCGATTATCATTGCTGTGCAGGTGCCGTGCTGTATCCTTGGTCCTATACTTCAAACCAACTGCCTCAAGTAGATCTCGATCTCCATAAAAATTTGGCAAAGTTTGCGGAGGATCAATTGGGAATTACCTCTGGTACTACAGATGAGATTTTAGGTTATAAGCCGATCGGAACGACGAAGGATTATTATTATTCCACTTATGGTGCCGCTGCCTTCACCTATGAAGGGGATTACGGAGTGGAAAATAAAAATCTTTCGAAGCACCTCACCTGGTGGCGCGAGATGGTGAGCCACTACGTATTGGCTGGGGTCAACCTAAACCAATTCAAAGGTTTCGATGCCCTTGAGACTTTTATCCAGAGTAAGCGTCGTCCGGCATTCCACGCCTCGATTTTTTAGACCAATTAAAAGATCCGAAAAATCGGCCTTCGATTTCCGAAATTGCGTTAGTGCGAACCAGACCAAATCCGAATCTTCAAACTCGAATTGTTTCGTTATTAATATCTTCTCCATCACCTCAATGATTTGAGTTTTAGAATACCCATATGCAGACTCCAAAACCCAAACCAATTCACACAGAACAATTCGATTAATAAAAAAAGATTCTCCTTCTCTTGTTTTTTCTGAAAGAAGTCGAGAGACTTTGGTTGCTTGCACCACATCATCCTGCGTAAGGTGTCGAATCAAAATATTGGTATCAAGCCCTATCATGGTTTTTTATAGAATCTTTTTTTGATATGGGTATCGAGTTCCTCTTGGGAAAGAGCACGGGCTGGTTTGGGCAAGATCCCCTTAAGTTGGGCTACATCAATGGATGCGGATCGCATCACCACCTCATTTTCCGAAATCACAAAATCGACTACATCTCCTGGTTTTAGATTCAAAAAATCTCGCACCGCCTTAGGGATGGTGGTTTGACCTTTACTGGTAATGGTGGAACGCGACATATTCCTTACTTTATATCAAATTCCTTACTTTATGGCAAGGAATATTAGACGCATCGCTTAAATATCCTTGGGTACATACACCTAAAATCTACAGGTTTTTAGGAGTGAGTTCTCCCTCCCAGGTTGAACTCAGGCTGGATTTAGCATAAAACCAGCCCATGGTTCCCAAAGCAATTGCTCTCCTCTCCGGTGGCCTTGATAGTGCCCTCGCCGCAAAGATCATAAAAAATCAAGGGGTTGAAGTGGTTGGGCTGCACCTTCTTTCCCCTTTTGGATGCCGTGAAGAGGTCGAAGCGGTAGCCAAAGACTTAGGGATTGAACTCCTCCTGCGTGAAAAAGGGGAGGCTTACCTCGAGCTACTCGAAAATCCTAAATATGGCTATGGCGCCAATATGAATCCGTGCATCGATTGCCGGATCTATATGTTTCAATTCGCAGATAAGGTTCGGGAAGAGATTGGCGCCCAATTTATGGTGACCGGGGAAGTATTGGGACAGCGCCCGCTTTCACAGATGAGAAAAGCGATTGATTTGATCGATGACAAAAGTGCACTGGAACACCGAGTGCTGCGTCCCCTTTCTGCACAACTATTTGAACCGACTCTGGCGGAAGAAAAGGGTTGGGTGAATCGGGAAGAGCTTTTTAAGATTTCAGGACGAGGAAGAAAAGACCAGCTGCAACTAGCGAAGGAGCTTGGGATTTCACATTATGGAAGCCCCGGAGGCGGGTGTCTCTTGACCGAGTCGCGATTCACTCCGCGACTGAAAGATTTCTTCGATAACAAGGCTTACAACTCTTCAGAGGAACGCCTTTCACAAAGTGAGTTGCTCCGCTGGGGGCGCCATTTTCGGATTCACGATCACTTGAAACTGATCGTAGGCCGAAACCAGGATGAAAACCTTGAGATAGAGAAGCTTTGGCCCAAGGCGAACGCCACTTGCTATTCCCCCTTAAACTTTCAGGGCCCTTCGGTCATTGCGATTGGTGAGAGTGAGGATCCCATTGCGGGGCAAGTGATTGTCCGTTACGGCAAACCAGAGGCTGGAATCATTCCGCAAGTAAAAAAACGGACGGGAAACGAAGAGTTCTGTTTCGAAGTGCAAGGGAGCATCGAAGTAAAGGAATTGGAGAAGTTCCTCTTATGACTCCACTTGATATCGATTCAGCAAGTGCGATTAAGCACATTCTTGAACACCGTCCCGATCGTTGTATGCGTATAATTTTGCCCTCACAACCTTCTGCTCGATTAAAGGAGTTGGAGGGGTTGGCCCGTTCCAAAGGGGTTTCGGTCGATAAGGGAAGCAGCTTACGTGCGGTCATAAAGGGATTTGAGTACACCTCATTTGAAACGATGCTCTCTCAGGTCGCAAATAAAAAGCGGGCGCTCATTCTTGCTTTGGATCACCTTCAGGATCCTCAAAATCTTGGGGCAATCTGTCGAACGGCAGAGGGGCTTGGGATCGATGCGGTTTTGTTGCCGAAACATCGGGGGGTGCTCATCACACCCGGGGTTTATCACGCTTCGGTGGGGGCGGTGGAGACTCTGCCGATTGTGCTGGTCACCAACCTCGCTGAGAGCTTAAGAAAATTAAAGGATCATCAATTTTGGATCTTAGGTACGCACGTCGACAAAGATACACAACCGATTGATGGGATTCCCGATTATGAAAAAAAGGCATTGGTACTCGGTGCGGAATGGGAAGGAATGAGCGCGGGGCTTGAAAAGGTATGTGATCTTTCGGTGACCCTTCCCCTCAAAGGAAAAATTGAATCGCTCAATGTCAGCGCCGCAGGGGCCATCTTGATGCATGAATTGATGAAATGCGAGAAGCCATCTTAATCATCGCCGGCCTAGTGGCTGGCAGCATCGATTCGATTGCCGGCGGGGGAGGCCTCATCACGCTTCCCGTTTTATATTTAACTTTAGAACAGGGATCGATTGCAGTAGGGACCAATAAGATCGTCGGCACGCTTGCGGCACTCCTTGCCTTGATAGTCTATGCTCGAAAAGGATTGGTCCCCTGGAGATGGGGACTTGTCTATAGTTTATGCGTGGGAATGGGGGCGATTGTCGGAAGTCTGCTCAATCGCTTTATCACCCCCACTTTTTTTCCCTGGCTACTGCTTCTCACCTGTCCTTTCATGCTTTTTTTGATCTGGGAAAAAAATCGATTTATTGAAAATCGAACTGAAATCGCCAAGACCCACTTCCCCAAACTTTTTTTCGCCGGTTTTTGCGTTGGGATCTATGACGGCGCTTGGGGCCCCGGAGGGGGAACACTCATGTTTTTGGCTCTTTTTCTTGTCGGAAAAAGGGGGCTTCTCGAATCGATCGCCTGCGGGCGTTTGGCCAACACCTTTTCGGCGGGTTTTTCCTTAGTGAGTTATGCCAGCCAAGGTTTAGTGGTTTGGCGCACGGGAATAGTGCTGGGTGCTGCGATCTCTGTCGGAGCGTTTGTGGGTGCCCGTTATGCCAGTGAACGGGCACAGCATTTGATCCGTCCTGCACTCACTCTGATTACTTTTTTACTCTTAATAAGAGTTATCTGGACGCTATTTTAGCCAGCACTCGATCAAGCAGGGGCCATTCGGAATCGGGATCTTCATAATCGGGGCCGAGATCGCTTTTTGGCTCTTCTACTTCGAGGTGAGGGGCCGATAAAAATACTCTTCCCTTTCCATATTGGAAGAGGATCATGGCTGTTTGATCATTCTCCACAAAACGGGAAATCGGGATAATCTGTTTCAGTTTTTCCTCTTGGGGAGAGTAAAGGAGTCCCGGCCCCCCAAACATCACGATGCTATATTTTTCAGGAAGGTTTTCAGTGAGTTCGTTTTTCACCAATTTAAAATTCATCATCCCTTCGATATAGGGTTTCACTTTTAATTCGGTTCCATCAAAGGCCGCTCCTTCGAGGAGTCCAATGCCATAGGCTCCCGTTGCATAACCACCCACCCGGAGAGAAATGGCATAAAAGGCTCCTGCACAAACGCCAAAATATCCGCCTCCATTTTTAACAAATTCCCGAATCTGGTTGGCCCCTTCTTCTTGGAGACTTGCGAGATATTGCCACGATTCGCCCCCAGGCATAATGAGCAGGTTAAAACCGAGTTTTAAAATTCCAGCACGGATATCGACGGCATTCACCTCTTGATAGCTATATCCATATTCCTTCAAAAAGAGTTTTAGATGTTCTCTGCCGAGACTCCAGACTCCTTTATCTTGATAAAGGGCAACTCGTTTTCCACGGGATCCCTGAAAAAAACTTGGGAGCGGCGCCCCATGAAAAGGATGTTTCGATTCAGGCTTGCTCTCCGGAAAATGAAACGAAGCGGCAAGTAGTTGAAAGGAAAGAAGAGAGAGTAAAAGGAAATGCCTCATGAGGTTTTTTAGTTACTCATATGCTCAAAGGTCAGAAAAGGAACGCTGTATAAAAGATTGCTTCGGGGGCCTATCGGTCCCTTCGCAATTCCACCCGGCCTTCGGCCGACCCACAAGGGGACTACCCCCCCCACTCCGGAGCCGCGCGGAAAGAGTCCAAGCTTCTAGTAGTCAGATAGCC
>CAZRZK010000073.1:0-8051 GCA_964604555.1 uncultured Pseudobdellovibrionaceae bacterium | reverse complement strand
GACCCTCAAAGTTCCAATGCTTTAGCTCAATTGACTTTGGGGAATTTGAGAGAAAGGAAGGCCGTTTTAATTACTGCTTGTCCTCAGGCCGCCGAAAAATTCAAACAGAACGCCGGGAGCTTAATTGTTAAAGATTGGTGTAGTTTTATTGCAGAAGCAATTCAGATTCACGGACTTTAATTAAGTTTAAAGCACTTTCTTTTTCATTCTGTCGACTCATCGCTGCGGGTAGTTTTTTTCGACTATTGGTGTAAATCTTCACTTCATGCCGGAGGCATCCGACAAAGCCCTTTCAGGTTACAAAGAGATTTCCACTTTCCTGGGTGTTTCGTTGAGGACTCTTCGGAGGTATAGCAAGTCCATTCCTCTTTCCCAATTTGGTCAAACGAAAGTAATTTTAGAGGCGGATCTAGTGGAATGGATTAAAAAGAATTACAAAACTGCTTTCAAAGAAAAGAAAGGGTGTCGCTGATTTATTAAGCCATAAAAGCTTTGACGCCTTGATGTCCCATAACTTTTTACCTCGACTATGCGGATCGTGCTCCTCCAATAGGTCGCCTCTCGGGCGACCTATTGGAAAAGACCCAAAAACCCTTTCATCCGAATCTGACATGGTCCACTCAGATGTAAACTGGTGTCCGACACGTGTCAGGCACGAATAAATTCTTTACCAACCTGATTGATAAATATGGGAGGACCAATCTTGTTTATAAACTGATGAACAGCACTTTCAAGCTCATGGATCAAAGACTGAAGATACTCAATATATTCTGCCTCATCTTTTTCAAATGACATATGCATTTCAAATCCAACATCAGGAACTGAATGTAGTGCATTCAGAATCTTAATTCCATTCTTCACGGTACAATCCGCCAGATCGAATATGGCGTTTTGAGTTTGTTGCTACCCAAATTTAGAAGAAAATGAGGCGCACTGCGTCTCCAATCTCATATCCAAATTGGACGTATGGCATTCAGAATATTATTTCAACAAATCGATCAGTTAGATATACCCATTCAATGGAAAATAAAAAATACCGAATTTTTATTCTTGGTGCTGGCTTTTCCAGGGCGGCGGGTCTGCCTCTGGCATCAGAACTTTGGCCACAGATTCATGAGCGGGCAACATCCAAGTATGGAACGGATTCAAAGTTCCATCAGGACCTAAAAGATTATCTCCAATACAAACGAGAATGCGAAGGAGAAGATGTGTCAGTTGGCAAGGTGGACTTTGAAGATTTTATGCGGGTCTTGGACATTGAACATTTTCTGGGATTACGCGGATCAGATACGTGGAGCGTAGATGGAAATGAAGGAACAGTTATTGTCAAAACACTTATTGGAGAAATCCTGGCAGAAGCTACTCCTATTCCCAGCAAAATCCCCGACCTGTACCTAGACTTTGCCAGGCAGCTTCAGCCAGATGACTACGTTCTCACCTTTAACTATGATACCTTGTTGGAAGATGCGCTTGATGTTGTCAAAAAACCTTATCGTCTTTTCCCGAGTCGGTATACATCAGTCACCCCCGGAATGGGTTTTGTCGATAATTCAAAGGCAGAGGTGATATTATTAAAAATGCACGGATCAATTAATTGGTTTGATCGAAAGCAATATGGAGAGATGGAAGCCAACCATAGAAGTCATGGCCTACCGACAGGTCCCAGCCATCCTATTTTTTGTTCACGTAACCCGATAACAATTTCTAAAATATTGGATGGACCGAGGCATGCAGATGATCCTTTGGGTGAAATGTATCGTGCTCATGATATCAAGCAACTCTATAGAAAAGATTTATTTTCATCACCGCCCTGGATACTGACTCCTTCATCTGTAAAAATTCTTTACGCCGATAAATTGAAGGATTTTTGGAACGGCCTTGGACAAGCCGGAGCATTGAATTTTGGGCTTTCCATTATTGGTTATTCACTCCCTAAACATGATGAATATGCTCGCCAGGCTCTCTATACCCTGGCAACCAACTACCAGAGGAATTATTGGGAGACCCCTCCCTTTGAAAATGGCCCAAAGAAGACCCCATTGACCATTATAGACCTGTGCAAAGATTCTGATCAGACAAGCCAGCTTAAAGAGCGTTATCGATTCGTTGATTGGAGCCGAGCAACTCTTTGTGCTGATGGACTCAATGAGAACTCGCTTAAAATAATTTTTGTTTAAGTTCGAAAAACTCCACAAGCTGTGTGGAGAATTTTACGAAGTGATATGAAAACTAACGTCAGGACAACAAAGACGAAAAAAGATTCATCATCGTCTGAAATCAAAACAACATATTCTCAAATCTTTCTATTTTCTTAATATGGGAAGGGTTCGAATCCCGTTGAGATAAAAAAATAACCCCATGAAGAATCAAGGGGTTATGAAAAACGTCCCCAAAAGTTCAATGGACGAACTTAAGCCAAAGCGTGATTCATCGTCCTGTCTCTATCTTTGTTATCCTAAACAAATCAACAGCTTATAAACACAAAAGGTAAACTCTATGGATCAACAAAGCTCAGGCGTTCTTTCTGGTTGTAAGGAGATTGCTTCGTTTTTGGGGGTTTCTATCAAAACGGTTGAAAGGCATTGGAAGACAATGCCTGTTTTTCGGTTCGAGAAAAACATCATGGTCTTGGAATCAGATTTGGTGGAATGGATGAAGAAAAGATCGCAAAAAATGTTACGAAGAAAAAAGTAATTATTCTTCACTTCTATTGAATTCTTGATGTTCTACAGGAAGGTGTGATTTAAATTTTAAACTCTTATAAAATGACCAAAAGAAAGTGAGAGGATTAAAAAAGATGGTCCCCAGCGTACCAAAAACAATGAAAGGGCTAGAAAAATTCATCAAGAAAGATGAAGGGCCAAATCTGGAGTTCAAGCGGTCGACCGGTGAACTCAAGGAAGCCCTGCAGACCCTTTGCGCCTTTTTGAATGGTTCAGGCGGCGTGGTAATTTTTGGAGTGGGACCAAAAGGAACAATCGAAGGACAGCAAGTCTCTGACAAAACTTTACGTGAAATTACCCAGGCTCTTGACCGTTTCGAGCCGCCAGTGACCCTTCACCCCCACCGTGTTTCCGTTGGCAAAGGGAAAGAAGCGATCATCCTGCAAGTGGCAGGCAATTCGGATTCCATTCCTTTTACCTATGATGGTCGTGCCTATGAGCGCGTCAGCAGTAGCACGCGCAAAATGTCCAAGGACAGATACGAAAAACTTTTACTCGAACGGCTTCATCTGAAAAAACGATGGGAGAATCTTCCGGCACATGGAATCACGATCAAGAATATCGATCGTGAAGAAGTGTTTCGAATTATCCGCATTGCCGAATCTGTTCGACGATTCAGCGGCCCTATTGGGCGCAATGTGATGGATATCCTCAATCGTTTAGGCTTGATCGAGAATGATCAAATCACTCAAGCGGCTGTTGTCTTATTTGGAAACAAATTTTTACCAAACTATCCTCAGTGCGAACTAAGGATGGCCAGATTTCGTGGGACCGATAAAACTGAATTTTTGGATCAACGAATTATTCGTGGGCCAGCGTTCAAACTTTTAGAAGAATCCGAGTTGTTTTGCCAACGGCATTTTCCGCTTCCGGCCAAGATTGTGCCAACGCAGCTGCACCGCTTAGAAACACCACTCATTCCTCCCGATGCCATGCGTGAAATTCTGGTCAATGCATTGATTCATCGAGATTACTCCATTGCCGGTGGAGCGATTTCTCTCGCCATTTTCGATGACCGTGTTGAAGTTTGGAGTGCCGGAACTTTTCCGAACGGTATTACACCCGAAAAACTTTCCAAGACTCATACGTCCATCCAGCGCAATCCGCTCATTGCAGAAACATTCAACCGCGCTGGACTCATCGAAAAATGGGGACGTGGCACAAACCGTGTAATTGATATGTGTAAAGAAGCTGGGATTAAGCCACCAAAATTTGAGGAGATCACGGGTGCTGCCGTTGTGACTTTTCAGGTGAATGTTCTCGGATCTCAAGCTCAGGCAGAATCATCGACCCAGTCGACCGACCCAGTACCGACCCAGTCGACCGACCCAGTTGAACGTCTTCTGACGGCACTGGCTCATGGGCCATTATCTCCAGATGCCTTAAAGGAAGCTTTGCATTTGAAACATCGTCCAACGTTTCGTGCCAATTATCTGAGGCCAGCTTTGGAGCGAGGCTTGATCGAAGCAACTATTCCGGACAAACCCACCAGCAGTAAGCAAAAATACCGACTGACCGAAAACGGGCGAAAAGTTTTGAACGAGTAGATGTGTAAAAATAGAACCCGTCATCAACTCTCATAAATATAATGTGGTTCAGATTTTTGCGGAATAACTTGAGCTTCCTTCAGAGAATATCCGTGGAAAGAATAACTCTTTCTTCGGAATTTGGAAGGGCAAGCAATTCAGCCATCAGAGCCTCTCTTTGTTTTTTACCCATCCCACCCCCGAGGCGGAGAAATCTTTATCCGAGCCATGGGTGGTTCTCATTCTACTTTGGGCCTTTCTCATTCGAGCGGATTCAATCCTTTAAGACTTCCTGACAGTCCTGAAAACAGGGCCTTTCTCACTGAATGGCTCCAACTTCTCTTAAGTTCTTACGGAAAAAATTTAAATTCGGAAGATCTACTTAAAATCTCGGAAGCCATCGAAGGCAATTACAAGCTCGATTTAAATCATCGTACTTTGGAGAACCTGGCTCCTTTTCTGGGGTTGGGCGGAGCCGGGTCACATTCATTTTGTATCTGATGGGATGTTGTTCAATCTTATTAGATTCTTTTTTAGTTAAACCTAAAAACTCATGAGCAGTTCCAACTTTCCAGCCTTTTGATTCTAATTTTTTCTTTTTAGAGATTTTCATACACAATTAATAATCCGCATCTTCAAGTCTTTCAACAGCCGTTAATGAAACTTGCAGAAGCTCTGCGAGGTCTTTTTGGGACAAATTCATTTTATCTCTTAACTGTCGAAACAGCTGGGAAATTTGATCCTTAATTTTTTCTTCTTCATAATACTGCTGCAACTCAGGATCTTTCTCGTGACGACGTTTCAAAATTTCTAAAGCATCGGTCGTTTTAGTCATAAGATTCCCTATCATTTTCTCAACATGAAAAGGTTCGACTCTCGTTGAGGTAAAAAAATAACCCCATGAAGAATCAAGGGGTTATGAACCCAACGGAATACGAACTTTAATTCTAATATATTGATTTTAAATTGTCTTATTAAAGTCTATTTGGATAGATGCCCCCAATTGTGCCCCCATTTGTACTGCCCTTCTTCATCTCAAAGTTCCATTTCCATAAGTAATAGACCGCTGGATAGACAAGCAGCTCAAGTCCAAAGGAAGTGACGAGGCCCCCAATCATAGGAGCTGCAATTCGTTTCATCATATCTGCTCCAGCTCCTACAGCATACATGATCGGAATCAATCCCATGAATGCTGCTGTGACCGTCATCATTTTAGGCCTCACTCTTTTGACGGCGCCCTGAATGATGGCATCTTTTAAGTCTTCTTTAGTTTTCATTTCTCCCTTTGCTACTTTTTCATCGTAAGCCAAATCTAAGAAGAGCAGCATGAAAACGCCTGTTTCAGCATCTAGACCCATCAAGGCAATCAATCCCACCCAGACGGCAATGGAGAGATTATAACCCAAAAAATAGAGCAGCCAGATAGCTCCTATGGCGGAGAAAGGAACGGCGAGCATAACAATTGAAGCCTTCACAGGGGACTTCGTATTCATATAAAGGAGAAGAAAGATCACAAAAAGCGTGAGGGGTAGGATAATCTTCAAGCGTCCTTTTACTCGGATCATGTTTTCGTATTGCCCGCTCCATTGCAGAGTGTAGCCGGCGGGCATTTGAAGCGTTTCTACCACCTTATTTTTGGCCTCATCCACATAGCCGCCCACGTCTCGGCCTGCCATGTCGATCAACACGTAACCTGATTTCATGCCATTTTCATTGCGGATCATGGAGGGCCCATCGCGCATTTGAATATCTGCAAGTTGGATGAGTGGGATGTACTGACCGGAAGGGGTGGAAACAAGAACCCTTTCCAATTGGGAAATTTCATCGCGTAATTCGCGCGCATACCTTACGTTTACCGAATATCGCTCGGGACCTTCAATTGTCGTAGTGACGGTTTCACCACCAATGGCTTGAGTGATAGCTCCATTAACGTCGTCCACTGTGAGGCCATATCGCGCGATTTCTTCCCGTTTAAGATCAAAATCCAAAAAGTATCCGCCCGCGACCCGTTCCGCAAAAATATTTCGAGTACCTGGTATATTCTTAAGAATTCCCTCCAACTGCAGCCCTATTTCCTCCACTTTTTTGAGATCAGCTCCATAAATTTTAATGCCAACCGGTGTGCGAATGCCGGTAGTCAGCATGTCGATGCGGTTACGGATGGGCATGGTCCAAGCGTTCGTGGTGCCAGGGAATTGCATTTTTTCATTCATCTCAGCAATCAGATCCTCCCAAGAGATATGATTTGGCCATACATGGGTGAAGGGGCTTTGCAGCGACTCCGGCATCCAGGAATACCAGCGACGAATTTTTCTCCATTCGGATTCTGGCTTTAAAACGACGGTGGTCTCCATCATGGAAAGGGGCGCGGGATCCGTGGAAGTATCGGCGCGTCCCGCTTTTCCAAATACAGTTTTCACTTCGGGAAAACTTTTCAAAATCTTATCTTGAGTTTGAAGAAGTTTAGAAGCTTCGGTGACTGAAATACCTGGAAGCGTTGTCGGCATGTAGAGAATTGCTCCTTCGTTTAAAGGAGGCATGAACTCAGAGCCTAATTTGGAAAAAGGATAGATAACGGTTAAAAGCAGGAGTAAAGCGGAGAAGATTGTCATTCGTGGGTTGCGCAGCACCCAATGGCAAACAGGTTCATAAATCTTGAAAAGGACCTTGCTGATGGGATGTTTTTCCTCGGGGTAATATTTTCCCACGGCGACATGATTGTAAAGAGTGCTCAACCATCGCGGTTTAAAATGCACGAAGTCCATGCGTGTAAAGAGCATGCGCAGTGCGGGATCGAGAGTGATGGCAAGAATCGCGGCCATTACCATTGCCAAGGTTTTGGAGTAAGCGAGGGGTTTAAAGAGCCTGCCTTCTTGATCGAGCAAGGTGAAGATGGGGAGAAAGGCGACGGCAATGACGAGCAAGGAGAAGAATACAGAAGGTCCCACTTCTTTCAAGGCTTTAAGCCTCACCTCATGAAAATCCCCTTTCCGTCCGCCTTCCTGCCAAAGCTGCAGCTTCTTATAGGCGTTCTCCACCTCCACAATGGCGCCATCCACGAGTACGCCAATGGAAATGGCAATGCCTGCAAGCGACATGATGTTGGCCGTCAGTCCCATCGAGCGAAAAGGAATAAAGGATAGAAGAACCGCGATGGGAATGGTGAGAATGGGAATGATAGCGGAAGGGAAATGCCATAGAAAAATTAAAATGACGAGGCTGACGATGATCAATTCTTCAATGAGGGTGCTTTTAAGGGTGTCGATAGACTTTAAAATTAAGTTCGAGCGATCATAAGTGGTGACGATTTCAACACCAGGGGGAAGGGAGGGTTCTATTTCCTTCAATTTTTCTTTAACTCGTTCAATGACACTGAGGGCATTTTCCCCCGAACGCATGATGACGATGCCACCTACCGCATCTCCCTCGCCGTTCAAGTCAGCGATGCCTCGACGTATGTCCGGGCCGAGTTCCACTTGAGCGACATTTTTCACTAAAACTGGAGTTCCCGTTTTATCATTTACCTTGATCGCGATATTCTCAAGGTCTCCGATAGACTTGGCGTAACCTCGTCCGCGAATCATATATTCTGCGCCCGACATCTCGACTAAGCGGCCGCCTACGTCATTATTGCCTTTCCGTACAGCCTCCACTACCTGGTTTAGGGAAACGCCATAGGCCTGCAAATCGCTGGGATTCACATTCACCTGGTATTGCCGAACGAAGCCACCGATGGGAGCGACTTCGGAAACGCCCGGAACGCTTTGAAGATAATATTTCAGATACCAATCTTGATAGGAGC
>CAZRZK010000072.1:0-8509 GCA_964604555.1 uncultured Pseudobdellovibrionaceae bacterium | reverse complement strand
TCAGATGAATAATTCTCTATATGACTATTCGAAACGAATCGATGATTTAGGGGAACAAATAAAGTCTGCAAGTCATCAGGTCTCTCCAGGAGGAGCCCAGAAGCTAACGGCTGAATCATTGGGAGTAATGCTTCATGTACTCAATTCTAATCTTCGAGCTCAGGCCACTGGGTTAAAGCTCCAGGCACAGTCGATGGCAGTAGAAAACCATCGTGAAAAGGAGGAAACGAAGGAGTTTGTATCCAGTTTTTCTGCTCTGCAAGTAAAATTCGCCAAGAAAAAAGAAATCAGACTCCCAAAATTTTAAACAATGCCGGATAATCTTACATGGCTATCTCAAGAAGCTATTAAACTCCACACAATCCTTCAATCCTACTTTTACCTAATTGCCACCCTTCTTCTTGTATTGGGAGTCGCGGTAGAGTTTCTCAAAATCCCAATGGGGGGGATCCCCTCTTTAGGAACTTTAATAGGAAGGGTAATTGTTGCTGCAGTTTTGCTTCAGGCTTATCCATCCATAGCAAATGGTCTGTCTGATCTATCTCAGCAACTAACCAATGAACTAGGAGGGATGAATCATTATAACGAAATCCGATCCAAAATTGCGGATCAGATTTACAAATTTTTTACTTTGAGACTCTCAGTAAAAGGGCTCATTACAACTGGATTCTGTTACGTTCTGATGGTTATTTGTAGTTTAACGATTGACTTGATTGAAGCTTACCTGCTGTTTCTTTGGACTCTCTACTATGTTTTTTCTCCAATTTTGATCGCTCTTTTTATCTTTCCACCCACTGCTCCAGCAACGACCGGTTTGTTTAGAGGAATCATCGAAATGAGTTTCTGGAAGCCGGTGTGGGCAGTCATGGCCACCCTTCTTTGGAGTTACGGGCTATCCGATATTACGAGAGGAGCAGCGGCTCCTAATTTCCTCACCGTGATCGCAGTCGCACTTCTCTTTGTTTTTGGGCTTCTTTTAACGCCCTTCATTATTAAAAAGATACTAGGGGGAGCATTAGCAGTAATGCCTGGAGCGTTGATGAACGTATGGGCTATGAAACGTATGGCGGTTGGAGCTGTTCATAAAACTGCTCAGAAGGTCACCGAAGGTGGAAAGCTCGGTGGGCCTTTGGGCAAACTAACCTACAAAGCGATGAGAGCTCCGAGGAAGGTTGGTCAATCTATTAAAAAGCCTTTTACGAAAAATGAAAAACAAAACGATTATCGCTCAAAACTATTAAAGGATCTCAAAGCTAAAAATGGCCCTCTATCAAGAGGCTTGAAGGGAAAGTGAATGAAATTTACCTATGCGTGGTCTGAAATCGCCAATCAAAATATCTTGCTCAAGTTCAGTTTAGGGTGCCTGACATTTACTACAACTATACTACTTATTGTTGTAGTCCAATTGTCCCTCGAAGCGCCTCTTGTTATTGAGAGGGGTTATACCACACGAATCGCATCGAGCAGTCAGCAGGAATATACAGATACTGAGATTAAAAACTTTCTCAAGGAGGCACTGGAATCTAGGTTTGATACCGATGTCGGCCCTAATGAATCTCTTCTTTCTATAGAAGAGGCAAAAAAACGGGATATTGAGCAGAGGGAGCTCAAAACAAAGGAAATGAAACAAAGGATTATTGTAAATAATGACTCCATAAAGCTCCAAGATGGTCAGGCTACCATCGAGCTGGAAAGGCTTATTGTAGTGGCTGGAATTCGATCGGCGTTTAGTTTTCCGGTATCTGTCAATTATGCCTCAATTAGAAGAACAGAATCTAATCCCTATGGGTTGAAGCTAACTCAGGTCAAACCTCATGACCAGGAGAAGAAAAAACAATGAAAGGATTAGTCATTCTGTTGCTAATGGTTTCCTTATTGGCGCCTGCTCAGGTATCCCAAACCGCAAAGACGCTTTACATGCGTGATGAGGACGTTGCGCGTGTCACCATTCAACTAGGAAGCAGCACCATTCTCAGTTTCCCCTCACGCCCATCAAAGGTGGTTCTTGGAAATAAAAACCATTTCGCAATTGAATATATTGAGAATGATATCGCCATATCGGCACTTCAACCCAATGCTAGGTGCAATCTTTTCGCCTATCTGGAGGGAAGGCGTTTTAGTTTTAATCTTATAACCTCAACTTACACTGGCGATGAGATCTTACTGATACGTGATGCTTACTTAAAAAACAAATGGAAATCGAACCGAAAATAAAATCGTCAATTGTTAATGAACCGAAGACTCGCATTTCTGTTGCGAAAAAATGGATGGAGCGAGGGCGGCCATATACCTTTCCAATAATGGTTATAGGTTCGACTGTTGTTGGGTTGATTGTGGTTGTCATGGTTATAAAAGATCAACAGAAGCCCATTGAAATTCGAGAGGGTGACAGGACCCTTGTCAAAGTCCCAGAGCTCATTCCGAGTCAATCGCCGGAGGAGGTAATGAGAAGAAATGGGCCGATGGTTTCATCAGGGAAACGGACATCTCGTCAGATTTTTTTTGGCCCTGAAGTGGTGATGAGGAATCTCAAAACTATTCCTCCAGGTTCCTTTTTTACAGCGAGATTGTTAACAGGTGCCTCTAATGGACCCGTTAGAGCAGAAGCAGTGGAGCCTCTCTCATTTAACGGGGAGCGCTACTTTGATTCCGGAACACTACTTCTGGGAAATGGGAGTTCCGGAGATGACAGACTCCTTATTCGTTTCGATAGAATCGTAAAACGAGATGGCACTGTATTACAATTAGATGCACAGGTATTTGATCGAGATGATAAATTACCCGGCCTAAAAGGCAATCGAATCTCCTCAGAGGCTACTAAATTGGGAACAGGGATTGGACTTAATTTTGTGGGGGGCATGACCGATGCCCTACAAGATACAACCGTTCAGGGCGGGGTACCAATAAGGACAAATTCTGTAAGAAATGCCTTTCTTCGTGGGGCCTCCGCAGCCGCACTGGATGAAGCAAAAGATCTCATTTCTCATGCTCGTGATAAAGCACCGGTGATCGAAGTAGAGGCAGGAAGGTTAATTTGGATAATGACAGAGTAAATAAAAATACAGAAGATGTAGAACGACTCGCCCAATGGGTACTATCGTTTCTTAAAAACACATTTGGGATTGCCTACCAATCGATAAAACAGTTTAGAATCGGAATAAAATACAAAACCATTCCGTGGCAGCTTTGCCTTGGCTTCAATATTGTTACATCCCTGTGCTTTGTTTTACGATGGGATTATGCTCTGTGGAATTTTTTTCACATTGCTATAATCTATCCGACCAATCGCATCATTCTCGCTATCTACTGTTTTCCGTTTCTAACCTCTGGATTTTGGATTTGGTCGATCTACCACCTCTTTTTACGGCGTATTCGTTCTAATAAAATAGAGCCTAAATTAGCTGAAGCGGGACTTAAGAGTGTCCAAGGACGTGTTCCAAAAGTTCTGTTTGATTCTGAAATTGGTGAAAACGCCCATCTTATGCGGGTCACTATCGGTGGACAGAGTTTGGACAAATTCAAACGGGCCAAAGATACCATTCAGAGTAACCTAAAAATATTTATTGATGACATTCGAGAGAACAGAACCGAAGGAACGGTTGATATTATTTATTCCAAACAGCCAATGCCAGAGTTAGTCGAATTGAAAGATATTAAAAATCTACCTGCCTGCAAATTTCTGATTGGGGAGACACGGGCAAGTATCGTTAAGGCCGATATCCGAAAGGTTCCACACCTATTAGTAGCGGGACAAACGAATTCTGGAAAATCGACTTTTCTCCGTCAATTTATTCTCACCCATTACCTCAATTGCCCTAATTCGACTTTCTATATGATCGATTTAAAGGAGGGACTTGAATCTAACCTCTTTAGTAATCTGCCACGTATATCTACTTTTGACTCAATTTCTAGCGTGTCTGAAAGCATTGATTTATTCCAGACTCTCGTTGAAACACGGCTCACTCAAATAAAAAATGCGAACTGCTTAGATTACGATCAGCTCCTTGTAAAGAATTCGACTCTCGGGAAGGAAATAGGAAGGCAGTTCATTCTAGTTGATGAGGCCGCGGAATTATTTCTCGTAACTGATCGTTCGCCCGGTGGTTCTGTTCAACTCATTCGTCAGGCTTTGAGCGATATAGCCCGAAGAGGCAGAGCTGCGGGAGTGCATCTAATACTGGCAACTCAGCGTCCGGACCGTCGGTCATTGGACCCGCAGATCAAGGCAAATCTAATGGGAATTGTTTGTTTTCAAATGGCCAATGACGCCTCCAGCATGACGGTTCTGGGGAATGGAAAGGCCACTGAATTACCCGCTATACCAGGCCGAGCCATCTGGAAGTGCGGTTCGCTTGAAATGGAAGTTCAAACCCCTTTCTTATCCCATAATCGATTGACCGAACTTCTAAAAATCTAAGTTCAATGCTTGTTAGCTATAGGATTAAAGATGAATCACAAGGATCATGACCTAAAAACGCTCCATTTTCTGTGGAAATGGAAGGTATCTACAACCTCTGCGCTTGCTAACAGCATCTATCCCCATATCTCATGTAAAGGGGCTTATTCTCGACTATTAAACCTTACAAAATCAGGTTTGATCCGATGTGACAGCGATCGTACCGGGAAGTATCATTTTTGGACTCTAACAAAGAAGGGATTCCAACTCGTAAAACCTGCACTGCCTCCCCTAATAGAAGATGGATTTGAATCTGAAAATAAAACACACGATCTTTTAGTAAGTGCGATCCATTTAGGTGAAGGTCTTTTTCAGGAAATTCCTGGGTTAGAATATTTTACTGAGCAAGAGTTACGAAGATACAACCCAGAATTTTTCCCTTCCTGGGTACCTAAAAGCACACGACGAACCGCAGATGGTTACTGGCATATTGAGGAAAAGTCCCAAACGGTCGCGCTGGAGGTTGAATTATCACAAAAATCCCTCTCTGCTTATAAGACGATCGTTTTTTATTACCAAGCACATCCTGAAGTTACTTCGGTTATTTGGGTGGTTTCAAAGCCTGCAATCGCAAATAAAATCCAAGAGGCTATTCGAACTGGCAATGCCGTAAAAAACAAGCACAACTTCGTTCACCTTTGGGACATTTACAACGATGGATGGCAATCACCCATTTTTGATGGTGAAAAGAAGGGCAGGAAACTCGAAGAGTTGATTCGGACTGGACCGAGACAGTATCAAGGCGGATGCTTCAGTCATGTCCATCTTGATATGCGTAAAAGAGCTGATATTGCAACAAATTACCGATTTTTGATTCCAAACGAAATCTCTACAGACCCCCGCTATACGTGTGTCTCAGACAACACAAAAAAATACGCAACTCATGCATAGCTTCATTTTACCACCTGCAACAGTCCCTCAATACATTTCCCAATCATAGAAAGAATACTTATGAAACAAATTCTGAATGGAATAACCATTTTAATTATATTGACTGCATGTGCGGATTTCAAAGACGAGGAGGACGCGGTCAAAGCTGAACTTCCTCATACAGAACCAAACCCACCTCCACAAAAAGAACCTAAAAAATATGATTTTGCCATGATGTGGACGGCCTGTGCTACAGAGATCGGAAAGGCAGCCTCAATGGTACCCTATGATGTATGGAAAAAATATTCCGAGGCCCGCCTAGTCCCTGTATACAACATTCCTGGAGATCGTAACTCTGGAATCAAACATTGGGACGATTGTGAAAAATCACTAATCGCTAATGGGTTCATACATGGAACAACTCAAACAACGTTGGCGATCCCTATCCCGTCAGATCCTTGTAAACTCGAGAAATTAACAGTTAGACAGGCGAGAGAGAGGTGTAAATGGGCCAATCTCTGTAAGCTTATCGATGATGAAGTCTACAGCAATTCTGTAGGTATTAACGGAAAAGAAAAGGAAAATCCAGACTATCCAATTTACCGTGATGTAGACAGTAGCAGGCTCTGGCGCGCCCCAGTTTCTCCACATTGGCCTTGTTATATCACTCCAGACAAAATGCAAATGATCAAAATGTGTACTGTGGAATGAAAGGATACGAAAGAAAATGAGAATAGGTGAAATGTTGTTTTTATTTATCATATTAATAGGCGTATCGATCTGTATCTTATTAGACATGAACTTCCGTAATGACAAAACGATGTGGATCGATACCAACCATCCAGCGCTAACCGGAATAAAATGAATTGTAGGTAAGGAGTGAACTTGTGTTGAAGTTGTGTTTTGTAATGATAGGAATCATGGTTTGTTCCTGTTCATCTCTGGATCAATCCATTGGTTTGGGTGTAGGAGCAGGGGCAGCGACTGGGTTCTCGACTTCAAAGTTATTACATTACAATACTAAGGGAACATTAGTGCTAACAGGAACTGGCGCTTTAATTGGAGGAATTATTGGTTTATTAGTCCATCCAAAGCAAGTATTTGATACGGATTCAAATTCTACCGCAATATACCCGTCTCTAAGACAGTCCCCGCCAATAAGAAATGCAGAAATGGATGAACTTTGGGTACCTGACTCCATTGAAGGAGAAAAATTTATTGAAGGCCATAAGGTCCATATCATCAAACGCCCAGCTCATTGGCAGCTTTATCCGGAAAAAAAGGATCGTCATGAAAGAGATTAATTCGACAAAGTATAAAAACCCTTCCCTCTATCGAATATCTGTGAACAAGGAGACTCAAAATATATTTAATCATTGGAGAGTTCAGATTCTAGAGGTATTTCCGGATTTTTATCCAAAGGATCGAGAATTAGTAGAATGGGTTGTCGGCAAATCACCCCTATTAACTCGCAAGGATATTACTGAGTTGCATAAAAAATTATTCGATAGAGTCAAGAGGCTTGAAACCCTATTGAAAAAAATTAAATCCTTAAAAATGTCTGAGGATGGAATTTTAAAGGACGAATTATTGTCTCAAATTTCGTTCCATTCCTCCTCCGATGGAGCAAAAAAGAAGAAGAAATCTTCAAATAAAGAGGCCAGCACCCTTGCATGGAAAGAGAACCCCAATGGAGAAGTATTGAGCCCTTAATGACAGAAAATAAGACAAATTCGAGTAAAGAATTTGTGAATGTTGAACAGCTTTCACAATGGCTTGGTGTGTCACCTAAAACAATATATTATTGGGTTAACCACCGAAAAATACCTTTTATAAAAATCGGTAGGCATCTCCGCTTTAGTCCCGGTAGAATCGTTCAACATTTTGAGGATGTAACCAGGCACTCTTGTTTTACCTATCAGCAATTGGTAGAAAGAAATGATCCGCGGTCTTTGAAAAATCAGGAAGAGAGACTTGCTGGGAAAGGAACCAGCAATGTCGATTATTAAACTTGATAGTGGCAGTTACCAGGCAAAGTTAGCCATTGAGGCGGGAAGGCAGGTAAGTAGGGTCTTCCCTACTAAGCAACTTGCTCAAGAGCAACTCGCTCGTTGGAAGCGGGAAAAACGAGAGGGAATATCATACTCTGTTCATCGCCCTCCGAGCCTCGATGAATATTTTGCTGAATGGTATGGAGATGTCAGTAGAGAAATGATTAAGGATCACGAGACAGGATGGAGAAAAATGCAGTACCAGCAGTATTGCAGATTTATTCAACCCTATATCGGACCGCTTAAATTAAATCTCATTACTCCACAAATGGTTAAGAGAGTTCTCACGAACATGGCAACATTGGGTCGTTCTCCGCAGACGCAACTTCATGTATTTGGGCTTATGCGGAAGATGTTTGGTGATGCTATAGAGAATTATCAATACCTAACTTTCAATCCGGTTATCAGAAAAATTAAACCATCAGTTCCCTTAATTGAAACAAAGAGGTTGAATCTAGAGCAGATTAAACAGCTATTGTTGCACGTTGATGGGAAAAAATATGGACTCGCAATTTGGCTCCATTTGTATATGGGACTACGTTCAGGTGAATTACAGGGATTACGTTGGGAAGACGTTGATCTCGTAGAAAAAAGAGTCTCTATTCGACGCGTGTATGTGCAGAAAACGAGACGATTTCGTAATCACCCGAAGGGTAGGAAACAACATAGTCATTCTATTCCAGAAGAACTATGGCAACGCCTTAGCTGGGCCTACGCGACTAGGTCCGGCGAATTGGTAGTGCATTCCCCAAAAGGATCCCATTTTGTACTTCCATATCGTTGGTACAACAATGCTCTGCGCTCCTATTGTAGAGCATTAAGCTTGCCGGTAGTAGGTACCCACGGTCTGCGCCATTCTACTTCTCAGATTTACCTGAGCCACGGAGCCAGCCGCGATGATTTGCGCGAGTTGTTCGCACACTCTTCGCTGGACGTAACCGATCGGTACATTGGTTCTAACTCAAGTCATTTGGAGCAAGTAAGTAATGTGATCAGATTATTTCCACAGAAATCGTCCATGAAAATCGTCCATGCGGCGGTTTTTGAGGAATCGGAAAGTCGTAAGTTATTGGAATGATTGGAGCGGGCGACGAGGGTCGAACTCGCGACATTCAGCTTGGGAAGCTGACGC
>CAZRZK010000071.1:0-8814 GCA_964604555.1 uncultured Pseudobdellovibrionaceae bacterium | reverse complement strand
CAAAATATTAAGCAAAAGCAGCATGGATGGTTTTCGGTCTGAAGCCATCTGTCGATGATATTTTTTTCAGCAAAGCCATTTTGTTAGACAGTATTCAGGTTGTGAGCAGTGCGTAATGGGTTGGTATTCAGATTGCTCTTCTAATGGGTATGTTGCTTTTTGACCTCCATAGAGAGCTTCGCCCCACGCCAGCTCACCGCTCGATGGTGATGCCCTTGGTGTCTGCTGTTTTTCTGGTCTGTTTATTGGGACTCGCCTTTTTGAGATCTGCGATTCCTTACTATCCTGCAGAGGCCTATTTGGTGAAGAAAGGGATCTCCTATGCGGTGATTTGGTACGATCCCTTAACTGGGGTGTCGATGAAGGGGCATGAGAGTTTGAAGGGGGCTCTTGAATTGGCAAAAAAGGATCTGCATGTGGTTCCTCGCCAAACCTTGAAAGAGGAGTTGCAATTGGAATGGATCGATCTCCAACACCGCTCCGGAAAATATATCCTTCTTTGGAAGGTGGCAGGCATTGAATTTTTAAATCAGATCTCCTTTTCCTCTTCACTGGAAGCAGAGATTTTTAAAACCGCGTTTGAGGAAGGGGCTTATGCCCCATCTCCTTTGGGACATGCCATCTTTTTAGGTCGGTTGAAATAATGGTATCCTAATTAAATGCACGTCAAAATTTGGTTTGTCTTGATGCTCTTCATGTCTACTTCGGTTTGGAGCCGGATCCCCTGTTTGGTGTTTCTTTATGAGTTTTCTCCTTATAAGCATCCCAGTATGAAAACGATTGGGGAGTTTAAGCGGCTCTCCGTATTTTTAGAGAAATTAAATGGGAATGAAATGGAACGGAATGAAATTTTGAGCGAGTTGGTGACTTTGGGGTTAAGGGCAACAGAAAGAGGGGGGAAGCCAGGGAGCAATGAGGCGGCTTATGTTCAGTTTGTAGAAACTCTCAAGCGAATTCCATTTACGACGGAGGATCCCCAGGTGGTTCAACTCCTGACCCAAAAAATAAATGAGCTGAGAAGCCACTATCGGAAATTTCCCGCTGAGAATCCAACTTTCATCTCCTCTCGTGCAAAAATTTTCTTAAGGCAGATCGAAGAGGTCCGGGCCGATGTCAAGGATCGCGCCAATACCTTTGGTTTGATTGAAAGGCATGAGTCTCCGCCATTTAGACCGACGGATAAAGTGCCAGAGGAGTTGCCTGGAGTCATTTATATCGGGGAATCGAAGGTTCCAGGTAAAATCGCGGTGAAGGATCTTGTCAAAGAAAAGGAAAAGGGGCTCCAACGGGCCTCCCTCTTTGGGAAGAATGATCCGGAGCAAGAGCATCTTTCTAAAACAGAGACGGTATATGATCCTAAAAATATCTTTACACTGAGTTTCCACGGGGCAAGGGGAAACTGGGGAATAAAGGTGCCGGTCAAAGGGGCTAAGAATGGGATTGATGATCTGCTGGTCACGAATGAGCAATTGGTAGAGTTGCTTTCTTACTATGATGCCGTCAAGTCCCCTGAGGTGAAGGCTATTTTTTTAAATGCCTGCCATTCTGCAGTGGATGGCTCGAAACGTGAATCGACAGCGAAAACGGTGGCCGCAAAGACGGGGAAATTGGTGATCGGCTTCCGGGGGGAGCTCCATACAGTGAAGGGCGCCGAAGGTGAGACCTATACCTATGTTTCTAGAAGTAAAGAGGTGGAGGGAAGGGAAGAGGTGGAGATATTGAGCTTGGCGAATGCAATGACGATTACCTATCC
This sequence comes from uncultured Pseudobdellovibrionaceae bacterium, assembly GCA_964604555.1. GTDB lineage: Bacteria > Bdellovibrionota > FAC87 > UBA2466 > UBA2466 > CAZRZK01. The sequence goes on along the minus strand of CAZRZK010000071.1, from coordinate 7,061 downwards.
CGATGGGAAATCCAAACCAATTGATCGGCCGGATCTCTTTCTCTCGGGAACCCGATTCGTAGGGGCCGATTCGTCCCCTGAGCTTCTGGATCGGGTAAAAGAGTTCGAGTCGAGAGCAAAGTAATCGAGCCTTAAGCTTTTCCAATGGAATCCCTATTTAAAATCAAGTAGAAGTCCCCAGAATACATCAGAATGCTGGTGCTCGAATTGCATCCTTTTGAGGGGTGGGTCGGAAGATGTTTTGTAATAAACAGGCTAACTTATTATTAGTATTACCCTTTTTCTTGTTTGGGCTGATCTGCGCCCCTGTCTTAGGAATGCCTAATAACCATCAACTGTGTCTAGAGCTTGCACTCAAAGCGGCTCCTGTCGAACAGGATGAAATCGCTCTCTTTTTTGCCCCTTTAAAAAATAACGGAGAAGGTTTTCTGGAACTTTTAAAATTCGATCTCGCTACTGCGCAACAGGCAGCGTCCCCTTCATCCATTTCGCATGAAGCGTTTGATAAGGCTGTCCGCACAGCCATCTATAATCACAGTGGCGCCCACTATCCAGAGCTCGAAGGGAAGCTGGCCCGATATCTTTGGATCGAGATGAGGCTTCGCAGAGGGCGTAGTTTCGATTCTCTTCTTATCCGAAGGGCCATCCGTGCTGGGATTCGGGGAGATGAACTGGAGCAGCAAGCACAAGCTCATGTAGAGGCTCCCCAAAGTTCGTTGCTCCCTATTTTAGGTCAATATCAAGCTTTTCCTGAAGACAAGAATCTTTCGGCACACATTCCGAGTGAGGTAATAACTCTGCTCGATCACCCAAAGGTTTCGAATCCTAGTAAAGATGCCGTGGTCCTTTTTCATCCCGAGGAGGGGGAGTTTAACGGGGCGGTTGGGTATGAGCATGTAAAAGATAAGCTGGCCTTCACTTGGTCCTCCCATGGGCTGCCGGGGAAAGCTGTGCTTTTGCGGGATCCAAAGAAAAAAGAGGAGTTTTATCAGCTGACACCAACACAGGTTTTATTGATTCTCATGGCCCACCCTCGTTTTGGCCAAGCCAACACTATTTTTGCGAACAGCTGCTTTAGTGGGCTTTCAAATGGGAATCATCCGGCTTTGGCGTCAGAGATGGCCCGCCTTTCAAAGCGCCTCGTATTGGGTTGGAATGGATCGGTAGTGACCCGTAACATTAATGGGAAAAATTACATGTGGGTGGAATTTAGGGGGCGCATTGTTCCTCTCGACCAAGCGATGACCGTATTTTATCCCGACGGGACTTCAAGGTTGGTGGATCGACCGGAATCCCTTTTTGATAAAGTTCAACTGGTCGATCGCATTCCTTCTCAACAACATTAAAGATTATCGAGCGTGTTTTCCAACAAGGCCTGCGCCTTTTCGTATTCACGTTCTTTGATTAGTTGGAGCGCTTTTCTCAAGTTTCCTCGAATGAAAGATTTGTCGACTTCGGTGCCAGAAGCCTTTTTTGTCTCTTCCTTTTTAGTGCCTCGGGTTTCCAGGCAGCTGAGTTTGTCTTTGGTGGAGAATTTATCGGCGCAGTTTTTCAGAGCGGTATCGGTATATTCCTGATTGCCGATCGCCTTTAAACATTCGATCTTATCGGAGGTTGAAAAAATATCTCCGCAGATTTTCACCGCCTCCTTTTGGAAGAAGGAAACTCCCTTGATGGTTTTGAAACAGTTGTCTTGATCCCGGGTGGAGAAAAGACTGCTGCAGACCTTCTGTGCCTCTTCGACTCCAGAAGTCGCTGCAAATAGGGGGCTGTTAAGGGTTAAACTGACAATTACAATTAATAACTTCTTCATTATTTACCTCATGTTTATAGAGTTATGATGGGGTGCATGAGCAATCCTCATGCCAAAGGGGCGGGAGGCTAAGGGGATGGAAATGGCTGACAATGGGGGCAGTTAGCTGACAGCATTGGCAGCAAAACCGTTCATAGATTTTATTGTGAAACGGCAAATTTTCTCCTATTCTATCTGGCTATGTTGCCAAAAATACTACTTTCATCGACCCCACGTTCCACCGAAGCTTTTGCGATTGGATTCTTTCAAGAAGAAAAAAAGGAAGGGAAGGCGCCAAGCTCTTATGGCCTCCTCTATATGGGGGAGAAGTCAAAAACGGTAGATGCTCTTCGGGAGCGACTCAAGCAGTCCCAACACTTCTTTGGAAAGCGGAATGAGGTTTCTACCCTCCGGTTCTATAGCTCGGGGATTGCTGAAAATACGGTGTTGGTCGGTTTTGGGGCCAAGTCGAAGTGGGGCCGCGAAGAGGCCCGGCAAACGGGGGCGGCGGTTTACCATAGCCAGAAGCGGGAAAAGTTTAAGACCCTGTCCTTCGATTGCACTTCCCTGACTCGGGGAATGCGGCCAAATCAGATCGAAACCTTTTTGGGTGCCTTTTGTGAAGGCTACCTCATGGCCGGTTATGAATTTAAGGAGTTGAAGAAGGCAGAATCGGAAGGGAGCTACCCGGAGTCTATCGAATTGGTGGCTTCTAAAATAGACGCACGATTTGTCGAGCGGATTGTATCGGTGGTGAACGGGGTCAACATGGCCCGGCGCTTAGGGGATCTGCCCGGGAATTACCTCACTCCCGCGGGGCTCTTTACTGAAGTTCAATCGATGGCAAGAGGAACTTCGTTGACGGTAAAGGCACTAGGCAAAAATGAAATTTTAAAAGAAAAGATGGGGCTCCTCTGGGGAGTCGGCAAAGGCTCCACCGAAGAACCGAAGCTCATTATTATGGAGCATTTGGGCGGGCGGAAGTCGGAACGACCGATCGTATTGATTGGAAAAGGGATCACCTTTGATTCGGGTGGAATCTCTATTAAGCCTGCCTCCAGCATGGATGAGATGAAATATGACATGATGGGGGCTGCAACCGTTGTCGGAAGCATGCAGGCGATTGCTCAACTGAAGCTCAAACGGAATGTGATCGGGATGGTGGCGAGTGCCGAAAATATGCCGGATGGTGCCGCCTTGAAGCCCGGTGATGTGATCCGAAGCATGAGCGGCAAGACGGTCGAAATTACCAATACCGATGCCGAGGGAAGATTAGTCCTGGCCGATGCCTTGGAATATGCGCAGAAATATTATAATCCGCTGGCGATGATCGATTTTGCGACATTGACCGGTGCCGTGGGAGTGGCCTTAGGCCATGTGACCAGTGGGATCATGGGGAACCATCAAGGACTTATCAAGATGATCCGTGAGTCGGGCGAGTATTCAGGAGAAAGGGTCTGGGAACTGCCTCTTTATGACGAATATGATGACGATTTAAAGAGTAACTATGCAGATATTCGCAACTCTGGGAATCGCGAAGCGGGATCGAGTAAAGGGGGCTGTTTCCTAAGGAAGTTTGTCGATTCGAAATACCCCTGGGTCCATTGCGATATCGCCTCGACCTCCTATCACATCAAAGATCTCAACTACCATCCAAGTAAATATGCGTCGGGCGTCATGGTGAGATTAGTGAGCCATTTGATCGAGCATTGGAAGGGTGTATAATATTGGGATAAGGGCTTTTCTGCTCCTTTCCTTCCATGAAAATAATCACCCACCTACTACTCTGGACCTTGATCTTTAATCTATTGATTCCGAGTGAATTGCTCGCTGAGTCAATGTCCGATTCGAATTCGACTATCAGTCCAAAACATATCCCGGGGGCAGGGGAGTTTGTGCATGGACAGGGATACAACAAGATCCTCATGCGGATTCTCATCTTTGGCTCGGTCCCGGTACAGGGGATTCATTACGTGCCCGATGGAACTGACCTCGTTTTCGGATTGGTCTATGCCGGTGGATATGGTGAGTTTACCAGTTTAGATAGCATTACGATTCGACGCCGGGGTGTTCCCGACCTTTTTGAGATTGACCTCGAAAACCTCTTGGAAGAAGGAAAACCGATTCCAAAATTGGTGGATGGAGATGTCATCAATGTTCCCTTCAATTGGCGTCGTGATATGAATACGGTGTTGAACATTACTTCCTTCGTTACCGCCATCACAAGCTTTGCGCTCGCAATGGTTGCGCTCACCAAAAAGTAGAACTGACTAAAAGTTTAACACCCTTCATTCGGCTAGTCGCTCCTCTATAAACCGACCAAAAAAGTGCATACAAAACGGTGAATTCAGGCACGCGCAGTGCGGAATACACTTTGCATTTCTTAAGTGTGTTCAGGGGAGATTACCATGGATTTCATCAAAGGATTTTTACTATTGCTTTTATTGCCGGCCTTTTTATTGGCCGATAATAAGGAAATGGAGAGATTTGATCGCTGGATGCGCCAATTCCCATCATCCGATAAAAGCTTAGCGATGGCGATGTCGGTGCTGGAGCAATCGTTGGGCAAAGAGGGGGGCAAAAAGCCGATTTCCACTCTCGATTTAGATCCTGAGATGAAAAAGAAGATTCAAGATTTGTGGGAAGCCAAATTCAAGGATGAATCGGACGAAGTGAAGAAAGAAAAAAAGAAAGAGATTGAAAAAGGGATCCTGTTTAGTCACCTCAAGGAAGTGGTTGAGAAGGTGGAAAATGATAAGGAATCAAAATTGGCCGCCCTCCTTTCATTAGAAACGGAGAAAAGAAGTTTTTCTGGGAAAAGTGATTCGGAACACCTGTTGAAATTGATCGGGCGTCATTTAAAAGTAACCGATAAACTGCCCGATGCCCTGGCTGAGCTATTAAAAGGTTTAAGGAGTGAAAAAGAGAAAGAGGAAATGAAAAATGCTCCAGTGACTCTGGAGGAGGCGGACAAGCTATTTCCAAGGTTGAAGAGCATCGATACCCAGAAAGGGCTAAAGATCTTGGCCGATATGATGGGCCATTTCGACAAGCTTTTACCAGAAGATAGGGGCAGCACGCGGTTAACGCCTTACCATCTTTCTTGGGTGGAGATTGATCAATCGAGACAAGATAAAAATGTGGAAAGGGCGACCCCGGAGCAACGGCTTCAGCAGTTGATCCAATGGAGAAAAGAGCTGGCGGATAAGCTGGATAAGTTTCCAAAAATGGCGCCTGGAACAGGTCCCAGTTACTCTAAAGGGGGACGGGGCTCAGGAAGCGGCTCGTTCTCTTCGGGCACAGCGCCACGGCGGCAGATGGAAAAATTTGCGCTCTCAAAAGAGGACGATTTACAATGTTTGAAGTCGGCTCGAGAGGAAGGCATTCCACAGACGGAAATCCGGTTGCCGGGTTCACGCTGTGCGGCGACCCCGATTCGTCTGGAGAATGAACCTGAAGCCGCCGTTTGCCAAAATGGGAAAAAAATAGAGACGATTGCAACCGCCTACCATTGCCTCCATGGCAAACCCTCACCAGAGGGACAGGTAATCCAAATCAATACCGCAGGCCATAATAAAGAGCCCCAATTTGCCAATGCACTCGTCGTGAGTGTTCACCTCCCGAATGGAGAGCAAGGCGAGCCTGTGGCACGGAATAATCCTGACATGGTGACGATGAATCTATATATGGATTGCAGTAATGACACAAAACCATTGAAGCGGATGCGCATTCCTACGGAGCAGGAGGTGAGCAGTCTCAGTGGTAAGGATTTTACCATGTTCATTGCCCAGAATCGGGAAACGAACGTGTCGGCGACTGGAAAAAATAAAGGAATTATTGTCGGTCAGGCCTCTTTTGAAGGGGACAGCAACGGGAACGGATTAGGTCATTATGCGCGATTTAGTTCTTTGTCAGATAACAATAACCGTTCTTGGGAAGATGAGCACCAAAACCCCTGGAGAGGGGGGGATCATCAAAAACCGGAAGATTCGGCAAGAATCAAGCAGGGAGACTCGGGGGGTTCAAGTGCCTTTTGCAAAGTTAAAAATGGAAAACCAGAGTTTGTTTATTTAGGAGCCATCTCCAATATGGTAGTTCGGGGTGAAAAAATTGGTTCGCAAATGATTTATGATAAATATCAAGGGCAAGAGGGTTCGATTGCGAGCGGCCAGTCCTTAATCAACTTACGGAAAATGTTGAAAGGTCAGAGTCAGATGTTGACCTCCGCGCCGGTGGAGCCGGAGCAGAGTGTGGCCCAGTTCGCTCCTAAAAGCATGACCCATGTGAAATAGGGTTAAGGGTTGAGGTTTAGGGTTAATCCTTGATAAGTGGATACAGGGCACCCCGGATTTGAACCGAGAACCTAACGATTTGGAATCGCTCGCTCTACCGTTAGAGCTAGTGCCCTATCATGAGGGCTTCGTTGAAAAAGCCCCATCTGCTTCGTCATCGGGCTCGGCTTCATTCCAACGTACTTAAAGTACGCCTTCGTTCAGCCTCGCCCTGCTTCCTCGCATTCAGGGCTTTTTGAACGAAGCCTTGTACGTACAACTCTTAAGCTTTGGTTTCTTTGTGCGGAGTATGGCGACGACAATGGCGACAATATTTCGCCATTTCGATGCGCTCATTGTGCTTCGTCTTGTTCTTTGATGTCGTATAGTTCCGACGCTTGCACTCTTTACACTCCATTAAAATAATCGTTTGCATACGACTCCTTACTCCACAATCTCGGTAACGACACCGGCACCGACCGTGCGACCGCCTTCACGAATCGCAAATCGCACCTCTTTTTCCATTGCAATGGGAGTGATGAGTTCCACTTCCACCGCCACGTTGTCTCCCGGCATCACCATCTCCACCCCTTTTGGCAGAGTGCATACTCCGGTCACATCGGTCGTTCTAAAATAAAACTGAGGCCGGTATCCCGTAAAGAATGGAGTGTGTCTTCCTCCCTCTTCTTTCGTTAATACATAGGCTTCCGCTTTAAACTTCTTGTGAGGAGTGATGGTTCCTGCGGCACAAAGCACTTGGCCTCTTTCCACTTGGTCCTTATCAATACCTCGTAACAATACTCCGATGTTGTCTCCCGCCTCTCCTTGATCCAGAAGCTTTCTAAACATCTCCACTCCGGTAACGACCGACTTCACGGTGGGTTTAAGTCCCACAATCTCGATTTCGTCGTTCACCTTCACAATTCCACGTTCCACACGGCCCGTGACCACCGTTCCACGGCCTTGGATGCTAAACACATCTTCTACGGCCATGAGGA
>CAZRZK010000070.1:0-9581 GCA_964604555.1 uncultured Pseudobdellovibrionaceae bacterium | reverse complement strand
GTGCCGACAGTTTCCCTTGGTATTTAATACCCGTCAGAATCGCGTGGTAATTACAAAATGTGAATTTCTCTCCACACTTCCTCCCACTTTACTTGATGTTAAGTGTCTAAAGTGAGTACAGGGGGAAGTTATGGAATCAGGTGTCTCTAAGACTGCGCTGCAGATCCATTGGCTGTTTCGCATCTGCTGCTTTATGGAGTTTGTGGGGCATGGTGCTTTTGGGATTCTGACGAAAGCGGGCTGGCTTCCCTACATACAGGCCTTTGGTTTTCCTGAAAGCCTCGGTTGGCAATTGATGCCGCTGATCGGAGCGGTAGATATTGCATTCGGCATTCTGACCCTGATCACTCCCCGACGGGCTTTTATCCTCTATATGGCTATTTGGGGTTTTTTTACGGCGCTTCTCCGTCCCTTGGCCGGAGAGGGATGGTGGGAGTTTTTTGAACGGAGTTATAACTTTGGATTGCCGACTCTATTTTTCCTAACCCATAGTGTGGCCCCCTATTGGAAAAACTCTTTATTCAAAGAGATTTCGACAGCCGATTTAATTTCCTCTGAGAGACTTCAATTCTTCGCAAAGCCGGCTCAATGGATCATTATCAGTTACCTTTTGGGCCATGGCGCCTTTTCGGTGTTGATGGGAAAACAGAATCTCCTCTATCAATATGTTCAGATGGGAATGCCGATGCTCGCGGGCCATACCTATCTGGGAATTTATCTGATGGGTTGCATGGAGATTCTATTAGCCGTTGCAGTCTATTTTAATCCGACTCGTTCCGTATTGATCTTTACTGCGCTTTGGAAAATTGCAAGTGAAGCGCTTTATCCTCTCACGGGTGCTTATGGAGGAGGATGGGAGTTGATGGAGCGTGGAAGCTCTTACGGGATGCCCTTTTTATTGCTTCTCTTTTCGCAGCAACAGGTTCAAATTCAAAGATCTTGGGCCCCGCGTTTTGTCGCCTGCGCTGCCCTTCTCGTTGGGCTATTGGGATTCAACTGGATGCAGGTCAAAACTCCTTTGAAAGCAAAGCAACCGCTTGTTGGAGAAAGAGAATTGGTCGATCGATTGCGTCAAGGTGGGTATATCGTTTTTTTCCGCCATGCCAGTCGGGATTTGAAAACGATGCCCTCTCCGAATCCAGAGTTAGATAGTGCAGAGGCTTGCCAACCGGGTACGGAGTTAACTGAAGTGGGAGTGGGTGAGGTGAAACGTTTGAAGAAACGGATGGAGGAACTTTCGATCCGGTTGGATTTAGCCTTAGCAAGCCCAAGCTGTCGTACCCAGCAGATGGCGGCACTTCTTTCCAATTACACCCATGTTCATCGGTCGCTTGCCTATGATCGAATGATTCTTAGTAAAGATGAGCGTTCTGGATTGGCTCAAGAGCTGCAACAACTATTGTCCCAGAAACCGGCAAAAGGGGAAAACCACCTCTATGTGAGTCATGGAGGTGTGCTCGATCGCTTACGAATTCGAGTGGCCTTAGGTGAAATGGATGCGGGCGTTTTTGAACCCACCGGCAACGGGGAGTTTCGATTCTTAGGAAAGATAAGTCGTAAAATGTGGCTCGGCTCTTTGTGACTTGGCGCGCTATTTAGTTCTCAATTCAAACTCTCAATAGGACGATAAGGAGGTATGGGTTTTTCGTCACACCTCCAATCCCCACAAGGTAAAAAAGTAGGATTTCTCCTCATTCTTTTAATGGTAGCAATCCTTTATGCCATGAAACCAAGGGCACAACGTGCGGTGGAGATCGTGACCCAAACCGATAAAAAGGTGGAATATAGGAACGAACAGGAGCTGGTAGAAAAAGCTCAAAGGGGTGGTTTGGTTATACTATTTCGCCACGCCAAACGGGATCGAAAAGCGCTCCCGTCTATTCCTCCTGAACTCGATAATGAATACCGTTGCATTCCTGGAACCAATCTCACCGAGGAAGGGAAGGAACAGGCCCGAAAGATTAAGAGTGCCATTGCTGCTCTTTCCATTGGGGTGGATGAAGTTATTATCAGTCCGACCTGCCGTACCCGTGAAATGGCTCAGATTATCTTTGGCCATTTTCGGGAGGATCGTGCCGTTGCCTATCTCCGGATGTTGAGCAAAGATGAGTTATCGATGCAGAACGAGAGCTTAAAAAACCTTTTCAGTGAACCCCCCAAATCCAAATTGAATCGAATCTTGGTGGGACATGAGGGTGTTTTAGAGCGTTTGGAACTCCCTCATCTCGATGAAGGGGATGCGGGAGTGATTGAACCCCAAGGGCATGGGAAATTTCATTTCCTGGGAATTGTTTCTCTCCAGAAGTGGATGAGTTTCGCCCCTAGTCAGCCAAAGGGGATTTGCCGTCAAATTGCCTCGCCACAAAATCGAAGTAGTCACAGATAATCGCCGTCACATGCTCTTTTAATTGGAATGCATGAGAGGATGCTTGTCGAAAGTAGAAAGCATCGGGGTGCTTTTTCACTTTGGGGATCAGAAGGGGATCATAAAGAGCTAACTGCAACCTTCTGACAGCCCCTCTGTCTTCGATGATTTTTCGCAAGACTTCAGTCGTTAACAAAGGGGTGCGAATTCCCAAATGGAAACAGAGTTTAAAGAAAAGCCAAATCAATCCTGCCATCCCCTTTGCGATTGCAAAAATCAAGTTGAAGTTCTGGACCCGATTGATGATGGGCTTGATCCAATTTAAATAGAGGTAGATCTTTCCTGTGAGTGTCTTTTCCGTCAATACTCCGACAATCACCCGTTCATGGCTCACTCTGAAAAGCTCTGCCATCGCCTTATCCTGGTCTTCAATCAAACCCAGTGTTCCGGAACAAAAAACGGTGTCGACCGATTGGTTTTTGAGCGGAATTTGCAATAAGGAAGCCTTGATGAAGAGGCAGCGATCGGCAACCCCTTTTTCTTCAGCTATCCTTCGACAATCAAAAATGGCGTCACTGTCGTCGATGAAGATAATATGTTGAGCGCCGAAATCGAGCCAATGGCGCATCAGTCTGCCATTCCCGCAACCCGCATCAACCACAATCTTATCCTGAAAAGCGAGCCGGTAACGTTGTAGAAATTGTCCCTCGGCGGAATATTCCGTCTCCTCCAGTTTTGTCCCCACCCGTTTCCAGAATTCGGAATAGACCTCGCGTGTTCTAGATGAAAAAAAACTGTTTTTGGGGGAAGGATGTACCCACACCCCGTCTTTTTCAACACAATCACCTTGAATGAGAGACTCAAACCACTTCATAGTTTCTTGTAGAGGGAGACTAAGCCGGCAATCCTGCCGTTAATCGTTTGGAGATCGAGAGGGTGCTCGGGATCGATATCCTCCACCCCATGTTCACTCTGGCCATCATAAACAATAATATCCCCAATTTCTGCCGTATCTTCCAAGGACTCTCTTTGTCCCTGTTGGATCACAAAGGCCCCCCCTTCTTGGAAATCGATTCCCTTTTTAGACATCACCAAAAGGAGTTGGAAAAATTCGGTCTCGGTCTCCCGAGAGACGTCAATCAATGTCGTATCCCGATGGGAAATGAAAAAGCCGCCTCCGCGAGGATATTGGTGAATCCGGGAGGCAGTCCAGAGGCCATTGGGTTCAATTCCCTCCAGGGCAAAGTTTTCAGGAAGATCCATCAAACTGTTTCTCACCCGTGCCACCTGTTTAAAGACAGGATGGATCTGATACCGATCGACCTCCCAGAGTGGAGTATAGAAGGTGCGGAAAAAACGGGGAAAGTTGTTATACCGCTCACTCGCACCGCCTAAGTTGAGTTTTTGGAAATGCTGGCGGATGGCATCGGGTGATTCACCGCGAGTGGGATGATCCTCTTTCATAGAAAAGGATTTTTTTAAAAGAACGACGCTTTTTATTACCTGTTCGGGATCGATTATCCCACGCAATTTGGCGTAACCTTTTTCCCGGACCTCTTCAATGATTTGTCGCCGTGATTTTATAGTGGCAGTCATGTGCGGGTCTCGAAACGTTGGCGGATAATCGTGTAAGGCCGTTGTTTCGTTTCGGAATAGATCTTGGCGAGGTAAAGCCCTAGGATTCCAATCCCAAACATCATCGATCCTCCAATAAACCATAAGGAAACAATTAGGGAAGCCCAGCCGGAAAGATAGGCTCCGAAGAAGAGGTGGCGAATGATCAAGTAACAGCCTGCTAAACACGAAAGAGTTAAGGTGAAACAGCCTAAATAAAATATCAGGAAAAGGGGGCGATTGCTAAAAGAGGTGATCCAGTTCACAAAGTTATGGATTCGGAGTGGGAGCGTGTAGCTGGATTTCCCCCCTCGAAAACCCTTAACGAATGGAAAGGGCACTTGTGAAAACCCGGTAACAGCCCAAAGACCTGAGATGCAGACCTCCCGTTCTTTGTGCTGAATGAGTGCATCGACATAACGTCGGGTCATTAATCTAAGCGTACACAGGTTAGGAGGAACGGAGTGGGTGGAAAGAAGATTAAAGGCCCAATAATAAAGAGCTCCTGAGATTCTCTCGAAAAGCCTTCCTTTCCGTTCGATCTGGACGCCATAAACGACATCGGCTCCGGTTGTTTGTTGTCTCTCTAGAAGTTCGATGAGAAGTTCGGGGGGCTCCTCTAGATCCACATCGATCAAGACTACCTTTTCTCCCCTCGATTCCATGAGACCTGTCATCATCGCCTTATGGTGACCAAAGTTACTCGAGAGATCGATGACTCGTACTGTGGGATCTTCCTTTTGGATAGAGACGGCAGCGGCAAGGGAATCATCGGGCGAACCATCATTCACAAAGAGAATCTCGTAACTCAACCCAAGAGGAAGCAGGATCTGCTTTACCCGTTCATAGAAGGGACGGATAAAGGGTTCTGAATTGAAGAGGGAGGAAACGATACTCAGATCGGGCACGAAAAAATGTTAGCATATTTCTGCCATGTAGTCCGCTGTTACACTTATGTGTTGCGGCGCGCTATGTGTTTTGTTGTTGCGAACCCCTCTCCAGATGAAATTCGAGCGACGACACCCAGGACATGGTTACCTGGAATCACTCTAAATCCCAAGATGGTCTTAATTCCCCTTCCACTCTGAACCCATTTTCCTTCAATCTCTGGCTAATAAAATTGGTAGAGGCTTCGCGGGCACATAAAAAAATGGGTGTTTGGATCTTCTCTTTGGCCTCTTTTAAAGAAAGGGTGGGGAGTTTTCCAAGGAATTTGCCGTTTTTGGTTTCATCGATCACAAAATCAACCGCATCGATGCCAACTTGACTCAGTAAAGCCGCGGAATAGAGCCCCGCCCCAAAAAGGGTCAAAGGCTTTCCATGACATTCTGTCTGGAAATCACGAAATCGTCGGACAATCGAATTCCAGTGTTGCTTCTGTTGTTGAAAAAGTCGTTGGGTCTCAAAGACGCGAATCGAATGGATCCCTTTGAATGAGGGATTTATGCCCTTGTCAGAACGCCGGCACAGGTAATGGAAAGTGGAAACACAATCGGTGGTAGCCAGGATCTCAAAACCGCAATCCTTTAGGAAGCATTCGAAGACCGGTTTGCTGAAGGTAAAGGTGTGATCCCAAATGAGAGGGGTAAATGAAGAGTGCTCCAAAAAAAGGAGCTCCAGGCTGAGGATTCCCCCCTGCTTTAGGATGCGTGCAGCCTGACGAAGAAATGGAATCGGAGCCGTTCGGTTCAGGAGTCCATGGGCTGCCACGACAGCGAAAGAATCTTCAGTGAACGAATCAAAGTCATAAAATTCCTGACGATATTCGACCTTGCCAGAGAAATGTAATGGCGAATGTAATGGCGAATGGGGGGCTGCAGGGTCCACTCCAATGCAATGCCAATTTGGAAAATGTTTTTGGAAGGTTTCAATAAATTGCCCTTTCCCGCAGGCAACCTCCAGGAAATTCCCGGTTGCCGGTTGTTGAGGCAATTTGGAAAAGAAATGCTCAATGATATGGGAGAGCTTTTCATGCCGATGGCCATTCACCACGATCAAATTATTCTGGACCGATTCCGCCAGATCATATTGCTTTTCATAAAACTGAACCAAGCGATTTTCTGGTTGGTAGCTGATCTGGATTACGCCGCAATGGCAGCAAAGGGTCCGCTTTACCTGGGTCTTATCTAAAAAATGGCCATCAGAAGTGGCAAGAAAGTCTGGTGGCGAGGATTTCTCATCCAATAAAATCGGCTGTCGCGAACAATGGTCGCAATTCAATTTCATTTGAGTTGGGCTCGGTGGTATTCAGCTGCCTGGATCATACCGTTTTTGTCGAAAAGTCGAGCGAGCCCCTGATGGGCAAATGGGGACTGTGGATTTTGAATCAAGATTTTTTGGTATTCATCAATTGCTTCAAGAAGCCAATTTTCATCGGCGAGGGCTGGTGCCAATTTTTCCCCGGGGTAGGCATGGCGCAATTTATCAAAAATAGTGTAAAGGCCGACCGAACCTTCCCGATGAATCAATAGCGAAGGATCGATGAATCGCCTCCGGGTCATCGCTCCCCAGGTGGCCTCTTCCAAAGGGCCCCATGTAATGGTGGAGTAACCCAAAACGGTGGCATGCGGCACCACGTTTTGCTCCAGTTTCAGTCGTTGGAGGCGCTTAAAAATATCGGGTGATAAATTTGATCGGAATATGACCTTGTCAGCGGTGATGAAGGAGGTATTTGCCTGCATGGCCAGAGGGTACAGGATCCCAAAATCTCCATTCACAGCACCGATCGTATTTTCTTTAAAGTGATGGGTTCTCATCCAGTGATTCATGGATAAATAATCTTTCCAGGGAATAGTATTGGGAACGACACTCGGTTTACCAACAAAAGCGTAGAGAAAATAGCCGTGAAAAAGGAGAGTTATTCCTATCATTCCAGTTAATATTTTTCGGGAAGGAATCAGTTGAGCGGCAGTCAAGCAAACTAACAGGATCGAAATAAAGTTAGAATGGCGTTTCAGTTCAGGTGAAGTGAAAACAAAGGTATAGAGCAACACGATGATGATCAAAAGGGCTGATAAATTCTGGGGTCTTTTTCTTTGAATAAGGTGTGGAGTGATCCAGAGTCCGAGTGGTCCGAAACTGATCCCTAGAATAAAGGGGAGGGCGAGCCACCCCCATCCCAAATTTTGGAAGAGCTCGGTCTGTTTTTCAGGGCTTTGGATTAGAAAAAGCTGATGAGGCCACTGCCAATAAAAAATTCGGTAGAGGAGGGTGCCGATTCCAATGGGAAAGATCCATTTCCACCCCTCTTTGAGCTGAGTGAGTAGAAGCAATGGAAACGACATCATCCAGAGGATGGGTGAAGCCATAAAGGAGAGTGTGAGCATTACCGATCGTCCAAGAGGAGCGAATCCTCCTTCTAAATAGAACAACAGAAAGAATGGAAAGAGAAAATGCTGGGGGGCTGTGAGGCCAATCCATTTTAAGGAGGTGAATCGAAAGATACTGATGCGGGCAGCGCTGATATCGGCTTCGATCCCGAGGGAACCATATCCAAAAATGGAAACGGCCATATTATAGAGATCGGCATGGAGTGCGGTCAGTAAACAGAGGGCAATCCAAGTGGGGGTGTGGGAGATCTTTTTTCTAAGGACTTGATAAAAGCAGGTGAAAAATAAAATCAATAAATAAAGATGGAGCCCGCACATGGGGGCATAACGCGAAGGTAAATTAAAAAAATAAAGGAGGGTCGCTGCAGGATGGAACCAAAAATATTGGTAGATTAAGGTGTTTCCAGGAAAGTGGGGGTCCATTTTTCCGCGAAACAGAGCCTCAATGATGGCGAGGTTGCGTTCCACGTCATGGTTAAAAGGGGGTTGGAAATAGGCTGTTCCTTCATGCCATCCCTGTTTGAATAGGATCCAAGCCGAATCCAAATTAAAAAGAATGGCTAAGGCGAAGGGGAACGCCCAGCTTATATTGTTACGAGGTCCACTTGGAGTGGGGGCAATTCCCTGGTATCGAATGAATTCCAATGCCAACAAAGCCCCTAAAAAACTACACACCATCAACTTAGCCCAACCAAAGGTGAAGAGATCAAAAGTCGCTGCTGTTGTGAGGGCAAAAAATGCAAACTGCATCGCCATGCAGGATGGAAACTGGGAAAGAAGAGGACGATAACGCTGAAAACAAAAGATCCCGATCAACACCGGCAATAGGAGTGTCAGTGTGGTAAAAAAGAAACCAGTCCACATGCAATAAGAGTATCATTCTCAGGATAAGTTGATAAGATTTCTCCATGGGGAAGGCGTTGATCTATGGGGCAGGAATGTTGGGGAAACAGCTGGCCCATCTCTGCCATCATCACAGTTCCATCGAGATATTGGGATTTGTCGATGATGTTCGGCCATCTGGAGATGGGATTGTCGGTTCCTTAGAATCATTGGTCGAACATGAGCTTTACCATCCCAAGCACACACAGCTTATCTTTGGAATCGGTTATAGTGACATGGAAGTTCGAGAAAAGGCCTATCTCCGCGCTCAGCAATGGGGCTATTCCTTCCTCACTTTGATTCACCCCAAGGCGATTGTTGAGCCAAGCGCGACGGTTATGGAGGGTTGCGTCATTCAGGCGGGTGCCGTGATTGATCAAGGCGTCAGATTAGAGCCTTTTAATTATATCGATACCGGGTGTCTCGTCACCGAGTTTACAACGCTCGGAACCAACAATTATTTAGCGGGTGGAACGGTGGTCGGAGGTTCGGTGACCATTGGACGGAATAATTTTTTTGGGTTACATTCGACTGTAGTGAATGACTTGACGATAGGCGATCGGAATTTCGTCAGCGCTGCGTCACTCATCAGCAAGAACATAGAAAATGGCAAACGGGTTACCACCCTTCTTCCTCAAAGGATCTTCAATCGGTAACTTCTTCTCCCAATTTTATGAATCCCTTTCTGCTTCCACCGCCAACTTTTATTTGCGTGCTGGGGAAAAGCGGAGTTATCCCGAACTCTTTGGGGTGATGAAAAAAATGAATGTCGCTCTTCAATCGTATGACCAGAAAACGATCGCTGTCTTTGCCGAAAAAAGTTTTTTAAACTACGCTGCCATCTACTCTGTTTTTTTATCGAAAAACACCTGGCTTCCACTCACCGTGACCCTTCCAGAGGAACGGCTTCTTTCCATGGTGAAATTGGCGAAGCCCTCGCTCCTTTTGGTCGACAGACCACTGCCATCGAAGCTATTGAATCATGCTGAGCAACAGGGGATAGAAATCCGAGACCTTTCCACTTTCTTGTCTTCCCAAGAATCGGCTGAATTTAGTCCCAACCCTCCTGAACCTGAAAGTATCAGTTATCTTTTGTTTACTTCTGGATCGACAGGGATTCCGAAAGGGGTGCCGATTAGTTACGAAGGTTTTGAAAACTTTCTGAAGAATTGTTTGAAGATAATCCCCTTTAGAAAAGGGGAGGTATTCTCCGATTATCATGAATACTCATTTGATATTTCACTCTTTTCCCTTTTTTTAACTCCTGTCCTAGAGGCTGCTATTTCTCCTGCTCTTACTTGGGAGGAACGTCTTCACCCAGCCAACGGCCTGGTAAGGGATAGGGTGACCGTTTTCACCACCGTCCCCTCGACCCTGCTCCGGATACGGAC
>CAZRZK010000069.1:0-10445 GCA_964604555.1 uncultured Pseudobdellovibrionaceae bacterium | reverse complement strand
CGGATTATTTTAATCGACATAATCCCTTCACAATTCCTTGGCATTCTACTTTGAAACCTGAGGAACCCCTGATGAACGTTTATAGAACCTTAATCCTTGGCCTCTTTTCTATCGTGCTTTCAGAGAAGCTATTCGCCTATAACATCGTGATCGAAAACGCGGGTCTGAATCAAGTGATCGTGTATACAAATACGGGATCGCAAGTCTCTAATCCAGACGCTCCCAATTTGCATCGATTTCAATGTCCTGCAGGAAAATTTTGCTCGGGCCGAGTCGACGGTAACACTGCCCATTTCATGGTTACCGATGGACCCAATCTCATCGATCAAGTGGGGTTAGATACAGAGTATACGAGTTTTGAAGCGCCAGAAGAGCCAGAAACAATAGATATGCCAGAAATGCCCAATCCCGGCATGCCTACCGCTCCAATGCCAGCTCCCATTGGACCTATGACCTATTAGTGTGAATGGACTGGATCCCACAGGTCCAGAGCATTTCGCCTCTTCATAATTCCTTCATAATTTCGTTTGTACTTCATTGATGCGATTGCCGCGGCCCACGAAAGTGGACCGCGACAATCACGTTGCAATAACTGCAGGCTGTTACAATTGATTACTTCTATTTACCGGGGTGAAAACAGTCGGTCTTCGCCATTCGCTAGGATAGAGGAATGAAAACACAACTCTGGATTCTCAGCTTGATTTTAGTTTTGACCGCGGCCTGCACCCAACAGCCTAACCGGCTGGGGAATCAGCAGCCTCCAAATCAGTATAATAACGACATTTATCCACCTTGGACTAACGATGATGACGAGGATCCGGAAGTGGATCCGCCAGTGATAGTGGATAATATCTGTGTTTTCCCGACCGATGTATTGGTTCAAACGGTGACATTGACTACCGGCGCTGCTGCCATAATCATGCCAGCATATTCGACCGATTGTAATATTACCTATTCCATCTCCCCGGCTTTGCCTGCTGGGTTATCGATCAATGCCATCACTGGGATGGTTTCAGGAACTCCGACGGTGGCCTCAACTTTAACCTCTTATACGGTTTCGTATGGTGGAAAGTATTCAACCACCCTTAAGATACAAGTGATCTCGAATGCGCCTAAAAACTTAGCCTATGATGAGGAAGACGTTGCATATGTAAAAGGGACCGAAATTTTAGCCAATACGGCGTCGGTCGAGGGAACGATTAGCAGTTTTGCTATCTCTCCGTCTTTGCCAACGGGATTGGTTTTCAATACGACCAATGGAACGATTTCAGGAACCCCCACCGTGGTCAGCAGCCAAACTTCTTATAAGGTGACGGTAACTGGAACAGGTGGAAGCACTTATGTCTATATTAAAATCCAAGTCAAAGATATTGCTCCGGCTACTTTGACCTACACGACAGAAACTGTTGAATATGTTAAATCGACCGCGATTTCCCCTAACTCACCGACTGTCACCGGTGGTGCGGTGACTTCCTATACCGTCAGCCCTGCGTTGCCGGCAGGCTTGTCTCTTAATGCGACGAGTGGAGTGATCACTGGAACTCCAACGGTGGCTTCGGTAGCAGGAGATTATGTTGTGACGGCCTCTAATAGCGGAGGTTTTAAAACGATCACGCTTAAGATCTCAGTGAAGGATAATATCAAGCCCTCCAGCATCGCCTATCCGAGCAATCCGGCGATTTATCAGAAAGATGTTGAGATTGCCGAAAATATTCCTACTTATACCGGTGGCCTTCCCACTGAATATACGATTGAGCCCAGTTTGCCAGCGGGGCTAGAGTTTGATTCGGCTACCGGAACGATCTCGGGGACTCCAACGGCCGTTTCAACGAAGCAATCCTACTGGGTGGAGGCTTCCAATGAGTATGGGGTCACCGCCATCTCTATCACGATAGCGGTATCGGTTTCGCTTCCGTACACCGAAGATTTTAGCATCACCAGTAATGGCGGGTTGAACAGCAATTGGAAGGTTCAGTATGGCGGTTTTGCGGTTGCCGCTGCAACATCCAGTACAGCTGCCTATGTCTATCCTACTTCTAGTACAGTCAACAGTATAGCCACGCTTCAGGATCTCACTGTTACCGATGTTCATGCGAGCTTAAAAATCAAGGCCGCGACTGCCAACTATGGCCACATGGGGATTGTGGGCCGGTACAACGGGAATGGCGCTGATAATGAGATGTACTTGGCAGCTGTTCAATACCTCTCTGTAGGATATTATGTTGCGCTTTATAAAATTGTGAATGGAATTTGGTATCAATGGCAATCAAGTTCCAGCTCATGGGTATCGGTAAACTATGGAGATTTTATCTTAATATCGGCGGGCACTTCAGCCGTTGGAACTTTAAAGTTCAATATCGTCGGCACTGCTCTGGCGGTCTTTTTCGATGGATCTCTTAAAATATCGGCCACCGATTCCTCCTTCTCCAGCGGCAGTGTTGGTATACGAGGTTGGGCCGGTCAGGCAACCGAATTTAAAGTTGAGTAGGCTCAAATAATCAAAATTCTTGTTCAATTCATTGGAGGGGGAGGCCACCACAGGCTTCCCTCTTTAAAATCTCCGATAAACTTCCATCCATCCAATTTTAAATCTTTCTTGTGAGCGTGGCTGAGGTAATAGGCGGTCGATGGCGAAGGAGTGCTTACGATGCGCACATCTCCATACCAGACATAAGGAGCAGCCGCTAAAAAACTCGAGGGAATGGGCGGGGAATCAAAGATCAGCGAATCGATTTTCTTTTCCTCTTTTAATTTAAGAAGGGCTGAATGCACATCAAGTGGGCCTGCACCATGGGTCTTGATGGGAAGATACTGCAAAATAAAAAGGGCAACCACTGAAAGAGCCGCCGTGATCTGCATCCAGCGGTCAATATTCACTTTGCGGGGAACTAAGCGGGAGAGAAAGCAGGCGATCCAGGGGAGGATTAGAATAAAATGGTGAGGAGGGTAGAGCTCATTGCCGGCGATGAGAATGAGGGAAGTAAGAAGCAGAGCGAATAGCACGCGATGGAATCGGTCATTGTGATATCTCATCAGAGCCGATGGAATGAATACGATCAATCCATGGGTGTGGTGGAACAGGCGTTTCCAAAATTCAATCGAGACAAGCGCCCAGGGGTTAAAGCTGTGGCCCAGTCGAAGCGTAAATTGCCGGTGATAATAGAGAGAAAGAAAGTCGGGGGCGGAACTCGCGCGAATCGCAACAAAATAGGTAAGTGAAAGTACTACTAGGGCCAATGAAAAGGTAAATGCGGTTCGAATCTTCGGAAATGAAAGAAGAATCGCGGGAAGAAATAGACACGCTCCCATGCCTTTACAGAGAAAAGAGAAGGCGAGCATTGTGCCGGCCAATGCCCCTTTCCCTTCCATAGCCCAATAGACAGATAAAAAGCCGAAGAAGAGAAGCCCCGGATCCATCATAACGCTGGAAAACTGGTTGGAGAAAACGGGAAAGATCCACAGCAGCAGAATGGTGAAGAGTGCCTCTTGGCGATGGCGGTGCTTTTCCATCCACCGGAAAAGAAACCAGAGAAAAAAAAGATAAAAAAGATGGCCAATGATACGGGCTGACCAATCAGCCGCAGGAAGGAGTTTGAAGATGAGGGCGACTAACCAAAAAATCAGATGGGGGTGGTCGGCAAAGTAGGGGGTATAGTCAGGAAGTTTGGCATCCAGTCGAAACCATTCGCCAGTTCGTGCAATTTCCCTCGCTATGGTCGCGTGGATGGGGGAGTCAGGCGACATTCCAGGTTCGAAGTTACGGGCGGCGACGGCCACAATCGCTAAACAAAAGATCCAATGAAAGGATTTCAAAAAAGCTCACTCGGTTTTTGGAGCCACCATTCTATTTCTTCACCATGAATGGCCACGATTCCTCCCTTAGCTACAGGGAGCTCAAATCCGCATTGCAATTTCAGGAAAAGCGGAATCCAGTCGCCGTGTGAACAGATCACCAGGGGTTTAGGGCAGCGAACGGCAAATTTTTGGAAAGCTTTGATTCGTTTCTTAAGGCCGCTGGAATTCTCTTGATTATTCTCTTCGTCGAGAAGGGGATCGATTTCCAGCTCCGCTCCGACAATGTCCCCTAACGCTTGGATCGTCTGTTTGCACCGCAGTTTAGGGCTAGAGAGCAGTTTTGCTTTTTTGCCGACCAAATGGCGCTCTAAAATTCGTGTCAGGTGGTAACTTTGAAGCAGCCCTTTTTTACTTAAGCCGTTATCGACCTGCCGACCGGCCTTTTTATCGCGGTGGGCATGCCGAACGACGTAGATGGAAGGAGGAGTTTGCATAGTGCAGGTTTTATCTTATAGTAGCGCTATGAAAAAGCTGTTTTTGATTCTTTTTGTCTTAATGCTTTCCTCTTGCGGTTATAACCAACTCCAGAGTCTGGATGAAGATGTGAAGGCAGCAATGAGTGAGGTGCAGAGCCAATACCAACGCCGTCACGACCTGATTCCAAATCTAGTGGAATCGGTGAAAGGGTTTGCGACCCAAGAGAAGGAAACCCTCCAAGCGGTGGTTGAAGCCCGTGCGAAGGCGACCCAAACGACCCTCAATGTCGATTCGCTTTCTGATCCCAACATGGTAAAGAAATTTCAGGAGGCGCAAGGGGCTCTGTCTCAAGCGTTATCTCGATTGTTAGTGGTGGCAGAAAAATATCCCGATCTGAAATCGAATGAACATTTTAAGGAATTGATGGTCCAACTTGAAGGAACTGAGAATCGGATCGGAGTCGCGCGGAAACGGTATATCGACTCGGTCGCCAATTATAATAAGGCAGTGCGATCTTTTCCTTTTAATCTGACCGCAAAATTCCTACTCGGTCTAAACGTACGTGAACCCTTTACGGTGTCAGAAGAAGCGATGCAGGTTCCCAAGGTCGATTTCAACAAAAAATAATGGCTGCACTCTTATTCGTCATTCTCTTCCCATTATTTGCTAAAGAGGTTCCCCCTCTGACGGGTCCATTGGTGGATCAGGCGGGATTGTTCAAGCAGTCTGAATCCAATCAGCTCGTTTCTTTACTCAGTGAAGTCAACGGGACCGATAAGGTCCAGATGGCGGTGCTTGTCGTCGATTCTTTAGAAGGGGATGAAATTGCGGAATTTGCCATTCGCGTGGCCGACAAATGGCAATTGGGGAAAAAAGGCAAAGACAATGGCGTGCTGTTTGTGGTCTCTGTTCGAGATCGACGTGCCCGCTTTGAAATCGGACGCGGATTAGAGGGAGATATTCCCGATCTCAAGGCCTATCGGATTTTGCACCATCAGGTGATGCCGGAGTTTAAAAAACAGAATTACCTGGGCGGAGTTTCGATCGCGATAGAACGAATAGGACAGGCAGCGGGAATATTGCCAGGGGAACCCTCTTCCAATTTTGAAGAGCGGAAGCCCGTTAAAGTAAGGCCTCTTTTTATGTTGCTGGTGTTTGGCCTGCTGATGATCTTTTTCTTTCTCAGATTGATCTTCGCTCCCTTTAGTGGTGGCAGTTGGGGCCATTCTCGACGGTATGGAGGTGGGGGTGGCTTTGGTGGAGGGGGGGGCTGGGGTGGTGGCGGCGGTGGAGGCTTTGGTGGTGGTGGCGGCGGTGGGGGGGGTGGCGGGGGTGGGGGCGGGGGCGGCGGGGGCGGCTTTGGGGGGGGTGGCGGCGGTTTTGGCGGGGGAGGGGCATCCGACTCATGGTAAGCAAAAGAGTTTTTTCGAAGGAGCAACTCGATTCGCTCCAAAAGAAAATTGCTGAAGTTGAACAACTCACTTCAGGGGAGATTATTGTCCATACGATTTCACAAAGCGGGAACTATTTAGCGGTCCCTTTTTTAGGAGCTCTCCTCGGAATGAGCGTCGCTCCATTGTTTCACTTTTTGCCCCTGCCGTTTTTAGAAGCAATCGCTGCTTTTATAGGCTTCCAGGTTTTTTCCATTCCTTTCATTTTGCGGAAAATTCTTCCCAAGTGGTGGAGTCAACAAGAGGTCGAAAAAAGTGCCTTTGCCCATTTCGTCACTTTGGGGCTTACGGAAACGAAGGATCGAACCGGGATCTTGATTTTTATTTCGGAGTTGGAACATCGAGTGGTGGTCCTCGCCGATAAAGGAATCCATGAAAAAGTGGGGAAGGAATATTGGGGGCGGCATGTGGCTCAAATACGGGACGGGATTCGAGCCGGGAAGGGCTATGAAGCGCTGATAGGGGTGCTCGATGAAATGGGGCGTTCCCTGAAACAGTATTTCCCTCGTGCTATCGACGATAAGAATGAGCTTTCCAATGTAGTGAAGACAGACGATCAATTTAAATAATGGAAACAGGCAAAACTGTCGCGGCGTTCCTTGTCAGTCTATGTTCAGCCAATCATTTTCTCCTCAACAGGAGGAGATCGAATGAACCAATTCAAAACTCTATATCTCATCGCAATCGCTTGCAGTTGGGCGGCTTATGGGCAGCTTCGGATGCATACCGAAGAGGTCGCTACCCCAACTGATTTGGCCCGTTACTTAGATAGCCAGAGCTTTCCAGTCGACACAATGCGGGAGGGCGAGGAAGTGGACATCGAGCAGATCATCAACATTGGCAAGAAGGTTTGGGAAGTCATCAAGGAAAACCAACCGGTCGTTAATATTAAATACCAATATGCCAATGCTTTGCCGCAAGGGGTAAAGGGATCGGAATCGCTGGAACGATTTTCACCTTTGCAATATCGCAGTTATCGAACCTATGGCGAAAATACTTTCGGCATGACCGTCTATGATGTGACCTATACTGTTGTCCATCGGTACGGTGGAAGTTATGAGGGCAGGGGACAATACTTAGATACGGTTACGGTGCTGCCTAGCCATGTTGAGGCGATGTGGGGCTATACCGTCGATTTCAACGTCGACAAAGTGTCCACGGTGAATATCGGAACGAAAGCCGATCCCATTGCTTCGTTGGCCTTGGAACTGAACTTCAAAGTTTCGACGGTGATCAAGAAATCGGAAGATCATGTTGTCTTTGAATTTCGCGGGGATTCACCCAAAGTCGTGAGAACAAAATAAAAGTGGCGTAGATGCCCCGAGTAAATGTTATCTCACCTAATAGAGAATGGTGGGCACACCTTGGGGCTATTTGTCGACCAAGTAACCAGTTAGTGCGCACTGAGCCTGCTGGTAGCACATGATATAGAGGGTTTGGGAACTTAAGGCGAGGGGAGTCTTGATTTGAGAGAAGGTGAGGGCATTTGTGTTAGGGTTACTGAGGATGTCGTTAGCGTTGGTTTGAGTGGGGCCATCTGGACTATCGGTTCCTAGGAACCCGCGACCATTGTTGTCGCTCGAAAAAATAGTGTTCAAGACTAGCGTCTTCCCTGGCGGTATGGAATAGGTTTTAACCACATGATTATTATAAGCTCCACTGAACCTTAGGATCCAAAGCTCTCCTCCTTTAGGGGCTCCCACAGCGGTCTTACTGACCAACGTTCCAGAGTAGGTAGCATAGTCTTGATTGGGAGTATAAAAATAAACTGTTTGCCCGCCTTTCAAGAAATAAGGCTTTAGTCCTGGCGACAATGGAAAGAAACCATTGAGCGCTGCCATTCGGACAATCGGGTTCAAAGAGCTACTTTGAGCCATGTTTTGGGAGTGAGTTCCGTTATTAAATGATGCTGCAGTCACCTGGTTAGGAGAGGTTGTATTATCGGTTCCGATCATACTGTTAGTTCCTGTCTGGGGAAATTGAATGGAATTGAGGATCAGCACCTTGTCGGTTGGGATGGTATAGGTTTTTGTGGTTGGGGTGCTATAGCCGCCATCCACTTTGAGAAACCAAAGTGCACCCTCTGCTACTCCTCCTTCGGTCCCAATGGGATTTGACGGGGAGGGTGATGGAGAAGGCGATGGCGATGGAGAAGGAGATGGGGTGCTTGAAATTTCGCGCGCGCCGTCCCCTTGGATAAGGCAATTCGACAGCGTGACTACCGAGTTGTTGGTATTCGCAGTAAATAGGGCATTGAAGTCTTTCAGATAGGTGGGGCCTCCCAGTGAACCTTTGGTTTTTTGGATCTCAACAAAAAGTTTGGCGATGTAATTTTGATCATCAATCTTGGAAAAGTTGCGAAGAACGAGACTCTTGACCTCCAACTTTGCACCCGATGCGGAGGGGTTAGTCTGGAGGAGGGTGCCTCCGGGATTGCATTGATCATCATATGTTTTGAGATTCGGAATGGAAATGGAGAAACTATCGGCTGCGGAATCATTGAATGTGACGGGGACGGTGCCGTTTAAGAAATTGCACCGGCAAAAACTTGCGGTTGTGGTAGCAAGCCGAACTGTATTTAGAATATCGTTGTATTCCCCTTTTTCCGCGATGTGACTCGAAAACCTAAGGTTATTCGATAACATTTTGCTAAGACCCAACATCACAATGGACCCCACTGCCGCAGCTACTATAATCGAAACTAAGTTAAACCCTTTTTTCCCCATATCTTCACTGATCGGTAAAATGAGGCTCAGAATAAAGAAGATTCCGAGGGTGTGTTATGCGATGCGTTTGGCTGCTGCTGCAGGGGGCATAGAGGGGCTTCGCAATGACAAAAGTGCCGGTCGGTGCGAAGATAAAGGCTCATGCCCTTCCTCTTTTCACTCGGGTTAATGGCCATCGCCATTTTTACCCACCCCGTTACCAGTGATCAGGATCTCTATCTGCACCTCACTATGGGAAAGCTCTTTACGCAGCAGCATAACCTCATTCTCACCGATATTCTCTCCTACACCGCATTGGGTCGGCCGGATGAGAGCCATTCCTGGCTTTCTCAACTCCTCTTTTGGGGAGCTTATTCAGCTGGAGGTGAAAATGGACTTCGTTTCCTAGCCATTCTCATCCATGCCGGGGTTCTGCTCACTCTCTTGAATTTTTTACCATCCGCGGATCGCCAATCTTATAAAGGGTATGGACTCGGGCTGGTATGGGTGATGATCCATTATGAACGGATGAATATTCGTCCCTTTTTATTAGGGGAGCTTTGCTTTGTGTTGGCGGTGCGGGGAATGTATTCGCGGGCCTATTGGACCTGCGCCGTTCCTGTTCTATGGGCCAATCTGCATGGAAGTGTCGTGCTTTACCCGGTGATTGCCCTTTTGAGTGGCCGTCCGTGGATGGCGTTTCTCACTTTTTTGAATCCGATCGGTTACCGGATCTATCCTTATGCCTTTGCCCTCTCGGATTTGGGGAGGCGTATCTACAATTTGGAATGGATGCCGCGAAATCTGCTCGCGGTGGGGAAGGAAAATGCCACTACGTTCTTTTTAGATCTTTCGATCGAGCCCTCTTCACTTCTGCAAGGAGGCGTGATCTTTTATCTGCTCCACCAGTGGGCGCAAAAAAAGGTGAAAAGAGTCCACCTGCTTTTTTTGATGCTTCTTTTTCTCTCCTTTTCATCGATGCGCAATCGAGGGTGGTTGATAGTTACCCTTCCTTTTTTATTGCTGGAACTTCCCAAGGGAAGGGGATGGAGGGTGGCGTTGGTTTCAATGGGCATCGTTTTGGTCGCTGTTTATCATTTCCCCCAATTCCGTGGGCAGATTGTTTCGATCGAAAGAACCACCCAGCTCATGGAGGAGGTGGGTATAGAAGGAAATCTCTTTAACGAGCCGAAATGGGGAAGCTATTTGAGTTTTCGTCTTTATCCTAAAGTGAAAGTCGCCTGGAATTTCCGCAATCATGTCCATCGCGATCTCTATGAACAGGTGGCGGAGCATTTAAAGCGGGATGGCACGGTTCATTTAGAGGAGATTCTTCAAAACATTTCCAATACTGAACTCTTATTGCTTCCCGTCAGTTTTCCAAAAGAGGTGGTGCTGCAATGGCCCGGAAATTGGATCTGTGGTTTTGAAAACAATCAGGCCCGACTTTACCTCCAAAGAGATTCACAAAACTGGCATCGGTTAGTGGGTTATTATCAAAAACACCAAATTCCATTTTCAGAACAGCAAGGGTTTGATTCCCGAAAAGTGTTTATAGAAAAGAGAGATTGGTTCCTTTCATACCAAGAACGCCCCCATTGGGGAATTTTGCCATCCAAATCGGTTCGCGACTCTTGGGCGAACTGGCAACAACAATATTGGGCCTCCCTATGACACTCCTTGGAATTACCGAACATGTGATTACTTTTCGTTGGGAACTGCCACTCTTATTATGGGCAATGAATTTTCTTTTATCCCTCTCACTATGGCGTCAATATAAGGGCCTGGCCATTTTAGGATTTGCATGGACGATGATTGCCATCTTTAATTTAGATTTCTATCAACGCCAATTCCCGATTTTTATTCTACTAGTGGCCTTCGTTCCCTTTTCTCGACGAGTGCTCTACCTCATCGGTGTTCTGGCTTCGTCTCTTATTTAGTTCCTGTCGGGAAATCCAAAAAGGTGGGCCCGGAGGGCCCTCATTAATATATTCCCGACGGGAACGTATCCTGAGGA
>CAZRZK010000068.1:0-11311 GCA_964604555.1 uncultured Pseudobdellovibrionaceae bacterium | reverse complement strand
AATGGTTCCTACGTTCACATGGGGCTTATTTCTTTCAAACTTTGCCTTGGACATCGTCTTTTCCCTTCTTCAATACCTAAAAACCTTAAAACTGGAGCCCACGACGGGACTCGAACCCGTGACCTCGTCCTTACCAAGGACGTGCTCTACCACCTGAGCTACATGGGCACCTAAACTACAGGGGCGTGTACACCCGTAAAGTCGCTAAATCTAACGAATAAGTTACGGTGTGTCTATGATTAGTTTCAGATTGTCCACGGTCACCGAGAAGCTGTTTTGAGAGTCGTCTCCATCGGCCTGGAGCCAAAGAGCCGTCACCTCTAAAGGGGCGGCAAGGGAATGGGAAACTTGGAAGGAGAGGGAATCATTGAGCTCATAAAGGGGGGATTCGGTAAAATAGTCCGATTCGATCGGTTCTGGGGTAATTCCTTTTTGGCTCATTCTCAAAAAATGAACCTTTCCAAAGCCCATCCCTTCACTCAATTCGTTGAGGGTTTGGATCCACTGGGGGGCGAAGACTCTTTGCAGCCAGTTGAGTTTCTTATCTCCTGCGGTCACCAAACCCAAACTCAACGGACGATCTTTAGACGAAAGTAAAGGGAGTGCAGAGAAGCTTCCGGAAATTTCAATTCCTCTCACTGTGGTTGCTGCGGATAGTCGGTGAAAAAGGGGGCTCGATGATTTTTCAATTCTGATTTGAAGCCCCTGGGAGGTATAGTTGATTTGATTGGATGGAATTCCTTTAAAAGGAAGTGAGATCCAAGCAGTTGATAAGGATAATGGAATTAAAACAACAGAGCGTAGGGTATGATTTAACATCTTGAGGTGTTTTGATCTTATCCTAAGGTGGGTGGGTTTATGAATAGCTATCTTTCAAGAGAAGAGATTATCGACTGGAAACCTTATATCCCGGCCGATGCGAATGGCATGGGAGAGGCCATTGCCAGAACTCGCACCCGGGTGGAGGTGGCGAAGGTTTGGGCGCCGAATCAGGTGCTGGGAAGGCGCTATTCCATTGGTTGTGTTGCTTTGGAGATCACCCAAAGGTGCAATCTCGACTGTACTCTGTGTTACCTTTCTGAAATGTCGGAATCGACCAAAGATATTCCGATGTCGGAAATCTATCGTCGAATTGAAAGGATTAAGAACCATTTTGGCCCCGGGACCGACATCCAGATTACAGGGGGGGACCCCACTCTTCGGAAACGTTCCGAACTGATGGAGATTATTCGACGGGTGCGGGAGATGGGGATGCGCCCCACGCTCATGACTAATGGGATTGCCGCCACCCGCGATCTGATCCAAGAGATGATTTCAAATGGGCTCAACGACATTGCTTTTCATGTGGATCTCACTCAAGAGCGAAAAGGGTTTAAGACCGAAATGGAGATGAATGAGATCCGGCTCAAATATATTGAGCGAGCGAGGAATCTTCCCATCGCCGTCGTTTTCAATACGACCGTTTTCGACGGTAATTTTCAGGAGATTCCTGCGCTCATCCAATTTTTCAAAGCCCACACCGATGTGGTGGGAATGGCTTCGTTCCAACTCCAAGCCGATACAGGTCGGGGGGTTTTAAGGGAACGAGATCAAATTATCTCCCTCGATACCGTTTGTGATCAGATCCAGAAAGGGGCCGGGAGTAAAATCTCTTTCGAAAGCGTCCGCATTGGGCATCCGAAGTGCCATCGCTATGGATTGACGTTGGAGGCCGATGGAAAGTTGCATGATATTTTTGATTCCGAGGATTTTTTCGCTGTATTAGTAGAAGCTACCAAAACTTTGGAAATGGACCGTCGATATCCGAGCCGCGTGGTTGTTTCATTGGCGAAGTGGCTGTTCTCCACGCCGCAGATTATTTTGCCTGGCTTAAAATTTATTTTGAGAAAGCTCTGGCAGATGAAGGGGGATGTGGTTCGCGCCCGGGGGAAGGTCCGCAAACTTTCCTTTTTTGTACAGAACTTCATGGATGCATCGAAGTTGGAGGCCGATCGACTCCATGCCTGTTCCTTTATGGTGATGACACCCGAAGGGCCGATGTCGATGTGTTTGCATAATGCAAAAAGAGATGATTACATTACAAAGCCGATAGTTTTAGAAAAAACCGAACAGATTTGGAATCCACTGACAGGAGAACTTTCAACGTGCGCTTCATCATCCGTCTCTGCTTAGCCTTAACGATCTTACTTTTTTCCGCATGTTCCACTCTGGTTGAAGTCCCTGAAGTGGATACTGCATATAAAACCCAAGATCCTTGGGTGCTCTGGGCCGATGTTTTGAAGGAGTTTGTTGACGATAAGGGGCGAACGAATTTTAAGGCGCTGGCAAAATCGCCGGGAAAACTAAAAAGAGTGGTTCAGTTCGTTTCGACTGAAAGCCCAGTTTCCCACCCTCAAAAATACCCCACACCGGAATCGAAGCTGGCCTACTATCTAAATTCTTACAATGCACTCAGTATGTACAATATCATCGATGCTGAAATTCCGGAGTCGTTAGCGGGGTTGAAAAAAGTTTCTTTCTTCTATTTCCGGAAATTTATCATTGGTGGAGAAAAGATGTCGCTTTACGCCTATGAGAACGATGTGATTCGGAAATTAGGAGAAGAGAAAGTTCATTTTGCTTTGAACTGCATGTCGGTCGGTTGCCCACGTTTACCGCGATACCCTTTTCCATCGAAAGGGCTCAACCAAGAATTGGAAAAACAGGCCACTTTCTTCTTTAATGAGGATCGGAATGTGAAAGTGGATGCGACAAAAAAAGAGGTCCATCTATCGGAGATTCTGGATTTCTTTACAGAGGATTTTCTGAAAAAATCCCCCAATCTCATCCACTATGTGAATCGCTACCGGAAGGCGAAGGTGCCGGAGGATTACGAAGTGGAATTCATCTCTTACGATTGGACCGTGAACGTGCAGCCTGCTAAATAGTCGTTGTCGGGAAATGCAAAAAATTAGCCCCGAAGGGGCTCAAGTTGATTTATTCCCGGCAGCGACGTATCCCGAGCGCATGCGAGGGATCTCGTCGTAAATGCTTGAGATGACGAGATCCTTCGGACTTCGTCCTCAGGATACGTTCCCGTCGGGAATATATTAATGAGGGCCCTCCGGGCCCACCATTTTGGATTTCCCGACAGAAACTAAATAAGCTCTCTTGCCTAATCAAACATGCCGCACTACTTTCCGAAGGATGATGAAAGTAAAAGGTTATGCCGCCTCATCGGCTACGTCTCCACTTCAATCTTATTCCTTTGAGCGAAGGGATCCGAAGCCGGATGATGTTGTGATCGAGATTGCCTACGCCGGCATTTGCCATTCCGATATTCACACGGCGAGGGGAGAGTGGGGGCCAACCGCTTATCCATGCGTGCCAGGGCATGAAATTGTGGGGAAGGTGATTGCGGTCGGGAAAAAGGTAAAACGTTTTAAGGTGGGGGATTTGGCCGGAGTGGGTTGCTTTGTCGACTCCTGTGGAAAATGCACTCCCTGCAAATTGCATGAAGAGCAGTTCTGTGAAAAACATACCGCCTTCACCTATAATAGTACTGAACTCGATGGAAAGACGCCTACCCAAGGAGGGTATTCCACTCATATCGTCGTCAAAGATAAATATGTTTTAAAAATTAAAAAGGGAATGCCTTTAGATAGAGTCGCTCCACTCCTTTGCGCGGGCATTACCACCTACTCTCCTTTAAAGCGACATGGAGTCAAAAAAGGACAAAAAGTAGCCGTGGTCGGGCTGGGAGGCTTGGGACACATGGGGGTAAAGCTGGCTAAGTCGTTGGGTGCTGAAGTCACTGTTTTTAGCACTTCCCCTTCTAAGGAGACCGATGCCAAAAAATTGGGGGCAAAACATTTTGTGGTGACCAAAGACCCGAAAGCGTTTGATAGCCTTGAAGGAAAGTTTGATCTCGTTCTGGATACCGTCTCCGCAAGGCACAGCTATGCTCCCTATCTTTCCACGCTAAAAGTGGGTGGCACTTTGGTGATCGTAGGTGTCCCGCCGGAGCCTTCGGAATTAGCGGCCACCTCTCTGATTATGGGACGGAAAAAGATTGCGGGTTCGCTCATTGGGGGCATTAAAGAGACTCAGCAGATGCTCGATTATTGTGCAAAGAAGAAGGTTTTTTCCGATATTGAACTAATTCCCGCTTCGAAAATCAATGAGGCCTATGAGCGGACTATCAAAGCCGACGTGAAATACCGGTTCGTGATCGACGCCAAGACTTTCTAGTAATCGATTGCCGCGTCGCCATTCGGGTGCTTCGCAATGACAGTTGAAGGTGGGTTTTGCGTATGATTACATGATGAGAATGCGCTTTTTCCCAATTTTCATGATGAGTCACTTCTTAATAGCCCATCCAATTCCAGAGGTGGAAAAGGCAAGGACCCTCTATTTTCAAGGGCTCTATGCAACCGAGTCAGAGCGCAAGCTAGAATTGTGGAAGCTAGGGGTGGAGTCGATCCAGAAAGAAGAAGCGAAAAAGGATCCCGGTGGGATCTTGTGGTGGGTGGCCAATCGAGGGGCGATTGGCGCGGAAAAGCGGAATATCGTTTCATTGGGAATTATTAAAGAAGTTGAGAAAGCACTCAAAGAGTTGAAGGAACTGGATGCCCATTATGGATATTCTGCCGCCGACAGGGCTTTAGGGAGTCTGTATTTAGAGGCACCTCGATTTGTTTCGATTGGAAGCAATCGTTTAGCTAAGAAACACATGGAGGAGGCATTGGCGCGCCATCCCGATTTTCCCGGAAATCAACTTCTCCAGATCCAGTATTTAATGCGGGAAGAAGAGTTTGGCGAGGCAAAGCCAAAAATCGATAAATTACTGAATCATTTAAAGATCGCAAAATTGGAATATGGCGATTTCAACGAAGAGAAATCGAAATGGATCGAGACGTTGACCGAGCTTAAAGGAAAAGTTTCGAAATGAGCGATCTGGTGGTTGTAGGCGCTGGACTCGCTGGGAGCTTATTAGCGGCCCGGCTTCTTGAGGAAAAACCAGAGCTTTCAATCCGGGTACTGGAAAAAAGCGTACAACCTGGCGGAGTTCATACCTGGTCCTTCCATGAAACCGATCTCTCTCCAGAGATGTATCGCTGGATCAGTTCATGGATCGATAAAACCTGGCAGGGGTACGAGGTCTGGTTTCCTCAATACCGTCGAATCTTTAACTCTCGCTATTGTTCCATTCGTTCAGAAAGTTTTGCGGAAAAGGCCAGAGAGCGGCTTGGAAAACGTCTGGAGTGTGGAAAAGCGGTTGAGGAGATTAAAGATATAAAGGCAAAAACTGTTTTAGATGCCCGAGGGGATCGCCCTTCCGATCCCAAACGCAATGGGTACCAAAAGTTTGTGGGTTGGGATCTGCGATTAAAAAATCCTCATGGGCTCACTCGGCCGATTTTGATGGATGTGACCTGTGAGCAATTGGATGGATTTCGCTTCTTTTATCTGTTGCCTTGGGATGAATATACCCTATTGGTAGAGGACACCCGTTATTCCGATACGCCCGAAGTCGATCCGGAACATTTTAAAAGTGAAATCCGAAACTATTGTGAAAAAAAAGGTTGGGAAATTGCGGAGTGGGTGAGGTGTGAAATCGGATCGCTTCCCATTCCCTTCAATCGAGACTGTACACAAACCCCGTATGACTTTGGAGCGAGAGCAGGGTTATTCCACCCTACGACGGGGTATTCGCTTCCCTATTTGGCGCGGGTTTTAGAAAAGAGTTCGGGTTACCAAAAACGGGAGCAGTTCCGACCCATCCGATTTTTCTTTTGGCTTAATCGACTGTTGTTTCTGGCGGCGCAACCCGAGAAAAGATACCTCGTGTTGCAGCGGTTTTATCGATTCCCGGAAAAACTGATCCAACGTTTTTATTCCGGGCAGCTCAGCTTTTTGGATGGTCTTTATATCATCTGCGGAAAGCCGCCGGTGCCCATTCTTGCTGCGGTGAGAGCTCTGTTGAGAACTCACCGCAGTTGTTGAGAGCACTCTTAGCAAGCTTTTATTGCCTAATCCATTCCTAAGGGGATAGATTCATTTAGGAATGCAGCAGGAATTGAATCGAGTTTTTCACCAGCCCATTCAGGATTTCATGGGCCGGCCGGGGAAGAGTTTTCGCCAAACATTGGTTTCGGTGATTGCCACCGCTCTGAACCCTTCGGTGGAATCGAATGCAATCCATGAGGCCGGGCAATTGATTGAAAAGCTGCATGGCGGCTCCCTCATTATCGATGATATCCAGGACAATAGCGAAGAGCGGCGACAACAGCCCACCCTTCACCGACAAATTGGGGTCGCCCAGGCAATTAATGTGGGGAATGGACTCTATTTCGAAGCTTTAAAAAGGGTGTTTGATTGGGAGCGGGATCCGGATCGGCAGGCTGCGTTGATCCGTCTTTGCGTTTTTCACCTTTATGAAGCCCATCAAGGGCAGGCCCTCGATTTAGGGGTAAATATTAGAAAACTGCCCCAATCGTCTGTTCCCGCCGTCTGTGAAGCCTCGTTAAGACTGAAGACCGGCACCTTAACAGCACTGGCCACAGGATTGGGCGCCTGTGTCGCAAAGGCGACTTCAGAAAAACAGACTGCCGCAATGGAGTTTGGCTACCATTTTGGAGTGGTATTGCAACGGTGTGATGATGTGGGAAACACTCTCCCATCTGCCGGAAAAAAACAATTTGAAGATCTCAAACTTTCTCGTCCTTCCGCAATTTGGCGTGAGGTGGCTGAAACCGTTCCGAGTGGGGATTATCAAACCTTTCAACAATCATCGGATGCAAAGGAATGGGAATCCTTCTTGCAGCGATTTGAGATCGGCAAGAAAGTACGCGATCGGGCGGCTGCAGAACTCGAAGTTGCACTCCAGGAATGGGAAAAAAGGGTAGGGGATTGTCCTCCTCTCAGGGATTTAGCGATGACATTGATGGGGGCCTATGGCGGATAAGCGAGCGGTGGTAATCGGTTCCGGTTTTGGGGGCTTGAGCATGGCGATTCGTCTGCAGCTCCAGGGACTTCAAACCACCTTATTAGAGGGGCGAGATAAATTGGGCGGGAGGGCCTATGTCTTTGAGGATCAAGGTTTCTCCTTTGATGCCGGCCCCACTGTTATCACGGCTCCCCATTGTTTAGAGGAACTCTATGAATTGTCGGGACGGGATCTCCACAAGTCGGTCGATCTGATTCCAGTTAAGCCGCTTTATCGTCTCTATTGGGAAGACGGACTTCAGTTCGATTACACCGATAGCTTGCCCGAAACGTTGGCCCAGATCGAAAAACTGAATCCACGGGATGTCCAAGGGTATCAAGCCTTCTCCAAATATTCGAAACAGGTCTTCGATGCCGGTTATACTAAATTGGTCCATGTTCCATTCTTAGATTGGGGTTCCATGATCAAGGCGGCTCCGGAATTGATCCGCCTCAAAGGGTACCGTTCCGTTTACGAGATGGTCTCCCGTTATATTTCCGATGATCACCTTCGGCGAGCCTTCACCTTCCATTCGCTCTTAGTGGGGGGCAATCCTTTTTCAGCCTCTGCTATCTACACTTTGATCCATCACCTCGAACGGAAATGGGGCGTCTATTTTGCACGTGGGGGAACGGCCGCATTGGTGCGGGCCTTGGGGAACTATTTTGTCGACTTAGGTGGAAAAATTGCACTGAATCAAAGAGTCACCGAGATCGTCACCCAAGGGGGGCGAGTCACGGGAGTCAAAACTGCCAGCGGAGATGATTTCCCGGCGGAGTGGGTGGTGAGCAATGCCGATG
Organism: uncultured Pseudobdellovibrionaceae bacterium; assembly: GCA_964604555.1. Lineage (GTDB taxonomy): Bacteria > Bdellovibrionota > FAC87 > UBA2466 > UBA2466 > CAZRZK01. The sequence goes on along the minus strand of CAZRZK010000068.1, from coordinate 3,544 downwards.
TCACCCGCACCTATTGTGATCTGTTGAAAAAGGAAAGTGCCGTCGATTCAACCCGCCGTCGCCTTTTGAAATCGCACCACAGCATGTCTTTGTTTCTGATCTATTTTGGAACCAAACGGCAATATCCCAACATGGCCCATCATAGTGTGGTTTTTGGGAAGGAATACCGGCAACTCCTGCAGAATATTTTCGTAAAAGGAAAGGTCTCTGACGATTTTTCATTGTATGTGCACACCCCTACGAGGACCGATCCGAGCGTGGCCCCTGCGGGCTGTGAAAATTTCTACGCCCTTTCTCCGGTTCCACACCTTGGGAAGTGTGATCCCAATTGGAGTGAATTTAAGGAAGAATATGGCGAGCGGATCCTTTCCTATTTAGAGTCACGTCTCCTTCCCGATCTCCGTAAGGAGATCATTGTGAAGAGAATGTTCACTCCGGAAGATTTCAGGGATCAATTACAGGCCCATCATGGGAATGCATTTTCATTGGAACCTCGCCTCACCCAAAGTGCCTATTTCCGGGTCCATAATCGGGATCCAAAAATTAAGGGGCTTTATTTCGTGGGAGCTGGAACCCATCCCGGAGCTGGAATTCCGGGCGTGGTCAATAGCGCCAAAGCAACCGCTCAGGTGATTGAAGAGGACCGGAAAAAATTCCTTTCCGTCTATATCGATAACCGTAACCTCGCGCAATATTCGCAGGAAAAGATCCAGAAAGGTTCCAAGAGTTTTTCTCTTGCTTCGATGTTGCTGCCGGTGAATCTACGGACCCGCGCCCATTACCTTTATAGTTGGTGTCGATACTGTGATGACCAAATCGACAATATTACCGAGCCGACCCTTCAGCTGAAACGCCTTCAGGAATTAAGAGAGATGACCGCGGCAGCCTTTCGTGGAGATAAAGATCTCCTCCCCGAGTTTGATGCCCTTTCACAAACGGTTCGCACTTGTAACATTCCGGTGTTTTATGCGGACGAACTCCTTGTGGGAATGGAGATGGACATTGCACTCACCACCTATGAAACCGCACAAGAACTAGAGCTCTATTGTTATCGCGTCGCCGGGACAGTGGGGCTGATGATGGCCTATGCGATGGGGGTCTCCACCGAAAAGGCGATGCGAAATGCAATGCATCTGGGAATGGCGATGCAGATGACCAACATTGCCCGCGATGTTGTGGAGGATGCAAAGAATGGCCGAGTCTATTTACCCCTGAAATGGTTAGAAGAATTACGTGTCCCAGTGGAACGAGTGGCCGATGTGAAATACCGCGCCGAGATTGCACAACTCTCAAAGCGGCTGGTGCGGTATGCCCGCCATTTTTACCGATCGGGAAATGCCGGAATTAAATACCTGCCGGTAGGGGCGGCCTTTGCGGTGGCGATGGCCAGCCGGGTTTACAGTCGAATTGGAGTTGAAGTGGTCAGCAGGCAAGAGCGCGCGTGGGATACTCGGACAGTGGTGAGCCCGCTTTATAAAGCACTCGCTTTGGTACAAGCTGCCGGAGATCTATTGATGACGGTGCCGCATCGGCTCTTTCACCCCTTTCGGGAATCTGCAAAGATTAGAAAAATTTGGAGACTAGAATGAGCGCCACCCAGACCCAACGCAATTTTATCCAGGATGTCATTCATTATGCCTCGCGCATGAGTCTATTCGAAAAGGTAGATTGGCAAGTCTACTTCATGTGGGTCGGGTTGATGATGGGCCTTCTTGTTTCCGTCTTCGGTTTTATGGCGGTAGGAACTTTAAATGGGGTGCATTACCCCGCCTATGTTTGGAATATCCCACTCGGAACCGTTATTTTTATTTTGGCCATCGCCTTCGATACGATTGGGCATCGCAGCGTCTATAAGGAGGCGCTTCAGCAGGGGGAGGCATTGGTCCATCACATTACGATCGCGGGTGGAATTAGCAGTGTCGTTTGCCTTTGCCTGGCCTACACTTACCGCGACTTTTTCCGGATTCCCGCCTTTTCTCTGACGGCTCTTTCAATGTTTTACAGTGGAATCGACGAATGGATGCACTGGGGACGCTTTATGTCGGGTAAATCGGATCGGGTGGAGATGTGGAGCCACTTCTTCATCTTCGTGGGCCATACCATCATGATGTTCAGCTGGTGCTATTGGTTTGAACAGGGCTATCCCGGCGTCGCCGAAACCCTTCGATATTTATTTTAATTGGAAATCAGGCGTTCCACGGCACCAACCCGTAGGAGCCAATGGACTAGCCATGTGCTGGGGTCGTAACGAGAGATTAGCTTGCGCGTCTTGAGTTCGCGAAGTTTGTTCCAATTGGTTTCGAAATACTGAAAGCGGCCAGTATGAGTGCGATCGGAGAGACGGGGGAAAGTAACCGTTTCACCCCGTGCAAATTGTTCCAAAAGTTTGATGAGCTTTTTCGAATAAGGAAGTGTGATGGAATGGCCGTTGGATGCGACGAGAATTCGATTTTGAGAAGGATTGATCTTCCAAAGGACAATACTACTTTTGTTTTTTACGATCCTGACGTTTCCCAGATCCTCTTTGCGCTCATTGAGGGTGGCATCGGCAAATGGACCACCGAGTTCAAAACCGAAGCTGGTCATCCAGCGCAACTGCCGAGCGGCGTCCTGGCGAGTCATCGCACCGGTTATCTCTTGCGATAGAAATGGTGAGAGTTTCTTTTCTGTGTCGTTTGATTGCTTTTGCCGAAAAAGCCCTAGGCTTAGCATTGCTGAAAATTGCCCGTTTTGAACTTCCGAGAGGTGCCAATGATCGGAGGGCCAATAGATGACGTCGCCGGGTTCAGCGTCCAAAACGATCGCATCTTTGCGATACTTTCGGTAGTCGATAGAAAGCCGTTTATTAAAATATTTATCAGCGGGGGTAACGCCCTTCACTCTCGAAAGAAAATAATCAAATGGCCACGCCAGGATCCTTTTTTTCCCTCGGATGACGAATGCGATAATTTCTTGCGTGTCTTTATGAAGCCCGGTGAAGGAGCTTGAGTAGTTTCCATAAAAAAGGTCCAAAAATGCGAGCGGAGGGGAGCTGATCCATGGATAAGCGTCTTGGAGAAAGCTTGTGAGAGCCTTCCAGATGCCGGGATCCACCGCCTGCATATGATTGACCATCAAACCGAATTTCTGATTGGGGAAGACTCGCGCGCAAGTTTGCTCTAACTGCTCAAGGGACTCGCTTTTCTCACGAAAGAGGGCCCTAATAGGCCGACGCGGAGCCTTTTCTGAATCTCCTATTGAGACCAAACAGGGTTTGCGGTGATCATTAGCTCGTAACCCCTCGGCAAAACCATTCATCGATTGGAGCAATAGCTCCTCGGAAAAGGGGAAGATCTTAAACGGTTGGCGCAGGACCGTGGGGACTCGGGGTTCCCAATGCTGGGCTTGGAACCTTTTCCAAAACTGGGGATCGCGGTAACTCAGATGCATGCTTTATTTGTGGTTTGGGGGGCTGTCATGGGGCAGGGTTATATCATATTATGTCGAGTACGTGTCACTACCAGGGGAATTTGTCGGGATTAGTACCAAGCGATAATGACGGCAT
>CAZRZK010000067.1:0-11688 GCA_964604555.1 uncultured Pseudobdellovibrionaceae bacterium | reverse complement strand
GAGCATCTCGCTGTTAACGAGAGGGTTGCTGGTTCGAATCCAGCCGGGGGAGCCAAATTGTACGACCCTCACTTTCGGCCTTCTGCCGGAAGGGAGAAACCCAGTCACAGACTAGCTTCCCGTCACATACATAGTAGTTCGAGCCGAGCGATTTGATGATTGCGCTCCTGGTAACGGGAGATCCATACTTTATGGCTTCCTGAGCCAATTTCACGAGTTCGAAACACCGCAGGACATGATTTATCCAGTCGTTGCTGGTGTCGTGCAGCTCGTTCAACGCGCTTTGAATCTCCTCTTTCTTCGCCTTTAATGCCGCCAGTTTGGCATCTATCGTATCGAGGACGCCCATTTTACGGGCGTCCTCTCTCTGGCTAAAAATATCGCCAATATCCTTTTCGTTCTGCGCATACTCGCGCTCCAGGGCTTCGCGCTTGCCCTGGAAGTTGTTGTAATAGAGTTCATGGTCTTTCTTCATGGTCTCGCGCATGAATGGCATGTCCTCGCTTTCCACCTGCAGCAAAGAGAGATTCGCGTAGAACTGATCCAGAAGCACAGTCTGCTCAATGGAATTCCGGCAATGCGAATTACGATTCTTACAGGAGTAATAAATGTACTTTCCCTTCTTGGGTCCTTCAGGACTCATGGTATGAGTCTTACACTTGCCGCAGCGAGTGCAGCCCGCCAACAAAAATAATTCACGCTTCAGCTCGTCTTTGGACCTGCATGTGTTTGTGCGGCGGCCGGAGAGAATGATCTGTACTCGCTCCCATACTTCCGTTTCCACTAACGGTGCATGGGAAGCGGGACATTCTTCGCCTTGATACACTTTAAGGGCTTTGTACGTTGGATTACGAAGTAATTGATGCATGGTGCTCTGTTTGATCAACAATCCATGCACGTGTTTCCTGGTCGGTTTCGTTTTTAAACCGATCTTCTTCGCTTCGACGCATAGAGCCGACAATGAATATGCGGAAGTGGATGCCAGCAGAAACAAGCTCTTCACCTTGGGTCCGGTGTCGGGATCAATCTCCAGCCATTTTTTCCCCTTGGTCATTCCAACGTTCCTGTAACCGATCGGCGCAGGACCCGTGGAGCCGCCTTCTTTTGCCTTCTGTTTCATGCCGATTTTGACGCGTGCGCCTTTATCGGCGCTGTCTTTCCAGCCCATTGTCGTTTCAAGCATGAGCATCAGAAGTTGCCCCGTGTCGCTGCGACAATAAGTCTTTCCGCTGGCAGTAAGAATGTCTTGGATTTTACCGTCGGCTAATTTCTGTATGAGCTTTCCGGCATCTTCCATATTGCGGGAAAGCCGTGTTGGATCAAGAACCATGATGCGATGAACCTGTTTTCTATCCGCCATTTCAATTATTTCATTAAACACCGGTCTGCCAGGATGGTAGGCACTTCTTGATTCCAGCATTATTTTCAGGGGAAACAATTTTTCTTCGGACGGCAGACTTTCATATTGTTCTCGCACGAGTTTTTCCTGATCTTCCAACGAACGAACTTGTTTGTCCTCGGTATCCGTGGACTTTCTGATATAGCCGATGGTGAATGACGTTGTATGTTTGGACTTTGGCATCTTGAATGGTGGAAAGAAATAATCAAATGTTCTTATATCGTTAAATTTGGCTTTAGTAAGCTAAAAAGAATCCATCATGTACGATGAATTTGAAGTGGGAATCGCCATTGCAAAATGGACTTCGTTTTAAATATTCAAGCATGGCATCTATCAGTGCGCCGTACTCCTTCCTTAGATATGCATCTCGCTCCAATTCTTTAGCGGCATTGTATGAAATGAGATAAATTCTCGGTACGTTCGAATATTCATCCGCGCGACTTTTAAGAACGATTCCGTGTCCGCGCTTTTCAAAAGCAAGGACGGCTGCTTTGTGAAAACCTAAATCTTTTTTGGCACTGGAAGATAAATCGCGATCGTAATTAATGACAATTTCAAGGGGGTTGATTGACATGTAATGGAAGAGAAAAGAAATAAAATGCATAGAAGGGATGCCCCGGCTTTCCACTCGTGAGCGAGTGCAGGGCATCCCCACTACGCACCTTTAGCTCGTATCAATTTTCATTTTGGCTTGATGAAAGAAACAGCGTCCGTGGCATGAAGTCCTTTCGGCATCGTCAGTGATAAATATTCGGTGAGCGTCAAAAATTCTGCTTCATGCCTTTCATACGGTGGCTTTGCCGGCGCGACGAATTCCGGAACAAGATATTCGTGGCATCGAAGTGCAGAACAAACGATATGCAGAGGCAATTCCTCAATGTGCCTTTTTACTCCTGGTAAAACGATCTCTAATTTTAATATCGGGTCAGGTTCAAATTTGTACGCATGAATCAAAATGGGACGATGTTCCCATTCAACGCCGCGCGTGTAGACGGGGTGCTGTTTCGAATGCTTTTCCATTCTTCTTTCAATCGCCTTCTGCACTCTGATCAAATGATTCTTTTGAGTCACCCATTCAAGCGTCGTATCCCAACTTGGCAATAAGTCTCCGAACTTGCGGATGGATGCAGCGGTTTCTTCACGGCGATCAAACAGGCGGTATATCTGCAATTCCTGTCCTTTGTCGTGAATAGCGGCAGTTGCAAGATGCTTCTTGCACAATGCACCTCGAGCCTCGACCTCTCGAATATAAAGATTCAACGCACTGCCGACTGCGACCAAACTTTCCATGCGGCAAAAGATAGACACTCCAAGTCACGGTCAATCCCACGAGTCTCGGCAACAGTCTCGGCAAGATCAGTAAAGCCTAAGCACTTTTCCGCTTTCGACTCCCTCAAACTCAAATATGTCCCCTTTACCGTGTTGTTTCATATTTTCATTTACCCTGCCAATAATCAGACGAATTTTCCTCCATCCCTTTTCATCGGCTACATCATGCACTTCATAGATGTGCTGGTATAAATCAACCCAATGGATGGTTTGACCCAAAGGCAATTCGAACAATTTTTTACAAAGACGAGTAACGGGAACATTTCCGCGAATTCTTACTCTTGCATCCCCCGCAATAATGTAGCCCCTTTCAAATTTTGTCTGCTTGGGTCTGCCGCGTCCTCGTTTTTTCTTTTCGAAATCCGCTCTATTTTTCATAATTGAATTCGCAAATGAGATCATTTCCAGACAAACATCGGAAATGAATTGTTGGGATCTAAAGAATTCGTCTCTCTCCATCAGATTTGAAATACGGTATTCAGCGTCTTTTAGCAACGCGGAAACGCATTTGAATGATTCGACTTTCAAGATTACATCTTCAGGCAAAAATGCATCGGCTTCCTGTTCGAATTCCAATCGCATAATAAATTCATCATGCAATTCACTGTTTGACTGAATCAAAGGCCAGAAGTCCTGTACAAGGATTCCATAGATTTCCATTCCAGGCCGCGACACTCCCATGAGCTTTTTATGAACATCGCGAAGGCCGTCTATTGTCTCTTTTGTAAGCAAATTTGAGTGGAAAGCATGACGATTATAGCTTTTTAGTTCGTCCATATCTCCCTACTGTTCAAAAACGTTCGGAATTGACCACGAAATTGCCTCTTTATTTTTTATAAATTGGCTTATTTATGAGAAAAACTTCGATTTGAATTTCGATGCTATTCCGAACTCTAGTATCGTTATTTATTCGAAGTTTATTAGACCAAACAGCATTCCAAAAGGCTCTGAAATAACCGCGAAATAGTCGCGGTATTCAGGAAATTTTTTTAAAGAAACGGCTTCTATATAAGGAAAACTCATGAATCAATTCCGAGATTATTTCGCGGTCAGTTCGCGCTTAATAAAAATATGCGCAAGCGTCGCTAAAGGCTTATAATGCACATGCACCCTTTCATTATTGCATAGCTCCGAACGAGCGCATTTTTGCGCTCCTAGACAGTCGTAGCGGGTACCCACCTGCCTACTGTCTAGCTCTTCGGAGCAATGATGTTAGGGTGCCAGGTCGGGTACCCGCTTTGGTTATGCCGCCTGTTCTGCCTCTATCCCCTCCTTGCGGTATGGCCTATCCGACAGAAACTCAATTCTCACGGCGGCGAGTCGCCGCGTGGACATCGGGCGCAGTATTGTTCTTCTTGGCGCTGCTCTTCGGTTTGAACCCCGGTTCGGATACAGCGCCGGCACCATCCTTTCAACAGGAAGCGGCGGCGGAGATCGAACAGGATGCTGTGACCGACCAGCAGGAAGAAGTCAGCCAGGAACAGGTGCCGGAATATCAGATCGTCTACGAATTGAGTGACAAGAGATACGATGGAGGAAAGAGCTTTTACATCCTTGTAGCGAGCATTGATTTGAGCACCGATCATTTCAAGAACGACATCAAAAATGCCGTGGATGAAATCGTGAAGAGTAAGGGAAGGAAAATTTCCATAGATTTCGTGAATGACAGAAGTACATTGGACCTTATCTACAAAAGCCACTACGGGAACAACACACTGGGCAGAACGCTCACGAATGATGAAATGAACGACATCGGCAATGCTCTCGTCGCCCGATTCGATGGGCAGTTGGACTCGGCATTGTATTTGAACAGCATCGATTTCTTTCCCGGAACCTCTAGCGACAATCCGGGAGTGGGCAAATATGTGGAAACGATAGAATACGATCCAGGCGAATAACGGTCATAATTTCAGAGGAATGTAGAGTCTGGCTTACAAGATCTCCATAAACGACCTGTGGCGCGTCCGAAACTTCCGGATGTGTCATTTGTCATCGGAGAAATAAAAATGCGTCTGGGGTGCCTTCAGAAATCATATACATAGCATGACTAAACTATGTGACTTATAGTCCGTAGACTCTTAGTCATAGGAAGAGGAATCTATTTTTATGGCTAAAGCAGGATTTATTGATCCCAGACCGGCATTCGGGATGCGCTTAAAAGAATTGAGAATTAAAAAGGGTCTTGCGCAGGAGGAATTAGCAGATATTGCAGGTTTAGATCGAACGTACATCAGCAGTTGTGAACGCGGTGTTAGAAATATTAGTTTGATAAACATTTATAAACTTGCTCACGCTCTCGGTGTAAAACCGGCTGAGCTTATGTCTCCCCAGGGCAAACAATGACAAAATTAACAGTTTCACAACGGAATGCCGAAATCTCCAATCTTATGGAAAAGTTCTTTAACGAGGCATCCAAAGAAGGTTATAAAGTCGATGAGGAGAATGCAAAAGACTTGGAATTATTATTCCAGACAGACGCCTGGGGATTCAGAGAAATATTGCTTGTCATAGCTATTGCGCGTCTTATCGATGGCGAATATCAAGCTTCAAAAGCTCTCTACGATTGTAATCCACGCTCAATGTATGAGGGTCCCATTCGAACTGCTTTATTACGTAATCATATCCCACATCGCAAGTCAGGCCCCTTGAACATTGCCAAAGCCGCCGTTGCAATTAACAAACAATGGGCTGCACAAAGAAGGCCCTCTGGCACTGCTCTGCATCTCGTAATGGTTGTTGAAAGAATTGAAAAGATGTCCACCGCACAACTCGAGAAGTTCACCATTGATCTTCATGCCCGTTTTTTACAGGAAGCTTCACGAGTGGCCGACCTCTCTATACAAACTGAACCCGAAGCTGATCCAAATTACTTATTTTCTTTATGTGAACAGCTAATTAAACAAGTACCGGATGCTGGCAATACGCCGCAACGCATTACTGGTTTACTATTGGAGGAATATCATTTGGGCTTTGATAGTGGGATTATTGTTTTGGGTCATGAAGATCGAGCCTCTGTAACAAGTACAACTAGCAAAAAGCCTGGCGATATAATGGAGCAATTGGCTGATGAAACTATTGCCACTTGTTATGAAATTACTGTAAAACCATTTGATAATGCACGTGTAATTGAATCCTACGATACGATTCGACAATACAACGAAGAGCATGGAACAGAAGTAATTGAAGTAATTGTGATTTGCAGAAAACAGGATGTGCATCCTGATATAGTCCTCGGCACCATCAATTCCTTTTATTTGGGAAAGGTTGATTATCAAAATATCACCTATCACTTTATAGATATATTTGAGTGGATCATTGCACAGTTACTAAGAATGACACCCGTATCCCGTATCAACTTTTATGAGAAGTTAAAACAATATATCAATGAACCCAGCACCGCAGAAAAGGTGAAAATATTCTTTATGCAGTGGCATAAAGAGCGCTCTGCTGAATAATTTTAGATGAAGGCACAATTCTATTGCTGGAATATGCAATATTGATCATGTCTCTAGTGGCGCTTCCAACAGCAAATGCAAGCTTACAAGGTACTGCATTTCCAATTTGGGTATAAATTGAATTCGTTCTTCCGACAAAATGATAGTCATCAGGAAACGTCTGAATTCTCAAAGCCTCATCGATTGTCAATCTTCTTAATCGAGCAGGAGCTTCTGCAAAAACAGGTTCATATCCATTCAATAGCTTGGCATGGTATTCCTCAATCCAGCTCGGCTTTCCATGAAAGATTTGATCTTCATCTACTATGGGAGTTTTGTTGCCGCCCATCGATGCGGGCAAAGTGTTGGAAAAATCGTTGGGATTGATGGGTCTTCCTGCACCATTAAAGAGCATTCCGGCATAGGGCGACTTTCGCATTACCGGTTTAGTTGCAAGCGTTATTCTTGCCCTGCAAATTCTTGAATTTGTTAGACTACCAGCTTTGCCTAATGTCTTAATTATTTCCCCAGATTTAGGCGCTGTCGTTCGATATGGAGCAAGATATTTTTCCAAGCCATTAACTTGATCTAAAGCCCCCGCTTCTCGAATACCAACAAAAAACATTCGCTCTCGCTTTTGAGGCACACCAAAATCCGTAGCATTTAAAACAATCAATTGAGTAAAAGAGAAACCAAGTTCATGCGCCCTGCTGAAAAGCTTTTGGCGTACTGCTTCCCATTTATCTAATTCACCCAATGCTTTTACGTTTTCTAATACGAAAGCTTTTGGCTGAATCTTTTCTACAACGTCCATAAAGCGAAATACTTGCTGACTTCTGATGTCAGTTGGGTCCATTTTTCCGGCAACGGAAAAACCCTGACAGGGAGGCCCTCCGAATACGATATCTGAACCTTTATAGTTTTCCAGTTCCCAAAAATGCGCATCTATATCTCCACATCGAATAATGCCCCCATGATTAGCCTCGTATGTTTTACAGGCATCTTCCATAATGTCGTTTGCCCATAAAATCTCGAAACCAGCGTTTCTGAAACCTACATCCATACCACCAGCGCCTGTATAGAGAGAGATTGCAGTGAAACTCATATTTGTGTACCCGATACTATGTGAAATAAATGATAAAATCAAAAGTGCAGACCAGTATAACAGCTAGAACATAATTGAGTAATTATGCATTTACCTCTAACATTCAAGGTGATGCCAAGTCCTACCACTTCATCCGTTGTTGATTTTGACCATAGCGGTATTGCCAGTGTTTTGAAGCAAAATTCTTTAAAACTACCCCTTAACCAGCGTGAATACTCTTGGGAAAAAGAACATGTCTTAGATTTATTTAATGACTTGGACAATGCTATAGATGAAGGTAAGCCTCACTACTTTTTAGGCACAATAGTTGTAAAAGCAGGTGCAGCCTTAGAAGTGGTTGATGGTCAGCAGCGCTTAGCTACAACGACTATTTTACTGGCTGCATTTCGTGATTATTTACATGAGCTAGGAGAATCCTTTGAATTTACGCGTATCGACATAGAGCAATCATTTCTTACAAGAATTGATCGAATTGAACAGTTAAGAGTTCCACGATTGACTCTAAATGTAGATGACAATGAATTTTTTAGAAAAAGAATACTTTCTGAACCTGGATCACCGGATCGAAATCTAGAGCCAAGTAGATCGTCACATGAAAAGATTATAAACGCTGCTGAGCTTGCGAGAGAAGTGGTGGAACGTGTGTCTCAGGGGTCTAGTGATAAAGATATTCTTCGGAAAGTGAATCGTTGGATTGAATACTTGGAGAATAATGCAAAAGTCATATTGGTTATTGTCCCAGACGATTTAAATGCGTATGTAATGTTTGAAACACTAAATGATCGAGGACTAAAAACTTCCCAAGCAGATTTGCTTAAAAACTATCTCTTTGGTGAATCCGGCGACGGTCTAAGTGAAGCACAGCAAAAATGGTCTTCAATGGTTTCTTCATTGGAAATTTTAGATGACGATGACATCACAATGACGTATCTGCGGCATTTTGCCAGTACTATTTTTGGCGCGACCAGAGAAAAGGAAGTATTCGAAAAAATTAAAAAAATGACGAATGGCAAAACTAAAGCTTTAGATTTTCTAGGTTCACTTCAGCGATATGCAGAAGATTATGCAGCAATGCATACTCCATCTCATGCGAAATGGAGTGGTTACAATATCAAAATAAAATCTGAAATTATGACCCTTAATGAACTCCCAGCAGGCTTACTAAAGCCACTGATGCTGGCTGTAACTCATCATTTTTCAAAAGAAGAAGCGCTGAAAGCCTTTAGGGCTTTCCCGTGTTGGACAATCAGATTTATGATTGTTGGTGGCGGTCGAAGCGGCACCTTAGAAAGTGCATACTCCAATGCTGCAAAGGAAATTATTGAAGGAACGACCACAACTTGTGATGCATTATTTAATAAACTCAAAAACGTTATCCCATCCGATAGCCAATTCAAAGAAGCGTTTGCCGTTGCTAAAATGTCTAAGGCAAAAATTGCAAGGCATATCCTACGAGCTCTTGAAGCCACTGAAAGGGAGAATTCTTATCCCGAAGTAGCACCGGTAGAGAATACTGAAATTGTGAATCTGGAGCACATATTGCCGAAAGACAGGGATGTAAATTGGCCGGATTTCGATGATGAAACAGCCGCGGCATACCTGTATAGAATTGGCAATCTTGCCCTACTTGGAACTGTCCCGAATGGCTATTTAAACAGTGAATCATACGCAGTGAAGAGGCCAGTTTTAGCTGACTGCCCGATTGCATTAACACGTGAGATTGCAGAACAATATGAGGAGTGGACAGCCGAACAGATAAATCTGCGTCAGGCCAAACTAGCCACTCTTGCTATAAAAACTTGGCCTCTCCTTCCGTCCTAGAGAGCCGAACTAAGTTCCAAAAAGCATAGCTGTACCCTGATGCTTTATCTCATTTTATATGAACATTTATTTGGAATGATTAGAGTATTTCTCTTAACTTCTCAGTGAGGATACGATCAATGTCCCCAGCATTGTTCATTCTCGCGTTGAGCAAAGCGATTACATCATAGTCATCGAGCGTAATGATATAGCCGCGTCCATCGCTTGCGGTGTCGCGACATCGCTGAATAAACAACTTCTTGTTGTCGATGCTCCGGCAGACAAGTATCCCGAACCGGCCGCGATTCACGCCGAATCGTCCGCTTAACTGGTCCAATTCATCATTCGCGGGATCGCTGGAATAATTCTTACATTCGCAGATTATGAGGATTGACGGAATGTTGTGCTGCACCAGATCATTGAAGAAACCTGATCTGGCTTTGTTTACGAATGTGATGTCTATCCGTTTTCTGCCCTCGTGGATTTCGTGTTCCTTTTTCGGGTACATCAAATTCGGATAGAAGATCGCTTCGAGAGCTCCAAGAATCATTTCATGAAATTTCGTTGCGCCCTCGTTTCCAGGTCGAATCGCTCGCAAGCGATCGATGATGTCTTGAATTTTGGAAACATCCAATGTTTCCCCCTGCAATTCCTTGATCGTTTCATTATCAATATCTGAGAAGGTCGATGCCTTCCTGCTCTTATATCCGCTAAGCACTTCGGGGTGTTCTCGCGAATAGCTATAGACGTTTTCCTTAGATTGTGAAAATCCTCTTTTAATGGATTTCTTCGTGACCCGCCGCGAACCGTTCTTCAATGTTTGAACCAGCGATGTGCTTGCTCGCAAATGGTACGACTGCAAGTGTTCCAAAATGTCTTTGTTGAAATATTCTTGATAGTTGAGGACCAGATTCGTCCTGGCAATAGATTTTGGAACAAATGTCATGGGACTCCCGACGCACATAGGCATATCGAAGCGATCGTTCTTCCAGCGGTGCTCGTGCATATCCCAAAAGAATCCCGACGGCTTGGAAGCCATGGGTATATTGAGAAGGTTGCATTGATCCTTCGTGTATTCGATCAATTGGCGACGGATGATATTTGTCGCTATGTCGGAAATCTTGTCGCGATCGATGCCTTCTATCATCAGAGCGCAATCCTCCAAATCCTTCAGAAATCCTGTCTGGACTGCGCGACTTCCTTTCAGTGCCTCGAATATTTCTATCGATTGAAGGCCGCCGACGCCTCTGCCGTTCGATCCTGCGATTGATACCCCAAAATGTGTTTCTTGCGGTTCATGTAGGAAACTCAACAATTCCTTCGCTTTATCATCCTCATTGTTCCGAATGCAATCAACGACGATCTGAAAAAAATCAACTATGTGGTTGTGACATTCGATCGCCCAGGGATCATTTCTCACGCTGATTGCGTAGGGATCGATATAAAGCGGAGTGTCGTTTCTTGTATCCACATCAACGAAATCAATCTCGTATTGCGACTTACCGAGCCGAAAGTACTGCGAAATCTTCATTGAAGTAATGATATGCCTGACCACCTTACTTCACCATAGAACTACTTTTGAGGCTAGTAATGAATAAATTTACCATTACTCCACATTCCCACAACATTCTGCCGCCGTTCCTCATCAGACATCTTGGCATTTTTTTCTTCGATCTCTTTAAAAAGACACATGAGGCGAACCAATGCCGCATCGCTTTCTTCCAATGCTTCTACCCATCCACCCTGTTTAGCTATGTACCGGAGTCCTCTATTAAACTCTTCTTTCGCCTGGGAAACCTTCTCTGGATCTTCCTCGTAATGCGCGCGGAGATGTATTTCGCTTCTTCCCGTCTTGATGATCATGTTTGGTTTTTGGTTCTTTTTCCTCATATATGATTTGGTGCATAGTTAAACCTTTCTTTGCAAAACCCGCCGCGCCAAGAAGAATGCCACGAATCCCGAAATAATAATGCAGTAAGAAGGCCAGAGAAAAACTATAAATCTAATTGCGTTCCAATAAAGAGACCAAAGTTCGTTAAACCCATAAACCATGAGACGCTGTATCTTGTCCACAATCACCATCAATGAAATCCAAACCAAGAGTTTGACGTATTTATAATCTGCGAAGGTAAAGTGCAGGGCTTTCATGCCTCTGTATAGAACAAGATAGAATCCCGTTCCATAAAGAAGTGCGCCCAGTGTGCGAAATGTAACCGTGCCTATCTGATCCCAAGACAAAGGAGAGAGTGGTTGATATGAAATCCACCAAATGTAATCACCTTGAAAGAAAATAATTTGAACCAAGATTACTGCAATCACGAAGACTGAACTTGCTGCAACAGCCAACCATCTTCTATCTTCATGCGTGTTTTGCATAAGAGAGTACTTTTACATATTTTATTTGATTGATCAACTTTGGCACGGCTGCACCATGGCACCTTTGTGTCATTTGTTTGAAAAACAGAAATCCCAAATCATCAAACAGCCGCTCTCTGTAGCAAAGAAAATGCAGTCTCAAGCTGCTGCCATGTCTCTTTAATTTCGGTTCTCGCTTGGTACAGGGTTCGGAGCCATACTTGACAAAAATACGTAGAGTGATTAAATACTTTTATTATGAGGCT
>CAZRZK010000066.1:0-12120 GCA_964604555.1 uncultured Pseudobdellovibrionaceae bacterium | reverse complement strand
AGTGAAATTTTGATCACTTTTATTATTTTCGTGCGAAATCTACCTCCGTCCCCATACAAGAACTAGAACTAGCGGTGGAAGTGGATGGTGGCGCCGGTGAAGGTCCAGCGATTGTTCGGAATTTTCTTATCTTCGATGGTCGGTGGTAGGCCAAAATGAGATAAAAGTCCTAATTTTTCTTGCAGAATCCGGGCTCCGACTGTTGCGGCTCCTAGAGGTCCCCGTTTTTGATGGTTAAGGCCATTCCAACCTTGATTGAAGATCTCTAGGAGCGGGTTTAAAGGGCCTGTCCCCCGTTCGGGGGTTGAGAGGTAGGCTTCAAGGGGGATCGTGATTGTATCGATGTTTTCGATGCCAAACTTTTGAATTGCTTGTTCAATTTGTTCTTTTACCAGTGCCGCAAAGTTTAAATTCGAGGTGGCGTAATAAGAAATACGAAGGGTCCGTCCCTCTAATGTGGCGGTGATGCGGAGTTCTTTTTTGCTTTCTACTTTTTCATAGATGTGCGCTGAGATGGTGTTACAGGAAAGAGTAGTGTTATCTGAAGTGGATGCAAATATCCACTCCCATTGCCCAAGAAAATGTAGAAACAAGAAAATTATAATCCAGTAGCGTCTCTGCATTCGACCCATCCGCGTCTCTCTCCTCCGTATTTTGTGTTGCAAGCCTGAAGTGCTGTCCGTAGTCCTGAGTTTCCACTCGCACTCGTCGTTTCAAACGAGTCTTCCGCTTCACAATCCCAAGTCTGTGCCGTGGTGAAAGCGGTAATAGCACTGATATCCGATTGGCTCAAGACCGTCGGAAGCGTTCCACTGCTTGCTGTCGTATATTGTTCCCCTTGCGTCGCATCGCTGAGAGGTTCTTGCGTATCGCCCAACCATGATTTCGTGCCTGTTTGGCTATAGGTCGTTCCCAGGTGAGTATGGCTAATGGCAAATTGAGCCGAGCCATCTCCCAGTGCATAGGTAGCCATGCTGTCGGTGTTTAGCGTTTGAACCACTCCATAAAGGCGATTTGAAAAACTGTCACTGCTGTGATCTCCGGCCATAAAAGCAGTTGCAGTGACGGTGGTGGCGTTTTGGGTCACGGTGACCTGCTGACGGAATGAGGAGGCGACTCGACTGCTAAATGAACTCACATTGGACATGGTTATCGTCTTACTAGTCCAATCGCCGTCGGTGTTCACCGCCCCCGTGGCGGTCGCACCGCTTGAGAAGGTAACTCCACCGGCAGAGAATCCGAATTTGGCTGTGATGTTGGCAGCCGCTAAGTTGGAAACATCTTTTGAGGCATACATGTCTTGGGTGGTCGATCGATTCCTGTTTTGATTGCAGGCAAACATTTCAAAAGATTGGATGTTCCCTGAGGAATCTTTGACTACTTTAAATTTAAGGAGCTTGGCCCCTCCTCCTGGACGTCCCGCCCCTGAGAGTTGGTAGTATTTATAGTTTCCATCGTCGATATCGGTCGGAAAGGCTCCGTTTTCTTTCATCGCCGCGATATAGCAGGTGATCTTATCGGGTTCTGAGATCTGCATATAGGACTCTTTAATCAACCTCCCGATTTCGCAGAAAGGGCGACTTTTAGAAGTTCCTGACCAACTCACATCACCAAAATCGGCAAGCGTTACACCGGTGGTTGCGCTAAAGAGTTGAACACCGCTGTTAATGGAGCTTGAACTGACTACTGGCCCCACTGCAGCTGGCAATGAGTTGAGGTCGGTAATTCCTCCCGAAGAGTTGCTTCCACAGGAACCTAACATCCATGAAAGGCAGGCAACTACGATTGACAAAATGATTTTAATTTTCATGAGTTCTCCGTTTAGGAATGAATGCGCTAGTTAATTTTAGTTTGGATGCGCCGTGGTAAGCAAGGTGCGCAGGTTCTTGATTACGAAAGTGGGGAAAAATTTTTATACAGTTGGGTTAAGTTTAATAGCGAAGCATCACACCTAGTAGTAAACGATCTAATCGCCCGAAACCGAGCAGGATTTGGTAACGAAACAGGAGTGAGAACTCGGTCTTATTTTCTTGCAGCCAACTGAGGCGCGCTTCAGCAAAGGGATTGTTGAGGTTATAGACCTCCCAGTCGTCGATAGTGGAGGTGTAGAGATTCAGATTCCATTTTTCCGAGAAAGGAATGAAAAGTCCGAGAGTGAGAATGAAATCGTGTTGCTGGAACTGCCCAAGAAATGGGGTTGGGATATAAGTGGCTCCCGATAATTTCCCCGTGCGTTCATACCATCCTAGTCTTCCATAAAAATAACTTCCAGCAATGATAGGAATTTTCACTTCACCAAAAAGGAGAAGGTGGGTGAGGCTGGCGTTGGATTCAAAAAGATAGTGATGGCTCAGTCGCAGTTGAACACGGGTGGCTGAACAGGGATGAAGGTTGATTGCGGTGCCAGCGTCGACGGTGTTAGCCGCTTTCCAAGTATGTTTTCCGCTCGCAAAGAGCTCCCAATCCAAATTAGGTGAGAGCTCATGTTGCGTTTTAAAGGTGGGATTCAGGCGATTATAGGTGGCCGATTCGATCCAATAGCGGAGCCCGACTTCGTTGTTAGGAAAGCACCTGGACGGAAAGGCCACGCTCCCTAAGAGCAGCACAAATGCTATCGGTATGTTCGCGACTGCGGGTCTCCAGATCGAGTTCAATCTCAGTTTCTCCCATGGCAAGGTGAAGGTTGGCGCGTTGGTGCATGACCTGCAATATATTGGCCTTTTTCTCTGCTAAAATTTGGGTGATAAAGTGCAAGCTTCCGGGTCGGTCGACCACGCGAACTAAGAGACGTGCGAGCCTGCCTTGTTTGACGAGTCCACGTTGCAAAACCTGGGAAAGAACGGAGGGATCGATGTTTCCCCCCGAGAGAACTGCGGCCACTTTTTTCTCTGAAATTTTATTTTCTAATAAAAGGGCAAGAGGGAGAGCTCCCGCCCCTTCCACCACCAAGTGGCTTCGTTCCGCGAGCATCGCAATGGCGCTAGCTATCGAATCTTCAGAGATCGAATAGACCTCGTCGACCAATCCTCTCAGTAGTGTACTCATCTCAGTGTCACAGCGTTTGGTCGCTACTCCCTCTGCAATAGTGAAAGTAACCGGGTGTTCAATCGCTTTTTTTTCTTTAAATGCTAAATAGGCCGAAGGTGCGTTTTGAGCCGTGACGCCATAGATTTTAATTTTTGGATTTTTAGCTTTTAGCGCAGCGGCAATTCCGCTGATCAAGCCCCCTCCACCAATCGAAACGATCACCGCCTCGATGTTTGAAAACCCGGGCAGTTCAGAGAGCTCGAGGCCAATCGTTCCTTGTCCGGTCATGATCCGGTCGTCTTTAAAGGGGGGAATATAGACCAGTCCCTCTTCCTTGGAAATCTGTTGAGCTTTTTCATAAGACTCGTCGAAGACTTCACCATGGAGCACCACCTTTGCTCCCCAGTATTGGGTGTTGGCTACTTTGGTTTGTGGCGTAACCGTTGGCATTACGATCGTGGTCGGGATCTTGAGTTGTTTCCCAATACTTGCCACTCCCTGGGCGTGGTTACCAGCCGATGCTGCTACCAATCCCTTTGGAGGATTTTTTTCCAGTTCCGATAAAATACAGTTGGCGGCGCCGCGGATTTTAAAGGAACCGGTGTTTTGCAGGTTTTCGCATTTGAAAAGGACCTCCTTTTGCAAGGTTTCATTGATGCGCTGAAACATGAGAGTAGGAGTAGGGTGGATATAGGGGGCTATCCGTTTACGGGCTTTTTCAATTTCAACTAAAGTGACAGGCACCAAAGAGACTGACATGATACGATGGTATACTCAAATCGCTTCATATGCCATGGCAGAAACAATTTGGATTGTACTTTTTAGGGTTTACATTTGCTGTTTCCATTGCCGCCTGGTGCTGGCTAGCGGGTGCTTTATCGCTCGACTATTGGGACGGGTATAATTTTCTGCTCCAGGCAAGGCGCTTACATGATGTCCGCTTTGACTGGATTACCGTAGACCCTTTCCGTCCGCGGGGACTGATCGTTTATCTTTATTTCGTCGATAAAATCGGGCTGCTCCTGAATGGCTATCTGCCCAGCCTGAAGCAATACCATCTCTCGATGGTGTTCGTGACCATTGTCTATGTGGGAGTGAGTTGGGGGGTGATAAGAAAAATCTTTGGGGAAGCAGCCGCCCTGCTGGGAACTCTTTTTCTGTTATTAAATCCCGTTTTGCACCACTATTCGGTGACGTTGTTAGCCGATCTCTGGGCGGGAGTCTGGATGGGGTTAGCCGTGCTTTTCTGGGAACAACGGCGTAGAAATAGCTCAATTGTCTGCGCCACCTTTTGCGGTCTGTGCAAATACCATTTCCTCCTCTTTGTCCCCGCACTGCTTTTGATTGGGCGGTGGCGGGAGAAAATTCCACGAATGGAAATTTTAAGGTTAATGGCTATTTGTGGAATCACCTTGGAAGCTGTTTTTCTGTTGTGGGGCGGATGGGATGCCGGACTTTGGTTCCACATTGAAAAATTATTTATTCAGACAGTTCATATGGCGCAGGTATTACGCCGTCCTCCCACCCTTTATCTGGATGGGCTGTATCGAATGTACGGCCTTCCTTTTTGGTTGTTATTTGCAGGCGCTCTTTTTAAGAGTGTTGAAAGCAAGCTCGTTTTGAAAAGTTCGGTTTTAGCGGTGATAGCGATGGCCTTGATTACCCAAGCTCTGCCTCAAAGGGAGATTCGCTACCTCTTTCCCATGCTCCCCCTTCTGTTGGGATATGTTGCGTATCGAATGTCGGCTCTAGGAAAGTGGCGATGGGTGGCGATCTCTTTGTGTTTAATTGTTCCCTTCATCAAATCGGTGAATGAGTTTAAGGTTTATGCCAGTGATCCCGTCTATCAGATCAAAGAGAGCGATTTCCTCCGGATGGGGGAGCAGATCCGAGCTTACCCAGAATGTGAACGGGTGAATGTCTGTCCGATTAGATTGAGGGCGCAGACATGGGAGCAGCCCCAAGACGAATTTTATCGCAGTTATGATCTGGGCCCCCAGTATCTCTTTTATGGACAGCGGCCCTATCAGTTTATTGATTGCAAGAAAAAGAGCCCTATACCACCTGGCGATTGCGTGATCGCCCCCGATCGGAATCGAGGGTTGAGAGTGATCAAACCTGGACGACTTCCTTAATTTCCGGAATCGCCTCTTTCAAGCGAGTGGCTACTCCCATCTGGAGAGTCGCCGTGGAACTGGGGCAGGAGTTGCAGGCCCCTTGCAAGTGCAAGTAGACAATTCCGTCATCGTAGCGGGAGAGGGTGATGTCGCCGCCATCCATGGCCACTGCGGGCCGGATTTCATTGTCCAAGATCTCCATGATCTTTTTTTCTATCTCTGCCGATTCTCCCGTGACGGTTTGAGGTTGCTCAAAACTGTAATCGGGATCGAAAACTAATCCGCCTTGGTTGAGGTGATTTTCAATCGCTTTCGGCACTTCATCGGCCACCACATCCCAACTTCCTTCAATTCCCTTCGTAATGGTGACGAATTTATTTCCTAGCATCACCGCCGTGATCCCCGGCACGCGAAAGACCGCTTGAGCCAGCGGGCACTTGGCCGCTTTAGCGGCGCTCTCAAAATTGACCGCTCCCCGTTCAACCAAAGTGCGATTCAGCACAAATTTCAAGGTGTTGGGGTTCGGGGTAAACTCTAATCGAATGGAAAGTTTTTCGTCGCTCATATCCCTTTTATTACCACAAATGGGATGGAAAGTGCTAAGTCTGGTGCGTGATTTTTTTGCCCTTTTTGCTGTTGTCTTTATATGCTGCAGAATCGGAACTGCCGACCCAGATTATTACCACCCGCAGGGGTGGGGGGCTGGAGGGGGATTTACCCTCTGAATTTCAGGGTCAGCGGCTCGAGATCCCAAAAGAAAAGGACCAGCCGGTGGTTCGAACCCTGGGAAATCACCCCGCGATTCAAACCAAAGCACTTCCTGGTTCCCCCGAACCTACCTTTATCATGCGGGGGCTCAGCCCGATTCAGAATCGGGTCTTCTTGGAAGGAGTCCCGCTCAGTGACGCCCAATTTCAGGGGCAATGGCTGGAATCCTTACCCAGCTCTGCGATTGGGAGTGCCGAGGTTTTTGCCTCGGGCGTCCCCTCGACCTTTTTGAGTGACGGCATCGGTGGCGGGGTAAACCTTACCCTTAGCCGAGAGGGACGGAGGTTGGGGATTGGGGGAGGATCCTTCAATGGATACCAGGGCTTTGCTAAAGGAGGGATTTTAGAGCCCTTCCAGGGGTATGCGGTTCTGGATTACCGGCAATCCCAAGAAAATTTCCCCTATTTTGATGATGGGGGAACGCCATTTGAGTCTGCAGATGACCAACTTAAAAACCGCGAACACAATGGCTACCGGCGGGCAATCTTCATTCCTCAAGTGTGGCTCTCCCGGGATTGGAAATATTTTGGAATCACAAGCTATCAAGACAACGAAATCCCTGGAGCATTGGATGCGCCCATGGAGGCGAATCTCACCCGTTGGGGGCACCTCTCGGCAATCAAAGGAAATTGGCGGGTCCAGTCGGGGTGGTCGAGTAATTTTCTTTTATATGGGCGGTGGAATGGGGAGAATTTTAAAAATGAGATAGGACCTACTGTTTTATTGCGACCCACCTCCCAATCCCGTCTATTCCAGGGTGGTGTGCGTACCATTCAGGAGTGGAGATTGGCATCAGGATTAGAAGGAAGTGCGGGGATGGGTGTCGAAGCAGAGGCCTTTCGCCATCAACTTCCTAGTTCAACCCAAGAGAATCAACGAGGCCATCTTCCTGTTTCAGCCAGCTTGGCCTGGGAGGTAGAGAAATTCCGTTTTAACCCTGCAGTTGAGTCAGGATTTTATTTTTATGAAGGAAACAGTCGACGAAATATCGGCCATACCTCTCCGCGATTGGGAGTGGAGTGGGTGCCTCTTTCGGGTTTAAGGATGCGCTCGGCAATCGGATACTATTATCGGGTTCCGACGATGCAGGAACTGTTTGGCACTTCAAATGGAATTACCTCCAGTCCGGAGTTGAAACCGGAAACGGCTGAAAAAGGCGAAGTAGGCATCGATATCGAAATGAAAGAGTGGGGAGCGCTTTTCTCTTATACCTTTTCGGTGGCGCGTGCTCACAATCTCATCAGTCTATTGCCCAATTCCCAGTCCACTCGCATTGCCACGAATATTGGAGAGAGTGAGATTTTATCCCATGAATTATCCTCGAGAATTGCGCCCAAAGATTTTCCTATCCAATGGCATGCGGGGATTACCTTTCTATCAACGACCAACTTGAGTGACGTGAGTTACCAGAAAGGGAAAGAGGTCCCTTACCGCCCTCGATTGCGTTGGCAGACGGGGGTGGAGTTCAATGCCAATCCATGGTATGGCGATTACACCATTGAACAGATGGGTGAAGTCTTCAGTGATGTGGCGAATGTTTACCGAATGGATGGGTGGACAGAACATCATGTCGGGGCCGGTTTTAGAACCCAGGATTACGGGAATTTCCGTTTGGAAATTCGCAATCTGCTCAATGTGATCACCTCTCAGACTCAAGTAGGTGGATTTGAGTGGAAAGATTTGAACTCGGGATATCCTGGATATCCCATTGCAGGCAGAAGGATAGCGGTCTTATGGCAATTCGATTTTTAATTTTGGCCTTAATCATTGCGGGATGTGGGAAAAAGGCGGTTGACCAGCAACAAAATCCAGTGGCAGGTCCTGGGCCTGAACTATGGGTTGTCACTTCCGATTATACCTCCGGACTTTTACAGCGAGTTTCATTAACCGATAATCGCGTGGTGAATGACGAAGATATCCCCATCCACGGAGACGCCGTTATGCGTGGCAACCGCGAACATCTTTTTGTGGTCAACCGGCTTGGAAGAGATTCTGTTTTGGTCCTTTCCCGTGAAACCCGCAAAGTGGTCGGCAATTATTCGGTGGGTGGGTTGAATGCGCAGGATTTTTTGTGGTTGAGTGGAAGCCTTGCCTATGTTACTCGCATGGAATCGAAGCACATTCTGCAAGTGCACCCCACCACAGGGAAAAGTGCTGGCCCCAACATCGATCTCTCGAGCTATGCCGATGACGATGGTATTCCAGAGATGAGCGAGATGGCCTTTATCGATGGCAAGGTTTGGTTGCAAATAAAACGGCTCAAGAAATACAAACCAACAAACTATTCATCGGTCGCCGTGATCCAACCGCAGACGGGAGATCTCCAAGTCGTTCCGTTGACGGGCTTGAATCCCGTGACCGACTTTAAAGTGGGAGCGGACGAGAAGATCTATGTGGGTGAAGCGGGATATTTAGGATTGGAATCGAAACTGGATGGGGGCATCGATCAGATCGATCCTAAGAGCCGACAGGTCAAAGGGTGGGTGGTCACGGAGCAGGAATTAGGTGGGGATATTGCCGACTTTGAAATTCTCTCAGCGACACTCGGAGTGGCAACGATTGATCTTCCCGCAGCCGGAAAGAGTAAGCTGGTCCTTTTTAATCCGACTACCCACAAGTTGACGAAAGTGGTGGCCGAAGGAGAGGCCTATGCTTTCTCGAAGATTGTGTGGGATAAGAAACGGGATGCTGTCTATTGGATCGATCGGGACAAGCGCCGTCCCCGAATCCGAAATTTTTCCATCTCTCAAATGAAGGAGCGGGAAGAGTTGAGCTGGGAATTCAAGCTGCCTCCCTATCAGATGCAGTTGTTGGATTAGCAGTGTAACTAGTCCAGACCGCGTTCCCTTGTCCCCCCGCCCGCATTTCCACTGGAGCGGAATTGGATTCGAGGGGCGGTTTCGGCCTTGAGGATAAAGTCCCAGTTGATGCGGACGAAACCATCCGAATCGATCATCCCTTTGGGGGGGTGGGGGAAGGGAGCGGCCCGTTCGAAGGCCAGTACGGCGGCCTCGTCGATCTCGGGGATTCCACTGGTCGCTATTTTGGAAATTTTAAAGAGAGTGCCATCGTTTTTCAGCATCACCACGACGCGAGTGATCATTTCATCACTGGTAATCGCTCTTCCACGCCCATAAACACGGGTGATTTGGTGTTCCACGTAGGGTTTCCAATATTGCCGTAAAAGTTCCTTGATTCGGTGGTAGTAACCAAAAAATTTGAATTCACGGGTGCTGAGGACCGTTCGATCACCCCTATCTAAGCCATTCAGCCTATCATCGGAGGCAGAGGTATCACCTCCGTCCCCACCAATGCCCAAGTCTTTCATCGTGAGTTGCTTCCAGTCTTTTTTCGGCTTGCTGGGGGCGATCCCATCGGGAGCGACATCGAGTTCGGAGCTCGACTCGGAAAGCAATGGGACATCTTCCGCTTTTTTGCCGCTTCCTTCTTTGGCCCGGAAATCATCGATCGTTTGGGAGCGCATTTGCTTTTCCGCTTTTTGATTTCGGTCGCTTAAATATTTTGCATTGGGATCGATATCGCGATTATTAGCGTCCTCGGTTTCGGCGATCTCCTTTTCGGGGACCGGTAAGGGGGGCGTTACGGGAAGCGCCTGTCTTTCTTCTGCCCCTGGATAGGTCGGGGGAACTTCGGTGATTTCAATTAATGGCGCCTCTTTGTTTTCTATCGTCGGAATTTTCCAATCGAAATAACGGGAGCTGAAGAAGATGACGTGCAAAAGCAAAGAGCAAAGAATGGCCCAAGGGAGATAGGGTAGGGCTCTTTTTTCTAGATTTTGAATGGTAGAGTCCACCACTTTTCTTATCGGCAGAACGAGGGAAGAGTGCATAACGCGCTGCTCTTGGTTTTATGCCGCGCCTCGAAAAGAGGTATACAACTGCGTTAAATAGGTCTAACGTTAAATTGTCAGTATCATTACCAAACCTTAACACTTAAAAAAAAGGATACCTGCATGAAAGCAATCGGATTGTTTTATGCGTGGGTGGTCTGCTGCGTGCTGTCTTTTTCCGCCGCGAATGCGGTTCAGGAAAAGGAGTGGTCGTTTCTTCTCTTCTTAAATGGCAATAACAATCTCGCCAGTTTTGGAGAGATGAATTTGAACCAGCTGGAAACGGTCGGTTCTTCCAAAGATGTTAATTTTGTCGTCCAGTGGGGCGACATGAACAGCACCGAAACGAAGCGGATGTTGATGGTGAAAGATAGTGACGAAGACAAGATCACCTCTCCTGTCGTCGAGACGCTCCCTCGCGTCGACATGGGAAGCTACGAAGAGCTCGTGAAATTTGTGGCGTGGGCCAAAGAAAAATATCCTGCGAAACATTATTTCATCGCGACCTGGGATCATGGATCGGGATGGGATCGCAAAAGCCGTTGCCAGCCTCACCGAGGCATCAGCTTCGACGATCATTCCGGTAACTACATCACGACGGAACAACTCGGTCTTGCAATGGCTCAAGCCGCAAAAATTATCGGACACAAGGTGGATATATTAGGCCACGATGCCTGTTTGATGAGCATGGTTGAGATCGCGGCTGAAGTGGCCGATTCGGTCGATGTTCACGTCGCTTCGGAAGAGCTCGAACCGGGAGCAGGGTGGCCTTATCACCTGATGGCCGAAGGTTGGGTGAAAAATCCGAAGGCGAGCGCCCTTGAAGTGGGAAAGATTTTTGTAGAGGCCTATATCAAAAGCCCGCTTTTAGAAGGAAGAGAACTTACCCTTTCAGCTCTTAACTTGAACGAGACAGCCGGATTAACTACTGCCTTAGCCGCTCTTTCAAAAGAGATTACCAAGCTCTCTGCTGAAAAGGTGAGTGTGGTTCGAGATGCCGCTTCATCCGCCCTTGGATTTTCCGCCGATGGGGTGGATATCGGTCACTGGGTTGATAAGTTGATGGCATCACAGTCTCAACACGAAATCGCTTCCGGTTCCTTAAAAGCCGTGAAAACGGCCTTAGGGAAGTATGTGGCGACCAACGGAACCAGTGAAGATATGAAAGATGCGCAGGGGGTTGCCGTCTGGATTCCAGTCGATGGGGTCAAATCGAAGAGCACCGAAGAGACCTATTCGAAACTGAAGTTCAATAAAGCCACCAACTGGCTTTCGGCGATTAAAGCCGTTTCTAGTAAGTAATGGAAAGGGGGCACTGTTAAAGGTGACCCCTTTTTAATTTTATTGTATGGTTCGGGGAGTATGTTGTCGCTGCAGGAAAAGATTAAAGCAATCCGGGGGGTCCGGATTTTAGTGGCCGGCGAAGTTGGAATTGACGAATACCTGTTTGGCAATACCCATCGAATCAGTCCCGAGGCGCCCGTTCCCGTCGTCGAGGTCCAATCAACCACCCATAAATTAGGGATGTCGGGCAACGTAGCGGAAAACATATTATCCCTTGGTGGAGATCCTTTGCTCATCGGTGTGCGGGGAAACGATTCCGAAGGGGAACAGCTCGAAAAGTTGATGGAAGAGCGGGGGCTCACGCGAAGAAAATTGATCTCCGATCCCTCTCGTCCCACTCTCAAAAAAATTCGCGTGATTGCGCAACGACAGCACTTGGTTCGGGTCGATTTTGAACGAACCCATGCCTTGGATCCAAAAGTAGCAAAACAATTCTTAGAGCAAATTTGCGACGAGATCCCCAGTTGTGATGGAATCATTTTACAAGATTATGGTAAAGGGCTCTGGAATCCCGATACCGTCTCCTTCGTCGGGGTTGCGAAATCTCACCGTAAACCGGTCTTTGTGGATCCCAGCCGGCATCAACCGCTTTCTCTTTATCGAGGGGCCACCCTCATGACCCCCAATGTGTCTGAAGCGTGTGACCTTTCAGGGATTCGACTCAAGGGGGGATTTGATAAGGCTCAACTTTCGACTATTGCCCTCAAGCTCTTGGAAGGGGCAGAGTTGGCCCATAGTGTAATTACCTGTGGAGAGCATGGAATGGTGGCACTTTCCCAGAATCAAAAAGGTGAAAGAGAACTGAAACATATTCCCACTCTCGCCCGCGAGGTTTTCGATGTGACCGGAGCTGGGGATACGGTAATCGCCGTCATGGCTATGCTGCTAGCGCGTGGCTCGACCTTAGAAGAGGCAATGCAGGTGGCAAATCAAGCGGCGGCCATTGTGGTGGGACGTGTGGGAGCTTCCCATGTGACCCCTGAAGAGCTAGTCAGCCCCTGATTATTTTAATCG
>CAZRZK010000065.1:0-12356 GCA_964604555.1 uncultured Pseudobdellovibrionaceae bacterium | reverse complement strand
ATTCGAAGTAACGAAAAGGGGAAATAAAGCCTCATTTCCTAATGGGCCGATAATATCGGTAACCAAATTTATAACGAATAAATAATGAAACGCACGGCATTGTGACTAGGTTTTGCGGGGGAGCATCTATATACTGGACATGACCGCTACCTTTTAAGCCTGAAAAACGACGAACACTTTTACTTTATGCTTAATCTTTTAATTTGGTACATCCCTTTACTCTCGGCTTCCGAACCATCTGGAATCTATGCTGTCTCTCCGGTCGATAATCTGAAAGTCAAAGTTCATCTTACCGAGTATTGGAGAGTCGAGAAAGTATCTAAAACTCAAGTGCCAAAAACACTGCAAGTGATTGGGAGTGCGGGAGTCGGCACCGCCAAATTAGTTCGCCTTGAAAGACGTGTTGAGCAGGAAATCCCGCTGTGGTTTGGACTTTATTCACTTACGAAAAGCGTTGGAGTTCAAACAGCAGCTCTGGCTACTCAAAGAAAAGTTAAAAATGTAAAAGCCATCGAGTTCGTTCCAGTAAAAAAGGAAGAATCGGAAAAGTCGATCCGCAAAGCGATTGAAGCGCTGACTCCCCAGGATAATGGAAATGGTGAAAAGAGGGTGCCGTTTCGTTTGGGGAAAGTCGAAAACGTGGAGAAAGTCTTAAACTGGAATGGACAACCGGTTAGCAGTCTTTCCAATTGCCGATCTTCTATCGCAGAAGAGGTCGTTCAGATAGACTGCTCATCCACTGAAAACCCCTACAACTATCGTGGATTTCTTTACCGAAATGTCAGTGCAGTCTGTGATCAGACGTGTGCCGAACTACCTAAAACGATCTATCAATTCAACTTAGCTGGAAAACCGGCCTATCTTTTTAGCATTTGCAGCGATGGACACGGCTGCGAACTACTCCTTTGGCATGAAACCTCGAGCGGCGAAGTTCAAGTCTCGAGAGGCACTTGGAATCAAGTTGTTCTCTAGTAAAACTGGACAACGATTCGGTATCCACCAGAACACGAATCTCGCTTCCGTTGAGCCTACCTGGGTTTTCCGTCCACCAGGAACCTCAACCACCTAAGTTGCATCTCCATCGTCATAGAGTTGCTATGAGCAACTCAAATTATTCTAACCATCCTCATTAGCCTGCAGTAATCGTCCTTAATTTGGCATCCTCTATGCACTGTATGCCGTAAAGAAATGAGGAAAGCAGAAATAGGAGGGCGCATCGGTGAGAAAAGCTGTTTATGAATACCTTGCATTTATAATCAACGAGCTTAATGAGGTTTATAAATTCCGGAACGAAAGTTATGTAGAAGGGCTACCTAAACCCCCTCCACTTGCAGAATTACTTTACCTTCTTTTTATCGCTACTTTTGCTTTCTGGTCATTTCTGTCGAAAACTCCCATCCAGCGCGGGGAGTTCACGACAAACAAGAATTTAAGCTTCGATCTCATTAGTTTTAATCGAGATAACACGGGAAACGATTCTCACAACCCAAAGTAATAAGGACTCAAATGCTAAAACAAAACTCAATCCAAATACCTAAATCCGACTTCAGAATTCGCGCAGACATCATTATTCGCTCTTATGTTCGAATGCGAATAGAAAACCGACGACTCCAGAGAGCCTACGTTGAAATGATACTCGGACCCATTTCTGAAAACACACCCTGTAGATCAGATAAGAACACAAATAAACCAATGCAATATCTAGAAAGTACGTTAGCGAAAAAGAGAAAATGTTTGCACAGCTATTCTTCCATGAAACAATCGTTTTTATTTCAGTGCCAAGCTTCGGTCGATACTCCAGCCTCTCCTCCGATGCCGCTCGCTCAATAACCTGGCGAAATGGCCCTATTGATTAAATGCAGTCTAAAGACCCGAATAAATCTTTGTGGGACGCCCTTTAGGAAATTTAATTTCCTTCATTTCTGAAGGGTTTCCAAGCTCATCCGCAACTTTCTGAATGTTTGGGTCGATCGGCCTTCCCGTCGGAGAGCTGGAAATACCTGTAAGATCCGACGGCGCTGTGGAGGTGGCATCGTCGGTTCCTTCCCATCCGCCCCCCATCGGATCGCGATCCCTTTCCCCTGTCCCGCTTCCTATAATTGTTCCTAAAAGCAATTCCGCGTACGCAGTGTCAAGCCGCTCCCGTACCACTTTTCTTTTTACTCTCCTGCGTATCGTGTCTGTCCAGTCGAACCGATCCGTTTTCAGATTCTTGATAAGATTTGTTGATCGCATTGAATACCTCCGGAAAGGCTTTTTTATGTGCAAAAGCCAAGCCACTCTTCCCATTGCAAATTCGCCCGTATAGGCTTCAAACCAACCAGAGGGGCTTAAGAGTGTCCAACCCGTTCATTTAGCAATTGACATTGCTTTCGAAAAAGCGCTTATTCCGCGTCTTAGCGGCCTTAGAAAAGGAAGTTTTCTGACTTTACCAGATCTAGAATCTACCTATTCTGTCCTTCCAGAAGTACTCATCGTCGAGGATGATTCCGCTACTGCGCAACTTTTTTCGACTTTATTGAGCGGCGCTGGGTATAAAGTCACTCAAGCCCTCACCTTTGAAGAGGCCCGGAATCAGATTCGCAGCCGATTTTTCCCTATCGTACTGTGCGATATTCACCTCGCGCACAGCAACGGTTTGGAACTCATGCCTGCGCAAAAAAACATATCAAACCAGAATCAACTCTTTATCTTTATTACCGGAGAAGCAGATGTCGGCACGGCGATTTCCGCTATCCGTAACGGGGCCTTTGAGTACCTTTCAAAACCAAATAATTTAGAACAACTAGAACTGGAGTTGATATCCACGGTAAACAGAGCCTCGAAGCGGCTGCTTGCCATCACTCCTTCAGGCGACGACCGATTTTGCTCAAATGCTCCTCCCATCAAGCGCATCGTAGGCAGATCTTCCTGCATGGTTGAGGTCTATCGAAACATGGCAAATGCCGCCCTTCATCAGGGGAATGTGTTAATCCTGGGAGAAACAGGAACCGGAAAAGAGCAAATTGCCAAAACCATTCACGCTCACAGCCACTACTCGGAAAAACCTTTCATTGCGGTCAATTGCGGAGCCCTCGCAGACACTTTACTGGAATCGGAACTGTTCGGACATGTGAAAGGGGCCTTTACTGGCGCTATTAGCAATAAACGCGGACTCTTTGAAGAAGCGGCGGGTGGAACTATTTTTCTCGATGAAATAGGAGACATTTCGCTCGCGTTACAAGTAAAATTGCTCCGCACGATCCAAGAAAAAGAGATTAAGCCTGTGGGCTCGAATGAAACGAGACAGATCGATGTTAGAGTCATCGCGGCTACGAATAAAAATCTGGAACACGAAATCAAAGAATCTCGCTTTAGAGAAGACCTTTATTTTCGACTCAAAGTTTTTCTCGTGGAAATCCCTCCCTTGCGCCACAGACTCGAGGATCTACCCGAACTCATCGATTATTTTATAGCCGATGCAAGCGCCAAGGCTTCTAAACGCATCACAGGACTTTCAAATGGAATCTTGGAACACCTCATGCGATATTCATGGCCAGGAAACGTCAGGGAACTTGAAAACGCCGTAACGCGTGCCGTTGTCACCGCTCGCTCCCACACGCTCTATCTCGAGGATTTTCCAAAAGAGATCTTATGCGGAGACATTCTGTCCCATGAATATGCACTTGCCGCCAACCCTTCCTTGTCCACTCCATCAACAACTCCCACCTTAGCTGAGCTCGAGCGAAATTATATTTTTAATACTTTGCAAAGTGTGAATTTCAAAAAATCAAAAACAGCGGAAATCCTTGGTATCGATCGCGTCACTCTATACAGAAAAATCTGTCGGTATGGAATCCCTACCAAAGTAACCTGAGGACGAAATCCGAAGGATCTCGTCATATCAAGTTTTACGATGAGATCCCTCGCATTCGCTCGGGATACGCCGCTTTCGGGAAAACATCAGTGAGAGCCCCTTCGGGGCTATTTTTTTAGATTTCCCGACAGCGACTAGCTAGTTCTTATGAGTTGCATCTTGCAACTCTATTCATAGAACAGGCAACATCATCCATATATTCAACGGGTTGGTTCTCATTCTTCGGAGATCTTGAGTCGCAACTCAATAAGATAAGAATGGCTACTTCCCGTTTTAAATGGTATTGAACTTGCTAGAACAAAACTTGTAATAAGGCTAGAGATTATAGACGGGAGTCCCCATTCAACGACCTGCAATCTTAATTGTCGAAGATGAAAGCATCTCAGCAATGAACCTTGAACGAAAACTCCAAAAGTGGGGGTACGACATTTCAGGCATTGCATCAAATGCTGACTCCGCCGTTCAACAAGCTATGGAAAAGCATCCACAGCTAGTTCTCATGGATATAGCTCTCGAAGGATCTCAAGACGGAATTCAGGCCGCTCGGAAGATGCATGACCTCGATATTCCCGTGGTGTACTTAAGCGCTTTGAGCGATGCGGGAACTCTGGATCATGCGAAGGGAACTGAACCCTTTGGGTACTTGGTGAAGCCAGTTGAAGAAAAATCCCTACAGACCACTATCGAACTGGCCTTTTTCAGACATGAAATTGAAAAAGAGCTTAAAAAGAATGCCAACGATCTACAGCAGTCCAACCAAGAGTTGGAACGATTTGCATCCATTGCTTCACACGATCTCAGGGAGCCCTTAAGAACGATCACCTGCTACTTACGTCTCATTGAAAGAGAACCTAGCATTCAATTAAGCTCTCAGTTAAAAGAATATCTCGACGTTGTTCTCAAAGCCGCTCCCCGCATGCAGGTTTTAATCGATGATCTTTTGGAGTATTCGCAGCTAGGTCAGCTAAACAAAGAAAAACGATCTGGGCAGATCATTGATTGTAATAGCAGCTACCGAGTTGCCGTGACGAATCTAACGGCTGCAATTCAGGAGAGTAATGCTCAGATTAGCTGTGATCCCCTTCCTAACATCATCGCTGACGAGACAGAACTCACTCAGGTGTTTCAAAATTTGCTCAGCAACGCGATTAAATTTCAAGGCGATCGCACACCCCAAATCAATATCACTTGTGAAGCCTCGAATGGCTACTGGTTATTCGCTGTGCGCGATAATGGAATCGGTATCGCACCGCCGGATCGCGAGGGCATATTCAATGCTTTTCAGAGGTTGCATACTCGCTCCAAATACGAAGGAACGGGAATTGGACTAACTATTTGTAAAAAGATTGTCGAATCTTACGGTGGGAAAATTTGGGTGGATTCAATCGAAGGTGAGGGCTCTACTTTTTTATTCACATTGCCCGTGTCCAATCCCTCACAAACAAAAAGCCCTAAAAGCCAATGATAGATTCGAAAGCACCTTTTCCCATCGTTGGAATAGGTGCTTCAGCGGGCGGCCTAGAGGCCTTCCAACAGCTGTTAGCGCCACTACCCAGCGATCTCAATATGGCATTCATCGTCATTCAACATTTAGATCCCACGCATAGCAGTGCCTTGCCCGATATCCTGATGAAATCCACCTCTATTCCTGTATTAGAAATAAAAGAGGCGATGGAGGTGAAAAGAAATCATATCTATATTATCCCGTCGAATACGGAACTTTCTATCACCTCTCAGGGACACCTGCATTTACTCCCACGATCGCCAGAACAAATTCCTCCGCTACCGATAAACTCATTCTTCTCTAGTTTGGCAAAAGCAAAGCAGGAGCTTGCGATCGGGGTTATTTTATCAGGAACTGGATCGGATGGCAGCTTGGGCATTCAAGCCATTAAGAACGAAGGAGGGATTACCTTTGCTCAGGAAGAAATATCGGCAAAATTTGACCAGATGCCGTTCAATGCCATAGATACCGGTTGTGTCGATTTTATTCTCCCTCCCGCTAAAATTGCAAAGGAACTGATTCGCATTGGCCGTCACCCTTATCTTAGGAGCTCCGAAAGAACTCCTTCTACAATCACTACAAAAAAAATGGATCCAGTCGAATTAGGGTACATTTTACAATTACTACAAAAGCATTTTAAGGTTGATTTCGGTCGTTACAAAGAAAACACCATCAAAAGGCGAATTCTTAAACGCATGTTACTCCTGAGTCACGACACGTTAGAATCTTACGCAGACTTTCTTTCGGGAAACTCCACCGAAATGACAGCGCTTTATAATGATATCTTGATCAATGTAACCGGATTCTTTAGGGACGCGGAAGCATTCCAATCTTTAAAAGACACCGTATTCCCAACGATTTTGAATAAGAAGGAGAACGGGCCAGTACGCATCTGGGTTCCCGGATGCTCAACCGGCGAAGAAGTCTACTCAATTGCCATCTCCCTTCTTGAGTTTCTGGGGAATAAGGCTCACAGCATTCCCATTCAAATTTTTGCCACCGACATCAGTGAAAGATCGATCGAGACAGCACGAGCCGGCAGCTATCCATCGAATAAAATAGAAGGCCTTTCCCAAGAACGCCTGCGGAGATTCTTTATTCAAGGCAACGGATCTTACCAAATATCTAAAAGCATTCGTGACATCTGCGTTTTCTCTATTCAAAACGTAACTGCAGATACTCCCTTTTCGCGAATGGATCTGATCAGTTGCAGGAATCTGCTTATTTATTTAGGCCCTTCTTTGCAAAAAAGGGTTATTCCTATTTTTCATTACGCTTTAAACAACCCAGGTTACCTATTTCTCGGCTCGGCAGAAACAATCGGCGGGTTCGGCGAACTTTTTGAGTTGGTGGACAAAAAACACAATTTATACTCCAAAAAAATATCCACTACCCGAACACGCTTTGAGTTCCCCTTCAACTATCGATCTGCGAATTCCCCACTCGCACCGTTGAAGGCCACTCTTGAAACTGCGCCGGACATCAAAAAAAACGCAGAGCGATATCTCCTCAATCATTATGTGCCGGTGGGGGTAGTCATTAATGAAAACCTCGAGATTCTCCATACGATAGGGGATATCGGACCTTACCTGACTCTGAATCAAGGAACTCCAAGTCTCAACATTGCTAAAATGGCCCGTGAGGGCCTGGCTTCCGATTTACGAGTCCTCATTCAAAGAGCAAAGAAGGAGACGCAGCCGCTCAAGAGCGCCCCCCTCCACATTGACCATGATGGCATAAGAAAGGAATTTTATATTGAAGTGGTTTCTCTCAGTCGAAATCCGGAGGATGCGAAAACGATTCTGGTCCTATTTAAAACGCTTCCGGCTCACTCCAAACCTCAACTAAAGAAGAAAACTGCACACAAACAGAGCAAGAGAATCGCACCAACCAAAAGCAGCGAACTTGAACACGAGCTGAGTATAGCCAAAAACTCTCTTCACATGCTGAAGGAAACGTTACAATCGTCACTTGAAGGGCAAGAAGCGGCCAATGAAGAGCTACAATCAGCCAATGAAGAGATTTTATCTTCTAACGAAGAGTTGCAAAGCACGAATGAGGAATTAGAAACCGCCAAAGAAGAGCTCCAGTCTTCGAATGAAGAGCTCATTACCGTGAACGATGAACTCCAAAACAGAAATAATGAACTGAATATCACCAACAATGATCTTGTAAACCTTCTGAGCAGCGTCAGAATCCCGCTCGTCATGCTAGGGAGTGACCTTTGCATCCGTCGATTCACCCCCCTATCGGAGAAAACATTCAATTTGATTCCCACTGATATTGGACGGCCCATTACTAATATTACTCCGAACTTCTCTATACCCAACATGACTGAAGCAATTACCCAAGTAATGGAAACGGCGGTTGCTCAAGAGATAGAAGTTAAGGATCATAAAGAGCGTTGGTATAGCTTGAAAATCCACCCTTATCGAAGAAGCGATAACAAAATTGATGGGGCCGTACTCATATTGGTGGACATTCATATCCTTAAGCAATCACGCGATATGGCGGAATCGATTGTCCAATCGATACGAGAGCCGCTGGTGGCTCTCGACCCGAATCTGAGGGTGATTACCGCCAACCGATCCTTTTATGAAACTTACAAGGTCTCTCCAGAGGACACTGAAAATCATTTGATTTATGAGCTCGGAAATAAACAATGGAATATTCCAAAACTTCGAGAGCTCCTAATTGATATCTTACCAAACAAGCAAGTATTAAATGATTATGAAGTTGAGCATGAATTTGAACACATCGGCAAAAGAACGATGCTGCTAAACGCCCGAAGTATCCATTTAGAGAGCAAAGGGATGAACGAGATGATTTTGCTTGCCATTGACGATATCACCGAACGAAAGAGGAACGAGAACATTATTAGAAGCGCCTTACACGAAAAAGAGGTTCTGATAAAAGAAATTCACCACCGCGTTAAGAACAACTTGAATATCGTTTCAAGTTTATTGGAGCTTCAAGCCGGCTCGATCACAGATGAGGTCATGCTTGACTATTTTAAAGACAGCCAAAGCCGCATCCGCTCCATCGCCCTTATTCATGAAAAACTTTATCAATCGTCAGACTTGGCTCAAATTGACTTTGGCGACTATGTCGATGATTTAGTCCTTTCCATCTTTAATACCTTTGGAATCGATTCCACGGAGCATTCGATTCACCTCGACATTGAAAATATACGACTCAGCGTGAATACCGCAATGCCTTGCAGCCTTATCATCAATGAACTGGTCTCCAATTCGCTTCTTCATGCATTTCCAAACAACCATTTCGGAGAGATTTCAATATCGATGAAATCTATTCCACAACAGAAGCTTGAATTGACAGTAAGCGATAATGGAATCGGATTGCCCAAGGATTTTGATTTTAGAAAATCAAAATCCTTGGGCTTGCAACTCGTCATCACGCTTGTCAATCAACTCAAAGGGGAAATTGAACTCCTTCCGGAAGAAGTTGGAACGAGTTTGAGGATTCGCTTTGATCGACCGTCGATTTAATTCGGTCAGCCTGTATCTCAGGAAGCAAGACCCGATCCCCCGGCCGCCATTTTTTTTCGTTCTTCT
Organism: uncultured Pseudobdellovibrionaceae bacterium; assembly: GCA_964604555.1. Lineage (GTDB taxonomy): Bacteria > Bdellovibrionota > FAC87 > UBA2466 > UBA2466 > CAZRZK01. The sequence continues at coordinate 3,421 of CAZRZK010000065.1, read as the reverse complement.
CATCCAAAAACTCTGGATGGGCTTCGGTACGCAAATAGCGACGGATTTTAGTTTTCTCTTTCTGAATGGTACTGTTATTGCTCATATGAACTCCTTTGGCAGCTTCACTGCAGAATGAATGCCAAAATTCATATCACCAGAAGCAACAGATGATTCGTACAATAGATGCGCTTCATTGTTGCGATTTGCAACGATGCTGATGCCAATCCCCCCGAAATGCATTGGCATAATAACTGCATTTGCAGTTGTCCATGATAAATAAATTAATATACACTTTCTTGTTTTTAACTTTTACTCTTGCGGGATACGCAGAAAATAATAAAGCCCATTCCCTATTGAAGGGCAAACTGAAAAAGTCTCCTGCAACTTGCGCTACCATTTTAGTTGCATTTAGCAACCCACCGGCGATGAGCCTAAAACTCACTCCAATGATGAAGAGTGCGAGTGCATCCTTAAAGAAAAATTAATTCCAATTAGACAGGATGGAATAAAGCAAATGGCCATCCCTCGCTCGAAATGGCCGTTTGTTTGAGAGCTTGTTACTGAATCGTGCAGATCGGCACTGTTACTTTTCCACTATATAGACCGGCAAGCTACAGGCAGCCCCAGCTGGTCCATTCAAATGAACCTTGATGTTGGAAATGCGCATCCCCGCACCCCCATTGATCGAGAAGATGTTATTCTTCTTATCGATCCAGGTTGCGGTGTCCTGAACGCCTTCCGTGGTGGTAGAAGCCTCTAAAACCTGGACATTGGCACAATAGCTTGGAACCTGAACCCGGAATTGGGTCACATAGCGGCTTGGATTCAAGAGTAAATTGGCTTCACTAAATCCCCCTTTATAATCTAAAGCCCCTACAAGGCTTTCTTTGGGGGATACGGGATTTGAAACTCCTTGTTCAGCATAAATACGGAAGGTGCATGTCAACTTCAACGCGATTTTCTGTTCCATTACGAAATGAATGCCATCGATGAGGCCGCCGGAATAATAATCGAAAGTGTTTTGATACTGAGTCGCTTCCCAAACATTCTCAGGAGAATGGTGAACCGCCACATTCATATTGGGGCCACGAGAGCAGGAGGATTCTGCGAGCAATAAAATTTTGATGGGGCTGGATCCCCGTGGCGTAAATCCACCGGTCCATTCACTGCGCCCATAGGGAATCGTCAGCCGAACTTCATAGATCAATTGAGCTGCCCGATCGGGATTATTTTCACCGACCTCGCGCACATCCATGGCAAAAAGAATGCTGGAAAAAAGAAAAAAAGAAATGATTTGATTGAATTTCATGGTCCCCACCCTTTCAAATTAAAAATTCTATGGCCTAGGAGTATACTATTGCAATGGGTTTAATGAAATGGAGCTTACTTATTGTGGGCTTTTTAACCAATGCGTCATTCGACAAGCGAACGATTCCAGGAAATATTCCCGCTGACATGGTACGGATTATCCTTCCATGATTTCTATCAATAATGGCCTGCCCTTTTAAAGATCTAATGATACGATTTCCTTAACGTGTTACGCTTATTTCTTACCCTATTGCTCCTCAGTCATTTTTCGTGGGCAGCCGATCCCGGAAAACATTTCGATCTCTACATTGAATTGGGCAGTCGCTTCCATATCATTACCGTACCCGCAGATGCCACCGCAGGTGGAACCTACGAAAAGAAATTCAATCAGGGGTTTGAAACCGGTCTCCGGATTGGCACTACTAAATATGGGTTCTACGCGGGACTTGCCGTTGAATATTGGATCGCCAACCGAAAATTGACGGTGGGAACTTCCGCAATTTCCGATGTTTTGAAATATACTTCGGCGGGGCCGGAGTTTGGTTTCCTTTTCCAGGAAAATAAACGTCTCTTCTTGATCTTAACGGGTTCAGCGCTCTACCCCATCCAAAATGGGGTCGATTCCACGGTCGATTCGGTCACCACCAGTTACACCGGCAAGAAGATTGTGAGTTACCAGATCCGCTGTGAAATCGGATTTCGGGTCACCCCTCGCTTTGCCATTCTCATGGGGGGAGGGTATCGTTTTGCTAATTTGAAAGATCTGCGTAATGGACACGCCGGTTATTTGGGGCTCAATGATGACTTTGATCTCAGCGGCCCTTTTTGGGGATTAGGACTCGCCTTCACTTTATGATTTTGTTCCTTTGGTTTTTCTCCTGTTTCGCAATAGCCGACAATAAAAGGCCCATCCTCGATGCAAAAACGGTTGGAGCTGGCATCGTGGATATTGGTGAAAAGGTAGCCCATCGGGTCGACCGCGTGATCCATAAGCAGGCCTTTGAACTGGATGGAGACCCTTGGACCTTTCAGGGGATTCCGATTATTTTCCCAAGTCCCAGTAGCGGGATGAATCTAGGATTGAAGGTTCAACTGCAAAACATTCGCAGGCAGGATCCCCACCAAGCGGAATATGAAGCCCAAATCCTGGCCAGTGATAAGGGGCGCTATAAAGACTCACTGAAGGTTGATTTTCCCCATGCCTTTGGGGACCGCTTCCGCCTTTTTGCACGCATCGCTTATGATCGTGACATCGGTTTTAAATATTATGGGATGAGTAATGATACCCACCCTGATCCCGTGCTGAATGAACGGGATGATGATCTTTATAAAACCCTGCGATCGGTCCCTAGCTTCCGCGCGAGCTTGATGCGCTACTTAGGAAGCAACTTCAGAGCAGGCCCTATTATGGGGTTGAAATGGTCGAAGATTGGCTATCCTGCGAACAGCCTTCTGGCCCAGCAAAACCCAGTGGGCATTGCTGGGGGACGAACCCACTATGTAGGACTGGCAATCATCCACGACACGCTCGACTTCGAACCCTATCCCTCTTCCGGCCATGTCCATGAACTTTACCTTTATCTCTACAATAAAATTGTCGGTAGCGAATATGATTTCAGCCGTACTACCTATACCTATCAACGTTACTTCCTGCTCCACCCGGAGTTAATTTTTGCCCATCGGACAATGTTAGAGTTTTTTACCGGACGCCCCCCCTTCTTTGAACTTACGGGTGTCGGAGGCTCTAATTCGACCTTGGGATTTGGTAAGGATCGCTATTTTCGAGGCTATGATTCCGATCGTTTTGTGGATCTCTTTCGTTTCGTGATGGGATTTGAATTGCGCTGGGATCCCGTCCATTTTGGATTCGCAAAACAGGGACTGACCCTTGGCTTTGTCCCTTTCCTCGATATGGGACGTGTGTGGCATCGAGTCTTCCCCTTGGAACTGGATCGGTTTCATGTATCGGGCGGATTAGGAGCACGGTTAATCTGGAACCATCGCTTCGTAATGCGCGCCGATTTTGCCGTTACGCAAGAAGGCACCGACGTGATTTTGAACCTCAACCATTCCTTCTAAAAGATTTTCTTAAAAGGGGTCACTCTCCATTTGGTAACAAAAGGTGCCGGGT
>CAZRZK010000064.1:0-15062 GCA_964604555.1 uncultured Pseudobdellovibrionaceae bacterium | reverse complement strand
GACTGGATGGCTCACAATACTCGTATATTGCCCCTATAAAACCGGACAAATTGATTACCGAAGGCTATTACCATGTTGAGCTTGGGCCTTGGCAATCCTTCCAAGAGTATGTCGATAGGAATAGGTAGGGATTGGGTATGGGAGCGTCGATTACCAGGCTGATTCTTCTCTTATTTCTATTTAGCTTCCCAACTGAAGTTACCGCAAATGTCCCATGCCGGTTGCTTCTTTACTTGGCCCAGCCTTTTTCATGGGCCTATCATGCTGGTTCCAACGAAGGTCGGACCGTAAAATATGAAAATGGCGTTGAGGTTCGAGAAGAGGTGGCTTGGTTTGGATTGCACCGAAGAATCATTGTTCGATACCCAGATGGAAGCGTTGTGAACTTCAATCGAACCAACCGCGGAAAGTACCAATTGATCCGAGATGATTTTTATCCGGAGGATTTTTTCTCACCAGAAAAATTGAAAGGTCTCAAAGTGCTCGATTTTGGCTGTGGAGATGGAAATTTGGTGAATGACCTTAGGTATTCAGGTGTCGATGCTCACGGGCTGGATATTTACATCACTAAAAAACAGCGTGAAAAAAACTATTTCACAATGGCAGATGGTCAGAAAACCGGGTATCCGGACAATCACTTTGATGTAACCTTCTCTACCTGGTCTGCTTTTACTTATTTAACCTTTCAAGCTTATGAGAAGAAAATTCCAGGTGCAAAGGAGAATGCCATCGCAATCCTGAAGGAGATGATTCGAATTACCAAGCTGGGGGGAAAAATTCGAATTGCCCCTGTTTTACACAAAAGGACTCTCGATGGAGTAGAGTTTCCAGAGATAGAGCAGCTTATCAGCGAACACTTTCCACAACTCCGCATCTCTGCCAAGCCTGATTTAAAGTGGTTAAATCGGATTCATGAAGCTTCTTATACAGTGGGTGGGGCTTCACAAACCCAACTTTCTTCAGAGGTCTGGATAGAACTGGAAAAGGTTCGATAACAGTTCTCAACTTCGATAATCCCATCTGTCTTTAAGTTCAAAAATGAGAATATATCGATCTTTAGTGGGCGCCTTAGGCACAAATAAAATGGCATGCCTTCTGCAGTTGCCATAGCCATCAACAGATAGAAAAGAGGAAGTGATGAGTTTTGGCCCGTTTTGGTTGCCCAACGAATTTAAGAATTGGAAGAAATCGAACGATGACAAGTATAAAGCCGGAGGAAAATTATTGGAATTCGTGCGGTCAGGTTTTAACCAATGGGACTTTAATCGGAAAGTTGAGAAACGACTTCAGGAAATACAGCCTGAAGTCGAGAAACTGCTCAAGGCGAATATCGGAGTGCTTTTAAAGTGCTACTTTGATAAATCGATTGGAATGGAAGGGGAAGAGAACCTCTTTTTTCAAGGAGTGGACATTATTGGAGCGGGAAATAATTATAATATCGTGAAGGATCGCGAAGGGAGTAGCTGGATGGCCACCATCTGCACTCCTCAACAGGTTCGTTTGAAATCTTGCGTCTCGGGAAGCTTTTATTTTTGGACAACTATTTTTGGAATAGAAACGGTGAACCCATGAAGATTCAAATATTAACATTAACCAGTATTTTAACATTCAACCTGTTCCTTTACGGAGCAACCTCTAAAGAATCGGTTGAAAATCTGTATCAAGAAATTGCTAAACTCAAAGCCACTGATAAAGAGTTGACTGAATGGATGCGCGACGTGAAGGCCATCAATTCAAAGGTGAAGAACGAAACAATATCGGTAGAAAAAGGAACCTTTGAACTATGTAAAAAAGGCATCGAACTGTACGAAATGGGAGGGCTTTCTTTGATGGATGCCAGGAAAATGGTGAGCTCCCTTTTTTCCTCCCGACATATGATGAATCGGAAGGATACCGAATTTATTGATGGTAGGGCTTTGGCCATCCTAAAGGAACTTCAGGCGAAACACCCCAAGGAACCCGATCTTTATCTTTTAGAAACCTATAGTACCGACTTGAGTACCCCTGCCGAGATTGCCAATGCCAATGCGGCATTAAAGAAATGCCTCGAATTGGATCCGAAGCACAAGAGGTGCCGAGAAATGCTAGAGGCAAAATAGTAGGGATCTACACAATGGAGTTTTTGACTCGAAACCCAACTCCTGCTAGCGCCACTTCTTAGAGTTCAATTTTTTTACATGTCACGACAGGCTAAATTTTAAGAAAATATGAGAGGTTGGGGTTAAGCGGCTTTTGCCTTAATTTGATAGGGAATATCTAGGCTAAATGTTCGTATTATTTTTTTCTCAAACCCTTTAAGCGAGGCAGTTTCAATTTCTTTCCATGGGTATTCTGCTTTCAATTGATTCATTGCTTCGTAATTTATTAGAATGGAATCAGGAGATGCCGAGGAGCAAAGCCTTGCTGCTAAATGCATAGGTTCCCCAATGGCAGTATAAGTTTTAAAGTTGCTTTCTCCTCCGTACAGTCCAATTTTTGCTATTCCAGAAGCAATTCCGCACCTTAATTGAAATTTATTCCCCCATAAAGGTTGAATTTCATTTTGTTGTATTTGAATCATTTGGATGATTTCGATGCAGGCCTGAAGTAAAATATCAGTGTAATTTTCTTGATGTATGGGGGCATTTGTAAAGCAAATAATACCATCCCCAACAAATTTATCTATTGTGACATCATGTTTTAATAATACATTCGTAACATCAATAAGAAATTTGGATATTAGTTTTTCGAAATTAGAAATAGAAATATTATTAAGCGTATTAGTTGATTGAACTATATCAATAAATGCAACGCAAATATGAGTAGTACTGGGTTCTTGTAGTTGTATAGCTCCCGATAAGATGCGTTCGACTACTTTAGGGCTAAATTGCATTCCTAATTGTTTGAGCTTTAATTCATTTTTTGTTTTTAATTCTATAATTTCGTCTCTATGGATTATTTCTTCTCGCAAGGCTTTTCTTGCGTCGATTTCTTGATGTCTTAATTTTTCCATATATTTTCTGATCACAATGCAAATCACAACCGTCCCGACCATGAAGAAGCTACTGATAACTCCCGATCTTATTTGATCTGCAGTTTTGTTGGTTAAAATTGCTCCAATGGTGTAGGGTCCAAATATTAATAGGATATTTAGAATTAAAAAAAATTTGGTCCACGGAAAATAAACGATTCCAAAAGCTACTAGGTTAAGTCCTGCATAATATGGCGAGCCAGCTCCTTCAGTAATATAAATAAGTAATGTAACAATTATCGAATTTGATAATACATACAGCGATGCAATAATTTGGGATTTTATTAAGCTTCTTGGGTTTCTAAATGCCCATAAAGTTAACAGGCAGAATGGGATCGAAAGGCTTCGAATGCCTAAGCAAGCCCAAACCTTTGACGGAGCATAAATAAAATCCATAACCCATAGTAGTGCAAACAGGGGAACTGAAAGATATTTTGCAGAGGAAATTACAAATTCGCGTATTTCAATAGAGCGCTCCGTGTTTCGCTCAATCTTAGGTGGAATTTGATTTATCGCTGTGCTCATTTTTTGCAATATGTTTGAGTAGATACTCCTTTTCCTCTCTTCCTTTATCGGTAGAGAATAATACAATTTGCAGTGGTTTAATGTTAAGTCCAGTTAGAATTAATTATCAATAAGTTCAATAGGTTAGGTGTTCCTAATTGAAGTAATTAGGACAACACTATATAATGACGCGCGTCTTTCGCTGGTTTATCTAGTGAGCACTGTTGTAGTGGGGTTGGTTGTGGTTGCTGCGGAAAAGTCTATAAATAAGAAGTTATACAAGCACAATTCTAGTCTTTGGGTGCTTGATTATATTTTAAATGTACTTTTTATTTTATCTGCATTTTATATATTTAAATGGGTTAATAATTTAATTTTTCTTCCGCTATTTCTGTTCTTTATTGGGGCTCGGCAACACGCCTTAGGTCTGTTAGGTCACGAGGCTGCTCATTATTGCGCTTTCAAATCTCGAAATTTAAACGTGTTTTTTGGAGATTTTTTTATCGCGTGGCCTTTATTTGTATGTATTTCAGGAGGGTATCGACCCTGGCATTTTGAACATCATAAGTTTTTAGGAACCAAATTGGATCCCGAATTAAACTACAGAGCTTTTGCCCCTTATGTGTCGAATCCTTCTTCAGGGACGGTCATTCGATATTTTTTTACAGATATGTTTGGTCTTGGAGTGCTCGATCTATTGAAATTCATGAAAGAGATTTTTCCTAAAAAAAATCCAGCTTTGTTCATTGGCCCTATTATATGGTGGGGAGGATTTTTCGCGATTTGTCAGTGCTTTCAAAGCTTATGGATATTTTGGTTGTGGGCAGGATCGTTAATGACTGGATTTTGGGCGGTTTTCAGAGTGCGAACATGGGCAGAACACATTGCTGCTCCAGGTGAAGGAAAGTTTCAATCACATCGGTTTAGTGCTTCAGTAATACCGCGATTTTTATTTTTTCCTCATAATACTCATTACCATTATGAACATCATATTTGGCCTCAAATCCCTTATTATAATCTGCCGCTTGCTCGTAAAGAGGATAAATCGCGTTCGATAGTTAAGTTGATCGATGTGTTTCCTAATGGTTCTGTCAATCCATTGGAGAGTGTTTTAGTGCCAGTAAATGTGCATGTCGCTGAAGTTGGAGGAAGTGAAAATGTCGGAAGAGTTACACCAGATAAATCTGGTTGAAACAAATTTACTGATTAAGGATAAAAATAAGTCTCCTACTTTGAAAAATAGAGAAAGTAGGTTTACTCCACCAGTAAAGTCACCTTTGCATGTTGAAATCCTAGGTATTACCAACATAGTTATTAACTACTCTTCTTCAGGACTTCTGGTGAAGGGGGATTCCTCTTATTTAGAGTTGGGAGATAGGGTTTTTTCAATGTTTATTTTGCTTCCATCAGAAATTAGAGAGGAACATCTTGTAAGGATAGTTAGAAGAGAGCCAAGTGAGAATGATAAATGGAGCATAGCGTTTGAAGTAATCGGGGGTTCATTGGATGTTTCTTTGATCAATGCGGTAGTTGAGATTGAAAGTGAATTAAAGGAACAGGCAAACAAGTCGGATAAATACAGCAATATTCCAGATAGATTTCGACATTTAGTTCTAGATGCGAAAGTTAAAATTGAAAACACTAAATCAATGCTTGATCGAATTGAGGTTACAATTCCGAATGAGATTAAAAAAAATGTCGATAAATATGAGCTACTTGTGGCCAAAATAGTGAGTCGACATTTTTTAAAACATTTCACTCCAATGTTTACCGCGTTTTCTGATTTAATGGGCGATATGGCAATTGATCTTAAGCAGGTATCAGCAGAGTATTTCAGAGAAATGTTAGGGGAATATATATATTTAGCACCATTCCCTAAGCGTGCCTTTACTAAGCCTCTTGGATACTCAGGTGACTATGAAATGATGAATCATATATACCGAAATGAGGTGGTTGGAAGTACACTTTTTTTTAAATGTCTAAATTATTACTTTCTTAATCACCCATATAGTCAAGCGGTTCGAAACAGGGCTGTGTATCTTAAAGAAAAGATAGTTGACTGGCTTGAAAACCATCAAAATGAAAGCGAAGTTAGAATATTATCGGTTGCCTGTGGACCAATACGTGAATTGTGTAGTCTACTATCTTCTGAAAACGTCAACTCTGACAAGTTGGTGTTCTATCTTTTAGATCAAGATGAAGGAGCTCTCGCTGAGGCGAAGCGACAACTCCAATTATTGGAGTTAAAAACTGGAAAAACTATAAAATGTCATTTCATAAATGAAAATGTTGTAAGTTTTGTTAGGCGTTCGAATGATATTAAATTTCATTTAATATATTCCGCAGGTCTGTTTGACTATTTTTCTGATTCATTAGCCAGGCTGGTTGCATCACGCCTTTATCGTTTAATGTTGCCCTCAGGAGAATTAATTATTGGAAATTATTGTAAATTTCCTGCTGGACAGATGCAGATGGAACTTATTTTAGATTGGCATCTCAATTACAGGACAAGAGATGAACTCTTAATACTATATGGCGCTGTTTCTAAATGTGTAAAGGTTGAAGAAGAGTCTAATGGGGTCAATTTGTTTGCAATTATTAAAAGTGATACTAGTAGCAAAGAAATTCCTTATATTGATTTGGGAAAAGTGGGAGTTTCGTATTTGACAGTTAATTAAGCACCTAATTAACGCACTGCACTCATAAAAACAGACAATTTAACCGAAAAGATAGGGTAGCCCTTTAACCTTTTATATAGGGCACAGGAGTGTTTCATTTGTGAAAACGACGCCTACCTATTTTATGGAAAGTCAGGATGAGGGACGTCGCTTAGCAGTCAAAATCGATCGCGATTCTACAAAATCCCAGCTTCTAAAATTTGGTTTCGACAATTTACCAGCAAAAGCCAGGGTATTGGACGCTGGTTCAGGTTCGGGGCAAGTTGCCTATATTATGGCCGATATTTTGAGCCAGAAAGTTCCTGATGCAACCCTCACATTAATGGATTTTTCCGTTGAAAGGTTGGGCGAGGCGAAAAAATTGTTGCAGCCCTTTGATCGAAATGGGCTCTCAATCAAATATGTTAACACCGAGCTGGAAAAGATTTCTTCGGAATCGAACCAATTTGATTTTATTTTCTGTCGATTTGTTTTTGAGTATTTGTCGAATCCTACTCAGGTGATGAATGAACTGGTTCGGATAACCAAGCCTGGAGGGAAGTTAGTAGTTGCGGATTTAGATTATAATCTCCAATCCCATTATCCCGTCTCCCCTCAGTTAGCAAAGTGTATCGATCAATGTACCCAAGAACTGATAAAAGGAGGTTATTGGGATCCCTATGCCGGTCGAAAAATTTATTCCCAATTTCATCGATCGGGACTTAAAGATATTCGGGTTGTGATGGAAACTCACCATCTGAGTTATGGTTTTATTTCAGAATCTGAAGAGTTTAATTGGTTTGCAAAGTTAGGGATGTTGAAGGAGTTGCAAAAGGCCAAAAAGATCGTACTCGATTTTGATGTGGCAAGCATGGAGCTCGAACTCAAACAGTTTCTCCACTCGCCAGATAGATTTAGTTATTCTCCACTTGTCCTGGTTGAGGGCATTAAGCCGTGAGCGAATCCCAAGATAAAAGGGTGAGGGTGGAGTATGTGATCGAGTACTCTGTCTTTTCCCACGTGCCGGTCACGTTATCTGATATACAGGATGAAACGGTCCGTTTTCAGGTGGTGATTCAAAGTGTGGGAGAGAATCAGTTTTCCTGTTCATTGTTGAGCGACGATCCCAAAGTTAAATCCAAATTCGATGGCATTAAGGTATTTCGAGCCACGGTGGGATACCGAAAGCAGCTTCTTTCCTTTGAGGTTTCCAGAATTGAAGGGGCCAGCTTAGTTCTTAAAGAGAACTACCACTTTTCTCACCCTGTTTTTGCCCATTTAAGCAATGTCAGGAGGCAATGTCGGTTCCGGATTGCAGAGGGCGAGAGTTACAAAGTGGTGCTTGCTTCCCATGAGAATGGGAAAATTAAAAAATTGATGTCGAAAACTCTTCGGGATCTTTCCCCTAATCATCTGAGTCTTTATTTAGAGCGTTCTCAAGGGCTTTTACTCCCAGGAGATGAGATCGACGCTATTGCTATCTATGATGGGGAAGGGAAGATTCTCTTAGAGGCCAGAGGCTCGGTCTATTTGGTGGATACTGCCCGAAAAAAAGAGGATGCAGAGCGGAACTATCTTTGTGTGATTCAATTGAAGGCGATTGATTGCGAAGGGAGAAAATCGGACAACCAGGAACGTCGTTCCAGTCACCGTCTTTCATTAATCGAAGATGCTTCTTCCTTTATCGAATTCAACCACCCCTTTACGCATCAGAAATTAACGGCGTCTCTCTATAACGTTTCACCTTCAGGTTTGGGGTTTGTTTTAAAGGGAGCGAAAGCACCTCTTTATCCTGGGATGCACCTCTATAAAGTATCGGTGCAGCTCCCGATGCTCCCTCGGTTTCAGGTTTCCATTAAAATTCATTATGCTCATGTCGCTAGCAATGAGCAAGAATTGGAATACCGCTTGGGAGCGGTCTTTACCGAGCTGACCGTAGAGATTGCTAAAAAGATTTCAACTCTAATGCAGAAAGTAGTTCATAAAAATCTCTATGATGCCAACATGGATGACTATGATGCTTTGTGGGAGTTGTTTTTTGAGAATGGATTTGTCTATCGAAAGAAGCGAGAACTGCTCCAACCCTTTGCTAAGGAGATTTTTAATACTTATCTAAGGCTTTTAAATGTAGATGCACCTATTCTCAAGAAGGTTATATATAAGGAGCAAGGGGAGATTAAGGGACATATTTCAGCTGTTCGTTTTTTTGATAATACATGGTTGGGTCAACACTTAACCGCAGTGAAGGCGAAAGAGTCGAGTTCTGCGGCACAGGAATTATTGCGAGCCATCACTGGTTTTTTTAAACACAATCAAAGTAATGTACTTTTAGGTACGAGATACATGGTGTTTTATTACCGGCCTGAAAGTTTGTTCCCATCGATGGTCTACGGGGAAGCACGCGAATATATCAATAATCGCAAAGCCTGTGATTACATCGAATATGATTATTGTCTGCCGATTGATGGTGAGGTGATTCGGGCGCAGAAGATAGGCGCCGCTTCAACGGATGTTCGCGAAGCGGCTGAGGAGGATCTTTATGAAATTGAACATCTCCTCATTAGCCAAAAGCAAGAAGCCCTTATCCGTATTGAGGGATTGAGTGCCGAAGGATTAAATCAGCTCAATGTCGCCAAAGATTTTGAAAATCTGGGACTCTATCGGAATCGAAAAATATTTGTGGCCGAATCTAGAAATTCTGATCTAAAAATCTATGCCATCTGCAATTATACTTCGCCTGGGGTCAATCTATCGGAGTTGACTAACTCATTTCGCATCTTGGTCAGTCGACCCAATAGTCCGGAGGTTCAAGTGCTTGCCGATCGAGTAGCAGCTGAGGTTTTGAAAAGTTACTCCAAAACCCACATGACCATTCCTATTTTATTGCGCGATCCATCAGGTGTGCTTCCCATTCAGTTCCAGAAGGGAAAATCCTATCGTTATTGGTTTATTGATGTGGCTTATGGAAAGCAGTTTGAGGAAGCTATTGAGATTGTTTTCAAGGATCTAAAATCGCATTTAAAAAAATACCATTCCTTGATTAGCAATGAAAAAGCCGCTTAATCAAAAGCAGTATTACAATGTTAAAATACTGCGGAATTTTATTGTCTATTTAAGGACTCGTCACGCTTGGAACGACGAACAGGTTTCCAAGTTGATGGAGTCTTGTGGCGTCACTCCCGCCTTTTTAGAATCGGACGATAACTGGTTTGATCAGCCCTTCGCCGATCGGTTTTATGAACGGGCCGTCGCAGCAACGGGTGACTCCGATCTCGCTTATAAGGTAGGCTCCTATGCGACGACAGAAGCGACCAAAGGAATTGCTGGACGACTGGTTGGGGCGTTTCTATCCCCTGAAAAGGCCTTCGGCCACTTAGAAAAAATCACCAGCCATTATAATAAAGGGCTGTTGCTAAGGTCGATTCAGGCAAAACCGGGACGAGCAATTCTGAGAGGTTCACTCATCAATGGATGCGAAGAGAGTGCTTATCAATGCCAAAACCGCATTGGAATGCTAGAAGCTCTCACCGCCAATTTTGATTGTTATGCCATTGAAACAAAACACCCGCTTTGTTTACATAAGGGAGATCCTTACTGCGAATATGAGATTACCTGGCGTAGGCCGTTAGTGGCTCAACCTTGGTTGGTTGCGCTAGTTTGCGCATTGGTCACTAGCGCGATGAGCCTTGCTGGAGGGGCAACCGGTTTTCAATGTGTTGTTCTGATTGTTTTGGCCATCATAATCAGTTACTGGATAACGCGTGAAGTGTCGAGCTACCGGTTGGGAGCTGCGATGCGGGAGCAAAATGTTGCCTTACAAGAATCACTTACCACCCTCGATCGCCGCCATCATGAATCGACGCTTCTGCAGTCGGTGATGAGCCATACCACTGAGATGATGGCGATTCAGCAGCTGTGCGTAGTATCGGCCGATTCGATTCGGCATGAGATGCGTTATGATCGATCCCTTATTCTGTTAGCCGATTGGAAATCGCGACTCTTAGAGGCGAAGGCCTTATCGGGATATGAAGGAGATGCCGGAAAATTCATTCAAAAGGCTAAATTCAACATCCGCACTGATAATAATGAAGGACACTTAATTCGGGTTGTAAACACCAAAGAGCCGATGTTGGTGAGGGATGTTGCTACCGATATCCACCGCCTCAGTGAAAAGAGTCAACAATTGGTTAAGCTATTGGGAACCCAATCTTTTGCGGCAGTCCCAATGATATTTAGAGATGAAGTATTAGGGGTAATTGCAGTGGAGAATGTGAAAGGATCTCGTCCTTTAAATGATAATGATCTTATTTTATTGAAGGGTCTTTCTAACCATCTAGCCGTTGCGATTTCGAATGCGAGGAGCTTTGAAAGTGAACAGAAACTGAGAAAATTATTTGAATGTTACGTGCCCACTGAAATGCGACTTGATCCGGAGATTGATCAGGACAAGCTTTTTCAGATGCGTAAAAAAGTGTTGAGCATCATGTTTATTGACCTCGTTGGGTTTACTTCATTGAGTGAAACTTTGAATCCAGAGTTGGTTTCCAAAGTCTTAAACGTCTTTATCGAAAAGATTCAGCAGGTCGTAGATCGACACAAGGGTCGGATCAATAAAATTATGGGTGATGGGATGTTGATCTACTTTGACCCCGAGCTGAGCAATGCTATTGAAGCGGGCAAAAGCATATTGTTGGCCATAGAAGAGGTAAATTCAGAGGTTTCTCATTTAGGAATCCCGGCTCTGGGGCTTGGGGTTGGCATTCATAAAGGGGAATGTACGTTAGGGAACATTGGCTGTCCCACCCGAATCGACTACACATTAATCGGTGATTCGGTAAATGTGGCTGCTCGCATCCAAGATTATTCTAGGAAATTTGGTAAAAATGTAATCTGTTTCTCTGAAAGTTTGTTGGATTCTATTGATCTTAATTCCACTTTAAGTCGAGGGAAAATTAGCCTTAAGGGCAGGCAAGAGCCGGTAGAAATCTTTCAGTGGGTTGAAGAAGCTGTTGGGATCAAAAAGGAGGCCGCATAGATGAAAGCCTTCTCTAAAAAACGGATTTGGTTCGCACTTATCGCGGCCCAAGTCTTATTCGCGATGAACTATGTAGCCTCGAAGACAATCGTCACCGAAATGAATCCCCTCTGTTGGGCCACAATGAGAAGTACGATGGCCACGCTTTGTTTTATCGGAGTGGCAATTGGCCTTCGACGTTTTGATGGAATTAAGGGACTCAAATTAATCTTCCCATTGGCGCTCTTTGGCCTTTTATCAAATTGCCTGAATCAAGGGCTTTTTCTTCTGGGATTGCATTATAGCACTCCAATTCACAGTGCTCTGCTCAATACTCTGCTTCCTATATTCACCGTAGTAATAGCAATGTTGTCTGGAAGAGAGAAGCCTCAAAAAGGTCAGGTCGTGGGAATGTTTTTGGCTTTTTCCGGAGTTGTATTTTTGCACCAGTTTCAGGATTTCAGTTTTTCGAATCAAAACTTCTTGGGAGACACCCTAACTCTGACTAATTGCATTTGCTACAGTCTCTTTTTGGTTTTTAGCCGAAATTTTTTGCAGAAGCATAATCCCATTTGGAGCACGACCTGGCTCTTTATCTATGGGACATTGGGATTGGTCATATTAACTGGGGCGACTGGAGTTTCACTTCAACTTCCACCTTTCAATGCAAGATGGATCGGAATGATGGCATTTGCCGTGATTGGAGGAACCTTCATTCCTTATCTTCTGGTGAACTATGCCCTTATCCGAACCAGAGGTTCTGAAGTTGCAATGTTCGTCTATTTGCAAGCGATCTTGGCCGCGGTGGCGAGTGGAATAGTGTTTCATGAACCCTTTACCGCTCGAAAAGGAATCGCTGCTCTATTGATTTTCTCAGGAATCTTCTTCGGGATTCAACGCAGAACTCAACAAATGGCTCGGGTTAGAAGGGTGCAACTACTGCCTCGTTCCACGTCCTTATTAAGATCGGTGGAAAGACGAGTTGTAAGAAAGTAATTTAAATCCAGTAAGATAGCTGATTCTTCGAGAGCTCATGCTTAATTCCTTCACTTTCTTTCGTTAAGCTGATCCTCATGAAGAAAACAAATGCGGCTCGTAAATCTAATCCAGGAATGGAATCTCACAAATCGTGCAATGGTAAGTTGGCCACGCATGATCATATCCATGCGGCCAATTGTGGACATAAAAACTACGTCCACAATGGGCATATCTGTTATGAGCATGAAGGTCATTATCACTATCGCCACGAGGAGCATTATCACGAATGTTCCGGTCCATTCGAAAAGCGAAATAAATAAGTGGTTGAAGACAACCCCTCTCTTTTATTTGAATCTCAATTGAAGTTCATTGAGGTCTTTATCCACCGCCGCTACAAGATCCTGAAGTGACGCCAGTGTTGCCGCAGTGAGATCAGCGGCCTTTAGCGGCGTTCCATTAACCCCTGGGAGATCTCGCGTCGTTGTGGTTGAGGCTACTACCACTGAATGGAATCCCTCATCGAAGGAGGCTCGCACCGTGGCGTCGAGGCACATATGGCTCATCAATCCTGCGAAAACTATCGATGATACTTTCCTTTTCTTTAGGGTTTCCTTTAGTTCTGTTCCGGCGAAGCCATTGGGACGCAATTTGTAAATAACCGATTCGTTCTCCATGGGTGCTAACTCTGGAATCACCTTGCTGGCTTTAGTTGCGGGATCGAAAATGCTGCCGGTGTTTCCTTGGTGCAGAACGTGGATGATTGGCAATCTTTTTTCACGAGCCCATAACAATAATCGCCGTGTTTCGGATATGGCCCTTTCCACCTCATATAAGGGAAGTTTTCCTTCGGTATATTCCTGCTGATAGTCGATTAAAACCAATGCGGCTGCTTTGGGATCGAAGGGGATTTTGCTGTTTCCCATTTCCAATAATGTTTTAGGTTCAGCGGCTGCTATCTGCGCTATCGCGATGGCCGCCACTTGTAATGCCTTTATTCGGTTCATTGATTCACTCCTTGTTAGCAGAACGAACGCTCGTTCTGATAGGGAATGAAATAGCAATGGAGGCTAGTATTGTGAAAGACTATTACTCTATTTGACTCATAGTATTTTACTATATATGAATGCCCTTATGGAAATCCAATACTTGAAATACTTTGCTTCAGTCGCAGACACTTTAAGCTTCAGCAAAGCTGCCAAGCGATGCCATGTTTCTCAGCCTTCGTTGAGCGCCCAGATCCGAATTTTAGAAGATCGCCTGGGGACTCAACTCTTTCACCGCAATCCCCGTTCGGTTTCGCTGACGAAAGAAGGTCAGGCGCTCATCCCTCGGGTTAAAAAAATCCTGCTGGAAGTGGAAGCCTTGGGAACGGCCGCTAAGGATCTTCAGGATCCTCTTTCAGGAACACTGGTTGTCGGCGCTACCCCCCTGATTCCTCATAGTGGTCTTTTTGATCGCCTCTCGTCCATGTCTGAAAAAAGGGCTTTGTTACGACTCTCCTTTCGAGAAGGAGGAAGCACTGAACTCATTGATGGGCTTTTGTCGGGTCAGATGGATCTTGTTTTTCTTCCTATGAGAGAAAAAATTAAGAATCCCCAGCTTGATTATGTGATTTCGGAAAAAATGGAGGTGGTCATCTGCTCTCCGAAAGGAGGGGACAAGGATCTCCCTTTCATTAATATTAAACGGGGTTGTGGTTTAGGGGAATTTTTAATGGACTCGGCCAAGCGTTTGAGAAGAGAGAATGAAGAGGTTTTGCAAGCCTCTCATATTGAGATGATCAAAAAATGGATTCAACTAGGAATGGGATGGTCGATTCTTCCCTCTGCCATTTTGCGAAAGGCAGATAGAAAGCGATTTGACATCAAGTCCCATTCCGCACTTAAACCGATTGAACTCTGTGCCGTCATGTTGAAGGGACAACGCGCGGAATCCTTGCTGCCTCAATTTCAGTCCTCTCTCTAGTTTTTATCGGTTTGGCGTCGGAGATCAATTTCTAACGTGTCATCTTTGAATCCAGCGACTTTTTCGGCCCACCAGAGCTGCGTGACTGTCTCATCGTTTGCCCAAAAGACGATTTTACTGGTTCCTAAAGTGGGATTGTCATGAATAGACCCTAATCCGGTGGGATCGTTCAAGACTCCCACTTCTTTCCCGTTGGAAAAAAGCAAAAACTCTGGAGTGCTACTAGGGGAAGGCTTTATTTCAGTGTTGATAGGTTCAAAGGTAAAGTATTTTCCTGTCTCGCATTGGTATTCCCTTTTTCCGATTTCAAATTTTTTATCGGTTTGCACAATCTGGAACTCTACGTTGCAATACCCATATTTTGGATCGGCTTCATAAGAGCGGCCCTTCCATTTGCCATCCATGGTAGCGGCCAAGATTGGAAAGGTTGTTAATAGAAAAAGTGCCAGAGATGGCAAGGTTTGTTTGAGCATTGTTTCCCCCCTAACATTCATAGAGCACAGTATTAGGCTCCGCCAGGTTATTTGGCAGCATGCAATTTGAGTGGAGCTGGGAAATTGTTCAGGGGTATTCGTAAACAAAGATTCAAAACTTGGTTGCGCTTCTCAGTGTTTCTCGCAGTTCATGCGTCTTACAGCTCTTATTTATCGAGGAGGTATCCGGTGTAACCACAGCATTGGATGAGCGAGCCAGGACAGGTATCACTCATGGTAAGGGTCGATCCTTCTTTCAGAGCCATTGAACTGTTGAAACTGTTAGCATTGAATAGTGTGGTCGACGCAGTCGTATGTCCGTTGATTTTGCACGTGCCGGTGGATGTCGTCACATTTGTGATCACGAGGGTTTTTCCTGTTGGAACAGTATAACTATTTGAGGTTCTCCCCCAAAGGTCCCCTCCTGGTTGATCGCTAGCATCCACTAAATATCCTAAGTA
>CAZRZK010000063.1:0-16561 GCA_964604555.1 uncultured Pseudobdellovibrionaceae bacterium | reverse complement strand
GCTGAAGATAAAGCCAAAACCCTTGCGGATGCGGCTAAATCAAGTGCTGAGGCAAGTAAAATCAAACTCACCGCCCCCTTAGAGGCCGAAAAGCTCAAATCGGAGGTTGCTAAAAACTATGCCGACGCCATGAAACTGATCTCTGAATCGCATCTGAATGAGGCAAAGACGGCCCAGATTTACTTGGAGATGGAACGACTTCGGCAACGCATGAGGATCACCGAATATGAATTCCAGAGAATCATCAAAGCCGATTACGACATGCATTCCGAGATGACCTTCATCAATGCCCACCTCAACCTCATCCGCTCTCTGATGTTGGGTTATTCCAATTGGAAGACCTGGTCGGCACTCGAAGTGCTGATGGTGAACACCGGAGATGCCGACATCATTGTGCAGGTAATGTTCGATATTAAAATTGATGCTTTACCCAGCAATGAATTCGTTTCTAACGAATTTGGAATGTTCACGGAAGGATTCCCAGGTGGAAACCTAGGGGAACTCTACACTTTCGTGCAGCGACATGATTATTCTTTCCGGAAATTCGGTGCGGCTCACAAGGCAATCATGAAAGTGGTGGCGATGATGTCCAAATCGGCGGAATTGAAAATCAAAGAACTGCAAGACATCAACCAATCGATTCGATTAACGATCGCCAAAATCGATTAGGAGACAGCTATGCACAATATAATCATAGCCCTCTTATTGACTTCAGTGAGTCATGCTATCGATACCATTAGCTGTTTGCAGGCCAAGTCTAATTTCTTGGCCTGCGCCAAACGCTCAAACGAGGAAGAATTTCCTCTCAGAGATTGTTTGGCGGCCGACTCCGGTTATGAAGACTGCCGACAGATCGGCGGGCCCATTACCCATCGAGGTTGTTTACCGGCAAAGGGGCAGTATGCACTTTGCCGAGAGACAGGCGGACTTTCCTTAACCCAGAATCAATGCCTCTTCGCCGATTCTGGATTTAAAGATTGCCTGGAATGGGAAAAGGATCCTCTTTTGTGCCTCAATGTGAAAGGAGGTTATGCTGCCTGCCGGAAAGCCAACCCCCATTTTGCGCATCAATCTTGTATCGCCGCAGATAATGGATATGCCGACTGCTTAGCTGCAGGAGGAAACCATCTGCTCTGCATTGGGGCGCGGAGGAGTTATAAATATTGCCGCGAAACCGATCACCAGTCACACGCCTTTTGCATCCGCATCGGAAAAGGATATGCCGAATGCCGAAAAGCGGGCTTTCCTCTCGGCACCTGCATGCAGGCCGATCAGGGATTCGCCGATTGCGCGCGCTATAAACCATGAGCGCCCACTGCCATTGCTATAAGGCCTGCGGACAGTTTCACAAAGGTACGGCCTACCTTTGTGAAGAGCTCGTTTGCGTCTTCACAAAGGTAGGCCGTACCTTTGTGAAACTGCCCAAGGCTTCAAGCCAGCCCGATACCCGATAAATCGGAATCATTTCAACAGAGCATGGCAATCCCGTCTGCATTAGTGTCCCGATGAGGCCTTTGGCACTTCCCCTTCGATGAGGGGTTGGGCCGGCCCTTTATATTCGGGATCGATCTTCTGGATCTGATCTTTGAGTCGTTCCATCCGGGATTTCACCATCGCCTGTTCCGTCATGAGGTTGTGGCGACGGCCGGGATCATAGGCGGTATTTTTAATCGTCTCACCGAGGCTAAGGTATTGTTCATTAAACTTTTCCATCTTAAGCAGTAGCTTGGCCTTCTCTTCCTCGTGAGGCTTCTTACTACAGGCCAGTAGAGCCATGATTAAACCGAAACAGATTGTCTGGAATTTCGTCATTGCGCCGCCTGCTCCTAGTATACCTTAGAATACGCGTATACTCCAAAAACACGTCGATTCTCTAGACACCACTAACAAATAACGTCCGCACCACTAGTGATGGCATCCAAATTGTAAGGATCTGTGTTTGGGTTGTGCCGCGCGTGTGGACGCGCGCAAGCGTGGAGGAGAGCGTGAGACGGAAGTGGACAGTTACAGTTTTAGCAGTTCTTTTGATTTCATTGACTAGCGGCTGCCGCACCATGGGTGGAGGCGGCGGAGGTGGCGGTGGAAATCCAAAAGGCAACCCTCCCCGTGGAGGTTGCGGGCCCGGTGCCGGACAGGGAGCACCTCCGGGCATGGAAGCCCCGAAATCCCATGGAATTCCTTTTGCCGGTGATGGCAGTTCAACCGACGGGTTTATGTTAGGCGCGGGTGGAGGATTTGTTCCAGGAGGACCTCATCATCCCTTTGCACCCGATAGCGGAGGCTTTATTCCACCAGGTGGCGGAACGGGAGGGATCATTGATCCCTCGGTACGTTAAAACGATTCTCCTGCAAAGCGGTCCGCGAATGCGTGATTTTATTCGACGTATATAAATAGTCGCTGTCGGGAAATGCAAAAATACAGCCCCGAAGGGGCTCACTTTAATGTTTTCCCGAAAGCGGCGTATCCCGAGCGAATGCGAGGGATCTCGTCTTAAATACTTGAATTTACGAGATCCTTCGGGCTTTCGCCCTCAGGACACGTCCCCGTCGGGAAAATTGAAATGTAGGCCCAAAGGGCCCTCATTTTTAATTTCCCGACAGGGACTAAATAGCAGCCACACCTAAAATGAAGCATAGGAATATCCCAACAGTTCAAACGCTTTTTTCAGAGAACCATTAGAAATACGTTCCTTGAGATGGTTTTTTTGCGGGTCAAGGGCTGCCTCTTTGATTTTCTTGGCGGCTAAAATCGCGATCGCAAGGTGTGAGGCAATCTGTTGGGGTTCACCACTACCGAGCGGAGCTTCATCCTCAATCACGATATCAATCAACCCTTTCGCCTGATTGACATGATTTCCCAAAAAATCATCCATTACTTTGGGATCTTTCAAAAGGGACTCCAAATTAAATCCCTTTTCCTTCAACGCTCGAGTTAAAATCACCTGCTGAAGAGGCTCCGGTAGTTCATTGATTGAGTGGAGCAACTTTTGACTGTATTCCTTAAAACTATTTGCAGTAAAGGAGACCGGAGGTTGCGGAATCCTGAATGTCAAAGAGGGATTACTTTCTCCCATTAACTGAGTCAACACGGTACAGGAAGTGTCCGCAAAAATAGGTGAATTCAGCAAAACCAAAAGACTCAGTAAATGCCACCCATGCATCTCATTATTATGCCGGATAAATCATTTCTTGTCATGGCTACTGTTCTACTGGAAGCGTATCGGAGATGAGCTTCTTCCAAAACCCGACATGTTCACTTGTCGGAATCTGGATAGCGGCATAATTTAACCTTCCTAAAAGGTTGGCCATGACCACTCGGCTCAATTTGGATTCCATTCGTATCTCTTCAAATCGAAATAAATGAGGACGGGCTAACTCGAAGGAATCCGCCAATTCCTCGGGAACATTTGCTGAGACAAAATCGAGTAAAAACAGGGTCTCTTCATCTCCGTGTTTCTCGATTCCGGGAACAGGAACGGTGGAGATGGGGGGAGAAGCGTCAGCAAGGGTGCTCATGCAAAGGAAAAAAAGAAAAGTAACGTTATTCATTTTCAGCTCCTTGAGTTTTATTCTTGGTTAACGGAAAGAAGGAAATCGTCAGGGCATAAACCGAATCCTTACGCTTAGCCTTAGCCGCAAGCCCATCCAAACGACGACGGAATCGCTTAATATATTCTCTCACTCGTGGCAGATCGGCCCTCTGAAAGGCAAAAGCAATTGAACTGTGATCCCTTTCTTCTAATGGAAGGTGTTGAAGCGCATCGATCGAACGCTCCAACATCTGCTCTTGGCCCTTTTTAAGAAATTCGGTAGTGGAAAGAGGAGAATTTAAAGTAGTAACAGCGGTGGTTGTGACTTCCCACCCTCCGCCCGGATTTAACTTGATAAGCCCCAAACGAGAAAGACGACCAAGAGCAAGCCTTACCTGTTCCGTTGAGATACCCAACTTCTTTGCGACCCAATCTTCACTCGGAGTAAAACCATCCACTTCTGAGAGGAGCAAAATCGCATCATGGTGCCATTCGGTAATCATTTGGAAAAGATCCCATTCCAGAGGTTCATAATCGAGTTGAACCTCCTTGTTGCGAGCATCAAAAGGGGCCAGCAAAGTAAACTTCTCTAAAACTTCCGTTGGCACGCCAAGTTTCTCACCCAATTTTTTCGCTAAGGCAGGTCGAACCGACCTCTGACCCGCTATTATCTTTGCTAGAGAAGAGGGATCATGGTTGACCAGCCGGGCGAAAGCGCGGAGGGAATAACTGGGGTTTTTAGCGTGGCGTTTTTCAAATTCCTGTTTTAGATATTTTTCGAAGGACAACTCCACCGTTCACTCCCTGCCGCTTCAACTTCTTGATTCATTTGCTCTATAGCATATCCCCCAAAAAAGAGAATGCTCAGAAAACAGCAAACCAGAATTTTGAAATGGAAATGAGGTCAATTGCGCGCCACATTTGTTCAGTGTCGTTC
The DNA here is from genome assembly GCA_964604555.1 of uncultured Pseudobdellovibrionaceae bacterium. Taxonomy (GTDB): domain Bacteria; phylum Bdellovibrionota; class FAC87; order UBA2466; family UBA2466; genus CAZRZK01. The sequence goes on along the minus strand of CAZRZK010000063.1, from coordinate 12,094 downwards.
TTTATTCCCCATCACCGTAAGGGGAGTTTGACGATTCACATTATAAGGGGATAGCCTAGCCCTCCCATGGGAAATGCATCAAAATCTCCTATCCAACGGCTCCCTGAATCGGTCATCAACCAGATTGCTGCAGGTGAAGTAGTAGAACGTCCCGCTAGTGTTTTAAAGGAACTAGCAGAAAACTCCCTCGACGCCGGAGCTAGTTCCATTACCTTCCGATTGTGGGATGCCGGCATGGCCCGGATCGAGATCTTAGATGATGGTCATGGAATTCCAATGGAGGAGCTACCACTCGCAGTAGAACGCCACGCGACCAGCAAGCTCCATCAAGCTTCCGATCTCGAATCGATCGAAAGCTATGGTTTTCGTGGAGAGGCCCTTTCCAGCATCGCTTCAGTTTCAAAACTTACCTTTGAAACTCGGACAGCAAACGATTCCCATGGATACCGCCTCACAGTCGATAATGGAAAATCGCTCCCGATCGAACCGGTCGCCATGGCACCAGGAAGTCTCGTTACCGTCATCGACCTCTTTGGACAGTTACCTGCCCGTAAAAAATTTTTAAAAACCGTCGGAACGGAACTTACTCACTGCAGCCGAACCATCAGAGAGTTAGCATTAGCCAACCCCGCTACCCGCTTTGAATTCCATCACCAAGGTCAGCTCAACTTTGCCTTTGCTTCGGAAAATCGAGAGGGTCGATTCAAAGATGTCCTGAAACCGGAATGGACCCCACTCCATATCATGGAAGAGCAGACCGGCTTGAAGTTAGAAGCTTTTCTCTCTCCAACTCATTTATTGCAAAGTCGCGGAGAGCTCTCCTTAATTATCAATGGCCGATGTGTCCGGAATCGAAGTCTGCTCGCTGCGGTTCGAAGTGCTTATCAAACCATGTTGGGCCCGAATCATGATCCTTCCGGAGTGATCTATATCGATATGGCTCCGGAATCGGTCGACGTGAATGTCCACCCCCAGAAGTTAGAGGTGAGATGCCTGAAACAGGAAGCTATTTATAGCTGGCTCTTCGCAAGCCTTAAAAAAAGGCTGACCCAATCGAATACGATCTATTCGGTTCCAGTGGTTTCGACTCCAAACCGAATTTCAGAATACCAACCCCCTCCCCTCGCTCATAGAGTTTTTCAACCTCCTCCTGTTCAGGTCCCCCTGGACTTGTTGCCGATCCCGGTAGAAGGCCCCACCTCTTCCTTGCGTTTTCTAGGCCAGGTCGATGCTTCTTATTTAGTCTGCGAGGATTCAGAAGGGTTGCTTTTAATCGACCAACATGCGCTCCATGAAAAACTGACCTTTGAAGAGCTCCGCTCGAAGGTTAACAGCTCGACAATTGCGACTCAATCCTTGCTGATTCCAAAGATTATAGAAGTTCCAAAACCACTCACCCCCATTTTAGAAGAACACCTTGCCCAATTCAGGGCCCTCGGCATTGAAATGGAGGACTATGGCCACGGAGCTTGGGTTATTAAAAGTCGACCGGCCATCTTAGAGGAAGGCCGCACCACTGATATGGTGATCGACACGCTCCAGAAGATCGAATCGGGTTACACCTTTGAGAAAGACGAACTGTTAGCAAAGGCCCTCTATCCAATCTTGGCGACAATTGCCTGCCATAGTGTGGTCCGGGCCAATCAAACGCTGGGTTACAACCAAAGCATGGCGATTATCTCCAGGCTTCAAAAGGAGCAATTTGGCTGGACCTGTCCCCATGGCCGTCCAGTCCTTTTTCGATTATCCTTTTTCGAAATAGAAAAGCACTTTCAAAGGAGATAACCCATCATTTATTCTCATCCTTTCATTGGCTACATTGGTTTGTTCAAAAAGCTCCAGATGCGAGGAAGCAGGGGGAGAGCTTTCACAAAGGTACGGCCTACCTTTGTGAATGACTCTGTCTTCACAAAGGTAGGCCGTACCTTTGTGAAAGCTCTAGATGACAAAGCAGATGGGGCTTTTTCAACAAACCAAAGGAGATAAGGCATTGAATCGACATTCTGTAATCGCCATCATCGGGCCCACCGCCTCTGGAAAATCGAAGTTGGCCATGGATTTGGCTATCAACTTAAAAGGGGAAATTCTATGCCTCGATTCAACCTCTATCTATAAAGGTTTCGATATCGGCTCCGATAAGCCTTCCTCAGAGGATCAGAAAAAGGTGCCACATCATCTGATCGACATTCTGGATCCCAAAGATACTTTCAGCGCCCACCATTTTGTGGAGCAGGCTCTCGCCAAAATTCAGGAGATTATCGATCGGAAAAAGACCCCCATGATTGTTGGGGGATCCTATTTCTATTTGCGGGCCCTGCAACACGGCATGTATTCGGGAGTGGAAGTGCCATCTTCGATGGTGGAATCAATCGAAGAGGAATTTATCGAGAAGGACCTCTATGCTGCAGTGATTGAGGCCGACCCCGCTCTCCAAGGAAAAATTCATCCCAATGACCGTTACCGTCTCATCAGAGCCCTATCGATCTTCCGTGCCACTGGAAAAAAACCGAGCGAGCTAAAGCCTGACCGAATTTCCGATGTCCAAAAAAATCTCCTCTGGACCAAATATGCCATTGCCATCTCCCGCCATGAACTGACCCAACAGATCATGAACCGCACCGATGGGATGCTCCGAAAAGGTTGGGTGGAGGAAGCAAAAGGGCTTTACCAGAAATTCCCCGATTCCCGCGCCTTCGATACCATTGGCTACGCCCAACTCAAAAAATTCATGAAAGGCGAAATCAATGAACAAACGATGAGAAATGAGATCATCGACAAAACACGCGGACTAGCAAAACGACAGATCACCTGGCTCCGCTCCGATCCCGAGGTGCGTTATGTGGATCACCGGGACACTGAACGGATTTTATTTGAATTGAATAACCTTAAAGTAGCAATGGGAGCTACATAGGAGACTTGGCAAATGCAATCAATGACCGGATTTGGAAGGGCTGAAGGAAAAGTAGGAGAACTCACCTATCTGATTGAATGCCGATCGGTAAACCATCGCTTCTGTGAAATCCGATTCCGAATGCCGAGCCAGTTCAATTCCTTAGAGTTGCCGCTGACCGAAAAACTGAAACAGCATTTTGAACGGGGCTCTTTTGAGGTCTGGATCAAACCCAAGCAAACCAGCCTTTCCGTCCCCGGCACGACGCGCTTCATCGTCGATGAAAAGGCGGCAACTAGCTTTCTTGAGGCCTGTAAATGGCTCTCCGATTTTCATAAGATCGATTGCACTCCCACCCTCTCCGATATGGTGGCAACCGGAAAGATCTTCTATCCAGTGGAGGACAGCAGCCAGGAAGGGTCCGAGGATCTCTTCAAACTTTTCGACCAGGCTTTGGTCTCCTTAAAAGGAATGCGGCACAGTGAAGGGATTAAATTAAAAGGAAGTCTCAATTCCCTTTTAACGGAGCTCGAACAAAAGGTGACCCTCTGCACTCCGCTCACACAAGATTTTTCCAATTCAATCCGGGAAAAACTGACGCAACGCATTCAACAATGGCAACTCAATTCTCCTGTGGATAAGCAACGCCTGGAATGGGAAGTGGCCTTTTATGCCGATCGGGCCGATATCCACGAAGAATTGGAACGGCTTGGAATGCATCTCGTTGAATTCCGTAAGTTATTGGAAAGCCAGGGGAGTTTAGGCAGAAAACTCGATTTTCTCACTCAAGAGATGCACCGCGAGGTGAACACCCTGAGCAGCAAGGCGAACCTTTATGACTTGACTCGCATTGCCGTCGAATCAAAATCAATCGTCGAAAAACTAAGGGAACAGGTCCAAAATGTCGAATAATAATAAAGGGCTAGTCCCTGACTTTTCAGAAGTCAGCATGGGGATTGGCCATGGGAATTTTGTTTTGATCCACCGTGTGGTCTCGATTCTGGAATCGGGTCCGCTCCCTGTGAAAAGGTTGCGGGATCAGGCTGCTGAAAAAGGATTGTTGGTGGATGCAACTGCGGGAAGAAAGATGCGCTCGCTCCTGGTCCTCGATTCCGGCCAGGTGATTTTATCGGCTCTGGGATCGCAAACTTTGCATGAACGAATCCTCATGCAGAGTCGACACAAAAACAGTGGATTCATCGGAATTCAGGAGAGGGAATTTGTCTCATAGCGCGAAATTAATTATCGTCTCGGCCCCCAGTGGAGCCGGCAAGACTACGCTCTGTGATCTGCTGCTTCGTGATTTTCCGCAAATTCAACTTTCTATCTCTGCCACGACCCGTCCCAAACGGCCATATGAAAAAGAAGGGGTCCATTACCACTTCTTAACTCCTGAAGAATTCCAGAAGCGGGTGAAGGCGGGCGCCTTCGTGGAGCATGCAGTGGTGCATGGAAACCACTATGGCACCCTCAAATCGACCGTCGAGGACACTTTAAAAAAAGATCAGCCTTTGCTTTTTGATATCGATGTCCAGGGGGCGATGAGCCTGAAAAAGCTTTATCCTACCCAATGCTTACTCCTCTTTATCCTCCCCCCTTCCCTCGAATCCCTGGAGCAACGATTGGTGGGTCGAGGGAGCGATACGGGCCGGTCTATTGAAACCCGTCTGAACAATGCCTACAATGAGCTCGAATGGAGCAAGAGTTTCGACCATCAAATAGTGAACGATCAACTGGAAAAGGCCTACGCCCAAATGAAGGAGATCGTAATAAAGGCATGTCGACTCTCGCCCAAAAAAGCAAGCCCCTAGCCAAAGCCACCACCATCGATGATCTCATCCGGCTAGTGAAGCAGTACAATCCCAATGCGGACACTGCCATAATTCAAAAGGCCTATGATTTTTCCCTTGATGCCCATAAGGGTCAGAAACGTTCTTCGGGAGAAGACTATATTCAGCACCCCCTCGAAGTGGCCCGGATCCTGGCTGAATATCGATTGGATGCTGTCAGCGTCGCCACCGGTATTTTGCATGATACGGTGGAGGATACGCTCGCTACCCTCGACACCATCCAGAAACAATTCGGCCCGGAAGTGACTCTGCTCGTGGATGGCGTCACTAAACTGAGTAAAATCTCATTCCGCACCTCAGAAGAAAAACAGGCGGAAAATTTCCGCAAGATGATCTTGGCGATGGCCCAGGACTTAAGGGTGATTGTCGTCAAATTGGCCGATCGTCTTCACAACATGCGCACCCTGAACCATTTGAAGCCGGAAAAACAGGCGGCGATCGCGCAGGAGACACTCGATATTTATGCTCCATTAGCTAACCGACTGGGGCTTTCGCAAATTAAACGGGAACTCGAAGATCTCGGACTGCGATACACCAAACCTGAGATTTACCACAAACTGATCGATCAAGTTTCAAAGAAGATCCAGGAGCGGGAAAAATACACTAAAGATGTGCAGCAGCTGATCGAATCGGCCCTCAAGGAGCATGGCTATTCGGGTGCCAAGGTTACGGGTCGTCCCAAACATTTTTTTAGTATTCATAAAAAGATGGAACGACGGAACCTCACCTACGATCAGGTGTATGACATCACTGGCTTCCGCGTTATTGTCGACACCGTAGAACAATGCTATGGGGTGTTGGGACTTATCCACTCCCTCTGGACTCCGGTCCCTGGAAGATTTAAAGATTACGTCGCCATTCCCAAGGCCAATTTTTACCAATCGCTCCATACAACCGTCATTGGCCCGCAAGGGGAACGGATCGAGATCCAGATCCGGACGGAACAGATGCATGAAACGGCCGAGAAGGGAATCGCCGCCCACTGGGCCTATAAAGAGGGTCGCACCGGCGATAAATCCTCGGAGAAATTCTCCTGGCTCAATCGACTCATGGAGTGGAACCAGGTTTTAAAAGATCCGACTGAATTTCTAGAGACGGTGAAAATGGACCTCTTCGCCGAAGATGTCTACATCTTTACCCCGAAAGGTCAGGTCTTTGAATTACCCAAAGGAGCGATCCCTCTCGATTTCGCCTACGCTATTCACACCGATGTGGGGCACCATTGCATCGGAGCTAAGGTCGATGGACGGATGGTCCCCCTTAAACACAAACTGAAAAGCGGCGACACAGTCGAAGTGCTGACCTCCCCCAGCCAACGTCCCAACAAGGATTGGCTCAAGATCGTTAAAACCTCCCGCGCGAAAAACAAGATCCGCGCCTATATCAAAAATGAAGAACACGAACGCTCCAAGGCGATGGGAGAGATGATACTCGAGAAGGAATTTAAAAAAGAAGGCTTTTCTCTTAAGACTCTGCTCAAAGATGGCACGCTGAAAACGATTGCTGAAGGTTTTTCCCTCAAGTCGGTTGAAGATCTCTACAGTTCGGTAGGATATGGAAAAGTTTCCGCCAAGAAGGTGATGACCAAGCTCCAAGTGAAGGAGACGAAAGAGGTCAAGGAGCCTAAAGAACCCGAAAGCAGCCCACTCCAGAAGATCTTCGAAGAGGCGACCAAGAAGAATCCCAATCGGCAGCTGGTGAAGGTCCGAGGAATCGATGACCTTCTGGTCCGGTTTGCCAAATGCTGCAATCCCGTTCCGGGCGATTCGGTGATAGGATTTATCACCCGCGGAAGAGGCATCAGCGTCCATGCCCGCAAATGCCCCAAAACCTTCGACACCGATCCCGATCGGTTGATTGAGATTGAATGGGATCTTTCCAAAAAGGCGGAGAGAAGGGCTAAAATTCGGATTGTCTGCGAAGACCGTCCTGGCCTTTTGGCCGATATGACCAAGGTTATCCGAGATCAAAACGTCAACATCACCCGCGCTAATATCGGAACCACCAAAGATAAAAAGGCGGTCTGCCACTTCTCGATTTCCATTGCCGATATTGCCACACTCCGTCGAATCATCTCGACTATTGAAGGAATCGATGGCGTCATTTCGGTCGGCCGCGTCCAAAAATAAACTTGTTAGCCCCCTGAACCTGCACTAGCCTTTTCCTCAACGGACTGTCATTGCGGGGAGGCCGTCAGGCCGACGCGGCAATCCCGTCCTTTTTTGGGGGATCCAATGTTACTTCTTATCTTTCTTTCGATTCAAAGCCTTCTCGCCAACTCCAGACCTTACTTAATGCCATACCACGCAACAATGGTGAATCGGCCTGGAATCAGTTGTGAAGAGGAAGCCCGCCAACTCAAAGAGCGATTTGAAAAAGGCATGAAGTTGAAAGTCTTTTCCTCGGAATGCAAAAAGAGCAACCCCGAATTCCATGCCATTGATCTCCATTATGTCGATGATTATGGAAACACCATCCAACAAATGCAATTCGGGTATGGGCCCCGTACGATCCACAACAAATACAACCAACTGCTCCATAGCTATGGTGTCTTTGAAAGTAGAAAAGCCTGTGTCGATGCCATTCCTTTTCAGATGTCAGAATATGAGAAATACACCGGTACCCCTCCCCTGGCGATCAACTGCTATGAAGACAGCCAACCCCAAAACCAAAAACACCTCCTTGTTTTCGATTACCACCGGGATAGCGTGAAAGCGATCCTATCCCACCTTCAGCTCTATTTTAATGGCAGCGCTTACGGCACCGAAAAGGACGCTATTTTAAAACGCCTTGAGGAACGCGGAGATAAAACGGTCTATTCCAATTCCGATGCGATTCTCTATTACGACCTTGGCCCTCTTTATGTTTTAAATGAACGAGTAGGGGATGTTTTTGAATCGAAAGGAGATTGTTTGAATGAGTCCGCGAATCACCAAGAAACTCTCAAACAGATCGGATTTCAGCTTCACTTCAACTTCTGTTTCTCAGCCCCTAACGATCGTTTCACTTTGATCTCCTTCTCGGAACGCATAAAAAAAGCAGGCGGCTACTTCAAAGAAACCTCCCCTAAAAAATATGACACCTATTCCGAATGTATTGCCGACAGATCGAGCGTCATCGAATTTTACCAAAAGGCCCTCTACAAGGACGCAAAAGGGGGCGCCTGCTCACTCGACCTGGCTACCCAACGCTATACGCTGCTCCTCTATGGCTCTACGTCATTGCTAGGGTCCATTGGCCCCTAGCAATGACGGGGAAAACTTGATCTCCTCCCCTTTTTAGAGGATAAACAGGGGTTTATGAATGAACCCCCAAAGATTGAAAAGGCAATCGGGATCGTCGGGAGTGGCCAGTTGGGGCTGATGATTTCCCATGCGGCTGACACGCTCAATTTAACGACCCATTTCTTCTCTCAATCGGATCCCCAAGCCCTTTTGCCTTTCAGTGAAACGGTCGATCTGCTGATTGTTGAAAATGAATTTTTCGATTTTGACGCGCTCCCCGCCAATCAACTCAAATGCCCGATTTTTCCGAGCCTCTCAATTCTGAAGATTCTGAAAAATAAACTCAAACAAAAAAAATTGCTCCTCTCGGAAAACATTCCCACTGCCCCCATGATGGAATGGGATGGCTTAGAAGCTCCTGAACAATGGCTACAACGTGTTTGTGATCAATGGCCGCAAGGTGCAGTCCTGAAATGGGCCGATGGCGGCTATGACGGAAAAGGGGTTTTCTTTCTCACTTACAATCGACTTCCCGAGGCCTTATCCTTCATTCAAGGTTCCGCCGGTGGCACTTATGCCGAGGAAAAGATATCCTTCCAGCAGGAGTTGGCCTGCATTGCCGTCCGTTCGGTAATAGACGAAGTCCAATGCTATCCCGTCGTCATCTCCAAACAATCGCAGGGCATTTGCGATGAGGTTTGGGGTCCGGCGATCGAATTTGGACTCAGCCCAACCCTACAAACCGAAATCCATGCGGTAGCTACCAAGTTACTCCGGGGACTTGGATATGTCGGAGCGATCGGGGTTGAACTTTTTCAAGTGAATGATCAGCAATGGCTCGTGAATGAACTCGCTCCTCGCGTCCATAATTCAGGCCACTATTCCATCGATGGCAGCCATTGTTCCCAATTTGAAAACCACCTCCGCGCGGTCACGGGAATGCCACTGGGAAATTCAGCGGCTAAAAGCTGTTTCATGATGAAGAACATTCTAGGCCCGGAAGCATTTGAAGGGGAGATCGCTGCTTCCCGTATCCCTCCCAAGAAAGAGAACCTTTCTCTCCATTGGTATGGTAAAACTATCTCCAGACCTCGACGCAAACTAGGGCATATCAACATTCTTTTTGAAAAGGCAGAAGAGGTCGAGAAAGCACGGCAAACCCTCAATCAATATGTGGGGGAATGGGAGAAAGGTTTTTAGACTATGGTAGCGGTGATCATGGGAAGCGATTCCGATTACTCGGTGATGAAGGAGGCGGTAGAGGCCTTAAAGCAGTTTGGAATCCCGGTACAATCGAAAGTGATCTCGGCACATCGTACTCCCGAAATGGTTTCTGAATTTGCAAAAGAGGCCCGCGCCAAAGGAATCCAAGTGATCATTGCAGGTGCTGGCGGTGCCGCGCACCTCCCTGGAATGGTCGCCGCCCATACGGAATTGCCGGTGATTGGAGTTCCCGTTCCGATTGGCCCTTTGCAAGGAGAGGATGCACTCCTCTCGATTGTCCAGATGCCCAAAGGAGTTCCCGTCGCCACCGTTGCTATTGGCAATGCCTGGAATGCAGGCGTTTTAGCAGTTCAAATCTTAGCGGCGAGCCAGAAAGATCCCGTCCTTTTTCAGAAAATTTCCGATTATAAAAAGAGCCTCGCCGAAAAGGTGAAAAACACTCAATTACCTGAATAAATAATCACTCCACTACAAGCTTCTTGGTTTCCACCATTTTCAACTCCTTTTTGAAGCCCGTCGCAGGCGATCATTGATCGCCATTCCTAATCCCTGATCGGGAAAAGGTTCGGCGATAATCCAATCGAGTCCCACGCGATCCAGCTTTCTCATCGCATCATAAAGACGGACCGCCGCCTCTTTGAGATCTAAAGTCGGCGAGAGATCCTGCAAGCAAAGTTTCGCACCCCTTCCTTCAGGGAGTGGATCCACCATTCCAAAGTAGAGGGGTGTTTTAGGAGCATAGTGGGCTTCCAACATCCCCGGAGCGTCGGGACGGATTCGGTTTTCAGTAATCAATTGAACCGGCCCTGCTTTCGCTTCAATCTCCTCAAGCGAGAGTCCTCCTAATCGATAGACACACAGTTGCTCGCCTTCATAGCCGACAATGGTCGATTCCAATCCCACGGTACAGGGACCTCCATCTAAGATAAGATCGACGCCACTCCCCAACGATTCCTCCACATGTGCAGCCGTAGTGGGACTAATCGATTGGAATCGATTGGCACTGGGAGCGGCGATTGGATTCCCTAATTTTTGGATGAGAGATCGGGCTACAGGATGCGACGGTATCCGCACTGCGACTCGATCGAGTCCTGCCGTTACAATGTCGGGCACCTTTTCTGATCTCGGCAGTAGAATTGTAAAGGGGCCCGGAGAAAATTGCGCCAAGAGCGCTGAAACAGCTATCGGCATCTCCTTTACCCACGGAATGATCTCGGAACGGGAGGCAAAGTGAAGGATGAGAGGATTATGAAGGGGACGCCCTTTGACTTCAAAGATCTTGGCCACTGCTATGGGATTACTGGCATCGGCCCCCAGGCCATAGACCGTCTCGGTGGGAAAGGCGACCACCTTCCCTTCCTTTAAAAGGGCTGCGGCATGGCTGATATTTCGATCATTGGCCAATAAAAGCGGCATGGAGAGGATCTACCACGCCTTAGGAATGGGTCAAAGCGGCAACTGACGAGACAAGTTGACCCACATTTTTGCTCCACAATTCGGCGCTGAGCTCAATTTCAATGGCACAGATCCTGAAATGGAGAATGTCATAGGAGACACTATGAGCGCATCCAATCACAACTTTTTTTCACGGGCTCGGCATTTCGCCCAGGTTCTTTTTCCCATGTTTGTGGGAGTTCTTTATATCCTGGTGCGGGATAGCGAAGGTTCAATCGGAGCCATTATCGGGCCGTTGGCATTTTGGTTCGCCTGCATTGCAGCAGGCATTACAATACTTAAAGGGCTCGATAAGCTGGAATGATTACTTTTCAGCAATGCACTTGTCGACACCCCCTGCCTTTTCCATCTCTGGATTGATTGTAAAGGATTGGGCAGATGACAAAATTGGACAACTCCAGAGAGTCTCAACTAAATTAAAGGGATGGCACAAGCGACCTTTGCACAGAAACTAGCCCCTCAAGGGCTTTACCCACTCCACCCGACTCCCTTAGAGATATTCCAGGTCAATGTGGGGAAGATGTGCAATCAGGTGTGCAAACACTGCCATGTTGATGCTGGCCCCACCCGCAAGGAGATCATGACCCGTGAAACCATGACCGACTGTCTACGAGCGCTTGAAGAAAGCGGAGCATCAACCGTGGATATAACGGGCGGAGCCCCTGAGATGAATCCCCATTTCCGTTGGTTTGTGGAGGAGATTCGCAAGCAGGGCAAAAAGGTGATCGATCGCTGTAATCTCACCATCATCATGGCCAACCCCTCCTATCGGGATCTGCCGCAATTTTTCGCCAAACACAAAGTCTATGTCGTCTCTTCCCTGCCCTATTATGATAAACGCAACACCGATCGCCAACGAGGCGATGGTGTATTCGATGATTCAATTGAAGCGCTAAAACTTTTGAATCAAGTAGGCTACGGAAAGACCGGCTCAGGATTGGAATTAGATCTCGTCTATAATCCGGTAGGGGCTTTTCTGCCTGCCAATCAAGAAGCACTTGAGACCGACTTCAAGCGGGAACTAAAAAGCCATTTCGATGTTGAGTTCAACCACCTTTACGCTATCACCAACATGCCGATCAACCGCTTCAAGGAGTTCCTCATTCAGAGTGAGAATTATGAAGCCTACATGGAGAAGTTGATCAATGCCTTTAACCCAACGGCGGCAAAAGGGGTAATGTGCCGAAATACGATTTCAGTAAGCTGGGATGGATATCTCTATGATTGCGACTTCAATCAGATGCTAGACATGAAAATTGAATCGGGAGGAAAACCTCTCCATATTAAAAATGTCGATTGGGAACAGTTAGCCAAGCGGGAGATCCTGATTGATCAACATTGCTTTGGCTGCACCGCCGGCTCCGGTTCCAGCTGTGGCGGCACCACCACTTAAAAAGGGGTCAATCGACTTTTGGTACCAAAAAGTGCCATAGCCAGCAAATAAATTGGCT
>CAZRZK010000062.1:0-17001 GCA_964604555.1 uncultured Pseudobdellovibrionaceae bacterium | reverse complement strand
TTGTGAAGACGCAAACGAGCTCTTCACAAAGGTAGGCCGTACCTTTGTGAAACTGCCGGAAAATAGAAATATAATTTGACCCCATAACGACTGCATGAGAACGAATAACGCAGGAGGCTAAAATGCGATTATTCATATCATTTATTGTTATTTCTACATTCTGTCTTGTTTCCCAGGGAAAAACTATTTACGTGGAACGGCAATGCCGTGCCCTAGGGAATAATTTTCGGGTTAAATTCGCTGATAAAAAAGAGTATCTGGTGGAATCTCGAATTGGATTTTCTCTGGAGCAGGATAAAACCAAAGAAGGAAAAGCTGGAGAAGTTAAACTGAGCTACTTAGGCCATGTTGCCTTCGCGAAGTTTGTGGACGGCTTGAAGACACTTGAGCTCTTTGATGGCTATTCCCAGGTTTCGGGTGAAAAGGTTGTCTCTTCTCTCTCCCCTAAAGCCACCAAATACACCGACGACGATTACTACCGTTTCAAGGACATTAAAGGGACGGTGGAATCGGATCAAGATGGCGGTGGTTTGAATGGTTACTTAGTGATCGAAAAAGTTGCTTTAAAAACCGATGGGGAGAAGCCCTTCGAAGCCCATTACGTGTTCCAGCACGGCGATCATACCGGCGGAACCCTCGACTATACCTGTTATTAATTCTCTCTGACAAAACAGCAGTCATTGCCAGGCCCTCGACAGAGGGCCGTGGCAATCCCATCGACTGGCCAGGCTGGTCTTTTGGTGGTAGGTTCTCTTCCATGGAAAAGATAGTTGTTTACACCACTAACCATTGTCCTTATTGCCGTTCGGCTAAGACCTACTTAACAGAAAAGGGGCTTGCTTTCACTGAGGTGGATCTCAGTGACAAGCCAGAGGAGCTAAAGGCGCTGAAAGATCGCACCGGATGGAAGACTGTTCCTCAAATCTTCATCGATGATAAGTTGATCGGGGGATATACCGATTTGGTGAAGTTGGATTTATGAACACTTCAACTCCCCAGTCTCCTGAACAAACCTTGAAAACCGCAAAGATTGTCTGGATCGTTTTCTGCGGAACGATCGGTTTTTTTATCTATTCCTTAAATCAGATGACCTTTGAGGGAGAGGCAATTCCTTTAAATATAAATCTGCTCGTCGTTTTCGGCGTATTAGCCGTGATAATGGCGGTGGGATCGTTCCACATGCGGAAGTTTTTCTTTAAAAAAAGAGATTCCCAAAAATGGTTCCAAGGGAATATTTTTTCCTGGGTGATGAATGAGGCGATTGGTCTGTTGGGATTTTCTATGGCAGTGCAGCACCATGATCCCAGAATTGCTTACCCCTTCTTTGCGGTCTCTCTGTTTCTGACTCTCATTATGCCGCCGAAGCTTCCCGAGGGTGGTTTTATTTCATAAAGATTATGCCGACGAAAAAAAGTATGCCTTTTCGTCGGAATTAGGTTATTGTTTTTTTTACTTTTTACCAGTTGCTTTCATGGGAGGAATAAAATGGCAACAAAAGCAGTTAAACTAGGCATCAAAAAAGAAGAGGGATGGCTCTATTACCTCGATAAAAAGGGGAATGTGTCCCGCGCAAAGATGGGACGGGGTCGCAAAGCTTCTAAGACAAAGCCACAAACGGTCGCCACTCCTGGTGTGAAGCGTCAGTCTGGCTATCTCTATTTCATCGATAAGCAGGGGGATCTTTCCATGGCGAAGATGTCACGCAAAGGGCGCAAAAAGGTCGCCAAAAAAGCAAAAAAATCGACGAAACGGAAGTAATTCACATTCAAAGCTTGTCAAAAGGGGAGTAGGTTGCTACTCCCCTTTTTTTATGCACAAGGAAGCGTTTTATGAATGACACCCTCGCCTCACCTCCGTCACCAGTCAATGAACCGGTTTTAGGTTACTTACCGGGAAGTCCTGAGACACAGAAATTAAAATCCACTTTGAAGGAACTAGCTGGGCAATCGATCGAGATTCCCCTGACTATTAATGGCAAAGAGGTGAGAACAGGAAAGATCTCTCAATGTGTCATGCCGCATCACCATTCGAAGGTTTTGGCGACCTATCATCAGGCGGGGGCGAAAGAGGTTCAATCGGCGATTGAAGGAGCCCTTATTGCTTGGGAATCCTGGTCACGTACTTCATGGGAGCATCGGGCCGGAATATTCTTAAAGGCCGCAGAGTTGCTGGCGGGACATCACAGGCAGTATTTAAATGCATCGACAATGTTGGGGCAGAGCAAGACTTGTCATCAGGCGGAGATCGATTCGGCCTGCGAAATGATCGATTTCTTCAAGTTTAATGTCCATTTTATGAAGGAGCTTTACCAAATTCAGCCCCAGTCGGGTCCGGGGATGTGGAATCGGCTGGAATACCGTCCTTTAGAAGGATTTGTCTTTGCGGTAACGCCCTTTAATTTTACGTCGATCGCGGGAAATCTTCCGACCTCCGCGGCCCTGATGGGGAATGTGGTGATCTGGAAACCGGCTTCTTCTGCCGTCTATTCTGCCTATTATATGTTGCAGCTCTTAAAAGAGGCGGGGTTGCCCGATGGCGTGATTCAGTTTCTACCGGGCTCTGGCTCCGCGGTTGGCGATCCGGTGCTCGCGCATCCTGCATTGGCTGGGATTCATTTTACTGGAAGTACCGGGGTCTTCCAGAATATGTGGAAACAGATCGGGGATAACATCAAAGGCTATAAAAGTTATCCTAGAATCGTCGGAGAGACTGGGGGAAAGGATTTTGTCTTCGCTCATCCTTCGGCCGATAGCGAGGCTTTGGTTGCGGCATTAGTGAGAGGGGCCTTTGAATATCAAGGCCAAAAGTGCAGCGCTGCCTCCCGGGGTTATATTCCCAAGAGTTTATGGCCGAAAGTGAAAGAACGTTTAGTGGAAGAGGCTCGTTCCATCCGAATGGGGGATGTGAGTGATTTCCGAAATTTCATGGGGGCGGTGATTGACGCCAAATCCTACCAAAACATCGAAAGTTATTTGAAGTGGGCGAGCAGTAGTCCGGATATTGAGGTGTTGACCGGTGGCAAAGGTTCCCAAGAAGTGGGCTATTTCATCGAACCAACGGTTTTGATTTCAAAAAAGCCTGACACCAAGACGATGTGTGAAGAGATCTTTGGGCCGGTGCTGACCCTTTATATTTATGAGGATAAGGATTTGGAAAACACATTAAAGGTCTGCAGCCAGACCTCGCCTTATGCTTTAACTGGTGCGATCTTTTCGCAAGATCGAGCGGCGATTACCCATATGACGTCAGTTCTCACTCATGCCGCCGGAAATTTTTATATCAATAATAAACCGACCGGTGCCGTCGTCGGCCAACAGCCTTTTGGCGGGGGAAGGGGGTCGGGAACGAATGACAAGGCAGGGAGTCTCTTTAATTTATTGCGATGGACTTCGATGCGCACCCTTTCTGAAACATTTAACCCACCTCGTGACTATCGCTACGGATTTTTAGGAGAACCTCAGTGAAAAAGCTACTTTGTTTAATCTGCATGGTTTTAATCGCCGCCTGTTCCTCCCAAGGCCCCTCTTTGACGGGGGATTCGGGTTGTAAAACATTGAAAGTCTTTTTTGATGAAGTGCTTGAACCCTATCAAGATAAGGTGGATCAGGTTGCGAAAAATTATCAAGATGAACAATGGAAGGTAGAGACTCATGCTCCCAATGCCTCTCCTGAAAAGGTGTCGAAGCTTTTCGCGAAGCTCCAGGAGATCGCTTATGATCGCAGCGTTTTGGAAAAAGTCCGCAGCAAGGAACGGGAGAGTTCGGAGCTTTCTGGAAATGAATGCCCCTTAAGGAACTCAATTGTCCGTGTGAAGCAGATGTTGGAAGGTCAGATCCTCACCGACGATAAGGTGATGGAATTGGAGAAGCGGAATCAGGATAGCCAAGATGCACTCGCCAACAAGAGCAATGGCCTACGCATTAAGGTAACTGGGGAGAAGGATCCGGTTTCAATCGCAATTTATCGAAAGTTATTAGGTTCCACCGCCAATCGAGGGAAGCGGGAAGCGCTCTATAAGGAGAATAATTCACAACGCGCGATCAAGTGGATCGAATGGGGCTTCCGGGATCTGGTAAAGGCCCGAAATGAGGAGGCCCGTGCTGCCGGATATGCGAACTACTATGACTACCGCTTCTTCAGGAATCAATTGGACCTTAAAAACTATCGTGAATTGGTGGGGGAATTAAAGGCAAAGCTCTCTCCGAAAATTAAGAAGCAGATCGCAAAACTAGGCCGTCAATTCAAAATTGGGAAGGTTGAGGATTGGGATCTCAGGTTCATGCGGGAACAGGCCGCCTCTGGTGAGGTAAATAATTACTTAAAAGATCTTAAGGAAAATCAGGTTTTAGAAATTGCCCGCGATTTTTACCATTCTTTGGGGATTGAAATCGAGGATTACCATTTCACCATGGATCTCCTCCCCCGAGACGGAAAAAACACCCACGCCTTTGCCATGTCGGTGATGATGCCGAGGGTGGATGCGTCGCTGAACCGCCTGCCGGAACCGAAAATGGATATCCGCTTTTTGGCGAACCTCAAAATCCCGGTGAAATGGGACGATGTATCAACGGTAATCCATGAATTGGGCCATGCCATCCATGCGGCAGAGGTGAAACAACCCTTAGGAATCTTTAGGGGCTTAGGATCGGTGGATACTGAGGCAATTGCCATGACCTTAGAGCGGATGGCCAATTCCCAGGAGTTTCTGACTTATGTTCTTGAGAAATATGGGAAGGTGAAGGGAAGAAAAATCGTCAATATGCTCAAGAAAAAGGCCGAGGCCCAAAAAGTCGAGCAGGCCTTTGTTCTTTTGCGACAAGTTTTCTTCAGCGATTTCGAATATGAATTTTATAAGAATCCCGATGTCGATTTTTCCGCATTATGGGCCAAGATGCATGCCGATTATTGGGGCATCGAGGTCAATCCACAAACGGCCGGTTGGGATGTGGATCACTATGTCATGTCCCCAGTCTATGTGCAGCACTATGCTATTGGAATCACGATGGTAGAGCAGTTTTATGATTCTATTCAGAAGGAATTCAAGACCAGTTATCGTTCCAAAGAGCTCGGCAATAAACTGAAAAACAAGTTCTTTCGATACGGGATGGAGTTTGATTACTTAGGTCTTACCAAAGGATTCACTGGTAAACCTCTTTCGGTGGATGCGGCTCTTCAGTTATTATAAATAAATGAGATTGCTTTCGGGCTTCTTGGGGGTTGGGGTTCTATCGATTGGGATCTGTTCGCCGGCTTTTTCAACCCGGATACCTTGTGAAAAATTACTCTACTTAATTGGACTTCACCCCATATCCTATAAGGAAACTTTTAAAAGTGAAGGATTTTCTATTGCCAATGAAGTGCAGAATGAGGGGGAAAACTACGCTCTTGATTTAAATTTTGTACAACAATTGCATGAAGTGAAGGGAGAGGGTTATCGAATCACCGGTATGGTGAGCGATCGCAAGGGAAATAAGGTGACTGTGAATGAATGGATTCGTGCTGACCAACTTCCCAGCCGATGGGCTCCTCTTCTAGAGACTAATAACGAAGGGAAAAAAGGGAAGTCGGATTCGACCCATTTGGTCGTGAGTGAGGATACTGGGGCAGTTTTAGTCGTTGCGAAATCGGCCAACCATTACCGCATGGCCTATCTTCGGCCCTATCTGCTCAGTGACAAGCAGCTTTATTTAGGAATGGATTTAAAAGAACTTGAAGATGGGAGCTTCAAGGTGGAGATCCAACAAAACCTGGAAAAACCTCCTTCTTCTCTGAAGTGGCAGGTCGACAGTTTCAAAAAATTGGTCACACCCGAGAGGGCTGAAGGAGTGAATAATCATCAAGGGAGTTATGGGGATGAAACGAACCAATTTCAAAATAATTATCAGATTTCCGATAAAATTCTGAGCGACACATTGACTGAATTGGTAAATCGATACCCCATGCTCACCCGAACGATGGGCTCGGAGCTTTTAAAACTAGGCTATCATTATTGCTTCGTGAAATCGGAGAAGTTTAAGGATCAAATGACTCAGTTGAAAAAGGAGATGGCCCATCGTTTTAAAAGCGCAGATGATGTTAAATCGTTGATGGAAAAATCGTTTGATTGGACCGTGGAAGAAGGGACGCCTGCCTATGCTTTCCGAGATGCCGTTTCAGCTTTTAAGTTGTTCGACAAGTACAACATCAGGGAGGGACTGGCTTTGCGTCAGCAATTAATCGATTCGCTTGTATCCGGTGGGGGAAAGTAAAAAGCGAAGGTGTCCGTCCACTCCGGTAACCGCCCATTTCATCTTTTTATTTCGAGAGATCCAGTTTCTCACCCGTTCGGTGCGCTGATCCTTCCACAGTTTTGCCGCCGTCGGAATAATGACCCATTCGGGCGCGACCCAATCAAAAAAACTGTCGGGAGCGAGTGATTCTCCCCCATGATGAGGCATTTTTAATAGCTGGGCCTTTAAAGCGGGGTTTTTTTGATTTGCGAGATAGGTTCCTATTCGGTTATTGAGATCGCCGGTAAAGAGAACCGCAATCGGTCCTGTGTTGAGTCGCATGATGGCGCTCATGTCATTGATGTCGATTTTTCCAACGGGTGAAGTGGTTTGGTTGTAAACATGGAGCACTTCGAGTCGCGTGTTTTCATTTTCATAAGCCACGCCCGAAAGGAGCGGTTGGGGCTGGAATTGATTAAAGATCGATTCGACCTCTTGCCAATTGCAACCCCAAGGGATTTCGGCATCGCAGGTAGGTCGGTCCGGTTTATTAAAATAGATCTGCTTCATTTCAATCTGGGCGGCGGCTAAGGATCGTAATCCGCCATAGTGATCTTTATGAGCATGGGTAATAAAGACTTTGTCGAGTTGGTGAATGTCGCGGGATTTTAAATAGGGTATCAATTGGTGATTTTGATCGCCCGCATCGATCAAATAGTTTTGTCCTCCAGAAAAACGCAAGAGGTGGGCATCTCCTTGGATATCACGGGTGCAGATATTGATCGCCACCCATTCCACTTCTCCTGGTTTCAGAGGGGCTTCTTTACAGGCCAATAGCAGAAAGAGCAGAAGAAGGTTAACGGCCGTAGCGATCATTCAAGCGGACCACATCTGTTAAAAAGTTGGTTGAGACCTCGAAGATGCGGCAATCGGTAATGGCGGTGACTCGATGGATGGTTAAAGGAGGGAGGTGGAAAGTATCTCCCGGTTTCAAGCGTTGTGAAGTGAGTGAATCTTGTTTTTTTCCACTCTCCATCTGGCATTCCCCCGATTCGACATACATCGTCTCCTCTTTTTGCTCATGGTATTGCAGACTCAGCGCCTCGCCGGCTTTCACGAAAAGGATCTTCCCGACATATTGAGGAGTTTGGGCCCAGATCAGTTCGTAGCCCCAGGGTTTTTCAATGCGCTCCATTGGCACCGATACTAGCTTTCTTTAAAAGTCTTGCAAGGCTTTCCTCTGGGAAAGGGGTTTCCAAAGAAAACCACTCCAGCGCATTCGATTCCTCCGAGCAATTAGGAAGATCTGAGCTTGGGCTCCAGAGAAGGAATCGCATGTCGTAATGGAAATGTCCCGGTTCCTTTCCTGGGGGAATCCAATGGATATCGAGGTCAATCGGATCCGGAAGCAAGAGTGCGATCTCATGGAGTCCCGATTCTTCCTCAGCCTCTTTTAAGGCTACTTTTGAAAGATCGAGTTCGCCATCAGCATGGCCACCGAGCTGAAGCCAACGATTCAGCTTCTTATGGTGAGTAAAAAGGGCCCGTTTTTTATCGGGAGAAAGGAGAACGGCGGAGGCGGTAAAATGGGCTTCAAGGGCCTCCCGGCAAAAGTTTTTTTCATCGATAGCTAGCTGTTCAAACCGATCGCAAAAAACCGACTGCTCTCCCCCACAAAAGGCGCTTTGACGGTATTTTTTTAGGGTATCTAATGTCCAATTCAAGTCAGTAAATTCTCCACTAGGACAGCGGTTCCCTCTCCACCGCCGATGCAGATAGCGGCGACTCCATATCTTTTTTTATCCTGGATTAAACTATGGATTAGCGTGGTTAGGATACGTGCTCCACTGGCGCCGATCGGGTGGCCAAGAGCGACTGCGCCACCGCGAGTGTTCAACTTTTCCAGGGGAATCTGGAGCTGCTTCATGCAAACAAGGGCCACAACGCTAAAAGCCTCATTCACTTCAAAGAGGTCGATATCATGAATTTTTAGATTCGCTTTTTTCAGCAGTTTCTGGACTGCTTCCACCGGCGCTGTCGTGAACCACTCTGGGGCTTGGGCATGGTGGGCCTGGGCCACAATTCGGGCGATCGGTTTTAACCCTGTAGCCGCCTGGGCCGAGCTGATGATCAGGGCACTGGCACCGTCACTTAAAGAGCTCGCGTTGGCCGCGGTGATGGTTCCCTCTTTTTGGAATGCGGGGCGGAGATCCTTGAATTTGTCGGTATTGCCACGAGCCGGCTCTTCATCGGTATCCACCACGATTTTTCCCTTTTTGTCGACTATTTCAACCGCCGCTATTTCTCCTTTAAACCAGCCTTTTTCGATCGCCTTTTTGGCGAGTTGATAACTGCGAGTCGCATATTGATCCTGCTCTTCACGGGAAAACTTCTCCTCTTTAGCGCAGAGTTCACCACATTCTCCCATGTGTTTATTATGGTAGGGATCCCAAAGCCCATCATGAATGAGGAGATCGATGATCTTTCCATTCCCTAATCTGAGGCCTTCCCGTCCTTTTTCAATCATGTAAGGCGTTTGGCTCATGCTTTCCATTCCACCCGCAACTACCAGCTCTGCGTCCCCGGTTTGGATCATTTGTGAAGCGAAGCAGACCGTTTTCAGGCCGCTTCCACAAACTCGGTTCACCGTCGTGCAACGCACACTTTGAGGAAGGCCGGCAAAAAGGGCGGCCTGTCGAGCGGGCGCCTGTCCAATTCCTGCACTCAACACATTTCCCATCAGGCACTCATCGATCTTTTCGGAGGCCACCCCGGCTTTAGCGACCGCTTCCTTAATGGCCACCGCTCCTAGCTTGGGGGCTGGGAGATCTTTTAAGGCTCCTTGAAAGGCTCCAATGGGGGTTCTGACAGCAGAAAGGATGTAAATGGGGTTATTTGGGGAATTGGACATATTAGACTCCTGTTAGTAGAGTCCACGCTAAATGACTTACCGATGTCAGGCAATCTTGTTTTTTATACTGATTTTGGAGGGATGTGGTTACACACTCCAGCATCGATTGCAGGATAAATTTACCGATAGCCGTGGAATTAGGGTTCCGGTGTTCCTCAATACCACCCCCGAAGTAGGGGCCGAAACGGTTTTTACCAATGCCTTGATTCGCGAATTGAAATCCCATGGGAATGTGATTTTTGGCACCGAAAAAGGGGGGGCTTTGCTGCTCCAAGGAAGGATTAGTAATATCAATTTGACGATGACCACTGAATCGGAGCCCGGATTGCAGGGGCTTGCCCCTTATAAAAGGATCCCGACCGAATATGCAGTTACGATCCAGGTCAGTCTTACCTTAATCGATCCGGTGAATGGCAAACTGCTGTGGAGTAAGGGGGTTGCCGGAAGTCGCCCAGTGGATGGTCCTCTCGATCGCACTTTTAATTACCAGGCTCCGAGTGCAGTGGGGGCAATTACCCAAGGTCGAGCCGAGGCTAAATATTCCGAAATTGCTCGGGAAATGATGCGTGAGGTTTATGATGAAATGGTCGAATTTCTTTAGCCTCCTTCAATCGATTCCAAAGGGAGAGCTGGAACCGATCTATTTAGTGCAGGGGAATGGCATTTTTCAGGTGAGCGAGCTCGTTGCAGAAATTAAAAAAAGATTATTTGGAAGCGGGGATAATAGCAGTGAGTGGAATTTTGATTCTTTTCTCGCCGAAGAACTCTCGGCTGAAAAATTAAGTGAAAGTTTAGAGACCCTTCCCGGCCTCTTTTCTGGAGCCGATTCGAAACGGTTGGTGGTCTGTTATCATGCCGAGAAATTAAATGCCGGCTGCATTTCGGTGTTGGAGAAATATTTTAAAAACCCTTCTGATTCCAGTTGTTTCGTGATCCATGGAGAGAAATTGGATGGGAGAAAGGCATGGGTAAAGGCGGGACAACCTTATCTAGTGGAAGTGCGCCCTCCCTATGATCGGGAATGGCCCCAATGGAAAGATTATTTTGAGCAGAAGCTGGGAAAGTCGATTGAAAATGGGGGATGGCAGAGGCTCATCGAATGTTTCGGGAAGGACCTTTCGGTCCTCTATTCAGAGTGTGTGAAATTGGCACTCTATGTGGGGAAAGCAAAAACGATCACACTCAAAGAGGTGGATCTTTTTGTTTCTACCCCAATGGAAGAGGACCTCTTTCGACTCATCGATCACGTCTTGGCCAGGGATGGAGCGGAAGCTCTTCGGAGTTACCAACGGATTGCCAGTTCGATCGAAGATCAAAACCGCCTCATCGCTTTGTGGATCCGCCAGTTGAAGATTTTACAGGAATGCAATGAATGTTTGGAGCAGGGAATCACCGATGCAAAGATAGTCGGGCCACGCATTGGCGTTTCTCCGTTCTTTGTTTCGAAGACGATTCAACAAACGAAGGGCCTTACTAAAACAGCTCTCAAACAGGCCACGCATCGATTGGCAGAGGTCGATTACCGAGCTAAAACCGGCCAAGGCTTCTTCCTATGGGAGGAGTTCATCTCCCCCCTCATCTCTTAAAAGAGGTCACTCTCCATTTAGTTTCACAAAGGTACGGCCTACCTTTGTGAAGACCTAGTCATTCACAAAGGTAGGCCGTACCTTTGTGAAACTAAATGGAGAGTGACCCCTTTTAGTACAAAAAATGGCGCTGCAGCCTAACCAAGAATGTCATCTTAAATTCGGTTTCCGCACAAATCCTTGGCCTGGCCTTTTGCAATAAAAGGCGATTCTGGTGGAGGGGCAAATTGGAGTTGGGAAATGTTGAAATGGACCGTTGTCAGTTTGCTGGCCTGTTTACTGGTTGTATGCGCCTGCGGAAAGAAAAATGAAGGTGAGATCACCTATTATCAATCCCAGGGTCTAAATGTTCGATTTGATAGCTCCGTCTCAGCGGAACACCAGGAGATTATTAAGGGTGATTTTGACGCCTTAAAAAACACTAATCTCACCGGTGGTACCGCCGAATATGCCAAACTATTAGGGGTTCGGGATTTTTCCGGGGCGAGCCTTTCTTATTGGTTAGGGGAGCGTCTCAAGGTGGTTGTTGGCGAAAACTATGACGAGGATAGCCTGATTCACCGAGTGGGAAATCAAACCTATTCCCCCTCCTTAATGGTCAACAGCAATACTTTAAGCGCCGATCGCGATGCCTTAAGTCAAATTCAGACGGTGATGTTTAATATCGGAAGTTATTATTACTTGAAAGGGAAAGGGAATGGGGATCTCTATTCCATGAGTGCTGGCGGAATTGAAAATCCAGTCTATTCTCCTCGTGTCGGAATTGTCCAAATTGGCGAAGGATTATTCGATGCTATCCGGATTAAATCGATCGACGAAGAGGATGATGCCAATCGTGACACCCGGGGAACGGTTTATATCCATGAATCAACCCATACCGATGGAAACGGCGATGATGCAGCCATGCCCCATGAGAAATGCGTGAGTGGGACTTATGCAGGCCGTAACTCCTGCGACAAATATTATAATGGCCCCTATGGAAATGAGGCGGTGGTGATGTATTTGCAGATCCAAAACTGCAGCCTTTGTACCAATGCCACCCGAAGCGCCATGCAGGCATATATGATCGATTCTCAGAGTCGCGTTCTTGATAATGCGGTCTACCAAGATCGAAAGCCAGAAGGGATACGGTTTTGAAAAAAGCATTTGTAATAGTGATCATTCTTTTAATTGCCTTAGCCTATCTCTTTAATCGAGCAGAGCATAAAGAGTCGGTCACCTACGCCGAATTGGATTTCACCCCACCACCAGAGGTCAAAGAAAGGCCTGTGAAAGCCAAAATGGAGGAGTCTGTTTCCTTTGCAGATAGGGCGCAGGCGGTACTTGAGAAGCTGCCCACCGATCAGACCTTCGAGAAGATGAACTCCCAAGAACTCCATTATGTTCCCAAACAGATTATGAATGGGGGAGAGCAGATTGGATTGCTTTTAGATGCCGCAGAAAAAGATACTAGCCTTCGAGCCACGACAATTGATTTTCTTTTTGCTTGTGCCCGTCGGGAAGCTATCGTCGAGCAACTTCGAGCTTTGTGCTTAAGTCATCTGAATGATTACCAGGTGAAGGGATTTGTGAAGCATTTAGATGCTTCGGAGTTTCCTGATCACGTCGTTGCCCTCGCCGAAAACCGTCCTCTCAAGAAGTGGGCCGAGCAAGTAAAAAACCAAAAGTAACAGTTCTCTATCATTTCCCGAACGGTTCGGGAATATAACAATCGGGATCGCTCCTTTTCCACTTTCGAATCTTTTCATGCAACGTCGATTTTGCAATGCCTAGTGACCGTGCCGTCTCCTTCCGATTTCCTTGATAAAGTCTCAGTTTTTCAACAATCGTCCGTTTTTCCAATTGATTGAGTGGCATCTGCTCGTATCCCTCAGAGGCTTTTAGCGTTGTGCGATACCGGGACTTTTCCTGATCCATCAAATCAAGACAGCGGGATCGATTCCATTTCTTATTACCGTGAACGACACATTTAATGATGAAGTTTTTAAGTTGGCGGATATTTCCGGGCCATTCATAGCGTTCTAAAAAACTGAGCTCCTCAATAGGTGGGGACAACTTCATCTGAATTAAAAAAGATCGGGCAAGAGGGATGATGTCTTCCTTCCTGGCCCTTAATGGGGGTATCTCTAGAGTGAGAACAGATAAGCGCTCCAACAGATCCTGTCGGAACCAATCCCTTTCAATTGCTTCGTAGAGATTCACATTGGTAGCAGCGATAATTCGCACATTCACCTTGTCGATTTTCACCGATCCAATACTTCGAACCTCCCCTTCTTCCAAAAAACGCAAGAGCTTCGCTTGATTGCCCGCTTCCAATTCCCCAATCTCATCTAGAAAGAGTGTCCCGTTATGGGCGGCTCGAATCAATCCTTTGTGGCTTTGTAAGGCGCCGGAGAAGGCTCCTCTTTCATAGCCAAAGAGTTCGCTTTCAATGAGCGCATTAGGAATGGCACTGCAATTGACCGGTATCATCGGCCCTTTTGCGCGGAGTGAGTTTTTGTGAAGGTGTTGGGCCAACACCTCTTTGCCCACTCCGGTTTCTCCTAAGATTAAAATGGGCCAGTCATGCGGGGCGTAGGTTTCTGCCTTTTCCAAAATAGCCTTAAAGATTGGCGATTGTCCTAAGACAAGTGACATATCGGCCTCCTTCGGAGAGTGAATGATGCAAAGCGGTGCCATGCCGTAGAGGGTGGAAATGATTTCAGAAGTGAAACGATTAGGCTAGGGATGAAAAACGTCAGAGTTCATTTATGAGCCATTTACGACTAAGAACCCTAATATTCCCATTAATAGACAGAGCACAAAAATTCGTGATGTTGTCAGCATAATTCCCTCATATTTCCCACCCATTTGGAATGTGGGTTCACCTGAGTTATCGGCGAGTTGGCGATAAGCTTGAGATCAGTTATTCTAGATGGAATGAAAAAATATTTGGGGGTGTGGCTTTGGGGTTTGTTATTCTGTCTGGGGGGGCTTGCCGAGACTCCTGTCCCTAAAGAGGCTGAACCATCAGCCGAGGAAGGGGCTGAGAAGCAAGTGGTGACAGAGGTTCCTCCTACTCAGCTTTTCTCTGTGGGATTCAATTACGTTTTTCCCGGTTTGAATTATCAGATGGAGCTCTTTCCTAAACTCACTCTTGGTCTTAGCGTGCAGATTATGGATGTTCCCAATTCCAAGGAAAGTAGTTTGCGAGGTTACGGAACCTATTTAAGTGCCAGTTACTATGGTGGAAATACTTTTTCAGGTATCTGGACCCAATTTGCAGTGGGGCTTGATTTCTTGAAGGTGACGAACGCGTCTAGCCAGATCAGCTGCAGCCCAATTACCTATCAAGGGACTTTGGGTTGGAGGTGGCAAACTGAGAGTAAGATGAATATCGGGTTTGGAGTGGGAATTCATTATATTACCCCATCCGATATTAAACCGCTCATCGTTACTTTCAGTGGGATTCTTCCAGCGATTCTGCTGGATATCGGGTTTGCAATTTAGGGTAAGATTATTTTTTACTGGAGATGTTTCGGTTGACAGGTTCTACTTTCGCTTCGGCTACAGCCAAAATTTTGCCTGCCTTTCCGTCTATATTAGGCTCATGAAACTCAAGGCGGAGGATGCCGCTTCCTATTTGATTGGTGCTGAGTTGATAGGCGATCTCTCGTTTATCAATATAGGTGGTCACACCGCGGATTGTTCCCACATTTTCCCTCTTGTCTTTTCCGTTCGGCGTAAAATACATGTCAATATCGCCATAGGAAAACCCATTTCCTTGCTTTGTCATCGTTGCACGAAACCCAAGCCTTCCCTCGCTGAGGCTTTCTAGCTTCAAATCACTGAAGTTGGTGGAGACTTCGATTTTGCCATGCTTATAAACAATCGGAATGGAAATGGCCACCTTAGTGATCAGTTCAAGTAAGATCTTCCCGGGCTTTTCTTCCGCTTTGGGTCTGTCATCCTCTTCTTCTCCTACGGGTTCGAAGTGGAGATGGGCGCGATACTCTCCATCCGGCAAGCTCTTGGGGCCTGTAAACATCACCCGTACCACTTGCTCGAGCTTTGGAGGGAGCGTGACCTGTCGTGGGGAAAATTTAATATAGGGAACGAGGGAGCGTTCCTCGGCCGAACCCTTTTCAAGCAACTCTAGGTTCCCATCTGGCTTCATTCGGTAGAAAACGGCCCGAATAATATAGGGCGTCGTTTTAGAGGATTGATTTCTAAGAGAAACATTCGCAATTCTTTTCTGAGCATTCATTTCAACTCGGGTTGGAAAAACTTGAAGGTTAGCCCAGAGTGGGGTGCTTAGAATGGCAAGAAGGTAACCAGTATATCGGAGGGTCATTGTTTCATTTCTCCTTAAGTGGATGGCAGGATCCCAACTTGATAGGGTCGAAGGAAACCCCATAGTCTAATCATATCGTGGTATTAATTAAAATCCAAGCGCGTTGAGGAGGTGTTACTCCACCCTAATTTGTCCGTAGGCTCCGGAGATGGGGTCCTGGAAAACATACTCACCCTTTTTAAAGGCATAAGAAACTTCGACTAACTGTCCCGTTAAAAGCTCTTTTTGCACCACATTTTTATGACGCTCAACAGTAGATGTTTTATTACGAACCAACCATTGATCTAAGGCGATAGCCTCTACGAGTAACGCGGCCGGTTTTCGCTCTAAGTTAGTTAGAATTAGTTTAGTCTCTAACCCTTCGCGTAAACGTATCTTTGATGGGATAAAGTGTCCATTTTGTAAGATGACGGCGAGTTCAGCTAATGGCAGTGGATCAGGGGTATCGGAAGTGGTAGTAGGGGTAGACCGATTGGTCAGGGTTTGCTGGATAGGAAGGGTTTGATAACCGACCGATGGACTCTCCTCAGGCTCCTTTTGTTCTTCTGTTTCCGATGGGCCGTTTGCATACAGATGTGTGACTAGAAGCATTAAGAATAGAGGACAGTTCCATCGCATATGTTACTTTATCGGCAATAAATTGGGTTTATTAAGGATGAACGAGCTCAAACTCAAGCTTTCCACGATAAACACCAGGTTGCTGGCCTTCTGGGATTGCTTGACGCGTTCCGCCAATTCGAGTCGTGATCGATTCCGGATCGAAATTAGCTTGATTGCTGTTGAGATCGGTAACCAGATCTTTGATCCAGATAGTTGAATCCTCCCGATTCGATCCCCCTAGATGGAGGTGAATGGAATTGGGCATCAAAACATTCACCGTACTGCCCAAATTGCCATTAAAGGAAACTTCTGCCGCACGGGGATCATTTGGGGGAATAATCTGCTCAGGAGCTCCCGGATAGGTTTCGTCGAGATCAATGCTCCTGCCTCTCGTACGTGCGCTTGTCTGTGGTAACACTCTGCATGAGACTTCGCTGGTGATCTGGGCGGAAAACTGAGGAGGAGTTTGTCCCCCCTTTTCGGCTGTGTCGGGAGTAGAAGCACTTTGATTGGTCCCGTAAAGGCCAAAACCCCATGCTTCAACTCCCAACAACAAACAAGCTATCCATAGAGATAGGTAGGATCTCATTTTCCACCTTACTGATGATGTGACAGAAGTTACTGATAAGAGACAGTGACTTTCAAGTCGGCACCACTGTTGGAGGTTGAAGAATAGGCGCCCGCCACCTGACTTGAGGTTGCTGCGGCCCGAGTTCCTCCGACATAGAGTGAGATGCTACCACCCGTGAGTGCGCCGGCAGTATCTTCCGTACCACCACTGATGCACCAGTGGAAGGCGTTCACGGTGATGCGCTCATCGGCGCTGCTGTTGTCGTCGGTAGTCATGGTCACCGATGAACCACCCGTGGTGGAGACGACAGCAGCGGTGAAGGTTTGACCGGAGGCACCGGTAACGGTGTAAGCTCCGCGGCCGTAAGTACCCGCAGCAGGACCGCTGCTTGCGTCCGAGCATGGGGCAATTGTGTTTGCCCCGTCGCCAGGAGCGATGCTACCGAAACGCAAGTGAGCGGTTCGTGAGATTGCGATGGAAGTGATCACTGTCGCGGTCGCCTGACCGGAGGTATCGCTGGCAGTAGATGCAGCGATGGCGTCTCGATAAGCGGTGAGCCCGGCGATGGTCACGATGGCTGTCCCCAAGGTAATCAGTTTATGGGTAAATGAATTCTTCCTCATACGTCTCCTCCTAGAAATTAAGGTCAAAAAACTGGCCCCATTTGAATCGATTTTAAGAGGGAACTGTTAAGGGAAAATGAAATTGAATGTGGAGAGTTTTTCAAAATCCGGAGCCGAATTTCCTCATTGAAAACCGCACTATCGCTGTCGTGTGTTAATGGAGTGATG
>CAZRZK010000061.1:0-17273 GCA_964604555.1 uncultured Pseudobdellovibrionaceae bacterium | reverse complement strand
ACGCTCGCGTTGTAACATTCTTTCGTGTATAAAATGCATCATGAAAAGGGAGCCCTATGACGTCCACTGACCTGAAAAAGTTAATTAAAGAAGAAGAGGCTGAGATGGATGCGCAACAGATGGCGCTTTGGAAAAAAATAACGATTTCCCCTGAAAAATGGCAACTCTCACCTTGGGCTGATTCCGAGGGAGGCTTCTGGGTTGTGGCACTTCAAGGAAACAAGTGCATCTATTACAATGAAATTGAAGAGGGATTCAATCTATCGCAGTTCTCGAAGAGAGGCGTAATAGATGAATACTGGTGTGATCAGGACAAACTCCAATGGACGCTTTCTCGCATGCTTGGGCTCAATACAAGTCCTCGGCGCGGGCCTCCTGAGCCTCTTGATTAGAAACTTTTTTCCAGCGAAGACCGTCCTAACGTTCGCTCAGAACTGCTAAGTCAACGAAACGATTAAACGTGATCGCGTTGGAGCCGCCAAATTCTTGATCAATTGGCCATTCGATAGCGCTCGGCGATGACCTACCGAAACTTTGAGGTATCCTACTCAGGCCCAAGTCTTCTTAACAAATCTATTGTCTTCCTGTCGATCAATTCGTTAGCGGCATAACGATGGAGAATGCTGCCGATGAATGTTTGATATGGGATACCCATGCGAAAGGCTTCGGTTTGAAGTGCTGCCAACACGGTACCATCTAGACGGATGTTGATGGCCGTCTTCACAGCATCCTTAAAGACCTTCGCCTTCCCAGGTCGCCGTTTCAGCTTTTTAAGATCATACTCCTTCTTCATAGGTCCTCATTTCACTTATCGTAGCCTCGCGAGCCGAAATCAGGCGGATTCTCTTCGATTCGTCACGTTCGCAAAAGACGATCAATAGCAATCGCGCACTGCTTCCAGCAGACCTTCCGATACGGATAAAACGATCTTCTTCAATGCTATGGAGTGAATCAAAATATTCGATCGACAGCTCGTCAGCCCAAGCCGTTTGTGCCTCTGCGAACCAGACTTCATGTTTCTTGAAATTGGTGAGGTTCTTATCCTCATCCCATTCAAAAACAACATTCATATTGTATCCTCATGTATCTACAATAGCAACGTATGAATTTCTAGGGGAATAAAAGCAATTATAGTGCCAAACCTACAGGCTCGGAAGGTTGCGAAAAGGGGAGAAAAAATGGACTCCACAGAACGATTTCTGGACTGATTAAGGAAGCGAAGGAATCAGAAATGGAAGGCACGGCAAAATTTATTCTATACTGGCCATTCCCCTGCACCGTCACATTCAAAAAAATCACTTTACATTGATATCACTTATGATATCATACGATCGTGTCTTCAAAGAAGAAACTTCTTGAAAAGCTTCGTCGTGGAAACATCTCTGCGAAGGAACTGCGGACCCTGATGAAACATGAAGGGTGGGACCTACGAAATACTGTGGGAAGCCATGAGCATTGGAAAAAGGGCTCTGCCCTTTATACGCTTGCCACTCATACTAAGGATCTCAAGAGGTACATGGTGAAACAGGCACAAGAGGTCTTGTTAGGAGAACCTAAAGATGAAAAAGAAGAAGACTGAAAAAGAACAACCTAAATATAGAGTAGATATTGTATGGAATCCTGAGGACGGCTGTTATGTTGCTAGAGTTCCAGAGCTACCCAATTGCCAAACCCATGGGAATACTATGGAGGAAGCTGTTGCAATGGCCAAAGAAGCCATTGAAGGCTATGTTGAGACTTTAGAAAAGGAAGGATTACCCGTACCACCTCCACTTGCTGAAAAAAAATTCTCTGGAAAAATTCCTCTTCGTATTGATCCAACTTTGCATCGAAATCTCGTTGTGAATGCAGCAATTGAAGGCATGAGTGTGAATAAATACATTGAGCAGCGCCTTAAAAAATAAGGATCGTTATTTGAAATAACTTTCTATCCTGTGTTCTAAAATTTGTACTCTGTATTGGCCATTGTTTTAAGAACCTATTTTCGCGACGACAGTCCACCATTACTCCTTAATAGACTGGATTCCGTACCTTTCCGCCAAGCTCGCAAGCTATTCATTTCGGCTTAATATATGATCAAGTCCTTTTTGGAGCCATTCCCATGGAGGCGATGGACATGATCATTCACCCTCGTACGCAGAAATTGGTCCCAAATCCAGATAGTCCCAACATTCCATTATTTTTGGCAAAGTAATCAAAAATCTGTCCACCCGAAGATAGCGAAGGAACCGGAAATTCCCAAACTCTGCCATTAAGTAAAAACTGTAAGCCTCCCGATTAGGTTTGGATGGGGTTAAGTGTGGAACGAACTCCCGACTATAATTATGTGCTTTGGGGCCACATAAGGGGGAGGAGGCGAGTCTAAAAGAGCTCGTTCCACTCTCTTCTCCGATCTCCTTCATAAGAGATCGAAATCGTAAAAACCTACCGCAAGCGCTACCTTATCGTTCGGGGAATCGAACCACCCGTTGGGCCCGTTCCACCGTAAGTCACTCCACCGTTGTAAGGCGGAGGATTCCCTACGCTTGTCGTGCCTCCTCCGGAAGTATTCGTTACCGGAGTTTGGCCGTTATAAACCGTTGTCCCTGAATAAGACGGAGGATTGCCCGGATTGGTTACAGGATTTCCGTTGGTCCGAGGAATTTGTCCGCCGCCGGAATTGGGGCCGCCATAAGTAATTCCGCCATTATAAGTGGGAGGGTTCCCAGGGTTATGGGTGGTTGGAGGAAAAAATGGGCCACCGGGATCGCGCGGGATGGTTCCCGTCTGGATCGTTGGATAGTTGTAGTTATAGGTCGGATAGTAAGTCGGGTAATAGTTGTAAGTCGGAACCGGCGCTGGAACATAGTTGTAGTTATAAAAACTGGGAACGCTCGGAATATAAGAGGTCCAAGGATTGTAAGGGTTATAGGTATAGGTCGGATTGTAGGTGGGGTAATAGCCACCATAGGGATCGATAGGACCGTAACTCGACCAGGGATTGTAATAAGGGGTGCTCGGCACATATCCACCACCTGAAGTAGGATATGGATAGGACCCAGAACTGCAATACCCAACGCTACAACCAATATCGTAACCACAGGTGCTGGTGCAGCTATTTAAAGAGTTATAGGCAAGGTAATTATAGTCGGCAAAAGCGTAATCAAAATAATTGCTATACGAACCCCAGGAATCTCCATAAAAACCTGAAGTGTCATAAGAGCTATAGCAGCTGCTGCTAAAGGAACCGCAACCTCCGCCCCATCCGTAATCGGAATAGGAGGAACTATAAGAACTGACGGAATAATAATCATAAGAAAAGGAATAAAAACTTTCACCCGCTCCATAGGAACCGGCCCAATAATCACAACCATAATCGGAACAGGCATTGGCACTAGGTAAGAAAGGAAGGCTTAAAAACCCCACCACCACGATTTGCCACAAGAACCGCATTCAACACTCCCACGTCCACAACAGGCCCCAAACGGGGTTCGATTCTAATTGAGCAAGGGGTATGCCAGACATTTAGGCTTGTGCACAGGGGTGTATTCCGACGGAACTGTGCAGTAACTTCACAGGTGAAAAACAAAATAGGTCACACCGCACCATGAACCGACGTTCCTTTATTTTTAGAGGAAGTCACTGTAAACTGGAAAAACAGGAGAATACTCATGTACCGTACCCTATTGTTGTTTGGCATCCTCGCTGCTCCTCTGTGTGCACTTCCAGAATTCATTCCAATCCAGGAAAAGGCCCAAGGCCATTCGCTCACTGGTTCTAACCAACTCAATGATAGTCTTTATACAAATCCTGCCGCGAGCAGCTTTACTCAGGTCTATGCTATCGAAGGAACCTACGCCGCCCCTAAATCTTATGCCGTCTCGATTTTAGATACCAAAACCTCCGGAATCGGAGGGGGATTCGGTTATTTTAAAACCAAAGCCGAAGATCAGGATCTCGCCTTCCAGGGTTTTAAATTGGCCATGGCCGGAAGGGTCTCCGATACCGTAGGAACTGGGCTCGGCGCCAAAATGCTTTGGGGACCTAATTCCGCGGGTGCTTACACTCGCATGACCGATGTCGATATGGGCACCATCTCACATCTTGGTTTTATGCAGATGGGGGTCGCCCTCCGGAACGTGTTGGGTGGAAATAAAGTGTTGGGGCAAGAGCGGGAGGCCTCGTTAGGTTTTCGCGCAGGTTACGAAGATACTCTTTTCCTCAACGTCTCGGCCGTTTCCAAATGGGAATCGATCCGTATTTATCAATATGGCATAGGGGCGGAATATGTTTCCCCCTATTTCTTCTCGCTCAAGGGGGGATTCCGCATTCAACCCCAAGCGAAGCTTTCTTTTTGGAGTGGCGGGGCCAGTTTCATCTCCCCCAAATTTTCGCTCCATTATGCGGTTGAGTTTCCCCAGCAAGTTGGAAACGATACGGAACATTCGGTCGCAGCATCCTTTTTGTTTTAATTACAAAAATCCTTCATGAAAAAATTAATCGCATTCCTCGTGGTGTGCCTTTGCCTGCCCCTATGCTTCCTATGGCATGCCCCATTATATGCAATGGAACACCAATATGTCCCCAGAGGACGGAAGTTCCGCCACACCTTCGCCGATCCGCGTGAAATCCGCATGGCCTTGGCACTTCAAGGAGACCTTCGCCTGAACGCCTCGATCGGAAACTATTTTTCCATTTTATCTCTCAAAGAGGAGGAACCGGAGGGTTGGGAAACCCACTTCGGTTTGGAAGGAGCCGGGTATTTCATGATGATGCAAGCGGATCGTCGCTACCCCCTTGAAACGGCCGATGGTCTGATTGGCGTCTATAGCGAAGCGGCCAAAGGACAGTTCCAGTGGCAATTCCGATTCACTCACATTTCAGCCCACCTCGCCGATGGAAGCACCGGGCAGGCCTTCCCTTACAGTCGAGAAACCCTTCACCTGAGATCCGGTTGGGTCCCCAATGAACTCCTCCAACTTTATGCGGGTATCGGTTTTCACACCCACGCCATGCCAGAAGTTCCCAGTTTAAACTATCAGGTTGGCTTCTCCTTTTTCTGGAAAGATCCCTTTGACCGGCTCCTTCCCTTCGTGGCGAGTGATATCAAATGGCGGCGTGAGAGTGAGTTTGATCCCTCCTGGAGTTTCCAAGTGGGGCTCGCCCTGAATGATCCTCCTGAAGTTTACCGTTCTTTCCGGTTTTTTTATTCCTACTACACCGGGGCCGATCCTCGCGGACAGTTCTATCGAATTCCGCTGACGGTGCATGCCCTCGGTCTGGAGATGCAAATCTGATGAAACGCTTTTTACTCCTTTTAACCATCGCCTCCTGCTCTTCGCAGCAAGCGGGACGGGATCTCAGCAACCTAAGTCGTGAACAGATTTCATTCGCCAATGATTTCGATCACTACATCCATGGAAAACTATCGGCAGGAGATCTCCAATCGGCCTTAAAACGCTGTGAGCAGAACCCCCTGGAAAATCCATTTTGCCCGAGCTACCTCCGCCTCACGGAACTTAATCGCAGGATTGAAGCACGCCTTTCCCCCGGTAAACCGGTCGACGTTCAAAAGCCCAAAGAGGTTTCAATTATCGTAGAAAAAGGAAAGGTGAAAAACTGGAAAGAACTCAGGAATATTCCGGTCAAAGTATTGGTGCGCTCTCTCTCTAAATTAAACCCTGCCGATTTCGCGGTCGTGCAGAAAAAGGCAATCCAATTCCCTTATTGTAACAACCCAGTCGCAATCGCCGTGGCCTCCACCCTGGAAGATCTGCTTCCCAATGCCATCAAGATTGGCACGCTCATCCAGCTTTATGAAAAAGGGGTTCGATGCCTCAAATGGAAAGATCCGGAATTGGAAAACTACCGCACCCGCATGGGGCTCTTAAGCTGGGTAAATGGACGGTTCAAAGAGGCCAAATACCACTTTGAACGGGCCGCCAAGGTTCCGAACACTCAAAGCGCTCGTCCCCATTATTGGCTCTTCCGCTCTTGGGATAAATTACGGGTTCCTGGTAAGGCCGCTCTTGCCGTCGAAAAACTGCAAAAGGAATTTCCTCTCTCCTTCCATTCCATCCTCGCGAGTGAAGCCACACGAAAGCCCACCGGGCGGACCACCCTCGAACGCAAACTGGATCTCAACGCGGTCCAACGCTCCAAGAAAGTTTTAAACTTAAACGCTCTCGTCCAACAGGCCGAGATTTTAAAACAGCTGGGATATGATGAAAGTGCAGCCCTCATAGCCGATTGGGCCGTCAGTGAATCGTGGAAAGCGGAAGGGGCCATTCGAAACTATCTTGCGAATCTCGGAGATGCGGCACTCAAGATCGCCATCGCCAATGACCTTCTAATGAGCACACATTCCATTGATCGGGGGCTCCTAGAACTCTACTTCCCGAAGGCATTTGAAGAGGCCTTTCAGCGGGGAAGTGGGGCGGTCGACCCCTTCTTCTTATATGCCGTTGCTCGCCAGGAAAGTTCGATGAATGAAAAAGCGGTCTCCCCCGCCAATGCCCAGGGGCTTCTGCAAATCCTCCCGGAAACCGCCAAGCGGTTCGTCGGAAATGCCAATCTCTTTGATCCCCGGGAGAATATTAACGTGGCACAGAGTTACTTCCAGAAGCTTTTCCAACATTTTCCGGGGGGACTTCACCTCTCTATTGGCGCCTATAATGCCGGCGAAGATAAGGTGGAGGAATGGATGCGGCGCTATCCCATCACCGATCCGATTCTCTTCATCGATCTGATCTCTTTCAGGGAGACCCGGAACTATGTCGGCTACGTCTTGAGGAATTATTATTGGTATCGAAAGCTCTATTCCACTACCCCGGAATCGGTCACCATCCTGCCCGGTGCCCCTCTCCGAACCTCCCTTAACCGGGGCGATTATTACACCAGATCCCGCTTTGGGTCCCGGATTGGGACCGAGCTAAACACCGCTTCCCGCACACCTTGAGTGGCATACCCACTGCAATAGCA
This sequence comes from uncultured Pseudobdellovibrionaceae bacterium, assembly GCA_964604555.1. Classification (GTDB taxonomy): domain Bacteria; phylum Bdellovibrionota; class FAC87; order UBA2466; family UBA2466; genus CAZRZK01. Next base: position 10,313 of record CAZRZK010000061.1, on the reverse strand, counting down.
CCCTTCAACTTCTTCTGATTCTCTTTCAGATTCTCTTGGGGAGGGCTTTACATGGGTCCCTCTCCAAGAGTACCTTCCAGTTTTTGTCATTTTGCCCCTGTAGTTAAATGGATATAACGAGGGATTCCTAATCCCTAATTACAGGTTCGATTCCTGTCGGGGGCAGAAAATTTTGCTTAGCAAAATTTAGAATGAGAATAAGACTGAGAATGAGACGATAGTGAAGATCGGGGTAAGGGCAAGAAAGCAAAATTTATGAGATGTGCGAATGCGAGCAAAGCGCGAGCATTCGCCACTTTACCGCAGGAATCGAAAGCCGCAGCGAAACGCAGTGGAGCGAGGCCGGGCTGCAGGCGGCCCAAAGGGCCGACCGGAAGCCGATTCCTGTCGGGGGCAGAAAATTTTGCTTAGCAAAATTTAGAATGAGAATAAGACTGAGAATGAGACGATAGTGAAGATCGGGGTAAGGGCAAGAAAGCAAAATTTTCCACTATCGTCTCATTCTCGATCTCATTCTCATTCTAAAATGCTCCCCTATGAATATTGAATTCCTCTGTAAATTGGCTTTTCTTGGGACATGGAGGTCCCCATGCCCTTTCCCTTTGAAAAGCTTCAGGCCTATCAACAGGCTCTAAAGTTCGTCTCCCTTTCCCAATCGGTATGCGCAGATAATAGGGATAAGCTTTCAGGTCGAGTGATTGACCAACTCACCCGTGCGGCCCTGTCTATTCCATTGAATATCGCAGAAGGCTGTGGACGTTGGCACAAGGCAGAGAAAAAGCAGTTTTATTGGATTGCTAGGGGCTCAGCCTTTGAATGTGTATCTATTTTCCAAGTGCTACAACAACAACAAGCGATCGCAGAATCGCAGTACGCATATGGGTATTCACTTCTAGAAGAAATTTCCAGAACTGTGAGTGGATTGATCCAAATGACAGAGAAAAACTTAGAATAAGAGCAGACTCTCTTACACTATCGTCTCATTCTCGATCTCATTCTCATTCTAAAAACACAACCGGCGATTAAGCTTGCGCTTAATCGCCGGTTGCTTTCGTGAGACTCTCCTTGGCTTAGAAGAAGCTTTTTAGTTGGGCGAAAAACCTTGATCCGCTTCACGGATAAATTGGTTCGCCTGCAAAAACCCTTTAAATACATCATCAGGAGTGGTCACAACGCTGATCGTTTTCGATTCCTCGAGCACTCGATAGAGAAGGGATAATTGGCCGTAGGCGTAGTTTTTTCTCTCTCCGCAAACATACCCCAATGGATCTCCATTATATCCATCCGATCCAATGCCTGCACAGGGATCGCCATCCTTTCCACTGGTTAAGTTGGCAAAACCCCAATATCCATTCGTGTTCACGTTACAAAAGTGCATTTCCACGGCGCAGTTATTCCGCTTATTGGCTTGCTCATCTGCACTCAGTAAATCGATCATTTTATCAATCGACTCGTAAACACTGTAGCTGATCCCACCATAGACCCACCCAGCTGAGATCAACTGCGACGCCAATGCAGGGGTTAATATTTTGGAAGTCACCTGTCCTACGACTAAAGTCTTAGGTTCGTACACCAAGTGCACGGGAACTTTATTTGCGATTTCATAATAAGCATTGGCAATGGCTTTTAATTGAGGGTTGTCTTTAATGGCGTTTGCCGCCTCTGCAGCCTGTTTTCGATATTCCTCATCCTTTGCTTTCAATTGAGCGAGCAAGTCGATATTTTTCTTGGTGAGTGCTTCATACTGCCCATCATAGAAGGCCTTGATGGCTGCAATTGCTTGAGCGATCTCTTGTTGCTGTTGTGAAGTCATGAGCCCACTATTATTGTCGGCCTGCGTTTGTAATCCAGAGGTGATCGTGGTCCCAATGTTGGAGGTCTGAACTTTAGGGCCCGTGCCTGAAGTGGAGCCGTTACTTCCAGAAGGATTGGAAGTATCACCATTCTCAGTGCTCAACGTAAGGTTTCCATTGTTGGGCCGTGAGGAACAGCCAGAAAGAAAAAGAATCGAAAATAATAAAGATGTAGAAGTGATCTTAAGCCAGTTGTGTCTCATCGAAGTATCTCCTTGCTGCCAATTCAAAATGATTAATATGCAAGAAGGTGTGCCACACTTTTTCGTGTGTAACATTTTGTAAAGGATGTCGAAGATTTCCACAGCCACCCCTTTAGTTACAAAAACACCCATGATTTTGAATGGTTAAACTGTCAAAACTGAAGACAGCCGAAAAGAACAGCCCTTATACAGATTGTTACAATCCGCTTTACAGCGACTAGCGGGTTGAAGCAGGATTAACCTTTTAATTGAAGGAGGCTAAAATTTTATGAAAATCTCGTTGAAACTATTCGCAGTGGCTCTGTTGAGCACCACCTTAATGGCGGCACCCAATCGCAATGTAGTAACCGTGAACACCGCTCCCCCTACTCACTCCCGTGCATCGCTCGATTTCATGGGCGGATTTGCAACCACCGCTAATGATTATGCTGGCAGTTTTTTAGTGGGAACCGGAATTCAAATTGAAAGGACCTCCTCCACCCGAATTGGCCTTGCTTCAGGGGTGCTCTTCGGATCGGGAACGGGTCTTCCTATCTTATTATCGATTGTGGCCCCTTTCACCAGCGGCAGCACACGGATGTATTTAGGTGGCGCAGTCGGCCCCGTGATTGGGATAAGCGGAAATGGAGTCTTCAACGACAAAAGTGAATCGGTAAAGCTCGCCCTCTTACTCCGTCCCGGAATTGTCTTCGAAGCTTCACAAAATTTAGATGTGACGGCCGAAATGATGACCGGTGCGTTAACTGGTATTTTCTACATTTCGCCGATGTTGGGACTTTCACTTAAGTTATAAAAAAACGACACGCTTGCACTTTAGGGGTTGGCATTTAGCCAACCCCTATTCTAAAGTTCGTGAATGGGAGGGGGGATTTCATGAATAAATCTTTTCTTATTTTCGGACTCATCACCATTTCAAGTTTCGCTCCAAGTTATGCAGTCGATTTGCAATTCGCCACTAACGACCAGATCCTGAGCGAGCTCTCGCGCCGACTCAATGGAGGAATCAACCCGATCGAGGGGGCAAAGGCAATCTATACCTGCGATTCGACTCCTTCTCTTACGGTCTCTCTTTATGGAATCAGCGGAGTTCCCTCAGAGGATAAAGTTTATATCGGCAATCAGACCCAGTGCGCGTCTCAAGTGGAAATTCTGACGAAGTATAAATCAAAGATCAGTCAGGTTACGGTAGTAGCCGTCTGCGACGGCAATGGATATCTCTATCGCTATTCACTGAAACCGGATGGCAAGATTGGGAATAAAACCCAAACTTATATGGAAAGTTACAACAGCTGTTTCACACAGGCCTCCGCTATCAATGGTTCGCATTGATTCGCTCCAACCAGGATTGAAACATTAAAACTGTCCACAGCGCATTCTCGGCATTCTCTTTTCCCTCGAGGTGGGCTTCCCACTTCTTTCGCACCATGGAGGGTTGAAGGTATCCTTCCCGTTTTAATCTTTCTTCATTGAGCAACTCCTCAGCCCAATCTCTTAGCGGACCACGCAGCCATGCACCGATGGGAATTCCAAATCCTTGTTTAGGCCGTTCGTAAAGATCTCGTGGAAGGTATTTTGACAAAAGCTCCCGAAGGATCAATTTTCCTTTCCCCTGCTTCATTTTGTAGGAGAGCGGCAATCTCCACGCAAATTGGATGATCTCCGGATCTAAAAAAGGGCTTCGCACCTCCAGGCTATAGGCCATGCTCGCCCGATCGACCTTAGTCAAAATATCGTCCGGTAAATAGGTGACCAAATCCCGGAATAACATCCACTCTTCAATGCTCAGGTCCTTTTCAGGTTCATCGATCCATAGCGACGGTTCCCTGCCCCCAATGACAAGTTCATTGGGTTCATTCCATTGGCTGATGACCCGTTGGTAGAGATTTGAAAGATTTTCAGATCCCAGCAAACGAGTGATGCGATCCAGTTTATGCATGGGATTTGAAACGAAGGTCATTTTCTTCACTAAACCGGCAGGCATTGCTTTTAAGGAACGGGCTAGCCGCTGCCTCATTTCAGGGGAGAGCTTCGCTATTACATTCCAAACCCTGCCAATCCAAAAGTGGCGATTGTATCCCGCAAAGAGTTCATCACCGCCATCTCCCGTGAGCGCAACGGTCACCTCTTTTCGGGCCAATGAGGAGACCAGCATCGTAGGGATTTGGGAGGAATCGGCAAAGGGTTCATCATAATAAAAGGGGATTTTGGGAATCTCCTCCCTTGCCCGTTCCGGAGTGAGAATCCATTCCGTATGCGAGGTCTTTAAATGCGACGCCACCGCTTTAGCAGCCGTCGCCTCGTTAAATTCGGCCTCTTCAAAACCAATCGTAAAGGTTCGGATCGGTTGCGCACTTTGAGCTTGCATCAATGCGACGATTAAAGAGGAGTCGATTCCCCCCGATAAAAAAGCTCCCAATGGCACATCTGCGACTTGGCGCAATCGAACCGCCTCGCGCAATTTTCGATCTAAAACCGTCTGGGCCTCTTCAAATGAAAACGTTTCCTTGGGTTGCTGAACTAATTCTTTGGCCGACCAATATCTTTCCGGAATCAGGGGGGCGGCCGTATCTAGTTTTACTTTTAAATAACAACCAGGAGGGAGTTTTGAAATTCCTTGATAGATCGAAAGGGGGGACGGTATGGCCGCATATCGAAAATAATGGGCCAGTGCATTCCGATCCAATTTCCCTTCAAAGTCGGGATGTGCCGAGAGTGCTTTTAACTCCGACCCAAATAAAAAAGAATTCCCCCTCCATCCATAATAGAGGGGTTTCTTGCCCATTCTATCCCGTAGAAGAGAAAGCTCTCTTGTCTGCCGGTTCCACAAAGCGATGGCAAACATCCCATTAAAGCGCCTGGCCGCCTCATTCACGCCCCAGCGGATCATCGCTTCCAACATCACTTCGGTGTCGCTGTGTCCCCTCCAGACCCCGCCCAGCTCTTTTCTCAACTCTTCAAAATTGTAAACTTCTCCATTAAAAACAACGGTGTAATTCCCACACTTTGAAACCATGGGCTGGTTTCCGGTTTCGGTGAGATCTAAAATAGCAAGGCGCCTAAAAGCCAGGTTGGCAAAACCATCCGACCACGCCCCCCCTGAATCAGGACCTCGATGCAAGAGACGAGCGGCCATCTGCTCGGCCATTTCGGCCGAGCCCTGCCCGTCTTTATTCAGATAGCCTGCTATACCACACATAGTCCGGATCTACCGGATTTAAAATAGAGTGTAAATGAAAGGGGCGACTACCGTCCCTTGAGTAAAGAACAAGAGAGCTCCCAAAAGTACCATCACAAAGACAATCGGCAATAACCATAGCTTCTTGTTTTCTTTTGCAAACAGCCAAAAATCTTTCAAAAAATCGACCATTTTATACCTCTCTAATGAAAGTTCAGCAGCAGAAGACGATGCGAACCGGAGTCATTTTATCACAGCTAATCATTTGGGGAGCTCTTTTTCCATCAGTCTCGATTTTATGCGGTAAGGGCCGGCTGAAATCGATGTCTCAATTGTCGGGGTAAGGAGAGAATAGCCGGCACGACCTTCCGTTTTACCCAAGTGCTGTGAAATAAATTCCACACAGCATCGGGAAACCATAGAAGGAGATACAGGAATTGATACTTCAATCCTCGAGACAATGTTTGAGCTAATTCATGGCGAGCCGCTCTCCGATCTCCCTGTTCGATATAATAACAAGCTCGATAGTAATTGGCCCTGGCAAAGGCCTCATCGAAACTGCTTTTATACCTTTCATAAACTCCCGGATTTTCCTGGATGACTTGCTTCAACGTTCTCTCTCGTTCTTCAGCCCAGGCCCATACCGTTTTCCCAGTCGTCGATTTTTGGTGGCACCTCCAGGCGCCTAAATACTCGAAGATGGTGCCGATCGTTTCACGCGCTGCTAGTCGAAGGGAGAGGTTGTATTCCTCTGAACAGTGAAAAGATCCATCAAAGTTAATTCCATGTTTGTCGAGCGCGCTTTTTCGAATGAGTAGAGTGGGAATATTGACGTCAAATTGCTGTAAGAGCCCTTCAAAAAGATGACCTGTTTTGTGTTCGGGGAGAACCCAGCGCAAATGGCTGCCGGTAGGGTTGATCTCCTCAGTTCCCGCATAGCACATTGCCCATCCATGCTCTTCCATCAACTGGACTCCACGTTCTAACCGGTTCGGGAACCATAAATCATCGGTATCAAGAAAGGCTAAAAACTCACCTGAGGCTTTGGAAATAGCCAACGCCCGAGCGGCTCCTAAGGGAACATTTTTCTCTCCTCGAAAGTATTTAAGACGAGGGGAGTATTCCTGTGCAATTTTTGCTGAGGAATCAGTTGATGCATTGTCCCAAAAAATAATTTCCCAATTGGGATAGGTCTGTTTAAAAACCGATTCAATGGCCAGCTGAAGGTATTCAGCCCCATTGTAACAATTCATGATCACGCTGACTAAAGGCATTTTTTCTATCATGGGAATGTCAGCCAGATTTTCCCATTTTCAAGCGATCTTCAAGGATCGCTGCATAACTGCCTTTGCTTTTTCCCCTTTTCTGCGGAATGCTTTAAAAATGCTTTGGAAGAATTATGCGCTCAGCTGGATCGGCTCTCGGGAGATGAATCAAGATGCCCATATCAGCAATGAGGAAATGGGGCTATTTGCTGTGGCAGATGGGGTCGGCGGCGGATATCACGGGGAGATTGCGGCTCAAATCGCGGTTCAGCTTTTTCTGCAACATGGGCGAGAGTTTTCCTCAATGACTGAGCTCATGAATGCAATCCAACAGGAAATCCTGCGGGAGGCCCTGGCGCTCATCGGTAAACCGCAGATGGGCACCACCTTTACTGGATTGAAGATAGAGGGGAAAAAAGCCACTCTGGTTCACATAGGGGATTCTCGATGCTATCGAATCAGAAATGGCCAGCTCCAGGCTCTCACCCAGGATCATGAAACCTATTTAGAAGATGCCTATACGATGGTGCTCTCTTCTTATTTGGGTTTGGATCCCAACATCCTTCCACTCGAAATCCAAGAAACCCAAATCGAACTGAATCCCGAAGATCGATTTTTACTTTGCACCGATGGGCTTTCAAAGCAACTCACCGAAGATCAAATACTAGCCCTTTATGAACAGCACCGGAATGCTCCCCCAATGCTGGTGGAACAACTTGCCCAGCATGCCGGCCAGAAACATGGCTCCGACAATATCACTATTTTGTATTTAGAGCCTCGAACACAATAGCCCGGGCCGGAAAACGACTCATGCCTTTGCGGATCGATTTGCTGTATTTGGGAAACTCGCGCGAAACGAGGCTTTCATACCCCTGCTCATCTCGGATATATTCGCCCCGATCGAAGGTTACGAGGAACTTTTCAATTAAGTTCATGTTATTGAATCGGCAGGGATCTAATGTGACTAGTCGTCCGCCACTCTTAAGTCCCCTTTTCGCGCTCTTAAGAAGTTCAACGATCTGAACGTTATTGAGATGGTGAAAAAGACTGAACGCCATGATGATATCGTATCGATCGGGTTCGATACGGGCGCAGGCATCCTCTACATTCGCCGTCCAAAAATGAAATTGGGAATTTTTCCCGTCTCGGGATTTTGCATGTTGTTCGGCATGCTGGATATAATCGCCATTTCCATCGACCCCCTCATAAGAGATGCCTAAGGGAGCTAAGTGGGACACGATTCCTGCCGGTCCGCAACCCAAGTCAAGGATGCGGTTTCCGCGTTGCGGTCGCAAGTAGTCAGCGACCATAATAGCTCGTTGCTTCTCACTGCCCACTATCCACTGGCTCGCCTCATAAACAAACGGAATTTCCAGTGTGCTGCTCATTCGACAAAGCTTATCCCAATGAGGTTGTTTTTCAAATAGAGACCTAATAAGTTATAAAACAACAATGCAAACGGATGATTTAAAAATCTCTTTGAACAGCATGGCTGACAAATACTGGACCGAAAAGGCGTTGGGGCCCGATGCCAAGCAGATGGACTTCATCCGGGCTCGTGTCCTTCCTTATTGCAAGGGGCCTAAGGTCTTGGAGTTAGGCTGTGGAAATGGGGCCTGGACCGAAGCACTCACAGCAAAAGGTTTTGATGTGACGGTCGTGGAAGGGTCTGAATTGCTCATCGATAGCCTCCAAAAAAAAATGGGGGCCTCGGTAAAGCTGGTCCACTCCCTCTTTGAAGAATTTCAGACCGCTGATAAATTTCAAACTGTGATCGCCTCTTGTGTCCTTGAACACGTCGAAAACCCTGCCCAATTCCTATCTCTTCTCAAATCTTGGCTAGCGCCCGGTGGCGATCTCCATATTATCGTTCCCAACGCACTTTCACTTCACCGACGGGTGGGGCTAAAGATGGGGTTGATTCAACACCCCCTCGAGCTCAGCTCGCAAGAACTGGAGGTGGGACACCGGCACAGCTTTACACTCGAAAGCTTCCGAGAAAAGCTCGAGTTGGCTTCTTTGAAAGTGAACTTCATCAAGGGTGTTTTTTTAAAACCGTTATCGAGTGGTCAAATGATGGACTGGCCCGAAAATCTCCTCGAAGGCTACAACTCGCTGAGTGACGAACTACCGGAGTATACCGCTTTTCTTTACGCAAACTGTAGCCCCTAACCCTTTCCCTCTGGTATCCCGAGGCCTTGATTTTTGCGGTGGAAAACATGCAGTTGAAGAAAATCCCCATGAGGGATTTTTTCGAGTCGGAATTGATCTGAAAGCTGATCGGTGAGCAGGCTCATAAACTCGCCTCCTCGTTGAGTTGCAATATAAAGGGTCTTTACAGATGAAGCTTTTGCCTGCAGTGCCAAATCAACATTGAATCTAGCCGCATCCACTGGAAAGACATTGATCATTTTTGGATCCAATAAATAAGAATGGTAGGGCGAATCGGTAAGGATCCTATCTTCCCACTCCGGAAGATAGAAAGCGACGAGAGGAGATTCGACATTGATGGGGACGAGAATGGCAAAATCTTCGCGAGGAGCTCCTTTGACTCGATTTCGGACCGTCTCCATCATCGATCTCCAATCCTGATGCCACATCGAACGGCTATACGAGTTAGCCGTAAGTAGACCAAAGTGGATTAGCAGGACAGCTTGAATGAAAAATGAAAATTTAAATGTTTTTGGATTCGATCCCAAAAAAGAAAGACCACGCACCCATAAAATGAAAAACAGGGCGATGGTCGGTAAAAAGTACCTCTCTGCATAGAAACCACTTTTCGAGGAACCGTAAATCTCCAGCCCCCATGTCACCGCAATCAACAGCATCAATAAGTTTGACCCCTTTGTCCGTCTTAGCAAATTCAAAATGCATGTCATGACGAAGAGAAGGCAAATAACCAGGGTTAACCCCCTATCAAGGATCGAACTTCCACTCGCCCAATGGGGAGTGTAGCCGGTGCCCGTATTCCCCGAAAAAATCGCCATGATAGAAAGTCGGATCAATCCTGCTAATCTACCTAAAGAAATTTTGAGGAGTTCTTCTCCTTGAAATGCTTCTTGGACCTTACTAATTCTCCAAGCATCATAGAAAAACCAGGAAGACAGCACCCCCACCAAAACGAGTCCCCCCAAAACGTTTCGATTCTCTTTTTCTCTTCCTTTCCAGGATGTTAATTGAAACATTCCAATCCCTATCAGGAAAAAGAGATTATAGACGTGAAATGCATTTGCCAGCCAAGCCAATGCTAAAAAGCCCCACAAATCCCGTTGCCGTCCCCATTTACGGTAGTTGAGGAAAAAATGCAGATAGGCCACAACCAAAAAAGACCAAATGGCATAATTTGAGGAATGCTGGGAGTAAACCACTTCTATCGGCGAAATCATCACTAATAACGCTGCCACCAGGCTCCCCGATGGGCTCAAAAGGTGTCGAGAGAAAAGATAGGTCGCGGGCACCAGCAACGCCCCGAAAAAGGCCGGAATGGCACGAATACTGAAATCGGAAAAAGGAAAAAAAAGGCCCAAGCCTTTCCACATCAAGGTAATCAACCTTTGGGAAAGAGCAATATCGGGCGAAAGAATCGTAACCAAAGGAAGCTTGCTAAAAGCAATCATCCAGGCTTCGTCAATATCCAGACTACGACTGCTTAATCCATAAAATCGGATGATCAAAGCACAGAAAAAAAGCCCTAAAGGAATCTGGTATTTTTTCAACAAAGCCCCTCCCCGATAAAGCAGAGCTAGCTTTCACAAAGGTACGGCCTACCTTTGTGAAGACGTAGTCATTCACAAAGGTAGGCCGTACCTTTGTGAAA
>CAZRZK010000060.1:0-17417 GCA_964604555.1 uncultured Pseudobdellovibrionaceae bacterium | reverse complement strand
ACAGGGTGTCAAAATTTCCAATAATAGTTGGGGAGGAGCTCCTTTTAATTTCGCCCTCTTCGAGGCCTTGACGACCGTAAAGAACAGTGGGCACATTGCGGTGATAGCGGCAGGCAACGTGGGTACTAACAGTGATGATTTACCCTACTTCCCTGCGAGTTATAGTTTTGACAACATTGTTTCCGTAGCGGCTACCGATTCTTATGACCGTCTCGCTGGGTTCTCCAACTATGGCCCCACCCGCGTTGATTTGGGTGCTCCTGGCGTGGACATTCTCAGCACTCTTCCTGATCAGAGCTATGGTTACTACCAGGGAACATCGATGGCTGCGCCGCATGTGACGGGAGTCATCTCTCTCATCTGGGGGCTCTATCCTTCGATGAGTTATCGTGATGTGATAGGGCAGGTGATCGATACGGGGGATGTAACTCCTTCACTTCTGGGGAGAACGCTGAGTGGTCGGCGTCTCAATAGTTATAATGCACTCAAATTTTCTCTCACCACCGCAAAAATTGAATCGCAATTTCACACAAAACTGGAGTGGAAAGATCCGGGAATCAGTCGATTGAGCTATGCCATCGAAAGGGGGGCGTTTCCAAATACCTTGTCTCCGTTGGCCAGTACTAACGGAACCACTTTTGAGTTTGATGACACGACTGCCCCAACCATAGGAACAAATTATTATCGTATCGTTGCCACTAATTGGGGGGGGCAGCGATTTTACTCAAATGTGTTAGCTGCTAAGGTCTATGTCGCAGATGCGCCCACGATCAAAGCTTTTTCGCCCGACAGCAAGACGGTAAACCTGACTTGGTCCAAACCGTATGGTTCACAAGATACAGTCTTAAGAATTGAACGCTCCAATTTTGAACGAGTGGGATATTCAAAAATTGCTGAGGTGAAAACTGCAGTGAGTAGTTTTCGGGATAATCTGCTCGTAGCGGATCAGAACTACTACTATCGAATTGTGGCGAGCAGCGGAGGAGGGGATTCACCGCCATCAAATGTAGCACTCATCAGAGTCTTGGCTCCTCCCACCAACCTTCGCGCAAAAAGAGTGTCAGATTTGGTTACTCATTTGTCGTGGACCTACTCCGGCACCGGTCAGACGAACTTTTTGATTGAACGAAGTGTTGATTCCACGGATTGGGTTCAACTCACTCCATTAGATGGATCTGCACGGTCATTCTCAGCTACATCGCCCGTTCCTAAGAAAGCCTATTTTTATCGTATTCAAGCCAGAAACGACAGTAACAGCGTTTCGAGTTTCTCAAATAATGCCAAGGCTGAGTGAGTGATTTGCTTCAATAGGGCAGGCGAAAGGATCTTGATTTCAAGATCCTTTCGCCCCCATGTTCAGCACCCCATAAGGTATTTATTGGCATTCTGGAATATCAGCCGAATCGATGGAAGTCCAAATCGCATTTTGAATATAGAGCTTCAATTGAGTGACCTGCTCACGGTTATTAGGCAATGACAATTCCCGAACCAGGTTTCCTTCAACATTGATCAGACTCAGGTTTTGTTTAAAGATTGCTGGGGAGATGTGGGATACATCTGAATGGCTGTTGTTTGCGGGAGCTTGGTTCAAATGAACAACGAGAGCAAAAGCATCTGATGCGGTGATTGAAGATTCAAAGCAACGCGATGCCTGAATCGATTTTCCACCTGTTGATTTGAGGAACATCTTTCCATCTGCTTTCAAAGTGACCTTGGAGAGGATATTTCGATACGAGTCATTCTGTCCGCTATTTTTATCCTCCAAAACAACCGAATAAAGTCCTCGTTCGCAGATCTCATTTTGAAAATCGGCATTGAGGTAGCTGATATCAAATTCAACCGCAGAATTATAAATGGCAGTTTCGATTTGAGGTTCTATCATCTGTGCACTGGCTCCACATTGGGTAGTGCTGGGGTAGGAGTCAGTGTAAAGGTATCGACAACTGTGATTGGTCACATTGTAGAGCCGCATTTGAGAGGCAGGGGCGTAGCTTAATGCCCTATCGACAGCTGGGACGTTACATAATACGGGTGGTTTTTCCTCTTCTTTCGAACAAGCCACAAAAACAAGAAGTGTCAAAATTGAGAACAGTTTCGGAAGATGCGATTTCATAGGTGCTCCTTAGTAATGTCTTTAGGGGTATTACAGCTGCTTTAAACTGCAAAAAACACAAAGAAATTTTGCCAGAGGCTTGAGCAATAGGTTCAACCTAAAGCCTTAAAAATATGGAGTTTATGTGCCATTCAATGGTGTCCCTATTCCTCCCCGCGGGCTGTTTTTTCCGAGGTCGACATCTTTCCCGACCAGTGGTATCTACAGTGAATTCAAACCATTTCGATATTTGCGGAGAGATGTCCGAGTGGTTGAAGGAGCACGCCTGGAACGCGTGTAGAGGTGAAAGCCTCTCGAGAGTTCGAATCTCTCTCTCTCCGCCATTGAAAAGGGGACGGCCCGAAGGGTTGGTCCCCTTTTCAATGTTGAGAGGGTGCCCCCCCTGATTTTTATAAAAACTTAAGGAAACAAAGCAATTCTCCGATGAACTGATCAGTATTAACGCTAAGGAGAATTGTATGCATCATTTCAGGTTCTTAGTAATCGCTAGTTCCGTATTAATCGGTTGCAATTTATTGGCTATGGCTGAAAAGCTTCCAGTGGCAGATACCCAAACAGTCGTTGAAACTCCAGTTGAACCTACTCAGGTAAATGCAAATAGTGATGTAGCTCCTGTGACCGCACCCAGTTGTGATGAGGCGAAAGTTACAAATAGTGATGGGACAGTCGCGGGGCATGTTATTACATTCGGCTCATCGAGTTCTGATGCCGATTCAGCTTATGCTTCCGGCGGGAAGGCCAAATGCTATTGCGACAATACTAAGAGTTGCGGACTTGGTGGAGTAGACTCTGGAACCCCAACATGTGCAAGCACCACCCCAACGACGCTTCCGGGAAGCGACGTTACATGTGCTTCTCTGAAGGTAAAGTGTAAGTGCAACTTCTTTGGTGCTTGTGATCCATATCAATAAGGTTGGTAACCACAAGCTGGTCCCAGTTCGATAGTGTCTCTCCTTGTCTGAGGTCAAACGCCAGAAGCTTTTGTCGAAAGGGTCAAAAGCGTAGTATAAATGCTCAATGTCTTTATGGCTCGATCAAGAGGTGCTTCCACTGGTTGCGGTCAATGCCGCCATCCTGAATCCTGAAGGAAAGATCCTACTCACTCAAAGGTCTCAAAAAATTCGAGAGCCTGGCAAATGGTGTCTCCCGGGCGGCCACTTAGATGGAGGGGAAAGCTGGTTGGAGGCGATTGAGCGGGAAGTCGAAGAAGAGGTGGGGATTAAAATACTCGATCCCACCTTAATGGGGATCTATTCCAATCCGCAGTTGAACATCACTTCGGAACCGGTGCTTTTGGGGAAAAAGGTGCAGTTCGTGGTAGCGGTTTTTCGGGTCACACAATTTAATGGGACTGTGACTACCAATGACGAGGTTTCGGCTTGGGACTGGTTTCGGGAAAAGCTTCCAGAACCGATGGTGCGTTCCCACCCCTCACGGGTTCAAGATGCTTTCCAGTTTAATGGGACGGTGTTTGTTCGGTAGGCCATTTTCCAGCGCCCTATTTTCATCAAGATAAACTTCTCTAAGACGGTCTCTTGAGTATTTTTTAATAAGCGCAAGCAAACCTGCATGATTCGCCAAGGTCTCAGCAAGAATTGAAGGGAAAAGAAGGTCAAAAGGAAAAGGTATTGGGCGAAGATTAGGGTTCGACGAGTGTAGTTGGGGTTGTAAATCTTATCGACGGCTCCAGAGCGTAAGAGGGAGGCGAAGAGGTAGCGATCGTTAAATTCAATTTTCCCCTCTTTTTCGAGCTGTTCAAAGTCTTCGCTTCCCGGATAGGGATGAAAAGAGGTAACTGCAACGGTGTGGACTCCGGCAAAGGCGAGTCGGATGGTGAAGAGATAGCTTTGAAGGAGATCTCTCCAGGTCTCTCCCATAAAGCCCATCACGATGTTGACGTTGACCTTCATGCCTCCTTTGAGGGCATTTTTAGCAGCGACAAGGAGCTTCTCCAGATTCACCGCCTTCTTTTTTTCTTTTAGGAGCCGCGGAGAGCCCGATTCCGGGGCAAAGGCAAAGTTTCGGCAGCCGGATCGATAAAGAGCTCGGGCCGTTTCGGGATCGATCGCTTCAGAGCGAGAACCGGAGGGAAGTTGCCAGGTGAATTTAAGTTGCCTTTTTTCAACCTCCTCGCAAAATTTGAGGATCCATTTTTTGCTGAAAAAAGAGGTGAGGTCGTTGATATCAATATTTTCGACGCCATAATGTTGCTGATAAGTGGCAATTTCATCGACTACTAATGCAGGTTCTCGGGAGATGTATTTGGTGGTCCACATTTGGGGTGAGGAGCAAAAGGTGCATTGGAAGGGGCAACCCCTGCTGGTGAGCATGGGAAGGGATCGTCCCCTGAAAACACCCCCGTTGATTCCCCGTTTAAAATAGTTTTCGAGCGGAAATAGATCCCAAGCGGGTGCGGGAATAGCGTTGATTGCTTGCGTACGGGCGTGGGGAATTGTTTTGATGGCGATGCCGTTTTTTGCGAATGCGATCCCTGAAATAGATGAGAGCGGTTTTTGTTGGGTGTGGGCTGCAATCACCTCAAGGAGAGTTTCTTCTCCTTCTCCCAGGACGCAGAGATTCAGATCGGGAGTGGTTTCTAAAATCTGTTTCCACATGCCGGTGGTGTTTTCTCCGCCCATCAAGAGAAGTGCGGTCGGGAATTTTTTTCGAATGAGCGGAATCAATTCGGAAATAAATTTCCATTCATGGAGAAAGGTGTTGGCGATGCCCACGATTTCCGTGCCGTGATCTATTCGATCCACAATTTGCGAATGGGTGAGTCCAATGGCCACGATTTCTCCAACGGTAGTCTGCTGGGGGAGGCGTTGTTCGAAGGCCTCTCCCGCGGCATCGATCACCTGGAGAGGGAAGCCCTTGGCTTTTAAGCTCCCGGCGATATAGGCCAATCCGAGCGGAGGAATGGGTTCAAAGTAGCTGAGCGATTTGGGTGCGATGAATCCTGGGGGGTGGATGAGGCAGATGTTGGGCACTTCGTTCTATGATAACAGATATTGCTTGATGCCTGGTGTTATTTGCTTCTGCGAAGGGTATTGGTACACTTTCTGGGATGCGATTCGGCCCAGAATCCTTTGAACCGGAATTTTTCACGAAAGACGCTATTCAACGACGCGAGATTTCAAGCCTTGATAGCAGCCCCTTATATGAAAGCCTAGAAGCAAAAAAAAGGTCTTTGCTGAAAAAGAAGAAACTGGCGATTCCTGCTTATCCAATAACGCCGACCTATCGCTCAGGGATTTTAAAGAGGGTTTATTCGCGGGGGCGATATTTTTCGGCGTTGATTCGGCAAAAGCTCTCTGGCCGTGAATATCCCATCATTGCCATTATTGTGGTGAATAATAAATGCAATTGGAACTGTACCTATTGTTTTGGTGATTATCCCAATCGCAAGGAAATCGATTACACTACCGATGAATTGAAATATTTAGTGGATGAGCTCTATGGAATGGGAGTGCGTTACATCAATGTGCATGGGGGAGAAGCCCTGTTACGGCCCGATATCGGCGAGGTTTGCCACTACATCAAAAATAAGGGGATGTATCTTTGTGTCATTACGAATGGTGCGCTCCTTCCTAAAAAAATTGCCGAGTTGAGGTGTGTCGACAACCTGACTCTGAGCCTGGATGGGGCACTCGATGGAA
This sequence comes from uncultured Pseudobdellovibrionaceae bacterium, assembly GCA_964604555.1. Taxonomy (GTDB): domain Bacteria; phylum Bdellovibrionota; class FAC87; order UBA2466; family UBA2466; genus CAZRZK01. The sequence goes on along the minus strand of CAZRZK010000060.1, from coordinate 11,645 downwards.
ATGATCGCAATCGCGGGAAGGGAACCTTCGCGATCACCTTGAACGCAATAGAATTGGCTTTGGCTGAAAAAATTCCTTTGCGGGTTCAGGCGACCTTGACCCGCCATACGATGGGGGATATCGGGTTCTTGGCTGAATTGGCCCGGCAAATGAACTTTCATTTGCAGTTCAGCATTCTGTTCAAACCCCTCAAGAAGGCGAGCGATTTTCAGATGAGTCCTCATGAGATCCGCAGCGCGGTGGAAAAGATAGGAAAATATCGACAGAAAGGCTACCCCATCTTTACCAGTCAAAAGGTGTTGAACGCGACCTATGAATGGCCCTATCACTTCCATGAAAAGCACCACATCACGGAGGAGGAGATTCCCGCCTCCTATCGTCCTCACCAAATTGAGTGTTTTTATAGCCGTACCAAATTCACCATCGAGGCCGATGGATATGTCTATCCTTGTTTTCTGACTACGGATGGCTCATTTACCCCTCAAAATTGGAAAGAGGTCGGAGTTCAAGCCGCGATTGATCATGTTCAACAGACCAATCGTTGTCGGGCCTGCCCCGCGATGACCCAAAATGATCACAATCTGCTTTTGGGCATGAACCTCCCACAGGTGGCCCACTTAATCAAAAATCAGTGGCGAGAGACCTTTCGAATTCGTTCTCGAATTAAGGAATAGCATGTTGTACGCAATTACGGGGGTGTCGAGGGGATTGGGATATGAGCTGACCCAACAACTTCTGGCCGCTGGCCATGAAGTGATTGGAATCGGGCGGCATTTCCCGAGTTCTTTAAAGGAAAACGATCGATTTAAGTTCATCGAACAGGACCTTTCGCGAGAGTTCGGTCCACTTCCCTTTTCCCGTATTCCCGATCGATTCATTTTAAATGCCGCGGCGATTGAAAATGATTTTCAAAGTGGGCAATTGGATCCCGAACGATCCTTTCGGATTTGGGATGTGAATGTAAAAGGAAATTTACAGATTCTTTATCAACTATTGCCTGAATATATTAAGAGAGATTCAGGCAGTTTTTGTTTGATCTGTTCTCAATCTGCTATCCGGGCCATAGGAGTGGGAGGAATTGCCTATGCGAGTTCCAAGGCCGCTCTTTCCACAGCTTTTGAATGTCTGAGGCTAACTCCAGAAGCCTCCAATCTCCATTTTGTCTCGATCTATCCCGCAACCATTACCGACTATTCTAAAGTGGCAAAGCGAGTGATTCGCGCCATCGATAGCAGAGAAGAGAGTGTTTATCTCCCTCGGTGGAAGCACTGGATATTGGTAATGAGTCGATTAATTCCAGATCGACTTTTGTTGTCTGTTATTCGATTAACGGGATTGCCGCGCTCTGTTGAAATGATTGCCATTTATTTGATTTTGGCGGGTATCGGGCTGGCTTGAAGTCTTGGGCAGTTTCACAAAGGTACGGCCTACCTTTGTGAAACTCGCTTCGCTCACGGCAGGCTCTAGGCCGACGTGGCAATCTCCTGTTCCCACTGCTTTGAATGATCGACTACCCATCGGCAAAGAGGTTGGAAAAGATTAAGCATCAGGTACCCTCCAAGCAGGAGTTGGATCATGAGGTAAATCGCCACACTCCATCCAAAAAAGAGGGGAAAGTATTTAAACTGCACCGTGTGTGTTCCTGTTGAAATGGGAATGGCTTTGTATCCGAGGTTTGCGCGCAGCATGGGAATGGGCACGCCATCCAATCGGGCGCTCCAATGAGGATCCCAGCTGTCTCTAAATAGCAAATAGCCGTCGTGAGGGGCCCGAAATCGAATCTCTACGGTGTTTACATTGTAAGTCAAAAGATGAAGATCATGCGGGACTTCAGAGGAGGAATAGGTGTCATAGAGTTTCATCTTTTGATAGATGGTCTCATCCGAAAAAGGTGGGGTATTTTCGATAAAGAGAATTTTATCGGTGGTGTGACTAATCCCCGGCAGGTCGCGATAATCAAAATGACTGAAAAAATCGATCTGTTCCGAATGAGAAAGTGAGATTGCATTTTGTTTGGGGTAGTATGCGAAGGATTGACGGTCTATTCCTAAGATATCCATGAATGCTGGAAAGTTTTTTTCCCCGATTAAATAGGGGTCTAGGTAGGCGGAAGGCCAATAGATGGTTCGGTTGCTGATAACGCCACTTTTCCAATTGGCTATGTAGGGAATTTCAGAAGTGTAAAGTTTTTTGCTGGGTTCCAAGACGGAGGTGAGGGCCACATTTTGTTTGAGGAGCAGATCTTCAAAGAGGAGATAACCTGAGCGAGGCAGCGCAAATTTACGGATCGGATCCCAGTGGATCGGTTCAGGAGAAAAATTTTTCTTTTCAAGTTCACTGTAAGTCGGGTTTAAATTCTCTACTATTTCCTTCCTGGGCCGCAATTGACTTTTAATCGTTTGAATTTGGGAACTGAAATCATATGAAATGGCCCAGATTAAGGAGGCTGGGACAATTATTCCACGCCAAAACTTGGGAAAGAAGGTTGCGGCTATTCCCAAAAGAATTAGTGGAGCATAATGATGACGTAGAACAGGGAAGTGATAAAGAAAAAATGCGATGAGAGGAAGGATTCCCCATCGACAAGGTTTCCCAAAGGTGAGTTGAGTGATACTGAAGCCAGCTAGGAGTAATAATAAAGATTCAGCGATATGGGCGAAACCTATCGTGTGTCGAATAAGATTAAAAGGGAAAACATAATCATAAAGAAAACGGTAAACGGGAACTTTCGCCAAAGCGAAGTAGTAGAGCAGGGCAATGGATAAAACCAAGGGCCATTTTCCCTTGAAGTGAACAAAGAGCAGAAAATAGGCAAGAAGAAAAAGAAAATAGCCGTGCAGGATACGAGTGACTTCAAGAAAATAGGTTTTGAGATAAGGTAAGCGAAGATAATTTCCGTTGAAAACGGAGGGAACGATGAAGACAGCATCATACGGAGTTTTGATCGTGACCTGCCCCATCTTTTGATAAGTTTCGATCACTTCATCTCGCGCCCCATAGGTCCGAGTGACCGGAAAGATGTTGAAACGATCGTGAAAGGTTGAGATGAGTGGAAGGCATAATAGGGTGACCAGTATGCTATTTCCCAATAGAGTCGTCAGATGCCTGCCGATAAATTCCTTTACCTCTTTAAAGTGGCCGATTGAATAGAAGATGATAAAAACGGCAATGAAGCTGAGCCCATAGCCAAAATGATAACTGCCCGCCCCGATATGAACCCCCAAAACATAGCTTGCGATCCAGAGATCCCGCTTTGAATCTTTTTGGTAACCCTTCATGAAAAAATAGGAGAGCCAAGGAAGCCAAAGAATGGCATCTCTTCGGAACATACTGAAGAGTTCGATATGTAAGAGTGAAATTAGGAGCAATCCTAAAACGATCAAGATGCGGTTGGATCTAAAAAGAGAATGTGCAAGTACTCCCATTCCCAATAGGAAAAAAAATTCGCGAAAGAGGGCATATTGATAATAGAGTTTAAGCAAGTTCACTGAGGATGAGAGTTTGACTACCAGCAATGGAAAAATCATCAGGGGATCTAAAAGTCTATACATTGCGTAAAGGAAGTAGAAAGGACTTCCCCCATTTCCGAAGGGGTTCCAGAAAGGGAAAGTGCCATCTAAAAGGTTTTCCCAAAAATATTGATGTGCGCCGTACCACCAAACCGTGTCCCCGTCGGTAATGTGGGAAAAGTCGATGAAGATAGCGGAAAAGCTATACAGGAACAGTGCGGCAAAGAGCAGTCCCCACAAGAGGAGCCCGGAAGTAAGGGAACGGGAAAGGCGCATGGAGCAAAGAGCTTAGCAGTGTGTTCTCACTGCCGTAAAGAACCGTCGTAAAGCTCCCGAAGATTTTTACCGATACGATAGATGCCATGTCCTGGATCACAGCCGTTGTCTATTCTAATACGGAACGCAGGGCAGAGATCTGCCGAGAGCTCCAGGAGATGGGGGATGCGGTCGTTTTTCCCTTCGAATCCCTTTCTCTATTTGAGAGATGGGTCGAGCTGGAGAGGAAATCGGTTCATGCCTTGGTTGTCGATCGAATCGGATCGGCCGATCTCCATCGGATTGGCAGCCATCCTCTCTTAGACTCTGTCTATGTTCAGGCAGAGAGTTATGAAGAGCCTTTGAGAGAATCGCAGCTCTTCCAACTCGAATTTTTGGATCATTGTTTTTCCGGTCGGGAATGGAATATACAATTGGCAGCCGCCTTGAAAAACCAAGTTTCCCGACGGCAATCGGTTTGTCTGGTTTCCGATACAAGCACCATCCGAAATGAAATTATCAATGAGTTTGTGAAGCAGGATTTTTTAACCATCTATGAGTTATCCTCATATCAAGAGGCGGTGCAGTGGCTGAAGGCTCAAAAAGAGGAGGGAGCTCCTCTGATTGTGAATCTGAAAGATCCGATTCAATCCTTTTCTCTCTATGCGCTAGCCCGGGAAAAGTATCGGGACCGTCCGATCTATTCGATTACCTTTCCCACATCGCTCCTGGGGCTGAGGGATATCATTGCAAGTGAGTATTATCCTTTTCAGACCCTTTCCCGATTTGTGATAGGGGAATTTGAATTGAACTTCACCCGATTTCTCCGGGAGCGTTCTTTTATCGACGAGGCAAAATACTTCATTGAACAAAAGAAATCGAATTATGCGATCCAGATTTTGGAGCATGCAGTTCAGTCTTTTCCAGAGAGCCCTCGTGTTTCTGAACTTTTAGGGGATCTCTATTTTCAACTCGCCCCTAACCAAATCCTCCTGGAAAAATGCCTGAAATGCTATCAAACGGCGATGAAGGTCCGCTCCAGGCGATCTGAACTGGTGGAAAAGATCTGTAAAGTGTTGCGGCAGTTGGGACGGGAGCAGGAAACCATTCCTTTATTGCAGGAGATCCTCGTAAAGAATCCATTTCAGGTCGGTTTACGCATGCAGCTGGCAGAGCGTTACCTCTTCTCAAAAGATTTGGCAGCGGCTCAACGTGAAATCCTGCGTGCCCGGGCCATTCATCCACAACTTCCCGATCTTGATATGATTCAAAACCTCTCCGAGGCGATTCATACGTTTCACCGGTTCTGAAATGACGCCCTGCTTTATGTTGACGGGATCCTTCGGGTATACACCCTCAGGATGACTTGCCTTCGTCTTTTTAGAGGCAAGTCAATTGTTAAGGTTTCTTCATATTTTCTCCGATAGGGATAAAGGAGACCTATAGCAATGGCCCTATCTTCTAAAATACCTATGCGGTGGATTATTGGATTCCCGCTATTTCTTTTGGTATTGGCGGGGGTCTATTTTTCAAAAAAACCGCAGGTAAAACCCGCAGATCTTTTTGTGACGACTGCGGTTCGTCTTTCAACCAACGTGTTACCGACCAGCACCGCCCGTGACTGGAATGCGGAGCTGGGTTTAAGGCTTACGAAAGCAAAACATTACGGTGCAGCGAAGCGGGTGTTTGAAGAGCTCCTGCTCGCAGAGCCGACGAACGTTTCAATTCTGAATAATATTGCCTATGTAGTCGGAGAACAGGGGGATTTTGTGCGGGCTCAGGAGTATTTGCAGACGGCGGTGCAGGTCTCTGAAAGTTGTGCGGAGTGCTTCAACAATTTAGGCACGTTACTTTACAAACAAGGAAAGAAGGGCGAGGCCAAAGGAAATTTCCAAAAAGCCCTCCAGGTGAATGCCAATTACATCGACGCAAAATTGAACATGGCGATTCTCGCCGAGGAAGATTCCGATTGGGCGGGGGCATTGGATTGGTATAAGCAGGCCGAAAACGCGATTACCGATCCCGAAGTGAAGAAATGGGTGCTCACCCGAGCCAGTTGGATGACCGAGATCGCGCAAAATGCGAAACGGCAGGTCGCAGGGGAGGGACAGCAATGAAGGGACCCTCCTTAAAAATTCCGTCCTTAAAGTTACCGACGTTGAACTCACTGCCTCTAAATTTGCAGACATTGAAGAAGTTGCCGATTCCCAATCTGTTTGCCCCGCGTGGAAATCTATTGGGGATGGATATGGGATCGGGGGCGGCTAAGTTCCTTCACTTGAGAGGCCAGAAAAGCCCTTATCACATGCTGAGGGCCTGGACCGATCGACGTCAAGGGGAGGGTTTCAAGGATCTAGTCAGTGATCACATTCGAGAGTTTGGGTATTCCAAATATAAAACGGCGACGGCGATTGCGGATGAAAAAGCAGAAAATTACGAGTTTCGATTGCCCAAGCTTCAAGGGGAAGAGTTGGAAACAGCGATTCAATGGGAGCTGAAAAAGGCGATCGCTTCAGCCGAATTCATCTATCACGACCTGATGGTTTTCCAGCAGGCGACCGGAGTGGAAGTTCAGTGCACTGTGGCGACGAAGGAGTTGGTGAGTCAGTCCTATGAGCAAGGTAAAAGTTTTGGATTGGTTCCGACTACTTTAGAAACCGAATCGGCGGCACTCGCTTGCGCTGCAGAGGCGGTTTTTGGTCGAGAAAAATGTCAGCGGATGGCCATTGTCGATATGGGCTATTCCTCCTTCCGGTTGATCTTCATTCATTCGGCAAGAGTTGTTTTTACCCGAGCTCTCTATTTTGGCTTAAACACTCTCTTTGACACGTTATCGAAAGAACTTGGGCTGACAACTCAAGAGGCTTCGGATCTCTTTACCAAGATCTGCCTTCAAGATGACGTTCCCGATGATAAATTCAGAGCGGTAGAGACCGCTCTGCAAGGACATATCTATAATCTCTGCGAAGAGTTTCGCCGATCGGAGATGTTTGTCCGGGAACAAAAGGGGTTTGAGGATCTCCATGAGCTACGAGTTTGCGGGGGTGGGGGCTGTTTCCCGACCTCGGTCGACCTTCTCAGCCGACAATTACCGGATAAGAAAATTGCCCCCTTAAATCCATTTTTAGCGGTGAAAAAACTCCCGAAAGGGATGCCTCCGAGTGTGGGGCCTCTTTGGGCCTGTGCCTTCGGACTCTCTTTGAGGAAGAAATAGGTTTTTGAGAATGATGGACAAAAGGATCAACCTATATCGAGGGCTGTTTCAGAAGCCTAAAGCTGCGCCTAAAAAAATTAAGCTCGGCTTTCACGCTGTGGTGATCATCGCTTTTTTTGTCTTGAATGCCATTGGAATGGTTATGACCTTTTTGGGTCATAAAAGAACCCAAAATGAATTAAAGGCAAAAGTGGTTGGATTGGAGGTAGAAACACAGAAGGTGATCGTTGAGACCAATCAGCTTGCCGACATCCAGATTAGGAAAAAGAAGGGCGCCACGGGCGATCGGATCCGTTTGGGAAGGGATCAGCGTTCAGTGGCCAGCGCGGGGGCCGCCATCGATCCGACGTGGTCGGCACTTTTATGGAGATTATCGGCGATTACAGGGGGGGATATCCAACTCCAGGCCCTCGATCTGAATGTGGGAGGGAAGGGATCGGCGATTGTGTCGGGCAGGACGATTCTCATGTCCGGTTCGGCAACCTCTTTGATTTCGATGAAACAATGGCTCAGCAGAATGACGAAAGAATTGCCGGGATATGATTTTTCGATCGATTCACAGTCGATTGCAGAGTCCTCCGCACAAAATAAATTTCCGGTGGTGTTTAAGATAACGGCGAGGTTGATATGAGAATTTTGACCGCTCGCGAGAAGAACCTCACCACATTAGTGATTGTGATAGGACTCTTTTCATCTTGGTGGTATCTCAACCGGATTTTGACAAAGACAACCTTTGATATGGAAGGACAGGTTTTTGAGATTAATAGCCGGTTGACCGCTTCTCAAAAGGCACTGAACCAATTGCGGGAAGAAATTGCAGTGGATCAAGGCAAAGAGACGAAACAGGAGTTCACGATTGCTCAGAGCAAGATCACAATGGGGTTGATGGAGGATTTAACGATTCCTGCCGAGGCAAGTTTGGTTCGGATTTTATCGGTGAACCATCAAGATGGGGCTGCCTTTGCGTTGGTAGTGGAGGGGCAATTTATCGAGATGATGCGCTTCATCAGTTTTTTAGAGAGGACCGACAGTCGCTTTTGGGTGGGCAGCATTCAGTTAGGGCGATCGGGAAGCGATACAAAGCAACCCAATACGGGAAGGGTGCGCGGTAGTATCCAGATCGCGATGAAGGGATAAATTTTAAAGATGGTTCATTGGGCTTACATTTTATTGGCATCTACTCTTTGGGCTGCGACTGATCCCCCCAGTCCAAGTGGATACGCGCCGGGTGGAAAACAGATTGAGAAGCTTTCGTGGACCCCCATGGAACATTTGATGAAGGGTTATCGAACCGCCCCATGGCTGAATGATCTCTTTTATCCTTCTAAAAATACGATGCATTTATCAGGGCTTATTTCCGGGGAAATGGCCTTCATTAATGGAGAGTGGTATCGCCTGGGTCAAACGATCCAGGGTTATAAGATAATGACGATTACGGGATCGCAAGTGGAGCTGGATAAAAAAGGCGAAAAGGTAACGCTTAAGATGACGGAGTGATAAATGAGGATACTTCTTTTAATATTATGTCTCACATTGGCTAGAGCGGAGAATGAAGAAATTCCCAGGGATCTGGCTTTTAAAGACATTGAGCTGCAAAAGATCATCGAATCACTGGCTAAACTCCAAGGGAAAAGTGTCCTCTTTTCAAAAACGATCGACGCTAAACCGGTTTCGATCAACTTGACTCAAGTTACTCCTGCTTTTGCACTCCGTTTGATCCTTGAAAATTATGGATTCATCGCAGTGCCAAAGGGTGATGTCCTCCATATTATGACCCAAGCAGAGCGAGGAGTGAGTGCCGTCAGTCCATCGGCGATTATTACTCTTAAAAATGTGGTGGCTCGCGAAATGGCGGAAATTATCCAACGGTTTATCGGGACCAATGGCGGTACGGTACAGGCCCATGATTCATTAAATGCCTTATTGGTTAATGCCTCAGAGGATAACTTGCTGCGAATTCGGAAATTGGTGGCCGAACTGGATCAAGAACAGGCCCAGGTCTATATCGAAGCCAAAATTATAGAAACTTCGAGTGCCTATTCCAAATCTTTCGGCATTCAATGGGGAAAAGCGGCCGATCCCGCTGGAATTAATAAATCAAGAGATTTCAGCATCACCGCTCCAGGCGGAGAAGGGACGATGATGGGAATTGTGAGAGCGGCTGGATTGGAGGCCCAGATCAATGCTGGAATCGCAAACGGAGATGTTCGAGTGATTTCGAGTCCTAAAGTCACCACTCTGAATGGACTTGCAGCTCATATTCAAGATGCGACTACCTTTAGCATTCGAACTCTGTCAGCCACCGGATCAGGAGGAGCAGCGGCTGCGAATGGCGCTATTCAGACGGTGAAGGCGGGAGTGGATCTCACGGTGACCCCATATATTGTGAGCCAGGAACAGGTGCGATTGAACATCAATCTTTCAAAGAGTGATCCCGACTTTGCGCGACAGGTGGATGGAATTCCCGGTATTTCTGATAAGGCGGCGAGAACCTCCTTGATTGTGCGCGACGGACAGACAGCCAGTATCGGAGGTTTGATCACTCATAGCGATTCCAATTCCAGTCGTGGAGCTCCCATTCTTTCGAAAATTCCGTTGATCGGGTTGCTATTTGGTGGAGATGAACACAAGGAGGATGACAAAGAACTTTTGATTTTTATCACGCCCAGTATTTTCCGTGGAGATCGCACTGGCTTTGGTCCACCCATCAAAATCAACCCTGATGCCTTCGCCGATATGGAGCCGTTGAAAGTAAATAATGTGTCCGCCGCACCCCCTGCAAAGGAACCGGAAAAGGTAGCCGAAAAAGTTCCGGAGCCTGCGAAGAAGGTGGAGGTGGAAGTCCCTCCTCCGGCAACTCCACCTAGACCTTAAAAATGGGTTAATTAATACGAAGGCAAAACAAGGTTCTCATGATTTTGTCATGGCGAGCCACTCCCAATAACTCGAAGATACTTCACGAATAGGCGTGACCATTCCATCAATCCAGATCAGATGGCTTGAAATTTGAAGATGTCCCAGACTTCATATGATGGGTTTGCTTCGGCAGATGGAATTTAATTTCTAGTAGTCCCAATGCCTCGCAATGACAGCTGGTGGCGGATTTCATTTTAAGGCCCGCTTTCGCGGGCCCGCAATGATGAGAGGGTTACCAGTTGGTGGGGGCGAATCCCAAGGAAATTGAATATTTCCAACCTGAGAGGTAGTTCGCATCAAGTAAAACCGTGTAAGCGTTCAAAATAACGGCGTAACGCTGTCCAGGAGATGTCGGGCCGTACCAAGTACCGGAGATTCCAACAGCCCAATTATATAATGCAGAAAGACCTTCAACCTCATTATATTTGCAGTTATAACCCAAGAGTCCATTGGGGGCGATTCCGCCCAAATCTTCCGGGGTATCGGTCGCCGCGCAAGGGGCGATGGTAATGTAATGCTGGCGATCGGGGTAGCCGGCAATATCGACTTGAACCAAAGGAGAGGTATAAGCTCCGCTCCGTTTATAGGTGTTGTGTTGTCGACATTGATAGACAGCATTAACTCCGCTGACACAGCCTTTTGCTGCTGCGTCGGTTGCACTCCGAAAGAGTTGGAAATCGGGCGAAGCTTTTACTAGGATATACCCAGGATATTCGTGATTTCCTTCGGGGGAGTAGCCGCTGTCGTAATATCCATCCGTGCTCATATAGTGATAGATATCGATCATATTAACCGTAGCTGTCGTGGGAGGGGGAGGACACTCTGGTATTACTACAGGTGGGTTGTTTAGTGCCGTAATTTGTTCACTTAATTGAGTAAAGAGGTTCTGAATATATAGATAGACGGCATCCAGGTCCGATTTTGAGACCGCATTTGGGTCCACAGGTTCCTCTCCATTCTCATCTACAAAATCTGGTGGATCGATTTCCAGCTGTTGACCTTGTTCGGGCTCTTGGATGACATATTCGGTTTTGGGACGTGTAGAGCAAGCGACCAGTGTCGACAAAATAGACACTAAGATTAGGTTGATTTTGAGGTTCATAGGGTTGTCTCCTTTTACTCAGGTATACGCAAAAGGAGGAGAAATCGGCTCAGGTAGCTTTGAGATAGAGTGCTTTTTCATCGACCTGCATCAAAAGCAGCGTGATATCGGACGGAATGGTGGTTTTCGAACGGAAATGATCGATTTTACCGAGGAGTTCCTGTTGAATTTCTAAAGGGTGTTGAAGTTCCTTTTTGGTCTCGATAATCTGGTCCACTTCTTTGGAGTTAACAATATTCAAGAGGCCATTGGTGTGGAAGAGGATCAGATCACCAGGCTTAAGAGCTGTCGTCTGGAGTCTTTTTTGATTGCGCCAATGGGCGAAAGGAAGGTTCCCGCTCGTTTCTACCGTTAAAGTAAGGGTGCTTCGATCCAAGATGGCAAAAAGAAGATCTAACTTAGGAAGATCTTTTGAAATAGCCGCCACAAATTCCTTGGGAGTTGAAAATTGCTTTGAAAATTCCTCGGGACGGATCTTAAGCAAAAAAGAAAGAAGATCCGCAATTTCGGTATGGCTTTTTCCAGAGGCCATCAGGATGCCATATTGCTTCTTTTCGACAATCTCAAAAACGTCGAAGTAATCTCCTCCTTTGCCTGCTCCCGCAATAAATTTAAGGGCCAATCGAACTCCCGGGATTTCAGGATTGGG
>CAZRZK010000059.1:0-17840 GCA_964604555.1 uncultured Pseudobdellovibrionaceae bacterium | reverse complement strand
CCTTCGAACCACTCACTTGCCCCGAGGCCAAGGTGGTCCGGAAAACACCAATGGGAGAATTTAAGCGCAGCCCAAACCCTGGATTCCAAAAAACAGTGGAGTCCCATTGCATCGGGCGACTTCCCAGCATGCCCATATCAATAAAAAGAAGGGGTTCTAATGATAACGGAAGGAGATCCGGAAAACGGGTTTCGAAACTGGTGTAAAGAGCGGTCAAAGCCCCTTGGGCTCCGGGCAGGGAGAGACGTCCAAATCCCCGGAGATCTTTGGAACCTCCAAGAAAATGACGGAAATGGGAGGGAAGTCCACTGGAATTTTCGAGGGGTTCCGGAGTAAATGTCGTCGAAATACCTCCTCGCAAACCCAGCACTAAAAAGGGAGGATCAAAATGAAGCAGATTATGTAAAAAAGTAAATCGGAGATCGAACCGATGAGCATCCAGGGAAGATAAAACGGAGCGGAATGTTGAGAGGGTCCGGAGTTCCACCTCATACCCTTCCCGTGGAGTTGTCATCAGGAGTTCAAAGAGGTGACTGCGAAGTAAAACTTGGGAATCAAACGCCAGAAAGGTGAGTTGCTCGGGACCGCTTCCCACAGTCGTACGCAAAAAAGTAAGATTGGGTCCCAAATGGGCCTTCAACCCTAATTGAGTGCCATCCCAGCTGGTGGCAGGGGCAAAGCCCACCTGACCGGTGTATCGTTCATATTCTTTTTCTTTTTCCCGTTTGACTGAGAGTGCCGGGCGAAAATGGAATCGGTTGAAACTCGGTGAAAAGTACCAATCGGATTTGGCCTGGAATTCTTGAAGATTGAAAGAACCCATGAGCGCCAACTCTAAACTAGATCCCAATCGTCCCAAACGGGAATGCTTCCATCCTGCCCGTCCCGTCAACCAGGTTTCAGTGTTGATCCCAAAACCAAAGGTGAGCAGACGAGGAGGCCCAGCAATGTTCCGTTGGGTCAGAGCGATCCCATCCGATAAGCATTCCACTCTAAAGTGAGAGTTTTGAAGTATCCTATCACCGGCGATTCGATTCTCCGTCAATTGAAGGGAATCGATATTAAAGAGGGAGTTCATCACGAAGGCATCAAATCGACGGAGCGTATCTTCATGAAGCCCTTCTACCCTATCGGATTGCAGACGAACCCAATTTTGAGCGGGGCCAGATTGAATAGTAGTGGTCAATACGCCGGTTGAAAGCGTGAACTCGGATTCGACTTTTGGGCAGCCATAGCCCAACGTCCCTAATTCATGCATCACCCTTTCAGTGACGGTGTCTAAAAGTTTCGGCGTGATCGGCTCTTCCAAAATATGCCGAAATTTTTCCGATTTAAAGGAGTCGGGCGCCCCCACAACATTCCATGACTGAACATACGACCTTTCGCCGAGAAATACCCATAACCGATTTCCCTTCTTTTCGGTTTTGATGTGGTAGTAGGCCCGTTCCTGGAGAAAAACCTTCAAATGAAAAAGGGCCTGGTTATCGGTCACATTATCCCAGGCCTCTCGGTGGCGGTTCCCACATACCAATGAGATTTCATTGGAGGATAGTCCAATGGAGCCACCGGAGATAAAAATTCGGTCGCAATACTCCTCATCAGCTACTGCCCCAAAAGCTATAATAGCAGGGAGTAACAGCACTATCCCCCAACCCAATAAATAATTGGGTATTTTTCGAATCATGTACCTCTAATTCAGCTTAAGCCGCTTGTTGTTCCTGTATTTGGGCCTGTTCCCCATCTGCCAACCTCACCTGATGGACCACCGGTGTTCTTAGCATCCCTGACAAAGTATAGCTATAGAGTAACGATAAAATGCCACTTGCAATGACCGCTGCTACCGGGCGAAGCATATCTCGGGAGAAAAAACCTAAGCCCAAGACCGGTTTGACGATCATTTCAAGCCCGGCCCAGAGAATGAGGGCCATAGACAACGCCTTGATATGTTTGTCACTCCCCATCCACTTCCGATGCACCATATAATCAAAGACAAAGGGTAATAAGACGACTCCGATTAATAGATAGCCCAAAAAACCAAATATTTGCGGATTGGCCGCTTCGCTGATGGGGGTCACTTCATACCAGGAAGCAAGCGTTTCCATAAATCGGGGTTGAAGATTAAATATACTGAGTAGCCACGAACCCACAATCACGGCAAGACTCGCAACAAATCCGCCAGTCATCAGCTGGGTTACTTTCCTTTTATTCGGTTGATAGGGAATTGAGGTTACATTATTCATAAAAATTCTCCTTGCTCATTTTTAAACTGCAACGCCAATGCCATAAAGGTGCCCGTCGTATTTCAAGCTTAAAAAGGAGCGGTCACAATTACTCGGGCGTGACCCCTCCTTTTTAATTCGCCGAATAGCCAATTTTTCCCCACCCCTGGAATATTTCCCATCTTTGGCTAAAGGTATCCGTTACATTCTGCCAGGAATGACTATTCCTGGCAGAATGTAACGGATACCTTTAGCCAAAGATGGCACTTGTTTTGCTTTATTTATTCATAAGAAGGGCCAACAAGGAGGTCTCATATGAATAGGTTAAGTGCGTTACTACTAACAATTGGAGTAAGCATGAGCACTGCCTACTCCAACCCAGGTGCGGCCGAAAATCGAGAGTTTCTCCACGATAGAAAAGACGGGGAGATTACATATAAATATGAAGAACGACAGCTTTCAGAATCAGAACTCCTCCGTGCTCAACTTAAGGCCGATACTCTGGATAAAATTCATGAGTGGGATCGACGACTCGCTCTACTCAAAAACCGGGAAGTTCGAAGTCCAGGGCACTGGCATGTCGGTCAAACGCAACGGGAAATAGAGGCTATGCAAGACCAGGCAAAAAAAGATCTCGTCGAATTGGATAAGGTAAGCGGGAAAGAGTGGTTGGATGTCAAAGCAAGGCTTCAAGCTCGATTCCAAAGCATGGACAGAAGGTATGAGCAATTTATCGGCGAATAGGAGGAAAAATAATGCAAGGTGAAATCTCGTTATTAGATATGCAAGTTAATAAAAGGGACCGGTATGTTGCACATGAGCTGCCTGAGTTGCCCTTCGATTATGAGGCATTAGAACCCCATATTGATGCAGAGACCTTGAAGGTGCACCATACCGGTCACCATAAAACTTACGTGAACAAACTGAATGATATTCTAAAATCCTATCCCGATCTCAGTCAACTTTCGATTGAAGAGCTTCTGGGTTCATTAAAAGATCTTCCTTATAAAATACGAGAAGATGTCCGACATAATGGAGGCGGCCACTTCAATCACACCCTACTTTGGAAGATCCTTACTCCAGAAACCGGAACGAAACCCTCCTCCACTTTCGAGAATGCGCTCAACAAAAAGTTTGGGAACATAGATAAATTCAAAGATAAGTTCTCAAGAGAAGCCCAAGAACTTTTTGGAAGCGGATATGTCTGCCTCTGCACCGATAAAAGCGGGCTACTCATCAAGAGCATGCCCAACCAAGACAGCCCTCTCATGAAGGGAATGGAACCGATTTTTTTAATGGACCTGTGGGAACATGCCTATTACCTCAAACACCAAAATCGCCGCGATGAATCCATTGAAGCCTTTTGGAATGTGGTGAATTGGGAGGAGGTTTCAAAGTTATTTGAAACCAGCATTCAAACGTTTCAAGCACAGGCGGCATAAATCCCTGCTTGTAAAGAGCAATTTGCCTTTGATATACCTAGGCAATGCAATCCAACCTAAAGACACCGCTTGAGATGCTCTTCTCTTGGGAGCAAAAGCTCCCAACCCGTACCTACCTGCGCCAACCCTTCCCTGGAACGGGAATGGTCGAATACTCCTTTAAGGATGTCACGAATCAGGTCCGAATCCTTGCCCAAGCCATCCGCAGCTATGGGTTTCCACCTGGAAGCTCGATTGCGATTTTTTCGAAAAATTGCGCCCATTGGCTGATGGCCGACTGGGCGATTTGGTTGGCAGGCCACGTCTCTATTCCGATCTTTGGAAACAGTTCTAAAGAATATTTCCATACCGTCTTAAAGCATTCCGAAAGCAAACTGCTCTTTATCGGTAAACTGGACAACCCCGCAGAGGCCCAAAGCTGGGTTCCGGCTGGATTACCCTGTATCAACTTCCCCTACCATCCCATGACGGGTGCTTCCGAATGGAATGAACTCGTTAAAAAACATCGTCCCTTACAAACCTCCGTCCCCCGTGGACTGTCCGAATTGGCTACTATTATCTACACTTCTGGAACTACTGGAGAACCAAAGGGGGTTATGCACCCATTCTCCTCGATTGCGATGGCTGGCAGGGAGGTCCTTGAAAGCCTTCAAGTCACTGAATCGGAAAGCTTTATTTCCTATCTTCCCCTTGCCCATGTAGCAGAACGTCTACTGATCGAAACGGGCAGCCTCTACTGTGGAGGCAGCGTTACTTTTGTGGAATCGCTCGACACCTTCGCTCGGCAAGTTCAGGAACTGCAACCCACTATTTTTCTGGCCGTCCCCCGATTATGGCAAAAATTCCAAGAAGGGGTTCATAAAAAGATCCCTCAAAAAAGGTTAAACCTACTCTTAAAGATCCCGGTCCTTAACGAATGGCTTAAGAAGAAGATCCGTTTTCAACTAGGTCTGTCGCGCGTCCACTATACCTTTACCGGCTCGGCCCCGATTCCTGTTCCTTTATTGGAATGGTTCCAAAAGTTGGGAATTACCATTCGCGATGTCTATTCCATGACCGAAAACTTTGCCATTTCCCATATCAATTGGAATGAAGTCCGTTTTGGTTCGGGAGGGCAGCCATGGCCTCATGTGAATGTAAAACTGAGTCCAGAAGGGGAGATCCTCGTCGAATCTCCCTGCAATTTCCGGGGTTACTTCAAACATTCAAGTCAACGGGACCAACTTTTCGATGGAAACTATTTCCGCACAGGAGACACCGGAGTCATCGACCCTGAGGGTTTTATTTTTATCAAAGGACGGGTCAAGGAGATATTTAAAACTACCAAAGGAAAATATGTTCCGCCCGCCAAGCTTGAAGGAAAACTCCTCTCAACCGGTCTATTTGATCAAGTCTGCGTTGTTGGTGATGGGATGCCCCAACCCATTGCGATAGCCATCCTCTTAGCTGGGGCTGATGGCTCCACCGAAAACCTGACCCGCACTTTAAATCAGATCAATGCAGGGCTCGAAGATCACGAACGGCTTTCCAAAATTGTCTTGGTAAAAGATCAATGGACCATTGAAAATGGATTCCTCACGCCGAGCATGAAACTGAAACGACCGCTTATCGAGGAGAAATACCAATCGCAGTTTAAGAACTGGGAAACGAATAAGGATGTAGTGGTTGCGCTGTAACCTATTGTATAGAGAGGTCCGATAAAAAATTCAGGATCACCGTTTTCGTTTCATCATTATTTTGCGGTGAGGTCGCATTCCCAGCCACCACATGATGGCTCGAATGGATCTCATGCAACTTCTTTTTAGGCGATGGCCACTGTTCATAATAAGCCCCTATCGCTTCGGGATCGACCGTTTCATCCTTCGAGGTGTATAAAAACAACGTCGGGATCTTCATGCTCTTTAACGGCAACGCTCTCACATACTCCATCACTGCCACCGCACTTGAAACCGCTCGTAACGGTTTAGGGTTGGTCCAAACCAGATTCTGAATCGGATGGGTGGCGACAAATGGAACATCATCCCCTTGCACATAACGGCCAAGCCAATAGCCTCCTTGATAGTTTAAATAGTTGGCTGAAAAATTTTTGAGCCGTACCATCGGCGAAACCAAAATCAGCGCTGCAATTTTATCCGATTGGAAAGAGGCCGATATCGCCATCATGGCGCCCATCGAGGTGCCCATCAAGACAACCTTGTTTCCAAGACGGGCTGCCACTTCGATCGCTTCGCCGGCTTGTTTCAACCATTCACTCGGAGAGGCATCGCGCAAAGTGGAGGTATCGGTCATTCCATGACCTTTCCAACGGGGAAGATAGAGATTCGCTGCCAATTTAACGGCGAGCTCCTCGACAACAGGGCTCATCTCCTGGTTAGAGGCTGAAAAACCATGAAAATAGACCAGAGCGATCTCGGTGAGATTTGGAGCCTCACGGTTATAAAATTCGATCCGTTGCGCCAGACTTGTACTCCGTAAATGGGAAGCATCCGCTTCTTCACGGCGACGGACCCAGAGGTTTAACTCCCCTAGATTGGTTGGCATCCCAACCGTCGAACTAAAAACTTGGGTCGAGTCGATGCTGCATACCGGGAACATGGCAAAGACAACGGCGAGAATGACGCAAACGAATAGAAAGAGTTTCATTCTAAATATAATCTCTGGACTCGACCGGAAATTCCACACAAAATTTCATAGGGGATGGTACGGGCCCAATTGGCGATGTCGGTGGCGGAGACCCGATCCTTTCCAGAACCTCCAATGATGGTCACCAAACTTCCCTCGGCGATATCGGAAATCCCGGTAACATCGATCGCGGTGAGATCCATTGAAACCCGTCCCTTCACCTTCGCCCGCTTTCCACCCACTAAAACTTCACCTAAATTACTCAAGAGTCTAGGATAACCATCAGCATAGCCGATTGGAATGAGTGCGATCCGTTCCTGTCGTTTCGCTTTATAGGTCCGTCCATACCCCACCGTATCGCCGCGGCCGATTTTCTTGAAACAGAGGATTCGACTTTTCCATTGAAGCACGGGAACCAAATCATCCGATTTAGCCAATTGCGGATTGGGGGAGATGCCCATCAATGTCAGTCCAGGACGAACGGCATTCGTGATTCCTAATTTTTCCCGCAAAATCGCACCCGAATTTCCGATGTGGAGGATCGCATCAGTCTGGAGCAATTTTTTTTCTTGAAAACTCACAACAATGGATTCAAAGGATGCTAATTGTTGTGTTGTAAAAGCGGAAAGTTGTTTTTCACTCTCGGCATAATGTGAACAGATTCCTTTTAGCTTCACCTTCATTTTCAGGAGAAGTTCCATCGCCCGCGGGATCTCCGATTCCATAAGCCCTAAGCGGTGCATCCCACTATCTATTTTGAGGTGGAGTTCCGGCAATTTGGGTTTATGAACCAGACTTTCTAAATGATAAAGGCTGTGAATCACTGGAGTGAGCCGATAACGCAAAAAAGCATCTAAAAGGTGGGGAATAAATCCAGAAAGAACCAGTATTTGCAGCCCCCCTCCCCCCAATTTCTTTCGAAGTTCAATCCCTTCTTCCAGAGTCGCAACCGCTAACTGGGAACAGGAGCCGCGCTCCACCAGGGCTCGCGCAATGGGCACCATGCCGTGGCCATAGGCATCAGCCTTGACCACCGGAATCACCTCACGCCTTGAAATGGCACGAATCGTAGAGAGATTTCGCAGGAGATTACGGATAGAGATCTCCGCTACCGTGCGGTAGGGGAACTGAAACAGCGTGGCCATAACCCCTTTAGATTACTTGTATCTTGGGCTATTTTCGACTACAAAGTCGCTATAGGAGAGTTTCACAGACGATCGCTTTTAGAGCCCCTATTTATATAGAGGTTCTTTGAAGAGGAAAGTCCGGACACCACAGAGCACCGTAGCGGGTAACGCCCGTCCAGCGAAAGCTGCGGACCAGCACAACAGAAAGGAAGTACAGAGCGTCACTCACCCCCTTGGCAAAGGGATGGGGTCTAAAAAGAGCAATCTTTTTTAAGCTGCTGTAGTGAAATCCGGTAAGCTCTACGGGGTGCAAGGTCAAACACGGGAAGTGGTCCAATGGGATCTTTGATTCAACAACAACGTGGACATTGGTTGACTCGACCAAAGACTTCTGGGTAGACCGCTCGACCCCTTCTGGCAACAATAGGGGCAGACGAATGATCGTCCGCGACAGAATCCGGCTTACCGTGGGACTCTCCTAAAAATATTAGAGTAGAAAGTGGCTTATGCTTAAGAGAGCTTTTTGGTACATATTTGTTTCATCCATGGCAGGGACTGGCATTACCAGTTACCTCGCCCCTAAATTGATTGCATGGTATTTCGATCCCCCTGTGAATATCGGGGTGAATTGCAAGGCGGCAACAGAATGGGCCATGCAACGACTTCAATTGGCTCAGATGATTGGACTCTGTTTCGGAGCGATGGTGGGGCTGTTTTTGAGTTTTTACCTCAAGAAAACTCCAGAAACACAAGCCACCCTGCCTCAGCCACCCGAAAAATCGAATTGAAGCGCGGTGGTTTCGGAAACGGTCTCACCCGACTTCGGGCTTTGATCTTTAAGATAGCCATTCCCGGAGATTTTGAGGTTTTCAAAATGACCGCCCATGATCTGGAGCACATCCCTCACGCCGAGGCCGGTGAGGTCGGGCATGATCCATTTACCATCCCCTTTTGTTTTTAATATCGGGCGAGCGGCAGGAGCTACCGCCACAGTACCCGCGGGAGAGAGTTCCTTCTCAGTAATGCGATTCTTGGGAAGTCGGTTTAAAATCTGGAGCGATCTTTCGGCGATTTTTCGGAAAAGCGGGGCGGCCACTTGGGAAGCGTAAAATGGTTTTTTCGGTTCATCCACAAAGACACCAATCAGCAGTTCCGGTTCATTGGCCGGTAAAAACCCGATAAAGGAACTAAAATATTTTTCCGAAGCATATCCTTTACCCGCCTCGTATTTTTGAGCAGTTCCAGTTTTTCCCGCTACTTGAATCTCCGGAATTTTCGCCAAAAACCCAGTTCCATCCTCCTGAGTGACTCCCACCAACATCTCTTTTACCGTTCTCACCGTCGTTGGTTTTAAGATCCGTTGTAACGGAGGAGTCTTATCGGCATTTTCCCTTAAAAATATCTTAGGCTTGATTAAATAACCACCATTCGCAAAAGGCGCGTAAGAAAGCGTCATCTGCAATGGAGTGACTGAGAACCCTTGACCAAATCCAGCAGTCGCCAGAAGGACATTTTTCCAGGCCTTATCCGGTTTGAGGTTAGCCCCCACTTCACCCGGCAAATGAATGCCGGTTTTTTGGGTGAAACCAAATCTCTCAAGAGTCGCCCTCACGCGTTCCACTCCCAACATCTGTGCGACTTTCACGGCGCCGATGTTGCTCGAAACTCGGATTACCTTCTCCAATGGAATCAATCCAAAACGGTGATTCGATTCCGCTTCACCGATGGTCACGTCGCCAATTCGAAATTTGCCCTGCTCACAGTTGATGAACGACTTTTCATTCAATAGACCATACTGAATCGCCTCGGCGGCCATGAGTGTTTTAATAGTCGAGCCCGGTTCATAGAGATGGGAAATGAGAAAATTATTCAACTGACTGGGATGGACCGAAGAAGGGTTATTGGGATCAAAGCCCGGCCGTTGCGCCATGGAAAAGATTTCACCCGTAAAAGGATCGAGCACTACCGCCATCGCCCCTTTAGCAGAGGTCTCTTCGATCGTTCGATCCAATTCCTCTTCCACGGCATGCTGTAATCGACGATCCAGTGTGAGATAAACCCCGCTTTGCCCATCATCGGGACGGATCATCTTCTTCCCGATATAGGTAGGAGTTCCCTTCCCGTCTCTTAATAGCGTGACCGACTGAGGTTTTTTCAACAGTTCCTCATTGAGAGAAAGTTCCACACCCGCAATCCCGTTACCATCGATGTCGGTAAAACCAATCAATTGAGAGGCCAACATTCCATTGGGATAACTGCGACGATTCTCATTCTCTAAAAAGATTCCTCCCACCTTCCGCTTCGAAATCTCACGCGCCACCTCCTCCGAAACTTGTCGCTGGATCCAAACAAAGGGTCGTTGGGTTTCAAAGCGGGCGAGCCATTTGAGCGGAGATCCTCCTAAGACATCCGATAGGGCACGGGCCGCGCGGTGCTTCCGGGTGATCAACCGAGGACGGATAAAAATGGAACTGGCTGGGATACTCACGGCAAGTTCTTCGCGATTGCGATCGAAAATCGCAAGTCGAGGAGGAGCCATCTTGCTCACCCGTTCGAATTGTTTTTGGGCTAGCGTTTCAAGATCGGGATTTTTTATTACTTGTAGCTGAACCAGTCGAAAAAAGATCAAACCGGCAAAGATCAGGCAAAGAGAAAAAACAAACCCGAGTCGTATTCGAACCCACTTCCCGCCATTGTCGTCGGGCAGCTTTGGAGTGTTAGGGAGCGCTGACAAATTGTTGTCCTTGAGGTTCGTATTTCAAAATTCGATTTAAGGGAACCGGATTTAAATGGAGAGTTTTCGCCAGACTTTCCAATCGACGAGGTGAAGTCACCTTCAACCACTGCATTCGGATAGCCTGGATATCTTGCCGGAGGAGCCGATAATCTTTTTCCTGTTGAACATAGAGGTAGGTTTGCTTCACCGTTTCGGTCCGCAACCAAATTAAACCGATTGAAAAAAGTCCAAGAATGAATAATCCAAGAAAGATTTCATTTTTATTGCTCATATTCGTCGAGATTGCCGCGTCACTCGCCAGGCTCGTTCCTCGCAATGACGATAGGTTTATTATATCAGAGACGTTCAATAACTCGGAGTTTTGCGCTTCGGGAGCGCGGATTAATTCGCATCTCCTGTCTCGTGGGAACCAGCGGTTTAGGATAAACCCAGGCCACCAACCCCTCTTCTTTGAATCGACGAAAAAGGTGCTTCACGACCCGGTCCTCCGTGGAATGAAAAGAAATCACACAGAGCCGTCCTTTCGGTTTAAGGTGCTCAACACAAGCAGGAAGCGCCTCTTCAATCTCCTCCAGCTCCTGATTGACCCACATCCGAAGGGCCAAAAAGATTACAGTTGCACTGTGTCGTTTCCCCCCGCCTGAAAAGAGTTTCACCAGATCCCCTGAATCCTTGAGGTGTCCCGCACGATAGGCGTCGACCAACTTACGGGCCACCTTATGGGCCCCTTTCATGTCGGTGTTTCGCTCCAAAATAGTAGCCAACTCCCGTTCCCGCATGCCCTTCATGAGTTCCACGAGCGGGAGGTCCCTTTCCTCATCCATCCGCATATCGAGGGGTCCCGGGGCCTGAAAACTAAAGCCCCGCGAGGAGTCCAAAATCTGCTGAGTACTCACCCCTAAGTCGATCAAGATGCCATCATATTGGTCGGTGGACTCCCGAATAAACTGGGAAAAAGGGGCATGAATCAACCTCCGTCCCCCATTGGGGTCGGCTGGAGCGGCCTCAATGGCCCGCTTATCACGATCGACACAATCCAACCGCTGTACCCCCTTTTCAAGGATGGCCCCCGAATGGCCGCCCGCACCAAAAGTCAGGTCCGCATAGACCCCATCTTTAAATAGATTCATGTTTTCAATGATTTCCCGGATCATAACCGGAAAATGGGGGGTGTTTTGACGCTCCACGTAAAAAATCCTAAAGTAATTTAACGCACCGCCGATAAATCTACTGAACGGGTGGTGCGTTGCGTTATTGCCACTCGTAGCGGGAGATTATGCTATGGCGATCACATTATCAAATAGTGCCTCCAATTACGCAATTTCGCGTAACTTGGAGAAGTCGCAAAATCAATTGGAACTTTCACAGGAGCGGCTCGCTTCGGGAAGGCGTATCAACCACGCCTACGAAGATCCAGTAGGGTTATCCCTATCCGCGAGTCTCAAAGGAAAGATTGCAAGCTTGGACCAGGTCCAGCGCAATATTCAAGATGCCATTTCACTCATGCAAGTCGCCGAAGGAGGCGTGAATGAAATGGACAACATCACCACACGATTGCGCGAACTCGCCATGCAGTCTAGTAGCGACACGGTGAGTGATGATGAGCGGGAGCTGCTCGAAATCGAATTGCAGCAACTCAAAACGGAAATGGATCGATTTTCACAGAACACCAAATTTCTAGGGGTACCCCTGCTCAACGGAAATTCGAGGATGTTGCAGTTCCAAGTCGGTATTGAAAACACCGAGGCCGACAGGCTAACTTACGACACGGGACAGGCCGATCTCACCCTGGGAAATCTGGGGCTCGGAGGAATTTCGATCCTCGATCGCGACTCGGCCTTGGATTCATTGTCAGTTATCGACGAGGCTCAGAAAAAGATCCAACACCCCAGGGCCACTTTAGGGGCATTCCAGCACCGGCTCCAATCTTTGGCATCCCATCAGTTGACCTATGCCCAAAATTTGGCGGCTGCGAACTCGCGGATTGAAGATACCGATTATGCAAAGGAAATGGCCAATTACACGCGTCAAGCGGTGCTTAACAAGGTAGGTGTGGCGGTGGCAGCCCAAGCGAACCAATCTCCGTTACTGGCATTGAGGCTTTTACACGGAATTGATTAAAGCAAGGGGCTAGAATGGCCGATCCATTAAATGAGGCCTTTGCCTATGCAGATTAAAAACGTACAACCCTATCTACAGGTCCCCTCTTCTCAGTCGGCTCCTCGTCGTGAACAGGAGAAAAAAGAAGAGGAAAAGGGCAAGAATAAACCACAAGCTGAGACTTCCCCTGAAAACGCTACGGAACAAACGCCTGTTATCACCGAAAATTCCATTCCCTGTCAAAACGTTGACACCCAGTCTTTTCTGAAATTGATTTCCGCTAAAAGCGCCAAAAAACAGACGGGGAATTACCCCAAAAAAAGGGCGGTCATCGCTCCTTCTACCGTCGATAAAAGAAACCTCAACAAAACCCTCTAATTCCTCTATAATAGAAGAGTACCAGCTTCCTTACTTGCACATTTCCTTCTACTTTAAAATTAAATCCTATGCCTCAGGTGACACCTCCAGCTAGCGCCAACACGAATGAAGGATTATCCTATCTTTCTCCTGAATTCCAAACCGCCTATCGCAAAGCAGTACAAGCGGAACGGAAACCGATCGAACAGATGGTCCAAAAAAAGGAAGCCATCCAAAGCAAAAACAATCTACTCACCGATGTGATCGGAAAAGTAGAAGCGGTTAAAAAGCAGATTCCATCTCTGAACTCAGCCAACAAACTCTTAGAGGTTCAAGTGGTGAGCACCGATGACAAGGTCATCTCGGGTAAAGCCGATAAAGGCAATGCCATGTTGGGCAATTACAATTTAGAAGTGCTCCAGCTGGCCTCCTCCGCCGCCGCCTTCTCGAATGGATTCGAAGACAAGTCCTCGACCCGTATTGGAAGCGGATATTTCTGCGTCGATCTTCCCGATGGCGGTAGCAAAGAAATCTTTATCGATGAAGAGAATTCAACTCTGGAAGGCATCGCCCGATCCATCAACAACGCCAAGGTAGGGATTCGAGCTTCGGTCACCGAAGATCGTTCGGATCCCGAAAATCCCTGGCGCTTGATCGTGACAGGTGACGCAGTCGGCTCCGACAATGCCAAGGAATATCCCAATTTCTATTTTGTCGACGGTGAAATGGACTTTTACATGGATCGCGAACGGCAAGCGACCAATGCCCTTATCCGATATGAAGGACTGGATATCGAAGCCCCTGGCAATGAACTCAAAGATCTCATTCCAGGCGTGACCCTCAATCTTCGTGGAGCGGCTCCTGGCAGAAACATCACCATTAATATCGAACAGGACACTCCCAAGACGGCCGGGAAGATCAAAGATCTGATCAATGGCCTCAACCAGGTTTTCCAATTTGTGCAGGATCAAAACAAATTGGATCAAAACACTCCCACCCATAAAACCCTCGGTGGCGACTACACCATGCGAATGACCGACAGCCGGATCAAGGCGGTGCTCCGGGAATCGCTGATGGAGGGGAATACCGTGCGAGCCCTCGGAGACATGGGAATCCAGTTCAATAAAAACGGAACTCTGAATGTCGATGACAATAAATTAGAGACCGCTCTCATTAATAATTTTGATGAAGTCGCCGATCTCCT
Organism: uncultured Pseudobdellovibrionaceae bacterium; assembly: GCA_964604555.1. Lineage (GTDB taxonomy): Bacteria > Bdellovibrionota > FAC87 > UBA2466 > UBA2466 > CAZRZK01. The sequence goes on along the minus strand of CAZRZK010000059.1, from coordinate 4,032 downwards.
TTCGGGAGACGGCATCACGACAGGTCTGCTCACGAAGCTTTCTAAATCACTCAGCTCGATTTCCGGAGACACCACATCTCTTTTAGGTTCCCAGAAAAATAACCTTGTGCAAAAAACACAGAAACTGGATCGGGAGATCGCCCATAAGGAGGAGTTGGTTCAACGCAAGTCAAAAGCGCTGCAGGAAAAATTGGGGCGGGCACAAAGGGCGGTTTCGTCGCTCCAGCACCAAAGTAACCAATTGCAGTCGCAGATGGGCTCGGGAGGAAATCCCCTGGCGGCCCTCATGGGATAAATAAGAGATGAAAAACCCCTACGATAGTTACCGAAAGACCGACGTCCTGACAGCAAATCGGGAAACTCTATTGCTCATGATGTATGCCGGCGCCATTCGATTTTTAAAGCAGGCGATGGATGAGGCGGAAAAGAAAAACTATGCAGAGATGTCCCGTTTCATCCTGAAAACGCAAGATATCGTCAATGAACTGCGTTCCACCCTCAATTTTGAGATTGGCGGTGCCATCGCCGAAAATTTAGAGATGTTATATGCCTATGTTACCCAACGCCTCATCCAGGGAAACCTAGAAAAGAAGGTAGACCTGCTGAAAGAGGCCTGCACGGTATTAGAAACCTTGAACAGCGCCTGGGAACAGGCGATCGAATCTTTGAAACGAACCCCCAAGCCATAAGGAGCCAGCCATGGAAGAGGTGATCCACTATCTAGAGATGAAGAACCGGTATTACGAAAAGTTCTATTCCATCACCCAAAAATTCCTGGAAATGGCCCAAGAGGACCAATGGCAGGAATTGAATCTTTTCGTCGATAATCGGGAACGGATTCTCAACATCATCCGTTCTTTTGATTTCAAGGTAGCCGCCCTCTTCGACGCCCTTGACATGAAACAGATCAACCTCGCAGCCTATCGCGCAAAAATTAAAGGGTTGTTTGAGGCGCGAGAACGGTGGGTTCAGAAGATTGTGACCATCGACCTCCAACTCATCTCCCGCATCGATGAGATCAAATCGGAAACGATTCGGGATCTCAAAAAAGCGGTTGAGCTAGAAAAAGGGATTGAGCAGTTCAAGGAGAATCAACCCGATATCCTCAGACCTGCCCGCAGTAGAAATAGCTAAGCCGTCAACTCCATGACGGCACTCGTAGCAATTGACGTTCATCTCCTACGATCTCATTGATCCGCTTACCTTTTTTCCCCTCTCCTATTGGCACATCCCTTGCTCATTTGCATTGATACCATGCAAAAAATCCCCACTCACCTGGAAGAGCAGGTTGCTCCTTTATTTGATCTTTTTGAAAGCGCTGCGGAGGTTTCGATTCGGGAAACTCCTGCACCCAACACTACGGATATCAGTAAAGAGATTCTGTTTGGCAACGGTAAAACTCGCACCTTCCTCTTAGAGGTCCGGGAAAAAGATGAGACCCAAAAACCGGAACAGCCTAACGTTACCCCACAAGCGCGGGATTACCTCTTAAAAAGCGCTGAGCTCTTGATCCAAGACAGGGATTATCTTCTCGCCCGTAACATCTATTCCTATCTGCTAAAGAACAACATCCGAGATGTCGATGCCATGATGGGGCTGGGAACTAGCTTCTACTCGCTCCATGAAATCCCATCAGCAAAAAAATGTTTCCGTGCTTCCTATGAACTGGGAAAGCGTTCACTCAGTCTGATGTGGCTAGGGATTTGCCTCGTTGCCGAAGGAGATGACAAGGCGGCTCTCGAGCAGTTCCAACTGATCTCCAACGCCACCGATCTTTCAGAGAATGAGAAGTTCACCCTTTTTAAGGAGATGGGGAACTGCAGCACCCGGATTGAGCAATTCAATGACGCCTGGACCTATTACCACAAAGCCCTTGAGCTGCAACCCGGTTCCGACACCATTTACGTCAATATCGGAATGCTGGAATTCAACCGAAATCAATTGGATGTCGCCGGGATCTACTTTGAAAAGGCTTTAACCCTCAATCCCAAATCGGGACGGGCTAAATCAGGGATGGGTTTAATCGCCATCTACCGAAACGATGCCGAAACGGCAAAAACACTTTTTCGCGCTTCCTTGGATCTCACTCCTTTGAACTCCGCTGCGCTCATTCAATTGAGCAGCCTCGCACGGGGCAACGATGAACTGGAAGACTGCCGACGACGTGCAGTTCACTATCTAGAAATGGATCCCCATGATGGGACGGTAAGATCCGCCCTTGCTTCCATTTTGAAGCTGCAAGGGAAACTGACCGAATGCATCGCTCAAGTGGATCAGGTGCTCGCCAAGGATCCAAACAATACGACGGCCCGGCAATTACGGGAACAACTTTTAAAGCATAAAACTCACTAGTGGAGGGAGCAATGGACATGGAAAAGCAACTACAAACTCCTGTTGAATCATTCAATATTAATCCTTCCCATTGGTCAGAAAACGGGATTGAACTTTCACTGGCAAGCATCGATCGGCTCCAACGTAGTTTATTGAGCACCGTTCAATTGATCTTGGACACGCCAGCGGAGGATCCACTCTCTTTAAGTGTGATCCGCTGCCTCGATGGCCTTCAACGTTTCCATGAAGGAATCTTACTGACCAAAGAATCGCTCGATCTCAACTTCAGCCATACCTATATTGACAACATTCCTCTTTCATTGATCGAGAGGCAATACCTCCGTGCCATTGAAGAGTCATTACTCTGCATGCAGGAGCAGGACCGCGATCGATTGGTCGACCTTCTCGAAGGAGAACTCCTCACCTTACTCAGCTCATGGAAAATGGGGCTGATTCTTATAAAAGCTGCCCGAAGAAGAGATTAGGGGCTGTTGACGTTTCGTCTCGACGTGTTAGATGCGTAAATTTAAGATTTGGCGCGGATGCACAAGTGAGGCACCGGAGGCGTGCCTTCAGGCACGTCGAGGAGCCGAACGCGGAAGACAATGCCAAATCTTAAATTTACGCATCTAGCACCGAGACGAAACGTCAACAGCCCCTAGGTCTTTAGATCGGCAAATAACTAATATTGATCTGCGAAGCCTCGGGTGGAGCGGTCTCAAAAACAATACTCTGGGTGGATTCATCGTATTTCCAAGGAATCGACAGAGTTTGATTGTTTTTTTCCACTTTTACCGACAGAGTAGAAGGATTGGCCTTTGCATTCAGAGGGAAGATCCGAGGCAATTCTTTCAGCCTCAACCCAGAAAGATCAATTAATGAGGAAAACGGGCCGCAGAGATCGGCCGTAACCTTCACATTACTCGAACTATTAAAGGCCTCGGCAATCTCAAAATAACGATCTTCAAATCCGGCCTTATCAATATCAGCATTATACATCGTTGCACAACGATTCGAGTTGTTGACGGTCTCTCCAGTAGCTAACGGTTCATAGTTGATCGAATAGACCCGCACCAAATCAGCACGGTTATTTTTTAAGGTCAAAAAGAAGGTCTTATAATAATCAATGACATCAGTGGTCCCTGTGGGGACGGCCGATTTATCATCCCGATCTGAAATAAAAACAATCACCACCGGCACATTTTCACGGGGTTTAAAATGGTTTTGAAGGGAAGTGAAGGCACTCTGGATTCCTCTGTCCTCAGGTGAGGTCTGTACGTTGATCACCAAGGATAAAAGGTCTTTAAAAATTTTGGCCCGTTCTTCGATTGAGCCCACACCCACTTTTTTCTCCAGGATATATGGCTTATCGAGTGGCTGAAGGCGGCCGGCAGATCGTTCCATATCATGATTGATGAAACCTAAGCGGTATTGTTCGGGGATTTGATCCAACCGTTTGAAAAACTGGGTAGCTTCGGAGAAAAGATGTTCCTTCACGCGTGACATCGGAGAGCCATCATTCACCATGAATAGGATATCCAATACGGGAGGGTTATAACTTTGGTTGATTAAAAGCGATTGTTTGCTCGCGTGGAACTGTTCATTTGAGGTACAACCAAACATCAACAGAGCTACTATTAATACCACTGGGCGCATGCAACACATCTCCAACGCCAGTGAATTGCAATTCGATTGCCAGCC
>CAZRZK010000058.1:0-18972 GCA_964604555.1 uncultured Pseudobdellovibrionaceae bacterium | reverse complement strand
AACATTAAAGTGAGCCCCTTCGGGGCTGTTTTTTTACATTTCCCGACAGCGACTACTTATGAGACTTCATTTCCCCAAAAATTCGAGCCAAGGAAGCGCCCAGTAGGGAAAGTTTTTTAATTTAACTCGACGCGGCTCTGGAGAAGAAAATATTTTTTAACAAGTCGTCCTATTTTACCGAAATGAAAAGTAATTCTATTGTCGGATACTCTGCATCAGTCCAGTTAACAGACAACACCTAAAACTGGATCAAAAACTCATCCTCATATCTTAAGGACTAAAAATTCCTCAAGGCACACCCCTGCCTTTTTACCCGGAGGGGTTAGCGAGCAATGACGATGGTGTCTATTTTTTAGATTTCTTGAAGATGGCCTTCACATCGGGATCATCGCTGTATTCAAAAATATTGTGAAGTTCCTCTTCTATCTTTGGAAACTTTCGTTCTTCCCATGCCTTCGCCACTTCCTTTAAAAAGGATTCATCCGCTCTTCGAAACCGCTTATGTGCATTGGGAGTTTTAAAGAGGGTATCGAAAAAGAGTTTGTGATAGGTGGGGTTTTTGAGAGTTTCAGTGAGAATGGGGGCGATTGTTTTATGATCTTCATCGGTTCGATCCATTCCAAATAAGGTAACATCGACCGTTTCTTCTCTGCCATCCTCAGAATCTAACCCCGCTTTGATGGCGCGATCCAGAATTTTTGAGTTGCGCATGGCCCCTATTAGAAAGAGCCGTTTTTGCTTGGGTGTAAAATCTTTAAAATTATCGAAACCGAACTTTTGCATCGATTCATCCGGAGATCGTCCGAGTTGAAAGGCGGCTTCTGGCAGTTTTTGTTGGGCCGTTTTTTTAATAAAGGCCTTTGTCTCCGCCGAGTTTGTAAACTCTGGGTTCTGTCTAAAGATATCGAATATTGCTTCCTGAACTTGAACGTTGTCGTGATTGAGGTATTCCAACGCTTTTTTGGGATGGGTTTCCCTTAAATGGGCGAGTGCCTCGGCAATCGCCTCGGGATCGTCGCTGTTCTCAGTCAGGATCCGAAACGCCATCTTTTCATAAGGGTCTTCCGTTTTGTTCGAGCCGTAGGGCAGAGCCCTCATCATTTGGGCTCTCATTGAGCCATCCCCTTTTTCGAAGAGGGTTGCAATGCTTTTTTCCCCTTCTTTACCCAGGTAAGAAAGGAAAGAGATGAAACGGTAGCGTTCGTTCGGTTCGATCAAGGTAAGCCATTTTTCGACGGCTCTCACCATGTTTTTGAGCGCTTCAGGATCCTTATGGAGGTTGGATAAGAGGCCGCGGTAGATGAATGAAATATCGCTTCGGATCCTCGGATCTTTGTGCTCCATCAATTGATTAAAAAGAGTGACGTAGTCCTCTGGTTCCATCATCTCCAATTTAGAAAGAGTTTTAAGAAGAGAGTTGGGATCTTTTTTTGCGACTTCAGTGAGGAAATCGATCCGTTTGTCCGCAAGGGACCAGGAGCCCATCAAAAGCCGCTCCATTTTATCGGATTTGGAACTGTCGGACCTAGAATTTTTCGGTGAGGAATTTAATTTTTCAAATAGGGAAAGAAAGATCGGTAATCCCCTCGCCTCTAGCTTTTGGGCCGCTCGCATGACCCCCACGAGCGAATCCATATCCTGAACGCTTTCCAATTTTTGCAGGAGTTCTAAGGGGGGCTCCTGTTTTAAATGTTGCAGAGCGAAGAGGGCATCCAGTTTCTCCTCTTTATTATCGCTAAAGAGATAGGGTTTAAGGGTTTCTAAGTCTCCTTGCTCAGCTATGGCCTTGAAAGCAAGCTCATTCAACCGGGGATTCTTCTTAACCACCTCTTGGTAGAGTTGGTTTGCCTCTTTTCCCATTAAGTTTCGTCGGGCTTTGTAGAGGGTTGAATAGGCCTCTGGGTTTTTAGGATCGATGACTTTCTCTTTGATTTGGGAGGCAAAGGCCTCTGGGGTGATGAGGAGATTATCAAAAAATTCAGCGTTTTTAGGGCGACGGTAATCACGGTAGAATTTGGCGAGAGCTCGGATAACTGTTTCATCACTGGGATCGAGGAAAAAGGACTTTCTTAAAAAAAGAATCGCCTCAGTTTGCGATTTGCAGTCCAGTTGAGGCAGTAGAGCGAGCCCATTTTCCTTCAACTCTTTCGCCTTTTTGGAAAAATCGTAACTTTCCGGTTGGAAGATCTTCTCCCGATTGGCAGGCCAATGCATCCTGATTTTTTTTGCAGCGGCGACGAGACGGTATTGATTCAAAATTCCAGCTCCATTGAGTTGGGGTTTGGTTTTTGAGTTGTAAGAGGGGATTGCAGAATATTTGAGGAGGGCTTTGGCCTCTTGAGTGGTAAGTCCTGGAAGAAGGGCCGCAGCATCCCCAAGTGCGCCTGATACTAAAGGGGCGGCGCCGCTCGTTCCTCCAAACGAGAGGAGACTGTCCTTCGGGCCAAGGCTTTGAACATGTTTATCGGAAGGAGCCAGTATAGTTACCTCCTCCCCCTCTTGAGAAAAGGAGCTCGCCATTCCCTCAGGGCTCGAACTTCCCACCAGGATTGCCCTAGAATTTTTGGAAATTTCAGCGATCGGATCGGGATAGTCATTGCCGGCAGACTTTACGACGATAGTGCCCTCTTTTTCGAGGGCTTTAAACACCTTCATGGCAAAGGTGCCGGAATCGGAAAGTTTTCGGGTGCCGTCACTTCGCTTCGGGAGGTTTCCCCAACCCAATGAAAAGTTAGCGATCTTGACTCCTGAGATAGGAATCTTGGCGACATCCGATTCGTACAGGGTAGGGGAGAGCTCTGAGATCTGGACGAGATGCCCCGACCCTACGGGAAATGGCGAGTGTTTAGAGCTGATGAGATTGGCGACGAGATCTCCATGGTACGCATGGGGGGCTTTATGGTCCGGTGCCGCATCTCCAATGTGGGGTTTCGGATCGACAAACTTTTCCGGGTGGGCCTGAACCTCCTTAGAAAGTTTCGGGGTCAGTGCCGATTTCACATTTTCGGTCACAAAACCAGAGTCAAAAACCCCTACATTGATAGGGGAAACATCCTTAAGATCGCTTAAAAGTTCGGGGACCAGATCGGCCCCAATCTGCGATTGCGCCCAAAACCGGGTGAGGGTGCCCCCTTGAAGGAGGGGTGATTGCCCATGCTCTTCGAAATTGAGCACCTCCTTACATCCTCTACTCGAATTATCTATTTTTCTGTTCTTTAGTCCTTCATGTTCAAAGTTAGGTTCGGAGGGGATGAGTCGACGATTGGCTTCGCAACGGATACCTTCTCTCTGTTTCCGATAGCGCTCACAGGCCCTTAAAAACGCTCTTTCGGAAAGATAGGGGCTTCCGTTTTTGGGAATGACCCAATCGGCATTCCATTTCGGGAAGTGTTCTTTGACCTGATAGTTGAGAGCGGTGTGGATGCGATTCAATTCTGCAGCGGAAATTTTTTTGGAATAATGGATGATTAAACCAAAAGGAGGAGAGGGAGGGGGCGGTGGACTTACGGATAGCCTGTCATCAGAAAACAGGAGTGGGTTGAGAAAAAAGAATGAAAGCAGGATGGAATGGAGCATATGGAAATATTATAGCGGCAGGAGGGGGTAGACGGCTAAAAATTAAAGGAGATGGTGGCCAGCCCGGTGAAAAAATCACCGCCACGGCTGATGATGTCGGGAAAGCCGAGATCGGCGCCTTCATCAGGGAAGAAGACGAGGTGATATCGGAGATCGGCTCCCAAATAGACACTTTTTCCATAGATGGGAAATTCAACGCCGGTTCCAAAGTTGACACCAAAACTACTCGTGGAGCCTCCGGCGGCATCGGCTGAATTGATATTCTGTTTCTGGATCAGTGTCTGGCTACGGATGTAGAGACCAGCAGCAAATACCAGATAGGGATTTGCAAGAGCGATGGCACGGGGCGCATTTTGGATGTTGAAGTAGTAGCGAAGCCCAGCCGTAATGGGGATGAGTTTCGTGTCATATTCCAAAATGGAGCTGCTATTTGGAGTGATGAGATCACTGTGGGCTGAAAAGTGAATTGCCAATTCAAGCCCTAACAATTTATCAAAAAAATAGAGCATCCGGCCCCCGAAATCGAAGCCGGGGGCGGCGGTTTTCCCCAGTCCACCGGTGAAGGCACCGACTCCGATGTCGAAACCGAGCATCAAGAAGCGGCCAAGATGGAAAAACTCCTTATCATCGAGCTCATCTTCCGCAAATTCATAGTTGGCGGGGTCTCCAAAGGGATCGGTAATCCCTTTGTAATCATTGCCTTGGCTTTCCGCGCGACTTTCTGAAATGAAAGGATGGCTTAAGAAGGTGCTGAAACAAAGGAGGATTAGGGTTTTTTTCATAACCATTTCCTAATAGAATTCTGAAGAAGGTTCGACTACAAGATACTCCTATTATAGGAGGAAATACCAATGAAGTCATGGTTGTCTTTTACGTTGTTGTTTTTAGCGGTTTCGGTTCAAGCAGTGGAGATCAATGGAGCGGGGGCCAGTTTTCCTGCGCCGCTCTATGCCAAATGGTTTTCCGACTATAACAAGGCCCATTCCGATGTCCGCGTAAATTACCAATCGGTGGGAAGCGGGGGCGGAATCCGTCAGTTTACTGAACAGACGGTCGATTTTGGAGCCACCGATGCCCCGATGAATGAGGAACAGATGAAAGCAGCGGTCACTAAAGGGGGAGAGGTCATCCACCTCCCAACGGTGATGGGGGCGGTGGTGGTGACCTATAATCTTCCGGAGCTCAAAGGATTGAATTTAAGTGGTGAGGTGATTGCCGAGATTTTCTTAGGAAAAATTACGAAATGGAATGATAAAAAGATTCAGGCTCTCAATGCCAAGGCAACTTTACCCGCGAAGGATATCTTAGTCGTTCACCGCTCCGATGGAAGTGGAACGAGCTCTATTTTCACCGACTACCTTTCTAAAATTTCCGAAGAATGGAAGAGTAAAGTGGGAAGCAGCACCACTCCCAACTGGCCACTCGGCTTGGGAGCTAAAGGGAATGAGGGTGTCGCGGGGCAGGTCAAGCAGATGCCGGGGAGCATTGGATATATCGAATTAATCTATGCGGAGAGCAACAAGCTTCCTTACGCCTCGATAAAAAATGCTGCTGGGAATTTCGTAGTGCCTTCCATCAAAAGTGTGAGTGCTGCCGCACTTGGCGTAACGATTCCGGCCGATTTCCGGGTTTCATTGACCAATGCTTCGGGTAAAGAAGCCTATCCCATCAGTGGATTTACCTACCTCTTGGTTTGGAAAAAGCTTTCCAACAACGACAAGAGCAAGGAATGGGTGAAGCTCTTAAAGTGGGCGATGGCCGATGGGCAAAAGGCGGCTGAGAATCTCTTCTATGCTCCATTGCCGGCGGCTGTAGGAAAAAGAGTTGCCGCCGCAATCGATTCGATACAGATACAGTGATTTTAATTAGTTCCTGTCGGGAAATTCAAAAATGTGGGCCCGAAGGGCCTTCATTAAGATGGTCCCTACAGGAACGTATCCTGAGGACGAAGTCCGAAGGATCTCGTCATATCAAGCATTTACGACGAGATCCCTCGCTTTCGCTCGGGATACGCCGCTTCCGGGAAAACGTTGAAGTGAGCCCCTCCGGGGCTAATTTTTCGCATTTCCCTACAGCGACTAATTAAAAGGGGCGGCCACCGTTGATAGCAATCGAATGGTGGCGCTGACGAGTACCGTCGTAATTGTTAAAAAAACAATTACCGGTTAACCATCCAGCATTTTCTTTAACACGAATGTGGATGGCTTTTGGCAAGTTAGCACCATTGTTTGTGTTTTCTACAAAATGGAAGTTGCGCGTATCAAACTGAATGAGATTTTCCGTAATCGGGGCAAGAGTCCCAGTATTGGTAGCCTTTTGATTGTAAGTGTAACTTCCAGCGCTGTGAGCTGTGACTGTAACCTCTTGGGGTGTCTCAGACGGATTAAAAATCTCGCAATCCCATGCCATCACGGCACCGCCAGTCCAGTAGGGGTTGACTGATGGGGCTAGTGCCACATAAATGTTTCGCTCCGCGAAACCGATTCCACATAACAGCCCAGCTGAAATAATGAAAATATTCATTTTAAGCATTCCTCATTTTAACATCATTAATTGGGATTATAAAGCAGCTGACCCTGCGGTTGACTCCAGAAGAGTTGCCCCTGTTAGAATAGGTTGGTAGGTTTTGATGTGCTTCTGTTTAATGATCTCATTCTATACCGTTCTCAGTCCGGCATTGCAGGCTATGCAGCAGAACTGTTGCGTCACTTGCAGGAAGTGGCGCCGGAATTTCCCCTCTCACGATTGGGAAATACGCTTTTAGGAAGACCGCTAGTCTGGGCCTCTCAAAGTGTTTCGAGACAGCCTCAAGTAAAGAGTTCGGGGCATGGCTTTTTAGATCGTTATGTGCGGACCGCTTTTCGGTTTTCAAACTATTCACTCTATCATGAGCCGGATCTGATTCCGCTCGCCATTCCAGCCAAGACGCTGGTGACGGTTCATGATCTTTCAGTATTACTATTTCCACAGTGGCATCCGGAATATCGGGTGAGAAAATATAATGAAGCGCTCACCGGTGCGGTTAAGAAAATCGACCACTATATTGCTGTCTCTGAAGCGACGAAGCGAGATCTGCAAAAGTTGCTGGGGGTTGCTAATGAAAAGATTACGGTGATTGGAGAGGCTCCACGCTCTTCCATCAAATGCACCCACGAAAAGCGGGAAGATTTCATCCTTTCGGTAGGGACTATCGAACCTCGAAAAAATATTGCAGGTTTGATTCGGGCTTATCGAAAGTTACCGGGTAACTTTCGCAAACAACATCCATTGCTTATGGCAGGCACTCTTGGATGGCATTCCGAAGAGATTGCGGAACTTCTCTCTCAGGGGGACGATATTCAGCATTTGGGATTTGTTGATGATAACCGACTTTCTTCTCTTCTTTCTCGGGCGAGGGTGGTCGTATATCCTAGTTATTATGAAGGGTTTGGTCTCCCCCCTTTAGAGGCGATGGCCTGTGGGGCTCCCGTAATTGCGAGTCGTGAGGGTTCCTTAGAAGAGGTGTTGGGAGAGGCCGTCTATTACATCGACCCGCATGACGAACAAAGTCTCACAACGGCGATGCAAAGAATGGTGGAAGATACAGAACTGGCAGCCGAGTTAACCAAAAAGGGAATCGACCAAGTTCAGAAATGGAGTTGGTCTCGAGCGGCTCAAGAAACCCTGGCGCTCTATCAGCGGCTCACCACTTGAATCCGGATCATTTTTCCATTTGAGGTCATGATTTCCAATTCATAGTCCACACCACGCCCCTTTTTTCCTTCTTGATAGGAGATGAGAAAATGAGTTTGATCCTCTTCCTTCAGGCGTTCGGCAAGCTCTCCAATCTCCTCATAATAGTTTTTTTTGTTCTTTTTCTTCAACTCCACCAGAGAAATATGCTCATGGGTATAGGTCCAGGGGGCGTGGATGATGACGGTTAATTCAGAATTGCCTCCCCCGTTTTCCAAGGCGCTTTTGATGGCATCATAAATGGTTTTGGGGAGGCATTGATCATAATACCCACCCATGACATGGACTCGTTTGGGTTGGATCGTAATCACGTAGGCATCATTGCGGTAAGGGAATTCACCTCCTTTTGAATACTCAATTCCGGTGGCCTCTTTAGAGAGCGATTCAGAAAGGTGCTCCTTTGATTCGGGATCGATGAGAAAAAGGAATTTGGGATCTTTTCCAAACCGGAGGTTGGTGAGCAGTCGCTTCATTTCCTTTTCTAGGCGAGCCTGAAGCTCGGGTGGTAGATGGATGGCAACCACGAGATCCTCCGCCATTCCCAACTCTTCATGCTGATCTCTTTTCTTGATTCCATGATAGGGCGAGTGGGTTTGTAGATAGTTAAGTGTCTGCCAGGCAAAAAATTCGAGATTCAATAACTCCTTATCGGTGGGAAGTCGGTTGCAAAACCGTTTCAGTTCAAGAGGAGTCAATTTACCTAACCCAGCAACGGAGAGGTAAACCTCCTCTAGGTGTTTTGAGAGAGCTTCATAATCGATTTTGAGGGGCTTGAGGGAGGGAGGGACATCGGAATGGCTCTCTTTTAATTGCTCTAAAATGAAGAAACAGATTCCCTTTTCCGTCTTTTTGGCGGCGGTCAAGGGGGCGCACAAAACAAATAATAAAATCAGTATTTTATTTAATGGGTCCGGGGGCATGTGCCCGCCTTATACCACATTTCTATGGTTAATGGGTCCGGGGGGAGTCCATCACATTTTTCATCTTTTTCTCTCTAAGAACGACTCACTTTTTGGCATTTTATTCAAAAAAAATAGCGGCTAAATTCTGCTCTTTACTGGAGGCTGGCCAGGCAGATAGGGTATTGCCTATGATCCCTCTTTTCTCTCCAGTCCGACAAAACGAACCTCTGCTCGCCGAAATGGAGCAGGCCTTTCGGGAGTTTGCAAAAAGCGGCGAGTATATTTTAGGGAAAAGGGTGACGGAATTTGAATCGAAGCTCTCGACTCAACTCGGGTTCAAGCATGCTGTTGGGGTATCCAGTGGAACTGAGGCTTTAAATCTTTCCTTAAAGGCCATGGGAGTGAATCCGGGAGATGAGGTAATCACGCCGGCCTTTTCCTTCGTAGCTAGCAGCAATGCAATTGCCTGGATCGGGGCGATCCCAAAGTTTGCGGATGTCGATCTCGAAACGGGGAATGTGACCGTTGCGAGTGTCGAGAAGGTGTGGTCCCCCAAGGTGAAGGTGGTGATGGCGGTCGATCTTTATGGTCGACAGGCTCCGATCGAAGCGCTTCGAAAATGGTGTGATCGCAAGGGCTGTTTTCTGCTTGAGGATGGAGCGCAATCGATTGGGGTCCGGTCGCGCGGCGCCCATCTTTTCACCACCAGTTTTTACCCCACCAAAAATATGGGGGCATTAGGGGATGCCGGAGCGGTTTTAAGCGATGATACTGGACTTGCGACAAGAGTCCGGGAGATGAGTCTCCATGGTGGGACTACCCGAGATTTATATCCGCAATTAGGTACCAATGGTCGGCTGGATGGTCTCCAGGCAGCTCTCTTATCGATAAAACTGAAGCATCTGTCCGCTTGGTCAAGGGTGAGGAAACAGATCGCAGAGGCCTATATCGATGCCCTGAAGCCTTTGGAGGCCCAGGGAAAACTATGGCTGCCTCCAACCGCTAGCGAACCGGAAAGCCATGTGTGGTCGCTTTTTACAATCCGGATTCCGGAACGCCGGCCCCTCAAAATGGAGAGTTTACGATCGAAAGGAGTGGGGTGCGCGGTCTATTATCCTAAAGCGATTCCCGACCAACCGTCTATGGCGCAATTTGGGGCTGCCGACTCTCCCAACGCCCGTCGTTTAGCATCCGAAGTGCTCTCGATTCCCATCTATCCTGAACTTTCCGGCCAAGAGATAAAAGTTGTGGTAGATCGTCTCTTTGAATGTCTAGTGTAACGAACCTAACTGAATTCCATATTGTCCTCCACAACCCGGTCATTCCTCAAAATACCGGGTCGATAGCGCGATTGTGCGCGTGCACCGATGTGACATTGCATTTGATCCATCCTTTAGGTTTTCAGGTGGATGCCGCGCGGGTAAGACGAGCCGGACTCGATTATTGGCCCCATGTCCGGGTGAAGGAACATCTTTCATGGCAAAAGTTTTTAGATACTGAACAGCCCCTGCGGAGTGAGCTTTTTTTCTTCAGTAAATTCGCAAAACGGTTGCATACTCAGGTGAACTACCCTAAAAAAAGTTATCTGGTATTTGGAAGCGAAACGAAGGGGTTGCCCGATTCTTTTCATCAAGAGTATCGCGAGCAATTTGTGTTGGTTCCTATCCGTACCGAAATTGTTCGGAGTTTAAACCTGGCCCAATGTGCGGCCATCGGAATATACGAAGTGCTCCGGCAACATGAATTTGAAAGGGTGATCAGTGATCATGAAGAAGGCCATTTTCATTCTCTGTCTCAGTCTCCTATGGGGTAAAAACGGATTTGCGGGGATAGCATACCTCACCGATGTCGAGGGAATGTATCAAAAGCTAACGAAATTTTTAGCCAACAGTCCGGCATTCGCGCTTGGAGGGGATGGGCTCTACCACTTAAAAGCCGGGGAATATTTTGTTTATGGGGGAGATCCCACCGATCGTGCCGATGGAGATCGCAAAATTATTCAGGAACTCTCTCGGCTCAAAAAGGAAACCCCAGCCCGGGTGGTCCTAATTATAGGGAATCGAGATCTGGGACATTTCATGCGCTCTCATTTTATTCAATCCTATATTCCCAATCCCAATAAAGTTCCCTATTTCCTGAAGGCCAGGATTGCAGAACTCTCATCTGATGAAGGAAGGGCGTATGATCCCTCCTTACTGGGGGAAGCTTTGAAAGGGTTGCAGGCCGATCTCCTACCGACCGGGCTTTATGGCGAATACCTCAAACACGGGCAGCTCATCGCTCGCATCGATAATACTCTGTTTGTGCATGGGGCGGTGAATGAAAAGAATTTCGGCTGGGACCCAATGACCAAAAGAGTAGAGACCGATTTAGACCGTTGGATTTTACACCTTCATAAATGGTATGGGGAGATGTTCCAGAAATGGGAAAAGGGGGATGCCTCTCTCAATGCTGAAGCAGAACAATTTGAAGAGGATAAGATCGAGCAGAAAGGGAACTCGCCTTTGGATATTGTGATGGATCGCAATGTGGGCAATTTCAATAATCCATACTTGCCCAGTAAAGAGACGATAGAATCACTCATAAAGGCGGGGGTTGTGAGGATGGTGGTGGGCCATACCCCCATGGATCAAATCCCAGTGGTGCTCCGTTTTGGTGACAAGTTCGAAATTATCTATGCCGATAACTCATTTTCTAAAAATGAGGGAACACCCCACTCGATTTATATTACTGGGAATCATTTCGATACGGTGAAGATAGGAGTCCAACATAATGGGGTCCTTTCGGGTGTTCCCTTAATTTTGAATTTCGATCTCAAATTGGGAGACGGCTCCCCGCTTGGGAAACGGCTTGCCGATGGTTCATTGGTGATTGCTCCAGTCGGAAAGGAGTACTTAACCTTCCAATTAGGAGGGAAATTCAGCACTCATTATAACTTGGTCACTCCTACCGAGGCCCAAGCAGGGATGGACCCCTTTGAATCGACGGTAGGGTTGTGCCAAAAAGTTGCTGCGGCCGCTCTTTAAAGGGTAAGCATGAGGAGCGCAGCGTCTGTTTAAAAAGTGCCGGCGAGTTCGATGACCGCTTCGCGGCCGGCGCCCACCGAAACCAGGTTCACCTGCGATGAGGTGAAGTTTTCGATGAAGGCGATGTAATCCCTTAAATTTGTCGGAAAATCGCAAGAACGCTTGGCTTGCGACAAGTCTTCTTTCCAGCCGGGCAGCGTTTCATAAATCGGTTCCACATTTTCCAAGACATGATTATCGCACGGCCAGTGGGTGAGGGTTTTGCCTTGGTATTTATAGGCAGTGCAAACTTTCAGTTCCTCGAATCCAGAGAGGACGTCGGCCTTGGTTACCGTGAGGTGGTTGATTCCGGAAACCTGCAAGGCATATTTCACCGCCACGAGATCTAGCCAGCCGCAACGGCGTGGGCGGCCGGTGGTGGCTCCAAACTCCATTCCCTTTTCCCGCAGCTTGTTACCGATATCGTCATTGAGTTCAGTCGGGAAGGGGCCCGATCCCACACGGGTGGCGTAAGCTTTGATGACACCCATAAAAAGGGTGTCCTTCGGCAAACGGGCGCCTGTTCCCAGTGCCGCCTGAGAGGGAAGGGTGTGAGAAGAAGTCACATACGGATAAGTTCCGTAATCGAGATCGAGAAGCACCCCTTGGGCGCCTTCATAGAGGATCTTGTCCCCTTTTTGAATCGCCTTGTGGAGCGTGTCTGCGACATCTCCGACATAGGGGCGGATCTTTTTCGCGATCTCAAAATATTTCGAAAGGAATTCATCCATCGAAACGGTGTTTACTTTGTAAAATTCCTTGAGAAGGAAATTTTTCTCTTCCCAATTCTGCCGGAGTTTCGATTCAAAGAGTTGCGGTTGGTAAAGATCGCAGATCCGTAGTCCCCGTCGGGAGGCGCGATCTTCGTAGGCCGGGCCGATGCCTCGTTTGGTGGTGCCGATCCCTTCCCCTTTGCGCCCTTCACGGGCGGCATCGAGTTGTTTATGGTAATCGAGGATCAGGTGACAGCGCTCTGAAACAACGATGCGCTCATGGAGTTTTTCTTTCCCCATTTTAGTGAGGGCTTCAATCTCCTTTAAAAGGATTTCAGGATCGACCACGGCACCGCTGCCAATGAGGCATTTAGGGTGATCCTGCAGGATGCCCGAAGGAATAAGATGCAAAACGGTTTGTTTGCCATTGACGACGAGAGTGTGGCCGGCGTTATTGCCCCCTTGGAAACGGGCCACTGAATCCGCTTGAGCTGCAAAATGGTCAACGATTTTCCCTTTTCCTTCATCTCCCCATTGGGCGCCTATGATCACAACTCCTTGGGCCATGGATTTCCTTTACGGTAAATAGAGCGGTCGCACAGTGAGCATGCCGCTGGTTTTTCTTAACGCGTTTAAAATCTCTTCTGAGGGCGCTGAATCGACGCTGATCAGGGCTAAAGCTTTCCCTTTTTTCGGATCTCTGCCTAAGTGCATGCCGGCGATGTTAATGCCCCGAGAGCCTAATAGTGTTCCAATGGAACCCACTACGCCGGGTTGGTCGGTGTTTTCCGTGTAAAGCAGGTGTCCTTGAGGAATCGCTTCGATGGTGTAATCGTCTACTTTAACAATACGGCTTTCGGAACGGCCAAATAAAGTACCGGTCACCTTGGTGGAGTGTTTTCCCACCGCCTGGACTTCAATGAGATTGGAATAGTCCTGGGCCTCATCTTCAAAAGATTCTTCGATGCGCAGTCCGCGCTCTTTAGCGAGGAGCCGTGCATTCACAAAATTCACGGGAGTGGAAAGGTGAGGGCTTAAAAATCCTTTGATCACCGAAAGAGTCAGAATCTCACTCGAGATATTTCCACTTTTTTGCAAGCCTTTGTAACTGATTCGAATGAGCTCCGTATTTTCCAGCGAGGTCATTTGGGAAGCAAATCCGCCGAGTCGCTCACATAGAGTGAGGTAAGGCTTAACGGTACCGATCTGGTCCACTGCGATGTTTGGTACATTAATCGCATTTCGTAAAGCCCCTTGTTGGACATAGAGAGTGACCTGTTCAGCGACTTCTAATCCGACCTGGACCTGCGCTTCATCGGTGCTGGCTCCCAGGTGTGGGGTAATGACGACGTCATCCCGTTGCAAAAGTGGATGATCGGTTGGAAGGGGTTCCGTTTCAAAGACATCAAGGGCCGCACCGGTGAGGTGTTTGGCCGAGAGGGCTTCGATCAACGCAGTCTCATCGACAATTCCACCGCGAGCACAGTTAATGAGATAGGCCCCTTTTTTCATTTTGCGGATGCGATCTTGATTAAAAAGGTGTTTGGTCGCCGGAGTGAAGGGGACATGGATGCTGATGTAGTCGGACTGGGCGCAGAGGGTGTCGAGATCGACCAGCTCCACTTTGAGTCGAGCCGCTGCTTCGGCGCTTAAATAGGGATCGAATGACAAAACCTTCAGCCCAAGCCCCATTGCCCGTTCGGCCACCGCTTTGCCAATGTTTCCTAATCCGACAAGCCCCAATGTCTTTCCACGGATTTCATGGCCCTGAAATTTTTTCTTCTCCCACTTTCCTTTGCGTAAGCTGCTATCGGCAGCGGCCACGTGTCTGGAAACGGCAAAAAGCAGGGCGAGGGCATGTTCGGCGGTGGTGACGATGTTTCCCGTGGGGGCATTCATCACAATCACTGCATTCTGTGTTGCGGCGGCAACATCGATATTGTCGAGTCCAATGCCCGCTCGGATGACCAACTTCAATCGCTTGCTTTTGGAAAGGAGATCCGCGTTCACCTGGGTGCGCGATCTCACAATCAAGATATCGGTTTCTGGAAGGAGTTTCTCCAACTGATCCTTTGGAAGGGCATCGTGTTCAAGTAGCTCTACCTGAGGAATTTGCCGGAGACGCTCCAACCCTTCTTTCGCCAATCCATCGGCGATTAGGATTCGGTGGCTCATCGTTTGTTCTCGAGAAAGTAGCTAGAGGCCGCTCCCACTCCTGCGCCCAAGGTGAAGGGATGACCTAAAGTTTTTAGGGTCAGTTCGGTGGCGGAAAGAACTGTTAACATATCCAGCTCATCGAAGTAACCCAAATGGGCGAGCCTGAACATCTTTCCTTTCCAATGATCCTGTCCACCGGCCACTGTGACGCCAAACCGATCCCTAAAATGGGAGACAATCTTTTTGCCGTCCGAAATAGTAGAAGGGACCTTCACCGCCGTGAGTGCATTAGAAGGAGAGGTCCGGGGAAGAAGCTCTAATCCCATCGCTTCGGTCGCTTTACGGGTAGCGGTCGCCAGCCGAGCATGGTGTTCGTAAATCGCCGGCAATCCCGCCGCCTTCATTTTTTGAAGCACCAGATCCAAGCCGCAGACCAAACTGACCGCTGGGGTCCAGGCGGTTTCGCCCCCGAGGGCGGCTTTATCTTCCTGTTTTAAACTGAAGTAAAAATGGGGAAGTCTGCTCTCTTCTCTCCTTTGATTTGCTCGAGGAGAGAGGGCCAAGAAAGCTAAGCCGGGAGGCAACATGAGTGCCTTTTGCGAACCGGTAATCACCGCATCCAATCCCCATTCATCCATGGGAAGGGGAGCCACTCCCAGGGCCGTGATGGCATCCACAATCACCAGAGCATCGCTTTCTTCATGAGTGATCTGGGCCAACTCCTTTACGGGATGGGCAACTCCCGTGGAAGTTTCGGAGGCCTGGAAAAGGACTCCACGGGCTTTCGTGTGTCCGCTTAAAAATTTTCGATAGGCATCAGGATCGACCGCCTCTCCCCAGTCCAGTTTTAAACTGACCGGGTTCAGCCGATGGGCCTTGGCAATTTTTTCCCAGCGCTCTCCAAACTTTCCGGCATTGATGACGATTACCTCATCCCCTTCATTGAAGAGGTTGACGATCGAGGCTTCCATGGCGCCGGTGCCGGAGCTGGAAAGGACATAGACCGGTTGCTTGGTTTCAAAGAGGAATTTTAGGTTTTCCCGGACCCGTTCCAGAATGGTGATAAATTCCTTAGTTCGATGATGCAGGACCGTTCGCGACATGAGCGAAAGGACCTCTTCAGGAACCGGGGTTGGGCCAGGGGCAAATATCCGTTGTTTTTCAAATACTGGGTGTGACTTCACGAGGCGAAAGCCTATAAGGTAGGGATACCACCGTCAACAGTTCCGTTTATGTCAATGACAGAGGCTTGTGTTGTCTTGGAAGGCAAGGCAAAATTGAAATAATGAAATTACTTTTTGTCTGTTTATTCATGGGCAACGTTCTTTTTGGAGAGGCAACTCCCCAACAGCAGTCGCAGAGAACGCGCCTCGGAGGAAAATCGGAACTCACCAATAAGATTTTTGAATCAATTGGTGGGGAAGAGAATGGCGATCAGAAAAAAAGAAAAGAGGCTAAAGACCAGGCAAAACAGTTCGCCGAAGAGGAGAAGAGGCAATTAGCGGAAGAGAAAGAGACGGCTGAACGGGTTGAGCCTAATTGTGAACGTTATAAAGAGCTTTCTGATGAGCGCGCTTACCTAAGTTGTTTGGAAAGGGAAAAAGAGAGGGTCAATTCCGTTGGTTATTAGCTAGCCATGCAATGACAAGAAATTTCAAGATTATTCCGGTTTTTGCCGATCTTAATAGCAGTTATGTCAAAGTCGGAAAACCGAGTCATACAATTTCCAAATCCTATTAACGCGGAGTATCGGGGCCCTCATTTGTTGGGCCCCTTTGCCGATAGCTTCATGATCGGAGGGGCTTCACTTTTTTTGTTTGCCGTGATGTTCCTGATGGTTGATCGCAATGGTTCAATCGATCAGATCTCCTGGGTGGCTTACACCCTCTCTTTCATCGTGAACTATCCGCACTTCATGGCCTCCTACCTGCTTTTATATTCCGATCACCGCAAAGAGATCTTCACCCGATTCAAATTTATGTGGGCTGGTTTTATTGCCCCCTTTTTGATTTTAGCTTACATGCTCTGGGCCATTTCCATCGGCTCGCCCAAATATTTAAGTTACTCGGTGAACTTCATGATGTTCACGGTAGGGTGGCATTACATCAAACAGATTTACGGCACGATGATCGTGACTTCGGCAAAACGAGGTTATTATTTCACCGCAAAAGAAAGTCGCGTTTTAAAATGCACGCTCTATCCCGTTTGGTTCATGTCCTTAATCAATGGCAATACCGTCGCACGGGATATCGCCCATTATGGAATTAATTATCGAACGGCGGGATGGCCGATGTGGACGTTGCAGCTCGATATTTTAATCGCAGGAGCGAGCCTCGTTGTTTTAGGGATTGTCCTTTATCAGAAATGGATCGAGACCGGAAAGTTTCCTGGTCTCCCAGCGATGCTGAGTTTGGCCGCAATCTATGTCTGGTACCTGCCGCAGCTTTACCATGCTCCCTTTTGGTATCTGATCCCCTTTTTCCACTCCTTGCAATACCTTCTCTTCGTGCTGCCGCTGAAACGACAAGAGGCGAAAGCGATTGCAGTCAAAAACAGCTCGACTCCGGCGATGCAAAGGAAAATATTTGCCCACCGTTTTTATGGTTTTTTAATAGCCTCCTTCGGATTGGGAGCACTCGCATTTCATTACATTCCGATTTGGCTCGACCAGTCGATTGCCTATGATCAAACGGTGTTTGGAAAAGAGTTGGCGATGTTTGTATTTATTACCTTCATCAACATCCACCATTACTTCATCGACAATGTGATTTGGCGTCGAGATAACCCCCAATTAAAAGAGTATCTATTCTGAATACAGCTGTATTCTTTTTGTACATACCCTAAATAAAAATTCAGCAACACGAATCGTTTGACGCATGGTATAATAAAACGGGGGTCCGATGAAATACCACTTAAAATTTATTGTGTATCTCCCCATCTGTATCCTTTTAGGGTGTGAAGGAAAATCCGGTACCGAGACCAATCAACCTATTTTTAATGCTCCTGCGGGTTCCGACACCCTCAACTCTTCCGATATTAAAGCTTTCCATTATCTTGGGAGCAATTCAGCAGAGGCCTTTTCCACTTCCAATACCGATAATGGGACAGGAAAGGGGATCGCTGATGTAGCCCAATCTCTGCCATCATTAGGGGAGTTAGCCAGTCGTTACGGAGTGACAGGAATCGATGAAAGTCGATTCACGGAGGAGCAAAGAAGATATAGTGATGTGTTGAAAAAGATTTTAAATGAGATGGAACAGGCCGGAGTAAATGATATTCAGACATTTGCCGCTCCTTGGTTTCAGCCTTTGTTAGGAAACCCGATTCAACTCCTTAATCGGTTTTTATGCCCTGCGGGCGTGGTCATTTTCACTCCCTGTTCATATCGGGTTCCGGGCTGCCCTGCCCTCAATCGTTTCTGTGATCTCTGTGCCCTTCGCAGAATCGGGCTGGGACTGACCCATGCTCAATGTGTTGCCTGGGATCAAAATAATAATATCTTTCCCATCAACTTCGCGGGCTGGGTGAGCCGGATCAATCCCACCGAAGCGAACGTCACTTGGGCCGGACAAGGTTGTCCGCGTGAGTGGCGTTGCATTGAAGTGCCTTAATTCACTCTCTTTGATCAGTAGACAGGCAAGCATAAATCGGAGCCTAAGCTGGACGATCGATGTCCCCAAGCCGCCAGTGCTTCCGCATCCGGAAAAGTAAAAGTCACTGTATCGGCGCCGTTTTTAATTAAAGAAAGCCCATTCATGATCTGCCTTGCCGGGCTCACCATTCCATTTCCTTCAATGGCAGGTTTTCCTTGGCTCATCGCCAGGTCATAAATTTTCTGGTAGAGCTCGCTCGATAAAACCTCGGTGTTATCGGATGCGACAATCATTCCGGAGTAAATGGATTGAGGCGCTCGATCGGCTTCCGATTGAGGAACAACAAAGCGGACATTGGAGCTAACAGCCCCCATAATGGGGAAGAGATTGGCTTGAGATTGAGACATCACCGAGTAAAAGGCCCCTTTGGTCTCCTTGGAAACCTCCCAAAAGGCACCATTCAATGAGATGAGATCGCTTCGGAACGAAGTCATAAAAGCGATGCGGGAAAAAGCGCGGCTGCAGTTATTTTCAAAAGTAGTGCCTAAAAGTCTTAAAGCGCCCGTATCGGTGGGATCCTGGAGTTGAATTCCTTTTCGATTCAAGGCTGCGGCCATCTTTCGCAAAACGCCGTTGGAGACGGCTTGGGTGTAATTATCCCCGGCTGTCACCCCAATCGAATCGGAATAGGTCGTATTTAAAAGAAAACCAAATTGTTGGGCTTCAGCGATCGGTGTATCTTTCACAATCCCAATGAAATTGGCCGTTACTCCTAAGGGGTATTTTAATAACATGAGTTGCAGTTCACCTGCGCCATAAGCTTCCCGCAATTCGGAGTCGGTTTCGTAAACTTTAGTTTCGATGGAGAAGGTGGGGGAGAGTAGAATTCGTGTCAAAGAATCGACCGCCGTCTGGAGATCTCCTGCTTTGGCCTCGAGCTCGCTCCGGGACATGAAATCGGAACGATCCCTTGAGGAACCGTCTCCCGCGCGCTCCATCAAGATTAAAGGCAAACGCATGAGGTAGCTTGTAAAATTCGCCCAAAGCCTGCTCCCCAACGATGACACCATGACCGACTCCGGGTTGGAGATGAATTGTTGTTTGGAAACTCCAATTTTTAAAATCGGCAGGGAAATGACTTCTACTATATCAGTGGGTGGGGGAATGACTTCTACTATATCAGTGGGTGTGGGCAGCGGAATCACTTCTACTGTGTCAGTGGGTGTGGGCAGCG
>CAZRZK010000057.1:6210-19572 GCA_964604555.1 uncultured Pseudobdellovibrionaceae bacterium | reverse complement strand
TGAATATTCTAGGCGGGGCTAAACCCATTAAATTTCTAATTCCATCATCGAATTAATTAACAATCGCAGCAATAACACAAGCGGGATCCCGAAGGATCCCGCTTCTTGAGGGCAATGATGGGATGAATGAAGGCGATTAGAGCGTCGTAATCACGACATCTTGCCCTACGATCCTGACCGATACGACGGCCCGTTCAATTCCAATGGACCGTAAGTAGTAGGTAAGACCCGTTTGGATCGCCAATTGAGCTAAATTGCCGTTGAGGGCACCTAAGCTTCCGGCCTCCACTGCCTTTTGGATCTTTCGATCGCTACCGAAGATCTTGTTGCAGAGATCGATGCCCGCCACATTGCAGCCTCCTGTCGATTGGATATCGGCGGAGAGGCGAGGCTGGTAAAAGCCCATTCCGAGCTTGCTATTGGCAACCTTCGGGAGGGCGTTCAGAGTCAGCTTAATCCCTCTCAGGTTGAAATCGGGCACCCAACCATCGCCAAACTTGTTGTGGAACCCTTTAATTTCACGGCCTGAATCCTCAAAGGTGAGTCCCAATTGGAAACGGTTTCCGAGCCAGTCGAAATCGGCACGGGTGAGATTGATGTCATTGAGATAGAAATAGGCGTCTCCCAGGTCGGGACAGAAGGTGCCGCAGTCGATATCGACCACCGCACGGGCAATCGTAAAGGGCACCTGGACTCCCCCGACATTTACATAGGAAGCCTGAGATTGGTGGTTATGAAGGCGTAACTTCATCGTCCTTAAGAACTGCTCAACCCCCGCAGCCAACGTTGTTGCCCGAACCCGATGGGTTGAATAGCGGGCCACTAGGTCGGACGCATCCTCCATTTCTGCAAATGCCGGCTGGATAAATCCAACCGCCATTAAGAGAGTTAATTTTGCCTTTAGAATGTTTGTGATGAGTTTCATGATTTCTTTCCTCCTGCCCTAAATGGCGTAAACGGGAGGAAAATTGGCTCATGAATGAGTGAAAAAAGGGTTACGACCTACTCAATTCCTAAGCGTTGATAAGGTAGTGGGCGGTCATCATTGGCAACGAACGGCTGCGCTGTTCCTAGGGAGAGTGTGATATCGGAATAGACTGGTGTGATCAAGAGTTCAATCTTTCCGTTTTCAATCCAGATCGAAATGGGCGAGATAAGAGAGCCAAAAGTAATTTTACTCAAATCAGGGAGGTCATTTCTAGCGGACACAACGAGTTGGAGTGGAAGTTTGTCCAGGCCCGCTTGCTTTTGCGCTTGGTATAAAAAGGAAGCAAATCTCTGATTGAAGGTTAGGTTCTTGATGAGATTCATTCTTCCTTCTTTTAACCGTCCTTGGGTATAGATGGAGATATCGATATCCGATCCATTGGCCTTTGCTCTGCCTGATCCAAAACTTCCACGAATTAAAACAGCGGGAGGTTGGTTTGGGTTCCAATCTCTTTTTTGAGTTTCCATTATCAGCTTTTCGATGAGGGGCAGTTCATCCCGGATCTGGCGCAACCAATTCAAAATATGATGAGGATTGTTATTGGTGGAAACAGGAAAGCCTTTGCTTTGAAGTTTAAAAAGGTGGTTTGTATACCATTCGGTTCCTTGGCTGGGTGATATCTCTTTAGGGAGAGTAGAAACCGGATTGGTAAGGTAGGTGAGCAGGAGATCGAAAGAACGCTTAGGAGGCAATTGTTCTTTCCAGAGTCGATCGACTGCGGCTGTCCTTGCTTTCTCAATGGGGTCGTCAAAATTCCACTCCATAGGCTTATCTTTGTCCTCCTCTGCTACTGGAGGAAGATCCAGGTCCCGTCGGTTCCAAGCAATCTCCTTGGGGGCCTCTGAGTATGCCGCTCCGATGGCTTGGATGAGTGCATCTATATGCTCTGGATCTGAAGGGAGAAGTTTCTGAGCAACGAGAGCCTCCAGATCAGTCGGGCGAAGCCCTTTCTCTAAAATGGAGGAAACAAGGGGATGAAGAGGTGCTGCCGCTTTGGCCGCTTGCGTGCATATCGGTACAACCGGTTTCATCGCGAAAGTAGGTAGGGCTATGTTTAATAAAACAAAGAAAAAGGTCGAACCGTGCATAATGAGCAGGCTTATAGCAGAACCATGGTATGAAGGGTGGAAATTTTTGCTCTGCAAAATGTGACTGTCATTTCTGTCAGTGAGGTCTCCACTCGCCCACAATTCATTCTCTCAGCCTCCAGTCTAAACAGTTAAAATGATTTAAAATTTTGGAAAATAATACCAACCTTAAGAAATTGGCCACTCTCTTGCAATTTTCGACTCCATGCTATTTACCCGAGTCGCTGCATTTTTATTTATTTCCACTTTCGTCATGGGTGCACAAGTTACCCAGAAAAATTGTTCGCGGCTTTTATCTTCTCTTCAAGGAGTGGCCGACACCCCCGCTTCCTTGCTTCGATATCAGCCGGTAGAGCTGGCCCTCAAGGAAATGAAAAAATCGGAACGAAGCACTTTCAATCAATGGGCTCGACAGTATACGAAAACGCTGGATCCTGAGGGAAATACCCCTCCGATTGAAAGTTATTTGGAACGGGCAAAAAGCTTTGCATTAGAAACTCAAGATGATCGAGCTCTCGTCTTTTCAAAAGCACAGGGGAACCCCAATGGTTTCATCAAACTCCACCTGTTGACGGGAGAACTCTTGGTGGCCACTCCGAGTGGAGATCTTTCAATCTACTTACGCCTTCCAGTGGGTAATCTTCCGTTTAGTACCCATCTTACCGTCGCCGATCTCGCGGATAAACTCATGGGAACTTTACTTTGGCGTTCGGTGGAAAAGGTTCATTTTTTTCCTAAAATGGAGGTGGGAGCTGCAATCGAAGTGAAAGGATTTCAAAATACCCGGGACCGGGTTTGGCATTTCGAAAAACATGTTCTTAAAAGACGCCATCGCCAGACTCTGACCGAACGGCTCTCCTGGGGAGCCCATGATACAGAGTTTCCATCTTTATTCGATCAACTTCAGCGAGAGTTTAAAGCCACGGAGATAAAAGAGGAAGAGGCATGGATCCAACACCACGCGCTTCAATATGAAGCCCGGGCAATTGCTCTGGCTCAATCGACTCAATCCACCGTCATTACTATCAATCGCTTTGAAAATTCTAAAAATCTAACGGGAGTGATCGATCTCATGTCTTATAAATTTGATACCGCTACGCAAGAGATGGTGATCCTGAATCGAGCCGAAAAGAAAATTGTCACTTTCTTTAAAGTGCAAAGCGATCTCATCGAGGCTAATCGCTGCCTCCAAAGAAAAGGACTGGAGCCCGTCCGAACCCCATTTGAATATTTCCTAGCGCTTGCGACTCGAGATCTATCAAAGAGTTAATTTTGCCTTATTTTCTATAAAATGCGACTTGTAAGCACAAATTTGGTAAAATATAAAAAGTTCCGCTATTAGTTATGAAGCTACCCCTTCAAGTCATTGGATTTTGTTTTCTCTCCTCAGTCGTATTTGCCAAGCGCCAAATCTCTTATGTCCAGAATCTCGATACTGTGTGTACGAACCACTCATACCTGGTTCGGATTGTCGTTACTAACCCTTCTGATAAAAAACAAACAATTACCATGACAGGACAGTTATTCGCCACTTACGCCATTTCGGGAAATTGTGGAGATACGGCGAGTTATAGTCCTGGCCAAAATTTAGCAAATCTTTTTGCAGATGGGATGTCCGGGGCTGCTCATTTAGGAGGCTCAAAATTTGAGATAAATCCGGGTGGTTTTATTTCTTTTGCCTTATCAGGAACAAAATCCGGGGGTCGCGCTGTCGCTCTGGGATCGATTATTGTTGATGAAGATAGTGGTTACCTAATTGCCTCAGGTGGGATCGCCTCAATAGCGGCCAATGGAGCTAACCAAGGTCCCTTTACCATTAATTCGGGACGACCTTTCTAAAAAGTAAGTCCGTCTTAGCAGCTGGCTATATCGCATTAAACACAGGGTCTAGAGCCGCACTTTCCCAAATCATGGTAAAATTAAATACCCTTATGCGTCTTTTAGTTGCTCTCCTCCTACTCCCCCCTTTGTGTTCCTTAGCCGAAATCTACCCCGATTATTATAAAGTTTTGGGAGTTCCTCCCAATGCGCCCCAGGATCAGATTAATTCTACTTATCACCAGAAGATGGAAGCGCTTCAGCGTCGGATACAGGGATCGGAGAAAGAAAATAAAAGAGAGCTCGGGTTTGAAATGGCCGAACTTCGGGCTGCTTATGAGCGTCTTGAAACGCCGGAGAGTCGGAAGGCATATGATAAATTGAAGCACCATGAGGCCCAGCTAAATGGGATCGCCGATTCATTTTTGCTGAAGGTGCAGCAAGGTAAGCCAGAACAGCGAAAGGCGAAAGCGTTAGAGCTAATGCAAAAAGCTTTCAGTACTGAAAAAGCGGCCTATAAGGAAATACTTCGGGATTGGCCTGAGGATCGACCTCCTCCTAGGATTCCTACCGGTGATAATTATGCTGGCCATCTCCTGGGCCTCTCTCAATTTCTTGAGCTGAATCCAAAGCTCTCTTTGACCCATTCCGAACGAGCAGAGTTGCTTGAGTTGGTGCTGTGGAACCCAGATGCTTTTTCGAAAGAGTGGCAGCCATTTCTGGGGGGGCTCGCCCGGAAGTTGCTGGAACCGGTATTATCAAGCTCTTCCCGACTTTCCATCGATCGGGAAACCTTTTTAAAATTTTATCTCATCGAGGAAGAAGCGCTTAAACTTCGGGGAAAGAATCCGAATTGGAGTGAGGCTGAAGATCCCTTCAGTGCCGTGCGCAGGAAGCGTTGGTTAGAGTATTACCGCACCCATTTCACGCCCACGACGGGCAAAAATTTGATCGAGGATTTATGTGGGTGGCAACAAAAGCTGTCGAAATCCAATCCGAATATTTTTTTCTTTGATTCTTACGTAAAGACGATTCCCGATCTTTTAAAATTACTTGAACCTAATGAAATCCTGCCCGCATTGGCAGCAGGCTATGCAGTGATGAATGCTCGGTATGGCGGAAAATCGGGAGATTATCTACTTGACCACTATGCGATCAGTGCCATCCGCCATTTGGAAGAGAATCCAGAGTTGTTGAAGCAGGCGAGGAAATACAACGGCCTTATCGGTTTTTTTCGTCGGCAAGTGACTCGCTTGACCCCATGCCAAAAAGCTTTGCGCAAGCTGGTCGAACGCTATGATCTGCAGCTTCACTCGCGCGATTAAGGTAGGGGCTAAATTCGACACCCGACCTGTGCTGTGATAAGTCATGAATATCTATGTCTATAGCTGACCTTATCCCTAAAAAAGGGGCCCGAGTTGTTGTTGCGATGAGTGGTGGGGTGGATAGCTCCGTCGCCGCCGGCTGGTTAAAACAACAAGGGTATGATGTTATCGGGATCTCCTTGCAACTCCATGATATGGCAGAGCAAACCGATAATCGCTTTGGGACCTGCTGCTCCCTTTCCGACATTTCCGATGCACGTCGGGTCGCCGAAAAGCTCGATATCCCGTTCTATGTCTCCAATATGGAAGAGGAATTTAAAAGTGCCGTCATCGATAATTTCCTGGAGGAGTATATCAATGGCCGCACCCCCAACCCTTGCGTGAAGTGCAACGAAAAGGTGAAGTTCCGCCAATTGATGGATTGGGCGATGGATTTAGGGGCCGATTATTTGGCGACGGGACACTACGCCACAAAACGGTATAATCCCCGCACGCAGGAGTTTGAGCTCTGTAAAGGGGCTGATACCGATAAGGATCAATCCTATTTTCTCTTTACCCTCCAACAGAAGGATCTGGCGAAGACGCTTTTTCCGGTGGGTGGGTTTGAAAAAGGGCAAGTTCGAGAGTTGGCCACCAAGTTGGGACTCACTTCGGTCGCCCAAAAGCCCGATAGTCAGGAAATTTGTTTTGTACAGGCTCGTAACTATGCCGAATTTATTGAGCAGAAGGTGCCCGCTGATATGCTCCAGCCCGGTAATATCGTGGATGCTGCCGGTAAGATTTTAGGACAACATACAGGACTTCACCAATTTACGGTGGGGCAGCGCAAGGGGATCCAGATCAACACCACCTCGGCCTTGTATGTAGTGGCCCTTCGCAAAACAACGAGTGAAGTGGTAGTTGGCCCGGAAGAGGCTTTGTTTAGAAATCGTTGTACTGTTTCTAATTTGAATTGGGTGGTCACGCCTCATCTTGATAAACCTCGGATGATGGCCGGTAAGATCCGTTATCGTGCTAAAGAGAGTGCTGTGCGGATCACGCCGCTCTTGGATCGTCGGGCTTTAGTTGAATTTGATGAACCCCAGCGTGCCATTACCCCGGGCCAGGCTTTGGTTTTCTACGAGGATGACCGAGTTGTGGGTGGCGGTTGGATCGAAGATCTTCCACGAGATTAAGGCCAGAGACTTAGATTTGAAATGGAAGTATGAGACTCGCCTTTCGAACATTTGGATGTAAAGCAAACGCAACCGACACCGATGCGCTCCACCTTGAGGCAATCCGTCGGGGTCACGTGGTGGTGGGGGAAAAAGATCCCGCCGATGCCTTGGTGATCAACACCTGTACGGTTACTGCTGCCGCTGACAAAGAGGCTAGGCAGGAGCTGCTCCGCTATAAGCGAAAAAATCCAGACACTCTCATTGGGGTGCTGGGCTGTTATGCTCAAGTGGCCAAAGAGGAGTTGCTCGCACTACCCGAAGTGGATGTAGTGATGGGCACCGCAGAGAAGGTGAAAATAATAGACAGCCTTGAGCAATGCCATTCGGGACATGAGATTCAACGGGATCAGGTGATCAATCCCACCGGTTTTCTATTGGAGAATTTCCCAGGATCTCGTTTAGCAAGAGCACCGATTAAGATCCAAGATGGATGTAACTTTAAATGCAGCTTTTGCATTATTCCTAGAGCGCGGGGCCGGAGCCGGAGTCTTCCCATCGAAACGGTGTTGAAGCAGATTGATCAAGCAGAAGAGCAGGGCTTTGAAGAGGTCGTGCTGACCGGGATCCATATCGCCCATTATGGGTGGGATCAGAACACCGATCTTTTGAAACTTTTAAAGGCTATTTTTAAGAAAACAACAGGTCCCCGCATTCGATTGAGTACGCTGGATCCCTTTGAATTACCAGATGAACTGATCTCCTGGCTCGGAAAGGACGGCAAAGAGCCTAGGCTTTGTCCCCATTTTCACATTGCACTTCAGAGTGGGAGTGATCGGATTTTAAAAGGGATGCGACGGATCTATGCTGCCCATGAATTTTATGAAGTGAATGAAAAAATCCGGAAACAGAACCCCCGTACCTTTATCGGAGTGGATGTGATTGTCGGTTTCCCGGGGGAGACGGAAGAAGATTTCGAACAGACGGTACAACTCTTAGAAAAAAGCTTTTGGGCCAAGCTCCATGTCTTTCCCTATTCCGAGCGGAAAGAGACCGGGGCTGCCGATCTCCCTAATAAAATCGATACGGCAACCATTGCTGTCCGTAGCGAGCGGCTTCGGAAAATGAGTGATGAGCGATTGAAGGCGTTTACCCAAAAAGCAACGGGCCAGAAATTTGAGGTGGTGCTTGAGAAAATCTCCTCCAAGCACCCCAATCATTGGTTAGGCCACACCGAAAATTATCTGCCGGTGTTGATGCAAACCTCCATTGGAAAAGCGAAAGGAAGAATTCCTTTTCTAGCCACCCACCAATTGGGTGAGAGATTGGTCGGAGTTTAACGACGAGATTGCCTGGGGCCGCGCAATAAGTGTTACGTAATTCGACGATGGAATTAGAAATTTAATGGGTGTTGTTCTATGCAACGAACACCGCTGTTTACATTACCCCCAATAGAACAAAAGTGTATGGCCTTCTGATAAATAAGATACAAAGGCATCTCGAAGGTTTTAAAATGACTATCCCCGCCAAATAGCCTGAATTCTTCTGAATATTCTAGGCGGGGCTAAACCCATTAAATTTCTAATTCCATCGCCGAAATTAATGAACACTTACAGCAATGACAAAGTGCCGTCTTTAAATCTTCGCGGCTTTCCCTTCGAGCTCAGCATCCACTTCGACATCCACCTTTTCTCCAAGAGCGATGCCTCCCCCATCCATCACCTTATTCCAGGTGATGCCGAAAGCTTTGCGATCGATGGTGGTGGTCACGGAGAGTCCCCGTTTTTCTGTTCCTTTCGGATCCTTAATTACTTTCGAAAGAGTGCCTTTAAAAGTCACATCTTTTGTTACCCCATGCATCGTGAGCGGACCAGTAATAGTAATATCTTCCCCGTTGAGCTTCACCGTTTTCGATTTGAAGGTGATTTTAGGATGTTTGGTTGCATCAAAGAAATCAGGGGCTTTCAGGTGGTTGTCCCGATTTTCATTCTTCGTATCGATTGAATCGACGTCAATGGTGGATTCTACGGTTTTGACCACGCCTTTTTCATCGGTTTTCACCTCGATGTCATATTTTTTGAATTCGCCTGTGACATTGGAGATCATCATGTGCTTGATCTTGAAGCGAATGGAAGAATGGGCATTATCCAATCCCCAATCGATCCCAAAAACAGGTAGTGTGAATAGTGCTAAAAGTAGTAAGTGCCTCATTTTTATTTCTCTCCTCATAATTTGATCAGTTGTGACATAATATAGGGACCATGAAAACTATTTTGGTTGCGTTATTATTGTCTGCCTGCGCCACAACCCCTGAAGCGGTTAAAGTCAAAGACGTCCCAGCTAAAGACGTCAAAGAGAGCCCGGAAGTGACTAAATGCAAAGAGTCATTACGAAATACCATCTGTGTGGCGCTTTACATGCCCGCTACCTGTTCGCTCGATAAAGTTAAGGGCAAAAAGCTGGAAGAGCCCTTAGTGGCATCAGGCGCGAATAGTTGCAATGCGATGGTAGAGTTGAAGATGAAGGGCTGTGAGCGGGGGTTCGATCCGAAGACATTGAAGGACAAAGAGATCCAATGCACTAAGCATGACCTACCCCCGGATAATCATTAGGGCAATCTTAAGGCGCGCCTTAATGATTAAACTGCTCCTCTTCGGTTGAGCCCACTAACGCTTGCGTTGATAGTTTGCCCCCGGCAATCACCTGCGCCACATCATCAAAATAGCCAGTTCCCACAAACTTTTGATGGGTCGTGGCCTTGTAGCCCCGTTTCTCCGCCTCAAATTCCACAGCTTGGAAGTTGGCATAGGCCGACATCGCCGTCTCGCGATAGGCTGAAGCCAATTCAAACATGCCATAATTGAGCGAATGGAATCCCGCGAGGGTGATGAAGTGGAATTTGTAGCCCATCGCACAGAGCTCTTTTCTAAAGTTTGCGATGGTCTGCTCATCCAATTTTTTCTTCCAGTTGAAAGAGGGAGAGCAGTTATAGGCCAATATTTTTTTGGGGTGCACTTTTAAGACCGCTTCCGCAAATTTTTTGGCTTCTTCTAAGTTGGGTTCGGAGGTTTCGCACCAGATCAGATCGGCGTACGGAGCGTAAGCGATTCCGCGCGCGATCGCAGAGTCGATTCCACCACGTAGGGTAAAAAATCCTTCTACGGTGCGATCCCCGGTGAGAAAAGCGCGGTCCCGTTCGTCGATGTCACTCGTAATGAGATGTGCGCCATTCGCATCGGTGCGGGCGATGACAGCCGTGGGAACATCCAGCACATCCGATGCCAGTCGAGCAGCTTGGAGTTTCTGGACCGCCTCTAAGGTAGGAACAAGGACCTTCCCGCCCATATGGCCACATTTTTTGGCGGAGGAGAGTTGATCTTCAAAGTGGACGCCGGCCGCGCCAGCTTCAATCATCCATTTCATGATCTCGAAGGCATTGAGGTTGCCCCCAAATCCTGCTTCGGCATCGGCTATTACCGGCACGAAGAAATCGGTCCCGCCTTTTCCAAGAGTCTCTGAAAACTGGATCTGATCGGCGCGCATAAAGGCGCGGTTGATCCGCTTCACCAATTCGGGAACGCTGTTGGATGGGTAGAGGCTCTGGTCAGGATAGGTTTCAAAGGAACCATTGTTATCGGCGGCCACCTGCCATCCACTCACGTAAATGCCGCGAAGCCCTGCAGTCGCCTGCTGGACCGCCTGGTTTCCCGTGATCGCTCCGAGAGCAAAAACGCCATCGGTCTCTTTCAGGTAGCGCCAAAACTTCTTTGCGCCTTCTTCTGCAAGGGTGTGTTTTGGTGTCAATGAACCACGTAGTTTTAAGACGTCAAAAGCGGAATAATCCCTTCTCACCCCTTCCCAACGGGGGTCACTATTCCAGATTTTTTCTAGACTTTCGGCTTGCTCCTTCAGATTCGGCATGTGTGTGGCTCCTTTATGGAAGCTGCGGGTAAGCAGCTAGGGTTAAGAACTCTTCAAACTGATCGCTTAAAGAAAGCTCTTCAAAAAGCTGACAAGCTTCTGCGAACTTGCCTCCTTTAAATTGAGTTTTCTTAAAATCTTCGACAATCTCTTTGAAAAGTGCAGCCGTAATCTTCCGACCATCCTCTAACTTTCCCTTGGGATGGCGGATCCATTGCCACACCTGTGCCCGGCAGATTTCTGCCGTTGCCGCATCCTCCATCAGGTGATTAATCGGAACACATCCGTTCCCCCGCAACCAGGCCTCGATATATTGGATTCCCACTGAAATATTCATCCGCAACCCAGCTTCCGTAATGGTTCCTTCGGGCACAGCTAAAAGCTCTACCGGGTTTTCCATTTTTTGGGTGGGGAGATTGGTGAGTTGATTTTTTTCGGGCATGTGTTCGTTAAAGATCTCCATTGCCAGGGGAACTAAGGCGGGATGTGCCACCCAAGTTCCATCATGCCCTGCCGTTACTTCTCGAAGCTTGTCGGCACGTACTTTTTCCATCGCAATGGCGTTAGCTTGCGAATCCTCCTTAATCGGAATTTGCGCGGCCATTCCTCCCATGGCAAACGCTTCCCGTTTGTGGCAGGTTGCGATCAACCTTTCATAATAGGCCTTCATGAAAGGAACATTCATGGTTACTTGAGCCCGGTCCGGCAGGACAAATTCAGGTCG
The DNA here is from genome assembly GCA_964604555.1 of uncultured Pseudobdellovibrionaceae bacterium. Taxonomy (GTDB): domain Bacteria; phylum Bdellovibrionota; class FAC87; order UBA2466; family UBA2466; genus CAZRZK01. The sequence continues at coordinate 8,554 of CAZRZK010000057.1, read as the reverse complement.
ATTTCGAAATTTTTTGATGTAACTGAAAATATAATCCCACCGACCGCAATTCAGGCCTGCGGAATGGTCTCTCAGTTCATAAAGGATCTCTTCCATCTCAAAAGTGGCCAGGATGGTTTCGATAAGAACGGTCGCTTTAATCGTTCCTACTGGAATGCCCAATTCCTTCTGCGCAAAGACAAAGACGTCATTCCAGAGCCGCGCCTCTAAATGGCTTTCCATTTTAGGGAGGTAAAAATAGGGGCCCGAACCTCTGGAAATCAGCTCTTTTGCATTGTGGAAAAAGAAAAGACCGAAGTCGAAAAGGCTGGCCGAAAAATTTTCTCCCTTCAGCTGAAGGTGCTTCTCCTCAAGATGCCACCCTCGGGGGCGCACCATCAGGGTAGCTACTTGCGGCTTTAATTCATAAGTTTTTCCCTCTGGGCTTTGGAAAGTGATGTTCTTTCGAACGGCGTCATAAAGATTGATCTGTCCGTTCAGAGTGTTCTGCCAAGTGGGAGAATGGGAATCCTCAAAATCGGCCATGAAGACCTTAGCACCCGAATTCAAGGCGTTAATAACCATTTTTCTATCGACGGGACCTGTGATCTCGACTCTGCGATCTTGAAGATCCGGAGGAACCGGGGACACCTCCCAAGGGCTCAGGCGAAGGTCCTCCGTTTCAGGAAGAAACCCGGGCAACCAGCCTTGGTCGATTTTTTGTTGGATCTCCTTCCTGCGTTGCAAAAGCGACAAACGGGTTGGATTGAACCGTTCTTGTAGTCGATTTAAGAAGGAAATGGCTTCGGGAGTCAGGATCGCATCGAAACTTTGAGGCGGCATGACTGATTAAAAAATAAGAATGGAGATAAGGTCAAGTAGATTTACAAACTCTTTAGGAATTCCACTAACGAGGTGAGGGTGTTCTCGTCCCATCCATCGACAAAGGCATGTCCGGTATTGTGGTAGGCGGGCAATGTAGTGTCGTAGATTTGTTGGATTTGGGTGATCTTATTGAGCGCGACCGTGGCCATTCCCCCTTCCACTTCGTTATAGCCGTTCGGATCCAAAGATCGAGCCCATTTCTGGGGACGAGCACTGGCTTTTAAGACGGTATAGAGAGTAGGAACAGATCCGTTGTGTAAATAGGGGGCGGTCGCCCAAACGCCTACCAATGCGGGAGCTAAATAACCTTTCACTTGGGGGTAGTCGCTAAAGTTGGGTAACTCCGAAGCAGGAATTCTTTCTTTCACCTTATTCATGTAATATTTTCCGGCCTCAAAAACGGCCGGATCGGTTCCCACATCCACATAACGAGAGGGGTATTGTACTTGAAGCGTTCCATCCACTCGATGGTAGCTTCCGTGGCAGCTGGCACAGGTGAAGCCTCTCATTGCTCCAATTGGCTTTTCATGGAAAATAATTTCGCCTTCCTGAACCTTTCCGTTATTCAGCGGCAAAGGGTAAGGGGGCGGATTCATTTCCGTGGCAAACTGCAGCACATCTTGGACAATGGGACGATGGGAAGGGGCAGAGAGAGTGCCGACTCCGATGTGGCGATCCATGAAGTATTGGGCATGGATCTCGGGTGTGGCCCCTTTTTTTTCTGGATAACGGTATAGCGTCGGTTTGTATTTAATCGTCCACCAGGGATGAGCTTTTGTGGGGGGCGCTTGGTAGGGAGCCGCTGCCAAATCCTTTGCGATAAGGTTTTTCGTATCGAAGCGAAGGCTATCGGACATTCCTTTCGAGGCCATGTTGGTGGTCATTCGGGTGAGGTAGGTAAGGGTGGAAGCCGGGCCGGTGATAGCGCCCCGGGTCTTTTGCCATTTCAGCATCGGCCGCAGGACAAGATCAAAATAATCGATTGCCACTCGGAGATAAGTTTTTTCAAGTTGGGTCGTAGAATAATACCAAAACGGATTGATGTTTAAGAACCATTGGATTTGGCGAGCTTTCTGGATGTCCTCGACCACCGGTTGAAAATAGGCCTGATTATTTCCTGCCCCCGCAATGACTTGCCCAGCAAGCATGCTCGTATGGCAGGCAAGACAGCTATTGGTGATAATTTTTCTCTCCTTTTGATCGATCGGGTGGGCGCTCAGAGAAATGGGAAGTGAGGTCCTGGGCTCCATTTGACCCAAGAGCCGTTCAGGCGGCGACGGAGGATAACCATAACGCTCCCATTGATAGGAGGGATTTTGGAGCTTTCCAATGATCCCATTCGCAGAAGGCAGATTTTCTGCCCTTTCCAACAGGCTTACCGGAACCCCACCTTTGAGGTGGAGGATGTTGCCATTGTATAAGTAATGAAGCCCCCTTTTCGCGGAATCAGAGAGGGGAGTAAAGATTTGGAAATGGAGTG
>CAZRZK010000057.1:4463-6200 GCA_964604555.1 uncultured Pseudobdellovibrionaceae bacterium | reverse complement strand
GTGCAAGAAGTAGCAAGGTGCTCATCTATTTAATATCTCATTAGACTAACTTTGGGGTTGTGCGCTAAGGAATCTTTACTCTTAACAGCTGTCTAGCACGCCCCCTAAAATGAATAGTCAGCCGAAATTCCGAGCCGATAATCAAGCCTATGTTGATTTTGAAAATTAAAGGAGTTAATTCGGTCAATCCCCCCGAAAACCCGGGCATTCATTTTTTCGGCGATCGCATCACCATATTGAAAAAGGATACGGTATCTTTTTTCATTGGGGACTGAATCGAGTTCATGTTCGTGGTAGGTACCCAAGTCTACCTGAACTTGGCGGCCATTATAATGTTCGTGGATGACCGATGTTGAGAAAAACCGTTCGGAAGTGAAGTGATGATCCCATTGAACTCTATATTGTCGTGAGCCTGGCCCTGTCGGCCATCCAATGGGATTTCGTTCTGTCGTATATCCATCGGTATAGCTGCTGTGACGATAGGCATATCGAGGCAGGCCAACCCATTCGATCCGTAATGAATCCTGATAACTGTTTCCCAAGCGGGGAAAATGGAATCCAAAAAACCAACCCATGCGCTGGGAGATAAAAGAGTTCAGGTGATCAAATTCGGTGTCATCAATAAAGAGTTCTGCAAGCAGATTGGGATTGAGTGGAATGGGAAGCTGCCATCGAAGCGTGAAGCTGGCCCTGTGATCGGCGATGGTGCCTCCTTTTCCTGCATTGCTACCCAAAAAACTGCCTGCGCCTCGTCGTAAAAAAACAAGTTCAAGTGGCCAATCCACCCATTTTGTTTCCGGGGAATTTCTGCCGCCAAGGGTAATGGAGTGACCAAAACCCAGCTCAAGCCTTTGTGCCGGTTGAATATTGATGAGAAAACCATAGGCCAACGCATGGGGATATTCTCTTGCCCCCCCAAGATCTCTGAGAAAAAGAGTAGAGCGTGTAGGTCCCACCAAAGGGAGATGATAGGGGCGATCGGAAGTGATTCGAATCTGACTCATCGGTTGTGGGTGATTTGAGAAAAGGGTTCCTCCCCTGTTTGTGACACCGAATAGCTGTTCCGCTTTGCCAATATCAACGACAAAATTGCTAGGGGCCCATCTTAAATAGAGTTCATTGAGATAGGGGTAAAACTGTTTTTCGCCCACTGCATTCCAGGTCACGCCAGGGGAAGTATAAAGAGAGAAATAAAAAGGGAGTTCCGTCCAATGGGTGCTTTTAATATCGATGCCTCGATCGGGAATGACCCTTCCATTTTCATGTGAGGTAAGCGGGTTCACTCTGCCGTTAATGGATCCGGTGCCGTCTGAGAATTTCATGTCTCGGTCTTGAGAATTTCGAAAATCAAATCTTACTTGAGCCGATTCAATGGGTTTTGATTCCATGGATTCTTGTTGTTTGCAAGCTGCTCGTTCAGTGCGAAATTTTTGATTCAGATCCGATAAGAGTGATTGGGTGGAAGCCGCATCGCAGGCCCCTTTGCCATTTTTTTGATTATTCTCGGCTTCCTCGATCAACCGCAAAACCTGAGTGCGAGAGAAGGGGCGTTGCGTCCAAATCACATCTCCTAAAAGCTCACATGAAGCTAAATATTCCAGCTGTTCATAAACTGGGGATTGTGATTCCAGAAACGGCAACGAACAATCGGCCCAGAGGACCTTTGAAAAAAATAAGAAGAAAAACACCATTCCCCGTCGTGGGGGGGGGGCGGGGGGGGGGGCGAAAAGTGTGGAT
>CAZRZK010000057.1:0-4453 GCA_964604555.1 uncultured Pseudobdellovibrionaceae bacterium | reverse complement strand
TCCCTCCGGGACTCGCAACGACGGGGATGAAATCAAATCACCCATCGTTCCCGATTGGGACATTTGTCGCCGAGTCTTTCCTTGAGTTGGACAAAAGCTTTGGCGGTGAGAGTGACGTCAGCCATCGAACGGTGTCTTGACGCTTTGTCATATTGCAGGCCGAGCCGTTGGCAGATCACATCGAGGTTATGTCGATATTCTCCCGGGAAGCAGCGACGTGAAAAGATCATGGTATCGTAAACTTCCAGCTCTCTTTTCATTTTTAAATCGCTTAAGGCCTTCACCATGAAGTTCATATCGAATTTGGCATTTTGGGCGACAAGCCATGCTCCGCCAATATACTCAATAAATCGAGGAATCACTTCTTCAATGGGAGGGGCATCGGCGACCATTTCGTTAGTGATTCCATTCACCTGAGTGGCATCCGGTGGGATGATGCGCTTGGGTTTGACCATGCTGTGAAAAACTTGGGTTTCATCAACATCGGCCCCAAAGACCTTCATCGCCCCGATTTCCAGGATTTCTGCTCCTGCCCATGGTGAGAGGCCAGTAGTTTCAAGATCAAAGACGACATATTCATCAAGCCCAAGACTCAGTTGCATTTCTAAGGTTCCCCTAAAAATTTAAAGGTAGAAAACATCGGTTGGGTGGTCAAGGCAGTTCTTTTTTGGCGTCCCAATATTCTGAAACTAGAGAAGTAATAATGGTTTCGATATTCTGGATATTATCAATTAACGCGACACCATGCCCCGCAGAAAATGTAGTCTTATAGGAAGCACGTAACTTTTCGGGTTCCCCCAGAAGTGTTTTTGCCGCTCTTAGTAGACGCCAATACTTATCGAGGCGAGGACTTAAACGAAATGCTTTCTCAACAAACTTCGGTTCTCCCACCAATTTATCGAACTCTTTCGTTCGAATAAAATTGCCGGGGAAACCATCCACCCGATCACTGCTGACGATATCATCTGCTGCTGCATTCAGAATGGCTTTTTTATAAACCTCCGGTGCATTCGCCTCTTCACTCGCAATAAAACGGGTTCCCAGGTAGACCGCGTCGGCCCCCAAGGCAAGGGCTGCCAGCATCGTCTGGCCATTTACGATGGAACCACCCGCTATCACCGGAACTTGAAATCTTTTCTTCAATCCAGGCACTAAGGCGAAAGGGGAAACTGTCCCCGAATGGCCTCCCGCTCCGCAACAGATCGCGACTAAGGCATCTGCCCCGGCATCGACTACTTTTTTCGCATGCTTTTCAGAAACCACGTCACAAAAAACTTTGGTGCTGGTTTGGTGAGCACGCTTAATCACCGAACTAGGGTTCCCCAGTGAAGTAATTAAATAGGCTACCCCTTCTTCCAGGCAGATCTCCACCTGTTCGTCCCGTAATTTGTTCGATTCCTGAACGATGATATTCACGCCAAAAGGGGCCGAGGTTGCCGCTTTGATCTTTTTAATCTCCTCACGAAAGGCGGAGGTGGGACGAAAATTGAGTGCCGGCATTGCTCCTGTTGCTCCCGCTTTACAGACTGCGGTGAGAAGCTTGGCATCGCTGATCAGAAACATGGGGGCGGCGATAATGGGGTAGTCCACCTCTAAAAGTTTTGTGATTGCGGTGGTGATTCTGGCGGGCTTTTCCATATCCAGCCACTCAACCACAGCTATACCCGTCCGCAAAGATGAAACTTGACTAATCTGTGTTCTGGAGGCTTTTTCATCCCTGTGCTACGCGATGAAAATTATTTAAAACAGACCTATAGCCTTTCTGAAATTGAACACCGATACGGCAAGAATGTTCACCTTTTGAAGGATCCCTATCTCTTTACCACGCTCGCTCAATTGTGCCGGAAAGAGTCGAAGCAGCCTCTGATCAACCAGCAACTCGATGCCCTTTATCGTGGGCTTACGAAAATTGTGATCAACCAGGAGTTTCCCCAGAAGGAAATGATTCTCGAGACCCGCATGAAGAGTTCCCATCCTGAGGCGGCCTTCGTAGCGAAAGTAATCGATCCGGAAACCAAAGTAGTTTGTGTCAATTTAGCCCGGGCCGGAACAGTCCCATCGCAGATCTGTTTCGATAGTTTTAATTATCTTCTGAACCCCGATGGCATCCGCCAAGATCACATTAGCATCAATCGCAAGGTCGATGCCGCCGAACAGGTGATTGGCACCAATTTAGGGGGCGTGAAAATTGGGGGGGGTGTAGCCGATTCGATCGTGGTGTTCCCCGATCCGATGGGAGCAACCGGCTCCACTATCATTTCCGCCATGGAGATCTACAACAAATTGGGAACCGCCAAAAAATGGATCGCCATTCATTTGATTGTGACCCCAGAATATTTGAAATTGGTAACAAAGGCCTATCCCGATCTCGTCGTCTATGCCATTCGGTTGGATCGCGGGTTGAGTGCGCAAGATGTCCTCACCAAAGTTCCCGGGGTCGATTGGGACAAGGAAAAGGGATTGAACCAAAAACAATATATCGTTCCAGGAGGCGGCGGACTCGGCGAAGTCATTAACAACGCCTATGTATGATCTTCCTCATCGCTTTTTTTTCCATCTGTTTCGGATTTGCTCTGGCTTTTTTTGCCACTCGCCAAAAAATTCCGGGAACGCTATCTCTTGTTCCTCCTGAAGAGGCAGCCCTCAAGGAACCTGAAGGGCTCCCAACAATCGGTTACCCAGAACTAAAAAAATTGGCTCTCCAATTAGCCGAAAAAAATCAATTAACCCTCAAGGAAGAACAAACTCACTCCGAACGAGAGCGGGTCTGGATTTTAGAGAGCAAAAACGGGTTTTTTTATGGGCAATATGCCATTGGATTTATTTTGGTGAGTCCAGTCAAGCCGTATGTGTCCATCCAGGAAGTAATCGAATTTAAGGATTTTGTAAAAAGTGTAGGAGGTGCTCGTGCTCACCTCTTTACTAATGGGTATTTTACCCGGGACGTTTACCAAGTTTTAGAGGGGCCGAAGGTAGCGCTCTATAATAAGCAGCATGTTGCTAAAGCGTTGGTTGACCCCAACCTGCTGGTATCGTCGGCGGTCTTATAATCCGCTCATTTCCATTCAAAATGCTCAGAAACAAACAGGTTGGCTTGAAAAAAAACTGACCAATCCAAAATTTCGTAAAGCATTCCGTGAGGAATATGAAAAGCTTTCTATCGAGGAGCAACTTCTAAAACTTCGTCTTCAGGCCGATATGACCCAAGCCGAAGTGGCAAAGAAGGTAGGCACTACTGCATCGGCGATATCTCGCTATGAAAACGCTGAATACGATCGATATGAGGTATCATACAACAGCAGCCCAAGAAATAATCTGAATGGCGGAATTGATTTTATACGGTTGAATCCCAGGATTTAAAATAATCACGGGAACATCGGGATGTTTTTTGGAAAAGGCCTCGGCCGTACGAATGTAATAGGGCGAAGGAGATTCTTCTTCTGCCAACATGAATGCCGCAGCCCCGCTTTTGCTTTTGACACAAAAGTCCACTCGGGAACCTTTGGCGGTCTGATAGAAAAGCACCTCCGGTTTGGGCATGCCTAAACCGGCAAATTGTGAGTAGCATTCATTTAAAAACCAGATTTGAAGCCGCCTCTTTTCACTGGAACCGCAGACACGCGCTATACCCGCATCGAATAGGTATAAATGGGGTTTTCCGGTCCCCGTGGAGTAAGGTGCGATTTCATAAATCACATGCAAAGCTTTAAAGGCTTCAAGATACGACTCGATTTGCCGTGGCAGTTTTCCTATTTTTTTAGCTACTTCATTCTTAATCGGGGGCTCGCATTGCGCAATAGCGAAAAGAATGCGTTGGGCAAGATCAGGATTGAATCTCGGAATTCCAAAGCTTGCCAGGTCACGCGAGCAGGTCGTTTCTATCCAGGAATCTATCAAGCTGGTCCTGCTTTCAGCGTCTCTAACAAAACAAATACCTGGCATTCCACCCAGTTCTTGCCAACGGTGAACTTCTCTAAGCAAGGTTCCACTAGCCTCTTTTTTCTTCCCATACGCAGTAATAGGAAAGGCACAGGCCTTACCCACTACCTCTCCGACACTGAGCGGGAAAAGCCGCAAAAGCGCAATACGTCCGGTAAGAGATTCTTTCACTCCAGTTCGTTTCGAAAATTCGGTTGAGCCGGTTACTAAAAACCTACCGGGACGTTTTTCCTCATCTACCTCTGCTTTTATCGTGTCAAATAAGGCGGGGGCCTTTTGTATTTCATCAATACAGAGAGTTTTATTGTTTTTATCGCTGAGATTCTTAATAAAGAGAGTGGGGGATAGAATAGCTCTGGATCTGTTCTCCTCCCGATCGAGCGTGATATATTCAATTTTTCTTTGATGGGCGAGAATGTTTCGAATCAGAGTGCTCTTCCCAGTTTGTCTTGCTCCTAAAATCCCCACCACAGGAAAAAGCCGCAGTCGTTTTTCCAGTATCGGAAGCAAATAC
>CAZRZK010000056.1:0-19586 GCA_964604555.1 uncultured Pseudobdellovibrionaceae bacterium | reverse complement strand
GGACAGCATCGGTATTAGGTAAGTTGCCCCAGTCGAAATCTTTCGAGGAGCTTTCCAAAGAAAAATGGGATGCGATTGTGGTGGGAGGCGGGCATAACGGTCTGACCTGCGCGACTTATTTGGCAAAGGCGGGGAAAAAGGTGTTGGTTTTAGAAGCCAGGGAAAGAGTCGGAGGAGCGGCGACTTTGGATGAGCCGTGGCCTGGGGTGAGAGTTTCTCCAGGGGCCTATGTGATTGGGCTTTTCCACCCGCTCGTGTTGAATGAATTGAATTTGAAACAATATGGATTCGAATGGAGTCCAGCGGTGGGAGGGATGTTTGTCCCGTTTCCCGATGGCACTTCGGTGCAGCTTTGGTCGGACGACGACAAATGTGATGCCGAGGTAAAAGCCTTCGCCCCCGAAAGTTTTAAGGGGTGGCAGGCGATGTGTGATGTGAAGACGCGTCTTCGGGATAAATTACGTCCGCTCAATGAAAATGATATCTGGATCGGCGATTCTCCCACTCGCGAACAGATCGAAGAGAAACTCAAAGGAGATGAAGAGGCGAAGAAGCTCCTCTTTGATTGGTCGATGGCCGAATATGTGGAACACTTTTTAGAAAATGAAAAGTTGCAACTCGCCTATATGGGGCAGGGAGTGATCGGAACCAATGCAAGCCCCTTTCAAAAAGGGACCGCTTCAGTTCATTATCATCACACTTCGGGTCGAATGGATGGGATCGCGGGGATGTGGGGTTATGTTAAAGGGGGAATGGGAATGACCTCCTTCTATATCTGTGATGCGGCACTCGAGGCAGGTGTTACGATTGTGACCCGGGCTCCGGTGGCTGCGATCCATCCCTTAGAGGGAGTGGAATTAGTGTCAGGAGAGAAGCTTTTTGCGCCGACGATTGTTTCCAATGCCGATCCCATTACGACGTCAAAATTGCTCGGAAAATCGGCAGAAGCCAGTTGGTCAGCAAAAGTGAACAGCACTCCCACGAAGAGCGTGACGGTGAAGGTGAACCTCGCATTGACTGAGCTTCCCAATTATTATGTCCGTCCGGGAACTCCGATGCCGCACCACTTGGCGCAGATCAACACGCCACTTACTAAAGAGGAGTGGAAAAGCACCTATGCCGATGCAGCAAGTGGTATTTTACCGACGAAGGTGTGGACCGAGAGTTATTTCCAGACTGCCTTTGATCCTTCGGTGGCTCCGCCGGGAATCCATACGATGAGCATTTTTTCGCAGTATGTCCCCAATGAATTTAAAGAGGGGAGCTGGGAAACACGCCGCGAAGAGGCAGGCGATCTCGTTTTGAAATCGATGCAGCCATATATCAGCAATTTCCCCTCGGCGATTGTGCATCGTGAAGTACTAGGGCCGCCCGATGTGGAAAGGCGCCTCGGACTTTCTGGAGGTCATATTTTCCAGGGAGAGATATTGCCGGAATATATGTGGGACAAGCGGGTCACTTCCCGCACTCCCATGCCGGGAGTTTATCTCTGTGGAGCGGGAACCTATCCAGGAGGCAGCGTGATGGGGATCAATGGACGGAATGCAGCAATGGCGGTGCTTTCGGATGAAAGGAAGAAGCAGTGAGAAGTTTTATTGCGATCCTGCTGCTCAGTTCGTTTCAGCTTGTAGGGGCGATTTCTCAAAAAAAGCTGTTGATAGGTGCCTATCAGGGTTACATCCCCTTCACGATGAAAACACCCCAAGGGAAATGGACCGGATTTGAGGTGGAGATGGCAGAGGCCTTCGCGAAGGATCAAGGCGTTTCCGTGGAGTTTGTCGATTCCCGTTGGGAATCGATGATTCCATCCCTTCAAACTAAAAAGTTTGATCTGATCATCGCGGGAATGACCGTGACACCGGAGCGTTCGCAGGCGGTGCTTTTTAGTGATGGGTATTACGATGCAAGCTTGAAGCTTCTGTTAAATCAAAAACATCAGGGGAAAATCAAGACTTTTACCGACCTTAATAAGGCCGATATCAAGATTACCGTTCAACTAGGGACAACCGGTGATTTTTACGCTGCCAAGCACGCTCCTAAAGCGACAATCATCCGGATGGATCTGGAATCGGATGCCTCGAATGCCGTGTTGCTGGGGAAGGCTGACGCCTTTCTGATCGATGCTCCCTACATTGATCTCTTTGCAAACCGACACAAGGGGAAGGTCTTTACACTTCCGGAAAAATACAGCGATGAACAACTCGGGGCGGCTGCTCGAAAATCGGACAAAGTGCTCGTAACAGCTTTTAATGACTTTTTGAAGCGGTGGAAAGCTTCAGGGGAATATGAAAAGAAACGGAAGTTTTACTTCGAAGACCTGGCCTGGTTGAAAGACTTCCCCAATCTAAAATAAAAAATGCCTGAGAGACGCCATTCTATTCTGATTTCGATTGCCTGGATCGCGTTTCTCATTTCAGGCTTTGCCTTTCTTTTCTTTGCCTTCCAGAGTTTAGATTATGAATGGAATTATAAAATTATTCTCAACTACCTCTGGGATTTTGAACGGAAGGTTCCAGGCCTAGTCCTCCAGGGACTTTGGGGAACTTTTTATATCAGTTTTATTTGTATCTGCTTAGGCTCGGTGTTGGGGCTTGTGGTAGGACTTTTATTGGTGTCAAAAGACCCCGTTGCACGTCGCGTGTCACTGGTCTATGTCGATGTCTTTCGAAATACACCGGTGTTGGTCCAGCTTTATATCGCCTATTTTGTGATTGGCAGTGTAATCAATTTGAATCCCGAACAGGCTGGGATCATCACCCTTTCTCTTTTTTGTGCCGCTTATGTTGGGGATATTTTACGGGGAACGCTTGAAAACTTTGAAAAAGGGCAGATCGATGCGGCTAAAAGTTTGGGAATGTCTCCGTGGCAGGTCGCACGACTTGTGGTCGCTCCTCAGGCCATTCGTCGGATGCTCCCGCCTCTCGTCGGGCAGTTTGTGACATTGGTAAAGGACAGTTCTTTGGTTTCCGTGCTCGGGATTATGGATCTCACCAAATCAGCCTTGAGTATCGTTTCAGTGACATTTCGGAGTTTTGAAACCTGGTTTCTCATCGCCGGGATCTACCTTTCCCTCAATTGGGTGGTGAGTTCGCTGGGACGACGTCTGGAGTTTCGATTGAAGGGGGAGGGAATTGCATGACCCCTATCGTTTCTCTTCAAAATGTTTCAAAGAGTTTTTTTAATCATGGCATCGCTCATGAAGTTTTAAAAAGCATCTCACTTGAGGTGATGAGCGGTGAAGTGATCTGTTTAGTGGGACCCTCCGGAAGTGGAAAGAGCACTACCTTGAGAATTATCAATGGGCTCGAAACGATCCAATCGGGGCAGGTTGTAGTGAATGGGATGAACTACCGCGATTACCTTAAAAAGCCCCATGAAGTGCGTCGACAAACCGCCATGATATTCCAACGATTTGAACTTTTTCCGCACCTCAATGCTTTAGAAAATGTAGCTCTTGCCCAAATCCATGTTTTGGGCAGAAAGCGCAATGAAGCTGTGGAACGGGCTTCGGATCTCTTATGCAAGGTGGGGCTAAAAGATCATCAAAATAAGCTGCCCTCCGCTATTTCCGGGGGACAGCAGCAACGGGTAGCGATTGCTAGGGCCTTAGCGATGGAGCCGCGGGTCCTTTTATGTGACGAGCCTACCAGTGCTTTGGATCCAGAGCTGGTGTTTGAGGTGTTGGATCTCCTGACCGAGATTGCAAACCGTGGGATGACGATGGTGATTGTTACTCATGAGCTTTCTTTCGCTGAACGGGTTTCAAAGCGTTGTTTCTTTCTTGATCATGGAGAGATTGTAGAGACTGCTTCCACACATGACTTCTTTCACGCTCCAAAATCGAAGCGGTTGGTCGATTTTATCGCCCGCGTGAAGCGCTAGCTTGCGGGAGAACTGCCAAGTGTGGCATTTGAAAAACACTGGGGTTTACGCAGCAGCATCTAAGGCGGGTTGTTCGTCTTTTTCGAGCGAGGTGGAAACCTTTTTTCCGAAGTAATAGACTGCCCAGAGACAGAGGGCTCCTAAACAGAGTGAACTCAACACTCCGAAGCGAGTGATGAGATAGGCTTGAATGATCACCGAAATCGGCGCGGAGGACATAAAGAACATGCGAACACAGGAGTTGACTCCCCCCATGCGTTCAAGAGGAATTTTGGTTTGTCGTAACCAAAAGGTTCCCATGGTGAGTAAAGAGCTTCCGATGCGGGCAATTCCAAAGCAAAGAGCCACTCCCAAGGGAAGTTTGAAAAAGAGAAGCGCGGCAGTTGCCATCAAGCCTTGGAAATAGGCGGCCCGGATCATCGAGAACCCCAATTGATTGCTATCAAAAAGTCTTCCCGAGAGAAGATATCCAATTACGCCTGCCCCACTGATAAAGGCGGCAATCAATCCATATTGGGCGGAACTGTAATGATGAGTTTCGGTGAAATAATAGACGAGACTGGGAGAGTTTGGGACGAAGGAGGAAAGGTTCCAGAAGAACATCAGGGCGGTGAAGGGTTTGAAAATGGCGGATCGCCGGACAAAGTCGAGACTTTCTCGGAAATTGGTAACCAAGTCTTTGAGGTTGGGATTGGAACTAATCCCATGATTCCAACATTCCCCCTTTAAGGGCAGCAAAGTCGAGGTGAAGTAAAGCGTGGCCCCGAAGCTGAGCATATCGATCACGATACAAGTTCCCACTCCGGCAACGCTTAAGAGCACGCCGGCAAAAAGGGGGCCTAGCACCTGTACAAAACGATAGGTGGTGAGAAAAACGCCATTGGCAGCGGTGAGATCTTCGCGCGCCACCATCCGTGGAATGAGTTGAAAGCTAGTGACCGTTTCGAAAAGATTCATCAAGGTTTTGGCGAGAAAGACAACGATCAAGATAGGCCAAAGTGCGGTGTGGGAAGAGAGATAATAGATTAAAAGCAAAGCCAAACAGAGCACCTGTCCGATGTCGGTGTAGAGCATTACTTTCCGTTTATCGAAGGCGTCGGCCAAGTAACCGGTCAGCGGGGCCATGATGAAGTAGGGAAGGTGGAGGCAGAAAGCGACCATTGAAAGGGCATAGGCCGAATGCGTGCGTTGAAGCACATAAAGAGGAATAGCGATATCGAAGATGTTGGTTCCCAACAGGGAAATTGAATAGGAAAACAAAAACGGGCGGAAGAGCGGGTTCCGCCGCATCAAGCTATGAAATGATTCAGGAAACATTACAGGTAGATCCTCATTATAGGGGATCTTCACTCTGCACAATAGGTGCCTAGCAGCGTGGCCTTGAGGTACCCACTTCCTTTACAGAAAATTCAAAGAATTTTCTGTAAAGGAAGTGGGTACCTCAAGGTTCCTTCGGGCCTCGCCATAACAGGGGAGGACAGAAAAAAAGCAAAATAATGCATTGAGTCACGTTCAGTGTTGCGTTATGCGTTAAGGAATGAGTAATCGTGGGGGGGAGCGCCGTTACAACGGGGGGGCTCCCTTTTTTGTTCATGTGGTAGTGGTTTTATTAATTTGGAGCCAGATCTTTGGCCCTTTGCTTCCTTCTGCTTTAGCAGCTGATGAAAAAGAGAAAAAGCAGGTTGAAGAAAGCAGCGATCCTACAGAGGTTAGTCCTAGTCCGGATCGCAATCTTCCGGCGGAAGGGGATGCGCTCCATGAGGCGATTGAATCGGGTAAAGGAAATTCCCTTGATACTTTCGATCTCTTACGTCAGACGGTGCAGTCTTACTCCTCTCCCAATCGCATCGGTGTCAATTTAACGGTTGAAATAAGGCCAACGGCAGGGGGAGCTCCCACCTTAATTTATGCGCGAGACGCAGGTCGAGTGGCGCCAATTTCTTTTGGAGCGGGACATTCCTTTTCTATCCAATGGCAGGGAAAATCGATTCTCAGTTTCACGCATGAAGTGGCGGAGATTACTTTTTACGGAAACTATCTCATTTTTCGGGAACAGGGCTCGTTTGATTCCTCTACGGGTGTTCAAAATGTGAAATTTTTGGACTTGAGCGAATTTCGTTACAACTTAGGGCGATCCGAGATCCCGGTCTATCGGATTCCGGTGCAGACCGGCTCCGAAGGGAGACTTTCTTTTGAGGCCGATCAACTTAAGGTCGGCGATACTTCTTTGCCACTTAAGGTGGTGGATCATTTTGCCTATGTTCAGCAAATGGCCTTTAACCTGACCGCTTCGCTTGCCGATCCCAAAACTTTCGAGGAAACGAAGGAGTTGGTGGGTGAACTCGACATGCTTTTCCAAAAAGCGACGGAGCTCGCAGGCCGTGACATGGAGGTTCAGGCCAAGGCGGTGACCGGTTCTCCCCAAATGATGGAAGATTTCCTCAAACAACTCAAAGAGCAGGTGAAGCAACGCCAGGATCTGGTGAAGGCACTCAATGAAAATAAACCGACGGCGGAGGGGGAGTCGGCTTCGAAACATTTAATGACTCAGTTTGGTTTACAATTGGATCAGGCAACCCAATTTCAAAAGTCGGTAAACTCCATTGCCGCAACGCAAGCGGCCCAGACCCGTCTATTTGCACGGATTCGATTGTTATGGGCCAGGCTGACACTTCCAAAGCCGGATGGCGCTCCCAAAATTAAGGAAGCTCTCTTCATGGTCGCAGGAGCCTTTAGTGGCAAGTTGCAAGGAGAAGCGGCTCGGAGAGCAAAACGAGAAGGGGCCCTGCAACTGATTCACCATCCTTATATCAAGTATGGAGCGCCGGTGGTGGCAGTAGCGACTTTGGGAATGTTGTCACCCCAATTTGCCGAATATCTCTACGGGGTGATGGATCTGACGCGAGCCGGCTTGGGAACTCTGCTTGGAAATATTGAGCGAGCCGGTTCCCTAGCTTGGGATGCAATGAACTCCACATTGAAAGGTTTTAATCCCTATACTTTCCATCAGCGCTATTTATCGGGGGAGAATCTGCCTCGATTTTTAACAGGATTAACTGCCGCCTTTACCACTTTATTTTGTCTCTTAGGGATTCCACACTTGATGGTAAATGGTTATCGGTTGGCGCAAGATCTATGGAATAAGGAGCCTTCCGAACAAGCGGGTGGCCCTCGTTTGTCTCTCTATCAGCGGTTCATCGCCCGACAGAATCGGGTGCAGACGGAATATCTACAAAGTTTAGCCGATGATGAAGCAAAAGAATCGGGGAAGGAGAAGAAGACTTATACTGCTGATGAGGATGTGGAGATCAAAGGAATCATCGCGGAATTGAAAAAGAAAGATGCCACGTGGTTTGGAAAAGGAATTACAGCCATCCGGGAATGTTCTCTCTATAAGAGGCTTTTCCAAAAAACAGCGACCCAAATTGAAACTTTTCGGGGCGCTTTGATGCACCTGTTGTTTAGTGCCGCTTCGTTTACTATTTCTGGATATGCCTATGCCCGTATTTGGAATGTCTGGTTCGGGTTGAGATCCTTTGTTTGGCATCCGATCTTGTGTCTCTCCTTTTTGGCTTATCCTACCTATTTTTCGACTGCCACTCGAAGTCAGCGGGGATTGACTTTGCCAACTCATTTAAATGGAGGGCTACGTCCATTACCCCAGGCAACCTTATTAAAAGTCAGAGAACTTTTTGGAAGTGAAACGGCAGTCGCGATGAAGGCTTGGGAGGCCAAGATCATTCCTGTGGAGGCGGCCATTCAAAAGGCGGCCCTGCGAAAATCATTTACTGCTTTGGTGCGTTTTTTGGATGATCCCGAAACGTTAAAAAAAGTTCTGGCAAGCGGTGGAATCGACAAACTCACCGATAATACCCTTTACGAACTGAGCGGAGCCCAACGTCGCTTTTTCCTCGCCTATTTCAATGCCGTTAAAGATGAGGCGATGAGACAATTTCTCGATGGAGTAGCAGGGACGGAGGCCGGTCTTGATATTGAGAATCGTACGGTAGAGGAATTAAAGGCGGCGACGCTTCGTCAAATTGATAAAATTGAGATCACTCCGGAAGGAGCTGCTGAAATCGTTGGAAAAATTACTTCCGATGGAAAACTCTATGATCAGGTGAGGGATGCGACGGAGTCGCCCAGTCTGAGTCTCTCGAGGGCGGAAAATTGGCTCAATCAGCGCAACATGCGCTTTTTAGACCCCGATCGCAATCGACAAGTTTCCCGCATGCAGACAGTGAATCGGCAACTGCAAAAACCCCAGGCCATGGCGCGTGCCGTGCGTGGAACGATTGCGAGCATGATCGTCGACAAACCGATGGAGTTGATGCTGCTGTTCGTTTGCTTGGCAGGGGTCACGTCGGGAATCAATATTCCTCTTCATTCGGAGGCTTTTAGTGCCGATTCCTGGTTCTATTTGGGACGGTATCCTCTTTTGACGGGATACATGACAGGAGTAGTAACCGGGATCTTGGCCAACATCTGGATGAAGATCCAACAAGATGAAATGCATGATGGCCAATTTGGAAAAGTGCCAGAAGGGAATGATAAGGACATCAGCTATACGGGATGGTTCTGGAAAAAATTTCGGGATCCCTCCAACTCTTGGAAGAAAAATTATGTCCATTACGTAAAGATCATCTGGGCCAACATGCCTGCCGCCTTGGCGATGATGTTGGTGACGAACGTCATTACTCTTGGACGGCTGGATTTCGATATGTATTTATTGGGATACATGGTGGCCTATGCCATTGCTCCCACCGCGATTTTATGGAAGCTGGAACAGGCCTTTGAGTTGGCATCGGGATGGTTCAAGAAATTTATTCCGGAAAAATATCACCAACATCCAGAGGCACAGGCCTATTTAAATGCAAGGGTAGGGCGAGCCCGCATTGTTTTTAATATTTGGCAGAAATTTTTAGAAAATGTGGTCGAGTTTTACCAGGTTACTTTTTTAACGATTGGCTCGATTCGGGAAGGTCCGCGCGCCTTTTCCCGGTTGCTTTTTGGAGGGTTCACTCCAACTGAAGTTGCGATCAGTTTTTTTGAAAAGGTAAAGGATTTAGCCGGAGCGATTCCTGGGGTAAAACCGGTTGCTAACTTCTGCGTGCGTGTGATCACCAATAACTACACGAGCTTTAAACCGCAATAAATCTAAGACCATTTACATCTGAAAAGCCCGGCATTAGTCTGGTTCCGGTGTATAAAAAGGGTCGCAAATGACGGAATCCTTAGAGTTTCCCACGACTGCGGGAAGGCTTGCAGCTTGGCTCAACGGGGAAGTGATCGGAGATGATCAAACCCCCATTAACCGCTTTTCTTCCATTGAAGCTCCGATGGCGAGAAGCCTCTGTTTTTTGGCCGATCGGAAGTATTTGAACCACCTGAAATCGGTGACCGATTCGGTCGTCTTGACCTCAAAAGAGTTTAGCTCCGAGGCAGCTTCAACCACTTTGGTTGTGGTCGATGAACCTAAAGTAGCTTTTCATCGGGTTTTGAGCGCCTTGAAATCCAAACCCAAATGGCAGGGAATCTCCCCGCTCGCTTCGATTCATCCCTCCGCTCAAATTGCGCCGGGGGCCTCGATTGGACCCTATGCAGTAGTAGGAGCGAAGACGGTGGTGGGAGCGGGAACGACCCTTTTTCCTTTCGCCTATTTAGGGGAAGAGGTTTCGGTAGGCGAGCAGTGTCGGATCCACCCCCAGGTGGTGGTTCTAGATCGGGTGGCGATCGGGAATCGGGTGGTGATTTTTCCGGGAGCGATCATTGGTTCTGAAGGTTTTGGGATTGTCGATACCGCTGAAGGGATGTCCCAAATGCCACAGATTGGGACGGTGGTGATCGAAGATGGGGTGCGGATTGGGGCTCATTGCACTATTGATAGAGGGGCTCTGGGAGAGACGCGCATCGGAAAAAATGCCCAGCTCGATGACCAGGTCCATGTGGGCCACAACTGCCAGATAGGAGCCAATACGATCCTTTGTGCCCAGGTCGGATTAAGTGGGTCAGTGAAGTTAGGTCAGAAGGTGATTTTGGCCGGACAGGTGGGAATTGCCGACGGGATTGAGATTGGAGACAAGGCACGAGTGGGGGCCCAGTCTGGGGTAGGGATCAATATTCCTGCCGGGGAAACCTATTTTTCCTCACCTGCCTTCCCGATTAAAGAGGCAATGCGATCGATTCGATATTTTCGGAAGTTGCCGGAGTTATGGGAACGGCTAAAGCGGTTGGAAAAGGGGAACGCGTGAGTGTCAATATCCATCCCACGGCAATTGTGGGAAAAGCAGAAATTGGGGAAGGGACAAGTATCGGTCCCTATGCCGTCATTGAAGACGGAGTCGTGATAGGAAAAAACTGCCGGATCGAGAACCAAGCGATGATCCGGAGCCACTCCACTTTAGGTGACGAGGTCACTGTTCATCCTTATGCCGTTGTCGGTGGAGCTCCTCAACATTTAGGGTATAAGAATGAACCCACCAAAACTATCATTGGGAATCAGACTGTTTTAAGGGAGTATTGCACCGTTAATCGTGGAACGGTTCAAGGACATGGAGAAACCATTGTAGGGCCCAATTGTTTTCTGATGGCCTATACCCATGTGGCTCATGACTGCAAAGTGGGAAGAGGAGTGATTATTGCCAATTCTGTCCATCTCGCAGGCCATGCGGAAATAGGGGATTTTGTAACTCTCGGCGGGCAATCGGCGGTAGCCCAGTTCTGTCGAGTCGGGATGTACAGTTACATTGGGGGAGGTTCCATTATTCGCAAAGATGTAGCCCCTTTTTGCTTGGCGAAGGGTTGGGAACTCTCGGTTGCAGGGATCAATTCGGTGGGATTGCAACGAAAAGGGTTTAATGAGATTACCGTAGCCCGGTTGAAACGGGTCTTTAAAATCTTCTTCCTGCAAAAACTTCAAGTTGAAGCGGCCCTCAAAAAAATTGCCGATGAAATTGGCGATGGGGACGAGGTCAGGATTTTCGTCGATTTTGTCCAAAGTTCTAAACTAGGAATTTCGAGGTGAAATTCGGTCTTGTCGGTGCTGGACGGATGGGACAGCTCCATCTTTCAAAGCTCCTCCATCTTCCTGGCATTGAGTTAATAGGGATCTGTGATCCCAAAGGCTCTCCGATCGATTCAGTCCCTCTCTTTGAAAATTATCAAGCACTACTCTTTGAAGTCGATGCGATGGTAATTGCGAGTTCCACCGCGTCTCATTTTGAATTGGCGAAACAGGCACTGGAACAAGGGGTTCATGTACTGGTGGAAAAGCCGATGTGTGAAACCGTCTTTCAAGCAGAGCAACTCGTGGAGTTGGCTCGATCGCAGAAGCTTTGTTTGCAAGTAGGGTTTTTAGAACGATTTCGATTGAAACGTCTAACCGGTGAAAAACAGATGGGGCCAATCCGCGCCCTCCATACCGTTAGGCACGCCACTTCACTTCCCCGGGAAAATGGGATCGACATAGTGAGTGACATGATGGTGCATGATCTCGATCTCGTCATTGGATTGATTAACCAAGAACCGGTCGTGGAGTTTGCGATGGGGGGAAACACCGTTTCGCCTTACCTGGATTTTGCCGATGTGAGGCTCCATTTCCCAAATGGAGTGGTGGCGAACCTCAATGTTCAACGGGCGGTGCCTAAACAACAACGGACATTTCACATTGAAACCCCCGATCATCGCTACGAATTCGACCTTTTAAATGGCCAAATGGACCCCCTCAAAGAGCAATTAGAGGAATTTGTTCTAGCCATCCGAGAGGGGAGGAAGCCTTTGGTTACGGGAGAGGATGGGGTAAGGGTGATGAAACTAACCGATAAAATCCTTTCCCAAATCCTTCAGAATCACCGATATTCACCCCATGGCGCTGAAGTCTTCAATCAATGAGGGCATTGAGAGACATAATGAAGTCTTGGTAGTGGCAGGGGAGGCCTCGGCCGATCTCCATGCCGCGACCCTTATCCAGGAGCTGCGAAAGCAACGTCCTGAGCTCCATTTTTTTGGGATTGGGGGCCACCATTTAAAAGAGGCGGGAATGGAGATTGTCCTGCCTGCTGAAAATTTAAATGTGGTGGGGTTAGCCGATTGGCTAGGTCATGCCCCTGAGATTTTGCGATCTTATTGGGGTTTTAAAAGGTTATTGAAATCGAGGCGCCCTCAATTTGCTATCCTGCTCGATTTGCCCGATTTCAATTTGCGCATTGCTCACTTCCTAAAAAAATTAGGGGTTCAAGTGGTCTATTTTATCCCTCCCCAGGTTTGGGCCTGGCGCAAGGGGAGGATCAAACAAATTCAGAAATTAGTGGATCTGCTTTTGGTGGTGTTTCCATTTGAGAAAAAGTTTTATCAAGAACATGGGGTCACCGCACAATTTGTGGGACATCCCCTTTTGGATCGTATTGAAAAAAGAAAAGCCTACCGGCCTTTTGAAAATGTGCAAAGGAACCCTCGGATTGCGCTTCTCCCAGGCTCAAGAAGGAGCGAAGTAAAATACCACCTTCCTATCCTCCTGGAGTTGGTTCCAAAGATTTTAACCCGTTATCCAAAAGCAGAATTTATTTTACCGGTGGCTCCCACTCTTCAACAGGAAACGATCCAAACCCAATTAAAAGACCTGCCTATTCATTTGAGTGGCGAAGCTTATCCCACCCTGGAATGGGCCGATTTTGCTATCGTGGCCTCGGGAACTGCCACTCTAGAGACGGCGTTGATAGGAACTCCCTTCGTTCTTTATTATAAAGTTCATTCGATGTCGGCTTGGATCTTTCGTCACCTGATCCGATACCAAGGGTTTATCGGCATGCCGAATGTTCTTCATCAAAGGCAGGTAGTGGGGGAATGCTTTCAAGAAAATGCCACCGCAGAATGCCTACTCACTGAAATGGAAAGAGTGTTCGCTTCCCAAACGGAATATGAAAAAATGGTACGAGATTTAGTGCAGTGCCGTGCTCTTCTAGGAAATCAAGGGGCTTCAGTGCAGGCCGCTCATAAAATAGCGGAGTGGCTTTCATGATTGTAAAGCTTTGGGAAAAGATCCTCCTCGCTCGACGAAAATACCTTTCCAAAAAGAGTTACCATTCCACCACCAAAGTGATCTCGATCGGCAATATCCATTACGGTGGCTCCGGAAAAACTCCGATCGTGATGGAGATTGCGAAATGGTTGAAAGGGCGCAACCCCATAGTGGTTTCTCGCGGTTACCGTTCTGATTCAGAAAGGAAAGGGGCTCAGGTCGATTTGACACAAGAAAAGGGGCCCACTCTGTATGGCGATGAACCTTACCTGATTGCCAAGAAAACGGGGACCGAGGTGTGGGTCGGGCGAGATCGTGTGCGCACCCTGAAAGAGATTGAAAAACAGGGAAGGCCCGTGATCTTAGACGATGGTTTCCAGCATGTGCGACTGAAAAGAGATATTGATATCGTCGTGATTCACGCGCGCTATCCGGTGCAGCCGCGACTTCCCTGGAGGTACCAACGGGAGCCTCGTTCGGCCTTAAAGTTTGCCGACGCTGTTGTCTTGATTGGGGACGGTCCATGGGAACCCTGGCTGAGTAAAAACTATCCCGATCTTCCCCTGTTTAAAGCGACGAAAAAGGTGAAACCGCTTGGACTGAAAGGTTCAGTCGCCGCCTTCTGTGGCATCGCCTACCCAAAGGGATTTCAGCTGGATGCGGAAGAGGATTCCCAGGTACGGTTCTTTCAGTCCTATTCCGATCACCACCACTATCATCCTGATGAATTGGAAAATTTGATCCAGCGTGCAAAGGCGATCGGTTGTACCCGTTTTTTGACCACCGAAAAGGATTATTGGAAAGTGTACCAATTTTTTGAAGCAAAACAGATTCCTTTAAATGTTTTGGAGATTGAATACTTTTTGGAATCGAAGTTTTGGAATTTTTTGGAGAGCCGCGGATTATGATTCTTTTGTTGCAGGGATGCTCCTGGATCTTAAACCGATTACCCATCGATACAATGGCCGGTTTTTTGGGGTGGTTCTTTTTCAGCGTGGTGGGTTTCCGAAAAAAGACGGTGCTGGAAAATTTAAAGCTGGCTTTAGGTGACCAATATTCCAATCCCGAGCTCATGGAAATCGCCCAAAAAAATTATAAACATTACGCGCTCACTCTTTTTGAAACGTGGCAGAGCCTGACCTGGGATCGCAAAAAAATATTGGAAAAGGTGAAAATCTCAGGAATCGAAGTTTTAAAGGAAAACCCAGGCTCGTTCCTCCTTTCTTTGCATTTAGGCAGTTGGGAGATCGCGTTAGCAGCCACCGCAGCTTTGGGCATGCCGGTCGATGCCGTCGTAAAAAGAGCTAAGAACCCGATAGCACAGCGTTTTTTAGAGTGGTACCGCGCTCGTATGGGGACCCGCATCCTTTTAGAGTCTGGGACGGCGAATGATATCCTGGTATCATTAAAAGAAGGGCATTACGTTGTCTTTATCCTAGATCAATTCATGGGCCCCCCGATTGGCCTACCTATTCAATTTTTTGGTCACGAGGCGGGAACTGCAGCGGGGCTGGCATTACTCACCGAAAAAAAAGAGGTGAAGGTGATTGCTGCCTACTCCTACCGAAAGGATGGCATTCTCCATGTGGAATATGGACCTATACTGGAAGCGCCCCACCTTTCCGCTCAATGGAAAGTCCGTCTCTACGAAAAGAGCCAGACTTACAACAACTGGATGGAATCGGTTATTCGAAAATATCCTGAACAATGGCTTTGGTTGCATCGACGGTGGAAAGCTTATCAGGGCGAGCCACGCTGGAAGTTGGCTACTCAGTCTTAGCTTGTTTTTATTCTCATTGGTGGGATGCGCCTCGATAGGGGATAGTGCTACAGGCATTGCCATTCCTCCCGATCCCACGATTGAAGTCCCTAAAAATGAATCTCCGAAACCGGTGGTCACCGAAGCTCCTCCCAAGGTAGAATCCAAAAAGTCGAAAATACAGTCTAAAAAGGGCAAGAAGGAAAAACCGGTAGAAACAGTGATTGAACCTACCCCCCAACCTGAAGTGAAAACATTTCCGACCTACACTCCCGATCAAGTTCCTTTTGCTATTGGGGAACACCTTGAAATGGATCTCAACTGGACCGCACTGCCAGCGGGCAGAACTGTTTTAGAAGTGAGACCTGGACCGGTGGTGGATGGCCGCTCGACGATGCTGCTCTGGGGGAATGCCCTCTCTTCCCGTTTGGTCGATACTATTTATCACGTCGATAACACGATCGAATCGATTGTTGATACCCAGTGGCTCTTCCCTTATAAATTTCTCCTTCACATGGTTGAGACTCACCAGAATAAAGAGACACGGGTGATGTTTGACCACCAAAAAGGGAAAGCTCTTTATTGGTCAAAACGGCTTTCGCAGAAGTGGGGGAATGAAGACCAAGATCGGCAGGATGATGTTCCCAGCGGGACTTTTGATATGTGGAGCGCCTTTTATTATGCACGCGTCCTTAATTACCGCATGGGGGAAAAACATTCCTTTAAAGTCTATGAGAATAAGCAAGTGTTTGATGTGGACCTCACGCCGGTCGCGAATGAGTTCTTGAGAACACCGGCCGGTTCTTTTCAAACTTGGAAAATGCTAGTGAATGTCAGAGTGAATAATATCTTTAGGCCCACAGGCGATATCTACCTTTGGTTAAGTGATGATTCTAAAAAATATCCGGTGAAATTCGATGCTAAGATCAAGATTGGCTCCCTCTACGGTATTCTTACCTCCATCCGCGAGTAGTTTTATCTACCTCTATCACAAAGTTCCTGAGCATTGGGTTCCTCTTTTCTGCATACTTTATCGGTAATATCCCAGCACCCCCCATAATCGAGACATCGATCGGATTCAAAGTAATCAGGGCTAAAGTTCCAGGATGACCATAAAAATAACTCGTAAGCGACTATAGGAGATAAAATGAAGGCTGCGATGAGCAGAGCCGATTTGAGCTTCCTTCGCTTCATGCTCACACCATACCTCAACTCGATTGCCACGTCGCCCTCCGGGATCCTCGCAATGATAAAGGGACTGTCGTTGCGAGGGCGAAGCCCGAAGCAATCTTTTGTCGCAAGTGAAGCAGAATTCAGCCTTTTACCTGAATGCCTTTTTGCATCAAGATGGGCCGGATGAGTTCTCTTTTATCCCCTTGGATTTCGATTTTTCCTTCTTTTCCATCCAGTAAATAAGTTCCGCCTGAACCGCAGCGTTTTTTTAACTCAGTCGTGAGTTCCTTGAGATAGGGTTCTAACTTAGGAAACCCATCTAGGACCGTGACAGTTTTTCCGCCACGCCCCTGCTTTTCAATGCGTAGCTTAACGATAAAATTTGAAGATTTGAGTTCCATGGTTTTATTATAATGGGTAATGTTTTAGGCGTAATGAAACGAATTGCCTTTGGACTTATCTTTTTTTTGATTGGGCTTTTCCTTTCCTGGTGGGGCTATTCTTATCTGAAATCTCCTTCCTATGCCTATCCGTTCCCTCTGAAAGGAAAACCTTCTTTTGAAAAACAGATCGAGTTCATTCAAAAAAAGTTGGTCGTTTCTCCTGATTCCGCTTTAAACCTTTCGATGTTGGCCTCGCTGTATGTTTCACAGGCCAAATTAACGGGTGATGATGCTTTCTATGACAAAGCCGAGGCACTGGCCAAACGATCCCTTCAACTCTTACCCTCCTTTAATGGGACTGCGAAATTAACTCTGGCGTCGATTGCGGAGGCCAGACACCAATTTAAAGAGGCGGTTCGTCTTGCGATTGAAGTGCAGCAAGAAAATAAAGGCACTGAAGGACTTGCTATTTTAGTCACTGCATATTTAGCGCTCGGAGAACTCAAGGAGGCTGCTAATGTAGTCAACCGCTTGAGCGATACCTACCCGACCCTAAAGAATTTGTCCTTGAAAGGCCTGGTGCTGATTGCGCAAGGTAAGGGCGAAGAAGGGGAGTTGACCTTGGGGCGGGCGATTGCGTTGGAGGATCTTGGTGAAGAGGAGAATTCTGCTTGGGTCAGGTGCCTTTTAGGACGGTATTATCTGAACCAGAATCGACTTTCGGAGGCGCAGAGGCTTTTTAAGGAGTCACTCCGGATTATTCCTCAATATCATTTCGCATCCTACCTTTTTGGGGAATTGGAAATAGCGCGGAAACGTTATGCTGCTGCAGCCGCACACTTTTTCAATGCCTTCACCTCTTCGCGACAGGTGACCTATCTTCGCTATTATGGAAAGGCGTTGCGGTTAGACGAGAAAATCGAATTGGCACGAACGATCGAGGATGAAGTGGAAAAAACGCTTCGCGAAGAGTTGAAGACGGGAAGCTATGGACATCGCTTAGAGTTGGCACAATTTCTTTTAGATCGAGGACAGGAAAAAGATATCCAAGAAGCGATTCACTTGGCTGAAGAAGAATTACAGGTCCGCAAGAGTGCCCAGAGTTGGTATGTCTTGGCGTTAGCCTATAGTCGTGCCCAAAAATGGCCTCAAGCTAAAGAGGCTTTACGGCCGGTGTTAGATTCAGGGGTGCAAGAACCTCGGTATCAGCGGTTAAAAGCTGAAATTGAACAGAGCCGGGGTTAAAAGCCGAAAGCTCTTCGTATAAACCAATACCCCCCCGTTAAGAAGATGGCGGAGGCTGAAGTGGGAATGAACACCACCTGCAATACGGTTCGTTGAATGAAAGTAAGGATGGGAAGTGCGATGGCCACAATGGCTGCTTGTCCGACTTCTACTCCCAAGTTGAATCCGATCAAGGCACGAATCAGGTTTTTTTGATCGAGATTGAGTTCCGCTAACGCCGAAGCAAATCCCATTCCATGCACCAGCCCAAAGGCGATCGCAATCTTCCAACGCGTTTTCGGATCTTTTAAGAAAAGGGCTTCAAAAGCGACGACACAGATCGAAAGGGCAATGAGTGACTCCACCAACCGAGAAGGGAGTTCTATGACACCAAAAGAGGCCAGCACGAGTGTAAGGGAATGGCCAAGGGTAAAGCCGGTAATGGTTTTTAAGGTGGCAAGCAAACTCCCTCCACAGAGAACCAGGGCCAACACAAATAAAATATGATCGATCCCGTCGGGCAATCGTAATCTCCCCCCCTCATTCCATTGAGTAGGAGTCATCCCAATGTGTTCGATTCCCATCCACGCAAATTCGCCAAGAGAGGGTGGGGGCTCGATTGAAAATTCAATTTTAGCGGGATCAAGGGTTTTTAAGAATTCATCTCCATTTATTTGAGAGCGGACGAGGAGTCGAAAAGTCGATGTCCATTGGGATAGAAAAAAGAGTTTGCCACTGAGCTTTCCTTGAGGATTTGGGCAATTAAGAATGGCAGTTAGACTAAAGTTTTGGGGTGAGGTGAGCTGTGATTCTATTTTTTGATCCCATGCGCAGGGTTCGTCGTTTCGAATGAATAGGGATTTTTTTAAAGTGGCATCAAATAATTTTTGAGCAGAGTCGGTGAGCTGAGTCACTAAAATAGGGTTTAATTCAAGTCTGACTTCAATTTTTGAATAGGTTTCATGGATATTCAGGAGTCCCAAATCGAGTGGGTGAGCGATGCACTGCGATGTTATCCACAGAACAAGAGATAATAATTTCAATTTGCCTTTCACCCGAATCACTTTAAACTAGTTTGGTTTTCATTTCATGGGGTGGGGCAATGTCAAAGTTTCTCGTCGTTATATTTTTTTTCTGATTCTCTCTTCCCAATTGTTAGTCGAAGAGTCAAATGTAGCGGTTCCTGGGGCAGTGGAAGCTGAACCAGGCAAGTAACCTAGAATCGTTCTAGAAAGCCTCATCGGGCGCAGAAAGCAAGGGGTTGTTGCCGTTGCCGCATAGTCCCTTCAAATAGCCCTTCCCATTCACACTCTCCATAGAGATAATTTTTTCATGAAAAAAATCTTGTTACTCATTTGTTTGGTGGCTTTGCCTTTATTTGCTGATGAAATTCAACAATTGGTGACCGGCCCAGGAAGAAGCTGTGCTTATTTTGATTCGGGTAGTTTTAAGTGTTGGGGAGCGAATGCTGTTGGGGAGCTAGGGCTAGGGGATCGGATCCATCGAGGAGATCGCCCCAATTCGATGGGGCAATATTTGCCATTCGCTAATATTGGATCCGACGTAAAGGTGAGAGCGATCGGTACGGGCCAGTTCCATAGCTGTGCCTTAACCTCTTTAGGATCGGTGAAGTGTTGGGGGGCGAATCCCGATGGGCAAATAGGGATTGGAAAAATCTTTACCTGGGGCACGGAGCCTTCTGAGATGGGGGATGCATTGCCGGTGGTTGCGTTGGGGAAAGACAGCAAGGTGAGATCCTTGGTGGTTGGGGCCTATCATAATTGTGTGCTGATGGAGAATGGAGGGATGAAATGTTGGGGCGGAAATTTTTCAGGTCAGTTGGGTTTGGGTGATACGAAAGCAAGAGGAACCCACTTGGATCAAATGGGGGAGGAATTACCCTCTGTCGATTTAGGAATAGGGGTGACTCCTAAGGAAATATCGATGGGGTGGGGGCACAGTTGTGCACTGATGATTGATGGGAGAGTGAAATGTTGGGGGAATAATCAATTTGGGCAGTTAGGTTTGGGGGACAACCTGAATCGAGGAGGTAAACCTAATCAGATGGGGGATCTCCTGACCTATGTCGATTTGTGTGTGGGAGTTAAGGTGATCCAATTAAAAGCAGGGTATCTTCACACCTGTGCGT
>CAZRZK010000055.1:0-20247 GCA_964604555.1 uncultured Pseudobdellovibrionaceae bacterium | reverse complement strand
ACCACAATCGCATCCCATTTTTCTTTGGAAAGCTCGTCGAAAGATTTCGACTGGGGCAACTTGCCTAATACCGATGCTGTCCGCGAACTTGAATAGACGCTCATTAAGCCTCTCCTTGTAAAACAACTTCATCCATCACTTTTAAAAGATCTTCCCGCTTCGAATAGGGGCCAGGAATATAGCCTCGCGAGGAAATTCCCAACTGTGAAAGCTCCGATACCTTCCAATCTTGCCGGTTGGTCATATCCCAGAAGTCAACTGCACCACCCGAGGAGAAGCCAGGGGTTTTGATCTGTTCCGGATGGAAGTGAAACTCGCAAATAATTTCGGTCCGATTGACCGATTTCGGCCAAAGGGTGTGGGTCATCACATAATCGGGATGCGCACTCAAAAGTAGATTTGGAATCAAAGAGTAGTAGTAGACATATTTGGATTTATCCTTCGGCAGGCCCGGGATAAACCCGCCCGCACTTGCCTTCCCACTCATCGACATCGTCTCCACTCCTTCATTGATGGTCATATGACCTCCAAAGTAATGCGGGCTTGGAACGACATTGTCTCCACTGAGATAATTCGAAAGCTTTCCCAACGCGGGGTGGATAATAGGGCAATGCAAACATTCGGAATAGTTTTGAATGATCAATTTCCAATTGGCCGCCACATCATAGGTGATCCGATCGGTCATCTTCAGCTCCCCCATCTTCCAAGGAGCATAGAGATCACGAAGTCCACCCAGAAAATCTCCCAGTGGCATGGGGCTTTTCCCTGCATGGACAAAAATATTACCCTCCCAGACGTCGCAATGGAGTGCATTTAAGGGATAATCATCTTGGCAAAAGCCGGGCACATCATTCATATGCGGAGCGCCAACCATCTTCCCCTCTAGCGACCAAGTCCAAGCATGGTAACGACACTGAATGGAACCTTTAAACTCCCCTTTTGCCTCTTCACAAAGTTGGGTTCCTCGATGGCGGCAAACATTGTAGAAGGCTCGGGGACGGCTATCCTGTCCTTTCACGACAATCACACTCTCACCTGCTAAATCCCTTAAGAAGTAGGAGCCAGGTTTTTCCAGCTCTTCAGTCCGTCCCACACAAATCCATTGGTTAAAATAAAAACGTTCCATCTCAGCACTGAATTGGGCGGGATCTTTATAGTACTTGGCCGGTAAAGTCGTCTTTAGGGGTTCCATGGCTAGCAAGTCTCCTTTTACTCCGGACTACACGACTTTTAGGATTGCGTCATTAAAATTGGAATAGGTTTTCCGGCCCTAAATTGAGCATTTGGAGCGTCTGAGAACCGCTTACTTTAAGAAGGTGTTCATAGCATAGCTCAGCGTATTGAGAATAGAGATCCCGTCCCACCAATTCAGAATGGATTTTAGCTCGGATAAAATAGGCCCTTCGTTCAACATAGATCTTGTAAAATTCTTTTCCCAGCACCCGCTGCTGCCTGCTGATGTGCTGGTGTTTAAAATGCATGCCTTGACCAAATTGAGTCAAAACTTCTAAGTGAGCTTTTCGGCGTGCGAGCTGATGAAAATACTCGGCTATCAAATAAGGGGCGTCTTTGGGTGAAACAACTGCTATCGGCCTCACCATCCAAAAATGGACGGTATCAGAAGGAGGCAAAAAGTTTCCATTCTCATGAGGAGCCGCCGGCAGCAAATTCCTTCGGTTCCCTTCTTCAAAGAGGGGATGAATGGAATAGTTCTTAGGTTCGGCAACAAAAAGAAAATGGCCTGACTCTAATGTAAATTGGGCTCGGTCACTGTAAACCAACCAGGGCGCAGGCGTCAGTTGATCTCCTATCCCATCCTGATACCAATCCTCATTCCGATGGTCGTGATGGAATTTCTGAATCTTTGACCAAAAATCGAGAGGAATAATGTTTTCGATCTTTTCTGGGGTCGATTCAGGACTTTCAATTACCTGGATGGGATCCTGTGGTTGAAAAAGCTTGGAACGGCCCACCTTTTGGGCCAATTGGATGCAATCGATCTGAGCTTCTGTATTGAGAAGAAGGAAAGAAAAAATGGCGAAAAAAACCCCCATAAGAAGTGGCTCTTATACCATAATTTCACAGGGTTGCGGGAGGCATGGTAAAATAGAGTTATCGCACACTCTATCCAATTGATATTCCTAGTAATATCGCTCTCAGTGCCCACCTCTGCCCAGAACGCCTCTCTTCTCTGCTCTGAACTTGCAACCCAGGCAGAAACGGCCGTCGGAACTCAACGGCTAGGGCTGTTCCTCACCAGCTTAAAAGGGGATCAGGCACTTTGGACCCCGGACCAATTTACCGATCCTAAGATGTATGACCCTAAAAATTTTACCTATCTCATCCATTCTTTGAATGGTACCGGCCCTATTGATTGGAAGGCAGCAGAAGCCGCAATAGGAAAAAATGGATTACTGAGCACATCCCTCATCTCAAACAAAAGACCCACCACTTTTGATATGTCCGGTTTTATCTTAAGTGCCCCGCCGCATTCGATTTACGCTGCAGCCCCTAAAGATTTTTATTCAAAGAATTATCTGGGAGTGACTCATAATCCCAAGGAAATCCTTTTGAGTGAATACAAACAGGTAGGACTCCTCAGTCCTGAGAGACTTCTCAAGAAAACAGAAAAAGGGGAATACAATGAAGTCCTGGTGGATGGGACTGATGGGGTCAAAGCGAGCGGTATATTTGTTGTTACTTACCGGGGAAAAGTTTTAATCAACGCCGATCGCATGAAAGAGATTGAGCAATTCTCGAAAGATCGCCATTTACCCATCGTCTATATAGAATATAAACCTTAATGGGCACTGCCATGTCTGCGACGAAGAGCCACAAAAATCACCGCTCCCCCCAACAAGAGAAAGACAATCGGTTTTAAACGATTCGGAAGTTCGGGGGCGCCCCCCCCCACAGGGAGTGGTACAATCACTTGAATCCACATAGCCCGTAACCATGCTGAAAACGGTTGGCATCGGAGCACAATCCACATCGCCGGGATCATAGGTAAACAGGGTTGCCATAGTGCAACCCCCGTCACTGAAACACTGATAAGGAGGACCACTATCGGTGCTGTAACTGGCACAACAAGAAGAGGCCATAACATTACAGGCTCCAAACCCCGCTGCTCCACAACAGAAACAGAGTACAAAAATAAATTTTATTGCCATCTTTATTTCGCCACTCATCTAGTTAGACTACCACAACCCAGGTAAAATTATAGAATGTGGTGGCTCCTCCTTTTAACTCCCTGTCTTCCCCTCCTCGTTCTCAATTTAGTCCCAGGTTCCTATCACAACCCTTGGAATGATTGGGTCAACCACCTCTGGATGATCGACGCCTATCGTGCTCACATTTCAGAATGGAAAGAATTTCCTGTCAGCCTTCAAACGAATGAGATGATTGGGATGGCCCAACCCCTTTTTTATGGTGTCTTGTTCTACCCTCTTCTGGGAGTCCTTTCCCTATTCCTCGGGAGTGCCATCGCCTTACGACTTTTCTTAATCGGCCTCTGGTTCTCTTTCTGTCTCTTTCTTAAAAACTATTTTCAAGAACGACAGCTCCCCTCATCCTGGGCCTTCCTCTTTTTGACCGCCATCTATCCCCTCAACAACCTCTACCATCGTGGAGCAATTCCTGAGTTTGTGGCTTTTATCCTGATTGAAATCGCCCTCCTGCTGTGGATGCAATCC
This sequence comes from uncultured Pseudobdellovibrionaceae bacterium, assembly GCA_964604555.1. Taxonomy (GTDB): domain Bacteria; phylum Bdellovibrionota; class FAC87; order UBA2466; family UBA2466; genus CAZRZK01. The sequence continues at coordinate 16,555 of CAZRZK010000055.1, read as the reverse complement.
CGATCTTTCTCTATCGTCGGATTTTTATTCCTTTCCGCCTGTGGTACCCATCCGCCCACCGCCCTCTACAGCCTCCCCTTCTTCCTCCTTACCACCCCGACCTTGAAAAAAATCCCCCCACTCATTCCCATTCTAAGTCTCATTCTCATTCTACTTCCCACCTTTCTCGTCCTCTTCCAATTCGGCCCGCATCTCTACCTTAACCAAGGGGGACTCCGGCTCTTCTACCACTCCACCCTCGACAATGTTTTCCACCGGCTCTTTCCCTTCCCACTTGATGCTCGACTCCTTAAAAGCTCTGCCGTCTCCACCCCTTTCAATACCACTCAAACCCACACCCTTCTCTTCATCGCTCTCCTCCCCTTTCTCTTTCGACAGCTTCGCACCAAACTCCTCTTTGCTCTTTGGTGCTTTCTCATCCTTGCCTCGACAGTCCCCATCTTTTCGCTTGGAATATTTGGCCCACTCCAATTCCCTTACCGCCTCATCAATTTTCAAAACCTTACCCTCCTTCTCATTCTCCTTTCTCTTCCTAAACTTCCTGCACCTCCTCGATGGATTATCCTCTTGAGTGGCGTCGGTTTTATCTTAAAAATTTCAATGGGACTCTACACCCTGGGAAAAGTCCCGGAACTCACCCCCCACCACCTTCCCAACTCCTTCTATGGTACCCAAGACTACCTCACACCTTCCTTGTTTGTGCCTCGCCCCTCCGGAATTTGGCCCATGGCCGGGACTCTCGTCGTAAAGCCAGGACACCACCCTTCTCTCATGACCCAAGCCACTGAAAGGGGTTACGCCCTGATTAATGTCGGGGCCTTCCCTTGGAACCAAATTTACGAAGATGGAAAGTGGATCTCTCCAATGGAGATGTTTGTAGAAGGAAGTTACTTAGTGGTTCCCATTAGCGCAGGTCAACATCGATTGGATGTGCGATTCCAGCCCCCGCAATATTGGCAACAGCTCCACACTCTTTCTGTGGTATTATATTTTCTGTATCTGACTGCCATTTTAGTTAAACCCTCAAGGAAATTGTTTCGGTTTCGTCAGCTCTTTAAATTTCCATACCCAATTCGCGAGCAGAGATGAAAAAATCAATTTTATCGTTCTTAACGCTTCACACAGTTTTTAGCTTCGGAGCGGATAGATTCCTTTACATTCCAAATCGTTATAGTGCTGACAAGCCTTGTTCAAATGCACTAGCCCGAATGGTCTTTGAAAACAGGAATGTTCTCGATGCAGAGGCGTTATTCAGGACTCATCACCCCGTCCGCAATTTGAAAGCTCTAGAAATTGGGCTCAACCCTCCCGAAATCGCAAATCGATTTGAAAAGCGATTCGGCTTTCGACCCAAGGCGATTCTGCTCGTGGGAACCCAAGCGGAAGGGAAAGCGGGCCCCACATCCGACATCGATATTTTTCTCGTTCTCCCACCCGAAAAGCTCGCTCAACACCCCTACTTCAATCAACCTGCTGCCGCGATCAAGGAAGGAGGAAAGGGATTTGACTTCATGAAAGATTTAAATCCAGGAAAGATCCCTGCGGGGGTTAAAGGAATTGGGCCCGACATGGAAAAGGGACAATATTATTTGGGAGATCCGGAGCTCCCTAAAGCGGGAGTGGTCGATCCCTTCTTTGGGCCTGCCTCTAAAATTAAGCCTCAACACCCGGCAATCCTTATTTGGACTGAAAACCAAACTCAATATGAAACCCTTAAGAAATACCTGAATTCCCCTCGGTAGAGACTCACTGCTCATGCAAAGTAATTCGAGAGTGCCGTGAATGGTTGAGGTGATTGGCTATCGCCTCGGCAACGACTGCCTGCCCTTGATCCCCAAAATGACAACTATCAAAATACCAATCCGTGGAAGGAATCAGATTCGTCAAATCCACAATCTGAACGCTCGAAACCTTTACCCGGCTCTGAATCTCCCGATATCCGACCTCAATCAAACGTTCATGATCATCTAAGGGTTTTCCGGAAGTGAGTGGACGGGTGGGCTGCAGAAAAAAATCGCAGGCAATCCCTTCCTTCTGACATCGCCGTTGAAGGAATTCCACATTTCTAAAATATTCAGAGGCCACCCCTTCTTTAAACTGCTTCAATCGCTGCGGAGAATCTAAAATTTCACGCCTGACTCGATCTCCTGAAATTTGTAACCGTTTCAGAAATGCCAATCGCATCAAAGCAGTGTGGTCTATTAAAAAACGTTCCATGCCAAACAAGGGGGAAAAATAGGTCTGATAGAGATACCCCATGTTGTAGGGATCCCCTGGACGCACCAAATAGGAACTGGGAATGGCCACATCATTAAAACCATGAAGGAAAATCACCCGCTGTGGTTTTACGATTTCTATCGCCGTATCGAAGACGATCCGCTCCTGCGCCGTCACATACGCTCCAATGGCCGCAGGAATCAGTCGCGTGTTGGATAACCGATTTTCCACCTGGACAAACCAACGCCGGCCTAACTGAGAGGAGCCTTGTCCGGCCGCAACCGATCCACCGATCACCAAGATGCGTTGCTGTTCAGGATGGCTCTCAAAAGCTTCGACCGCCCGATCTTGAAAGAGGTATTGATAACGAGAAGGAGAGTCCGCCTTCTCAAAGGGAAAGCCCCAGACCGGCCCAACCCGACGATAGCCATAAGCCTCTGGCCCCTCTTGCTTCCACATTTTATCAAAGGCCTCTTTATGATTTTTTCCGTAGGTCTCACCCACCATTAAATAAGGTTGAATGGAACGGTTTCCCAGAACCGCATGGCGTTTCAAGAGATGATCGGCATAAAACTCCATCCCGCCTAGCAATAACAGCACCCCAACTACTATCACCATTTTCCTCTTACTCAACATGCAAAGGCCTCCACCCATTGTCATTGCGAGGCCTTCGGGCGACTAAAAAAGAATCCCGTTCTGCCGAAGCAACCCCATTGCATAGTCTAGGACAACTTGAAATTTCAACCCGCTTGATCTTGATTGACGGGATGGCCACGCCTGCCTGCAATCTACCTTCGAGTCGTTGGAAGCGGCTCGCCATGACAAAATTTCGGAGAAGTTTTTCGATGGAAATTAGTTTATCACAAAATCTTTTTTACGAAGAAAATGCATCCGCCATAAATAACGCGTCACCGAAAGCGGCCAAAGAGTGGAATTTCGTCCTGCTTTATCGAGGTACCAACTCTTGCATCCTGATAACCATACCGTGCTCTTAGATTGCCGATCCAGTTGGGCCGTGTACTGCTCCTGCGCCTCTGCTTTTACCTCGATCCTTCGATACTTTAAAAGCTTCATCACCATTCGGAGTTGCCCTTCCAACATCAGAAGCACAGAATTGTGACCTAATCCCGTATTGGGGCCCAGCAAACCAAAAAGGTTTGGAAAACCTGCAATTACAGTGCCTCTATAAGCCTTTGCGCTCCCTTGCCAAACTTCAAACAAAGATTTCCCCTCTTTCCCAAAAATATATTTCGAAAAGGGAAACTCCGTGACACGAAACCCGGTTCCCAAAATAATGACATCGACATCCCGTTTTTTTTCTCCCCAAGCCCCATGAATCACCTCGACATTGGGTTGAGTCAGCGCGGGATAATAATCATCCGAGAGCAAGATCCGTTTGCAACCCATCGTATACCCCGGAGTGAGCTGCTCTCTTAACTTCGGATCTTTGATTTGACGATGGAGATGCCGAACTGCAACCTTCCGCCCCTTTTCCATTTCTTTGGGGTGTCGAAAAGCGATTCCATAGGTTTCCCGTAACCAATACAGGCGCCATCGCCATAACTTCAAAAAGCAGGGTACCCAATTAAACAACCGTTTCATTCGCTCGGAAATCTCATAATCTCTCCGCGGCAAAATCCAAGGAGGGGTCCTCTGAAAAAGAAATAACTTTTCCACCTCGGGCTGAATCCGCGGAACAAACTGAATGGCAGAGGCTCCTGTCCCAATCACCGCCACTCTTTTCCCTTTTAATGAAATAGAATCGTCCCAACGGGAAGAATGGAACCATTCTCCTTTAAAATTTCCTAAATCGGGAATGTAGGGTTGATTCAACGCCCCCGTCGCCAGGATCAACTTCTCCGCCGTTATTTTTCCTTGGGAGGTTTCTAATCGCCAACGATTTTGAGCTTCATCCCACTCCGCCCGTTTCAACTCATGATCGAATCGAATATTTTCTATTAAGCCAAAATGACGGGCGCAGTTCTGCAAATATCTCCAAATCTCATTCTGCGAAGAAAAAAGATGGGACCATTTCGCGTTCGGTGCGAAAGAATAGGAGTAAAGATGGGATTCCACGTCACATGCGCAGCCCGGATAAGTATTCTCTCGCCACACCCCGCCCACATCCATCGCCCGCTCTAAAATAATAAAATTGGAGATCCCCGCTTTTTTGAGTCGAATTCCCATTCCCAATCCACTGAAGCCGGCCCCCACAATCACAATGGGATGGAATTCACCTTCGCTCATAGATAAAAACTTTTAAATAATCCCCTTCAGGAAATCCAACGGGATGATCATCCTCGGGAGGAAGTTGCAATTTCCGTTGATAGGAACGTCCTAACCAAGATTCCATTTCCGTCGCCAGTCGCTGCCTTCGAATCCGAGAAGTGCAACAACATCCCACCAACGTGCCGTGGGGTTTCAAATGGTTCTTCAATTGAGTATAGAGAAGCTTATAAGCGTGCAAAGCCTTCGGAACCTGCTCAATTCGACTCGCCATCATTGGCGGATCCACAATAATCACGTCAAACAGCTCCTTTGCCGGAAGCTCCTTCACCCATTCAAAGACATCGGCCGCGACCCACTGACTTTTTTTCGACTGGCGAATATGGAATTTTTTTCCATGCTCTAACGCCTTCGGAGCAATATCCACATTCACCACTTCGCCCGCTCCCGCCCATTCGGCCGCAAATCCTAATGTCCCGGTGTAACTAAAAAGATTTAAAACCCGCTTCCCATTCCATTTCTGAAGCGCAATCCATTTGCGAAGCCCGCGGAGATCCAAAAAAAGTCCGCTCTTTTGACCCGGCCCCACTTGAGTCACCAGTTGCTGCTTCCCTTCGTGAAAGGAAATTGTTTCTTTTAATTGTCCTCTGAGTAAGCGCAATGCCATTTCGGGCACTTCTTCCCGTTTTCTTTTTGCAGGAAGTTTCCAAACGATGTTGGCAATTCCAACTTTGCTTCTGAGGAAAGCGGCTAAATAACGCCCTAAAGTATCTACTGATTTGGAATAGGTCTGCAGAACCGCCGTATCCCCATACCCATCGATCACCACTCCAGGGAAATTATCATTCTCCCCATGCAACCATCGGATGGCATCGGTATATTCTTTAAGGGCGCGGCGTTTTTTCAGTGCCTTTTCTACTTGCCCCTGTATCCAAGAAAGTGAAGGAGGCGTTTCCCCTCGTTTCAGGACCCGAATCCCAATCAACCCTTCTTTTTCAAAGATCCCATAACCAACCACCTTATTTGCCGCGTCCACCAGCTTCAGCCATTGGCCATTGGGAAAGACATCGGCCGCAGAACTGATTTTATCTCGAAAAATCCAAGGATGTCCTGAAGATAGGGCTTTCAGCCCTTCTTTTTTTAATTGGTACCGGAGGGGGGTAAATCGTTTCGAACGCATGGCGAGGGGCACTTATACCGTACCCCGCAAAAAACCGACAGGGTTATTCTCCGGAGGGACACCTATCTATTCTTATTATCGACAGTTGAGAGATTTATATTTGTTCGGACAGTGGACCGCTCCGCACTCGGAAGTGAATGAACAGCCAAACACGGTGCAAGTACCGCCGGGGGGCCAGCAACCATAGATATTACATCCCCCACCGCTCGGATAGTGACCATGCGCATTCCATTGAGAACAGTTCCAGGGTTGTCCTCCATTTGCACCGGCATTCACCTGAATCTGAGGAGCACCGGCTCGGGCACGCTCGAGCTCATGCCTCCGCTGGGTTGCCGCCTCATCGGTTTTCAATTCATGAACCACATCTTTCGTAAAAATGACCGTCTTAACTTTGGGTTCATCGCCGAACCCTCCCATTGTATAAGACCACTCTTCCCGTCCCTGAGAAAAGCTTCGATCCTCGGGTTGCCCTAAAATCTGCACGACTTGACCCTTGGTCATCCCGGGCTTAATCAATTGAAATTTTTTGGGGGAATGGGCACATGCGGTGAGGACTAACGTTAAGAACATCCAAACATTAAATAGTTTCATACCTGCTCCAAAGCAGCGACTTATACTATTTTATGAAATTGCGATCAACGTCCGATTGCTATGTTCGACCTTTGATCCGAAGGTACAGGCTTATTTTCGCCCGCAATTCGGGAACTAGGATAGGACTGCACCCAACAGGAATTCAATTCCGCATAAGTTGGGCAATCATCAATAGTAGTGGGGTCTTGGGGAGAAGCCCATAAGGGGCAGTTGTTGGCTGTGACAAGGGTTTTGGCTGCCGTCGCAAGCTGTTGAACCGCATCTGCACCCATTTTGCCGCCACCAAAACTACAGCCCCACATAGTAATGGAATGCAGGTTTTTGTGTTGTAGGGAATTGCCTATCTTTTCGATATTCTCTTTCTTAACTCGAAAAGTTGAGTGTCCTCCAAGGACCATCTCCCCATTGCAACTGTGACCTGCAAAAACCATTTTAACTTGCTTCCCATCCTCCATCATCTTTCGAACCTTTTTTAAGGCGGCATCCAATTCCGTTTCTGAATCGACTGGAATGGCCTGGCCTTTTTTTCTCAACACCAAAGCGGCAACATTGTGAATTCCACCGGTATTGTCCTGCTTTTGGTAGATCGCCACCGTATTTTCATCAAAGCCCATGGGAGTTGAAACGATAGCCCCTCCATTCGATGAGGTTCGACTGGCCGGACCCGTGACAGCGGCACAGCTCGATGTGATAGCCGCTTGTCGTCTGGACTCCCCTGGCTTTTCCGTTCCCCTATTCCCTTTGGAAAGGCTGGGCGCATGCTGAAGTCTTTCTTCGGCTATGAGAGTGTGCGTTTGTATCAAAATCAGATTTACAATAAAGGCATATCGAATCATTGGAATCCCCCCATAGGGGGTTAAAGATGCAATCCACAAACCAAAAAACATGCGGCGCATCCTCACTGACAACGCACAAGCTCTGTACATTGATAGCTTGATATTCTGGTTGCATATAGACTATAAGCCCTCTCATGGGACGCGTCGTCGCACTCGATATTGGAACCAAGCGAACAGGGGTCGCCACGACCGATGAATGCCGCATTATCGCCTCTCCCCACAGCGTCATCCAAGCCACTAATAAGAAAGAATGGATTGAGCAGGTAGTCCCCTTGCTCCAGGAACTGGAAGCGGAAGAGGTGGTGATAGGGCTTCCCTTGGACCAAAATGGGGAGCAGGGACGCGATGCCAAGGCGATCCAGCAATTTATTGCGCTGCTGCGAGAACGGGTGGCCATTCCCGTGATAGAATGGGATGAGCGTTACACGACCGTACAAGCGGAGGAGATTCTGATCGAAGCCGATCTCTCCCGCCAAAAACGGAAGACGGTCATCGACAAAATCGCCGCTGCCCTTATTTTGGAGCGGTATCTCCATCACCACTCACAATGAAAAAAATTTTAGCGTTTCTATTCCTTGGATTAGGAGTCATCTGCATCGCCCTTGCCTATGTCATCTATCATGGCACCCCTAACGGTGCTGCCGTGGATGTCATTATTCCAAGCGGGGCCAGCAACAAGCAGGTCTCAAACATTTTAGCGGAGCAAAAGGTAATCCTTTATCCGCAAGTTTTTAAAACCCTTCTCAGATATACCGGTGGAAAACAGAAGGTAAGGGCCGGCGAATTTAAATTCCAAACAGGCATGAGCCTCGCCGATGCGCTGAACACCCTTTACTACAAAGAACCCGTTCTCCATTTGGTAACCTTCCCGGAAGGACTCACTTTTCGTAACTATGCACAGATGCTTGCACAGCAAGGATTAGTTCAGGAAGAAAAATTCCTGCAGATGGTTCAGGATCCCAAAGTAGTTGCCCGTTATGGTTTCCAATCGCCGACTCTAGAAGGCTTTTTATTCCCCGACACCTATAATTTCTCCAAGGTAGATGGGGAAGAAAAGATTATTCAACAAATGGTTCAACGCTTTAAACAGAAATTTCAGGAACCTTACACCTCTGAAATGATTCAAAAGGGCTGGACCCTGGAAAGACTCGTTACTCTGGCCTCTATCGTCGAGAAAGAGACCGGCGCCGCCGAAGAGCGCCCTATCATCTCATCGGTCTTCCATAATCGCTTGAAGAAAAAAATGAGACTCCAAAGCGACCCCACTACCATCTATGGAATCCCCAACTTTAATGGCAACATCACCAAAGCCGATCTCCTAAAAGACACCCCCTACAACACCTACACGATTCCGGAACTTCCCCCCGGAGCCATTGCAAACCCAGGATTGGATTCGTTAGTGGCAGCCCTTCGCCCGGGTGATTCCCCTTATCTCTATTTTGTTTCCAATAATAATGGACACCACCTCTTTTCAGAAACCTACTCTCAACACAACCAGTCGGTGGACACCTTTCAGAAAAAGAAAAAGGGAAGGACCCCGCGCAACTTAACTGAGAAAAAGAGCCATGCAAAGAAAAGGCATTAAAGTAGCACCCGATCGCACTCCGGTCACGATGACCGAAACCGTCCTCCCCTCCCATACCAATGCACTGGGAACCGTTTTTGGGGGAGTGGTCATGGCCTGGATCGATATCGCGGGGGCCATCGCAGCTAAACGTTATTCTCGCTCGAATGTGGTCACCGTCTCAGTCGACTACATGCACTTCATCGTACCGATGAAAACCGGTTACACGGTCGTCATCACGGCGGAAGTCACTTTCGTTGGAAAGACCTCGATGGAAGTAGAAATTACCGTCGAGGCCGAAAACAGCACCACCGGGGAGATCCGCCAGGCAACACATGCTTATCTCACCTACGTAGCAGTCGACGAATTTGGAAGGCCTCGCGCAGTCACACCGATGCAGATAAAAACCGCCAAAGAAAAGCAAAACCTCGAAGCGGCTAAAATTCGTAGAAAACGCCGTCTAGAATGGAAAGATACCTGACCTTCTCTAAAGGAGAATTTCATGCCTCTCATTTTTAGGATTGCACTGGTTCTTGTTATGAGCTCTACCTGCTTCGGAAGCCGTACGATCTATGTAACACCTAGCTATCGAGAGACTTTGGACTTTGGAACCAATAACGGCACTGAAACCGTACGACTGCATTGTAATATCGTTAATAACTCCTCCGTTACGCAGACGTTTAGAGTTTACCCCATTCAGGCCGGATCATTTAACTCGACCCAAAAAAACACTCAAACGACGACCATGGCCACCATAGGACCCATCACGCTCAACCAAAATGAATCGTATACACTCCTGTGGTCCTCAACAACAGGGCCCGCATTTGGATTAAGCGGAGCCACAATTCCTAAGACCTTTTCAATTTTAGTAGATGGGGACAACGGTTTTCTTACCGGAAGCTGCAGCACTTGGTACATCAACAACGTTTCCACCCAGATTATTTCTGCCTTTCACTCTCCCATCAACTCGGGAAGACCCTTCTAAACTTTTGTCATTGCGAGGCAGGCGAAGCCGGGCGCGGTAATCCCCACCTTAATTCTTCTTTTTCTGTGCAATCAACTGCACCAGATGCTGTCCACCTTCGGCCATTTCTTTGTAGTAAAGCACTAAAAAATCCTGGAGATATCCCAAAACCTCGTTTGGTTTGTAACAGGATTCGAAATCGATCCCTGAGTTCGGATTGTTTCTCACCTGTTCAGTCGAATGGGCCTCAAGCAAAAAAGTTCCCCCGGCAACCAATCCTCGGCGAATTTCAGAAAAAAAACGACTATTTGGTTTGTAGTAAGTCATCAGAATCGTGTCATACTTCATGAGTGGCATGAGAAAGAAATCGAGGTTCTGAACTTTGGATGAGAAATTCACCCCCTTTTCAGTGGCCAAGGCCTTCGCCTTCTCGACCGCCTTTGGAGAGACATCGATCCCCTCCACCTCAAATCCATTGGACGCTAAATAGACCGCATTCCGCCCTTCCCCCATCGCGATATCGAGAGCTTTGCCGGTTTTTAGATTGCCGCAGAAGGTTTTCAGCGTGACGACCGGCTCTTTTCCATAGAGGTAGCCGTTTTTTGAATAGCGCTCTTCCCAAATTTGCAGCGCACTTTTTTTATTGGGATCGACTTCGGGGTATTTTTCATCAAACATGTCCCTTATCTGACCACAGCCGAGGCGCCTTTTTAAAGAAAAAAATGCATTCCGATATTGGTCATTAAAATCCCCTGTTGGTTGGTGAGGTAGAGGATTTGAACGGCCAGCATTGAACGACTCAGGGAGAACCCCACCATTCCGCCCACTTCTAAAAAGAGCGGCTTCACATCTTCGGGACGGTCGAGGAAGTTATCGAAGGGCTTGATGTCGGCAAACTTCACCTTCACCCCAAACACAGGTCCCCAAGTAATCTGTGGAGCTTCATTGTGGAATTCAAACCGATATTGCAGATTGAAGGCAGGGTAGACATCCCATTGGAGCGCAAAATCGAGCACGTGGTGAGTTCCAAAATAGGTCCCCATCCCACCAAACACCCCCAAACCGGAATCGGTGCGAAAGGGAAAGGTTCTGGATCGGGGCATCACAATCGCCCCCCCTACTCGGACATAGGTTTGATCTCGAAAGGCGATCTGGGTTTGATGGATCACCATCTTATGCTGTTCTCGCATGACCTCCATCTCGCCCTCCAGGAGATCGAGCCGATTCTCCAACCGAGTCAAAATATCGACGCTTTTTTTGGAAGGTTTCCCTTTTTCAGCCACGCTATTTTGCGTGCAAAATGCTAAAATAAAAGTAAACGTGAAAAAAATATTTTTCATTCTCATCGGTTTCTCCGCCTCACTTTTTGCCGACTGCAAGTCCGACCGACGTGCCTTCGATGAAGAGGCTAAATTACTTATTAAACTTAACAAACAACTGGAAGAGTTAAACCAAAAATTTGCAAACTGTGCCAAAGCCGACTTTGACTCCCAAACCGAGGGGATCATCGACTCCGTTAAACGGGGAGAGGCCATTAAGGCGGCTTACGCAAAAAGGAAGTTATCTAAAAAGATAGAGGATAAAACGACCGACTTAGCCCATGTCAAAAAGCAGCTCTGCGAGAAATGCAAAAGCGAATGTCCAATAAAGTGACTTAGGCAGTGGACCGCTTCTGCCGATTTTCACTTTTCAACTGCCGCACCATCTCGTTGAAGTTATCCACCAACTCTTGAAACTCATCCCCTCGACGCAGGTGCAATTCTGAATCTTTCCCCTCCAAAATCTCTTTAATCGTTCTTTTGAGGGCATAGACCGCTCCGGCTACCTTATGGGAAAACAGCACCCCTAAAACACTCACCAAGATCACATGCATCGCGAAGACAAAAGCAATAGCATAAACCAAAAAAATAAATTCCTGCTCGAGCACTTTCTGAATTTTGGCATCGAGGGCAGTGTATTGGACCAAGTAGGTGTAATTTTGCTTCAAGAAATGGAACAACAACACACTCATCGCAGCCACCTGAATCGCACTTCCTAAAATCAAAAATCTCAGGAAGCGAAATTGGTATTGAGGATCTGGAAGGTAATTTTTAGTTTTTCTGGTATTTCCCATATTTTTATTTTATTACAATTCGACGTAAGTTGAAGATGTCAAAGATTTGACACTAAGGAGAAAATCTATGGTTACGATTGGAATGAATTACGATGTTCTACCCGGAAAAGAGGCTACCTTTGAAAAAGCGGTCACTTCGGTTGTGGATGCAATGCAAAAAAACCCAGGTCACTCTACGACGCACCTCTATAAACGAGTGAGTGAAGGGCCGAGCAGCTACCTCATTGTTTCCGATTGGAACAACAAAGAGGATTTTGATGCCTTTGTAAGATCGGAAGCCTTTGCTAAAGTAACATCATGGGGGAAAGAAAATATTTTAGCGGGACGACCGAAACACCAGGTTTACAACCACTAAAAGTTCTTTTCCTTCAGCAGAGTTCCATTCATACGCACAAAGGAGGGATAGAGACCTATCAAGACGGCCTCCAATCCCTGATTGCCAATAAATTCGGAAAGGACAACCTCGTTGTCCTTTCCCCCAATCGGGACTCTAAACCCAAACTCCTAGAAAACTCCGATTACTACTCCCTCTTCATCCCCTTCATCCTCCCGAAGCCATTTGCCTTTCTTGAAAACCGACTCCCCCTTTATTTCCTTTACCGGGCCTGGCGCATCGGCCGACTTTTTAAACCGGATCTCATTATCATCGGCCACCTGCGACTCTCCCCTATTACCTTCATTCTTTCTTTGCTATTACGCACCCCCTGGGCTGTCTGCTTGCATGGCATAGAAGTTTGGAACCGGCCCGATCCCATCACCTCTTTTTTTCTTAAACTGGCCTCTCACTTTTTCACCTCGAGCGAGAACACTCGGGAGACATTGATTAAAAGGGAATGGGAACCCGATAAAATCACCACCCTTCATCCAGTCTTACCTAGGGCCTTTCGATATGTCCCTTATCAATATTTTCCTGAGAGAACCCCCCTCACCCTGCTCACCGTAGGAAGGCTAGATAAGAGGGAACGTTATAAAGGTCACGATGACACCCTCCTCGCCCTCTACAACTTGAAACTCCGAGGAAAGAGAGACCGTTACCGCTATAAAATCCTAGGGAGCGGCTCCGATAAAAGCCGCCTTCAACAAAAAACAAAATCGCTCGGCCTTGAAGGTTATGTGGAATTTGTTGCGGAAGACGATCTCCAAACCCTCTACCGCTCCTGCGATCTCTACGTGATGCCGGCGCGATTCGGATACCTGGAAAAAAAGTGGAGAGGCGAAGGATTTGGAATCACCTACCTCGAAGCGGCTGCCATGAGCCTGCCAATCCTAGCCTATCGCTGTGGTGGCGTGACCGATTGGGTGAGTGATCATTTCAATGGCATCTTAGTGGAACCTGATAATGTGGAACAACTCACGATGGCCCTTGAAAAATTGGATTCGGATCGTGCCCTTTTAAGAAAACTTTCAGAAAACGCTTATCACTCGGCCCAATTCCAATTTTCAGAAAGAGTGATTGAAAAACAATTCTTAATGGGACTAGACCAAATGCAAATGGGAGGAACTCCCGCCGATCCCGATCACATTCTTAGCCTTGACCACTTGGGAGAGCCGGACACAGAAACCGACAATTGAAAAGAGCTCCTTCGGAATCCCATAGGGAACCCCATTGAGAACCGGCAGAGGATCCTCCCCATCTTTAAGGAAATCGATCCAAGCCTCAACCTTCGGCTTATAAGGTTCTAAGTGGAGAACATCTTTCAGGGCGATCTTAGGACACCGATAAACCCACTGGGTCCACCAGGTATTGAGTTTAGGAACTGAATTGAATTTTGTTTTCTTTTCCGAATCTTCAACCTGCCCTCGGCGAGAATGCTCAATGAGAAGAGTTCCAATAACTTCTTTTATGGCATAGTGTGCATTCACGTGTGAATGGTAAGCGAAGAGCGGCAACACTTGAGAAGATTTGCGTGACAAAGCGACCAGCCCCACTACCCACACCGGCATTGAGGTCGGATAAAAAAGCAGGTGGATGTCATATTCCTGCAACAAGAAAAAAGGCACATGTTGCTGCAACCACTGGTTGATCCCCACCACCAACATCGGACTCTTTCCGGAATGGGTAAAACGCAACACCGTTTTTTTGGTAGCCAAAGTCTGAAGGCCATCTAAAAGCGCAGCATCCCGATTCCGACCCGAACCAATAATTTTTTCGTACTCTAAAAATTCACTCGTGGGCATGAGATACGGGTTTTCATGTTGGAAGATTTGGGTTTGAATCATTGCAGGCATTGGATGCACCGTCTCACTCCACTCCTGGTGCTGATACCGTTTCATCCATTGGAAAATCGCCTTTTCACGCGAAGAGGCCTTGGAATCGGAAGTGGCGAGTGCCGTCACCAATTGCCCTGTGTTTAAATTCTTTCCGGAAACACTGGTCATCCACAGATCCCCAGCAGGAGTCCCAAACCTGGCCGCTTTAATCTGAGTAATGGGAGTGAAGGTAAAATCTTTCGTACAATCGAAATCGCGGGGCATTTCATAGGAATCGGCCTTGCACTGGCAATAAGGATGGCGCATGACCACGCAATCGAGCTTAGTCGCGATCCCATCGATTTGAACTTCGTAGAAAACGTGCCCCGAACGAATAGCGTAGAGTTCTCCCATCAGATCCTGACGGATAGGCAGCTGAGTGAAGGGAATCTCTTGGGCCTCAATCCCCTTTTCCTTCAACCAAAGCACCAAACACTGTGCGCAGGGAGAACCTTCATTCCCCTCCATCATCATGCCCACAATAAATGTGCTTGGAAGCTGTAGAACAAATGGAACTAACCGCTTTGGACGATCTCCCTGCAAAAACCCCAACATCGCGCCTCACCCTGCTTTGAATTGAATTGAATTGAAGACGGCAATATATAGAAATGTAGTCTCAGCCACAAGGATGCAACATTTGTCACTTGAGCGCCCGCCCTGGAATACCCGAATGTTTCTTGACCAAATCCTAAAATAATGTAAACGTCTCGCGTCAATAACCGAAGGCAAGCAGGGGAAAATATGAATGGAAATGGTGGCTTGAGGCAATTTCCGCCTCAGATTAAGTACATTGTCGGCAATGAAGCGTGTGAACGTTTCAGCTATTATGGAATGCGAGCGATTCTTGTCATCTTCATGGTGCAATACCTGCACATGCAAGAGAGCGATTCCAAAGGAATTTATCACCTCTTTGTGAGCGCCAACTACTTCCTTCCCCTTTTCGGTGCCTTTCTTTCCGATAGATACCTCGGAAAATTTAAAACAATCATCTACTTATCGATTGTTTACTGCATCGGCCATGGCGTTTTAGCCCTCTGGGAAAACCAAACAGGACTCTACGCAGGTCTTGCACTGATTGCCATTGGAGCAGGCGGTATCAAACCCTGCGTTTCCGCGCACGTTGGCGATCAATTCAATGAGAAGAATAGCCACCTTTTAGAGAAGGTCTACTCGATCTTCTACTTCTCGATTAACTTCGGATCCTTCTTTTCCACCATGTTGATTCCTTGGGTACTTCCTACCTACGGACCCGGCTGGGCCTTTGGAATCCCAGGAATTTTAATGGCACTCGCAACGGTTGTTTTCTGGATGGGTAAACCTTACTACGTCCACGTTCCACCCACCGGTAAAGAAGGTGGCAGCAAATTCTGGGGCATTCTTCTCCACGCTATTACCCACATGGGAGACAAGCGCCCTGGACAAAAGTGGCTCGACACTGCTCGTGAAAAATTTGGAAATGAAAAGGTCGATGGCGCGCAAGCAGCTCTAGATGTGTTCAAAGTCTTAGTTGCTATCTCTGCCTTCTGGGCCCTTTTCGAACAGCATGGATCGACTTGGGTACTCCAAGCCAAGCAGATGGATCGGAACTTCCTGGGATGGACCCTTGAAGCGGCTCAGATCCCATCCTTGAACCCAATTATGGTGATGGTCCTTATTCCAATCTTTACCCTGGGCATTTACCCGATGGTGGAAAGAATGGGCATTAAAGTCACCCCACTGCGTAAAATGGGAGCAGGAATGGTGATGACCACCCTTTCATTCTTGATGGCAGCCGCCATTCAAAACGCGTTGGATCAAGGCCAGTCGATATCGATTGGCTGGCAGATCCCCCAATACTTAGTGCTCACCATGGCGGAAGTGTTGGTCTCCATCACGGGACTTGAGTTTGCCTATACCCAAGCCCCGCGCAGCATGAAGAGCACCATCATGAGCCTCTTCTTGTTGACCATCACGATTGGAAACTTCTTAACGGCGATTGTGGAATTCCTGAACCACTTCAAAGGCGCGGCGGAATTCACTTTCTTTGCCTCATTGATGGCCGTGTGCTCAGTGATCTTCATCTGGGGAACCACCCGCTATCAATATCGATCCTACGTCGAAAAAGAAGGCGCCTTTAAATAAGGCAAGTATTGATTCATTAGGGGTTGTTTGAATAACAACCCCTGATTTATTCCTTTTTAGCCGACCCATCCTCCATATATTAACCAGTCCAGACTTAAATCCATCGACCGATGCGTCCATGAACGGGGAACAAACCTGGAACGGGCGGCAAAAGTGATACAACTTTTTCCCGAATGTTCCATGAATGTTCCACGAAATGCCGTTTCGGAGGGGCGCGTTGAAAAATAAGGTGCGCTAACCACCCAATAATGCTATGGTTTCGACCTTTACGGGGCGTAGCGCAGGGGTTTAGCGCGCTTGCTTGGGGTGCAAGAGGTCGTGGGTTCAATTCCCGCCGCCCCGATTTTTTAAAGCTTCAGAATCGCTGAGGAAATCCTCCTCGGTGATTTTTTTTGCCTTCAAATCATCGTTCCCATGGAAACTCCGTGGAAACTCTTGCTGAGACTTTGTGGGAAACAGTTGGATAACCTTTGCTACGTTAGCCAGCCGACTC
>CAZRZK010000054.1:0-22307 GCA_964604555.1 uncultured Pseudobdellovibrionaceae bacterium | reverse complement strand
AATCATTCACTAACGAATCGGCTCATCAGAAGGTATCAGACCTAACCTCGGGACAACCCGGTAGATCCTTTGAGAGTTTTTCCCAAAGTAGTGGCGGCCATCAGACGGGAGGCCCTAGGCATTCTTACAGCAGCAATCAAGACCCGAAAACGCACGCCGTGGAAAATTTCCTACGAGATGTCTCAGGATTTCTAAATCAGGGCTACAGCGAGCATTCATTTGAGAATTTGGTTCTGATTATGAACAGCCGTCTGCTGGGGAAGCTCCGGTCGTTCCTGAACGAGAACACTCAGACAGTAGTGTCCGAAGAGCACGATAAGGATCTTGCGTGGATTTCGGGCGCGGAATTAGAAAGCAAAGTGGAGTCTTTATTAGCTTTGACCTAGGTGAAGTGAGGATCTGGTACTGATGAGTGAGTACTTTATCTTCGAGAAATTGGGAATTGCGTTGTTGCTCGGATTTCTCGTAGGCCTTCAGCGAGAAAAGTCTCAGTCCGCAATTGCTGGATTCAGGACATTTCCTCTCATCACTATTTTGGGAAGTCTTTGCGGCCTGCTCGCCCAAACTTATGGGACAGGCATTCTCGTAGGCGGCATTTTCAGCTTGATCGCTCTTATTGTGGTTGGAAATTTCGCTGCTCTTCGGCATGGAAATGACAGAACCGGAATCACGACGGAAGTTGCCATGCTGATGATGTTCGCCGTAGGGGCCTACCTTATCGTTGGTCCCGCGCTTGTTTGCATAGCGCTAGGCGGGGGGGTTGCGGTCTTACTGCAGTTCAAGCCGGAACTTCACGGATTTGCCTCGCGTTTAGGAGATACGGATATCAAGGCGATCATGCGCTTTGTACTTCTTTCCTTCATCATCCTACCGATACTTCCCAACGACACCTATGGTCCATTTGAAGTCCTCAATCCCCACGAGATCTGGCTCATGGTCGTTTTTATCGTCGGAATGAACCTCTCCGGGTACATCGTGTCGAAATTTGTCGGAAATTCGACTGGAACACTGACCTCCGGAATTCTTGGCGGTCTGATATCGAGCACCGCCACCACGGTCAGCTCCACCCAGAACAGCTCTCTTGACACGAGGATGATTCCACGGGCGAGCACCGTTATTCTGATCGCATCTACCTTTGCCTATATTCGCGTTGCAATAGAAATCGCAGGCGTATCAAATACGCTTTTTCAGATCACAGTCATTCCCATTGGAATATTATTCGTCGCTTCGCTGATACTAAGTGCCCTTTCTTATTTTTCCACCCCCTCAACTCACCAACATGCTGCGGAATCCAAGCGGCCTTCTGAAGTACGAACGGCTCTTTTGTTCGGAATTACCTATGCAGCAGTTGTTTTCTGTACGGCCGCCGCAAAGAAATATCTTGGGCCGAACTCCCTTTATTGGGTCGCAGGAATCTCGGGATTGACCGATGTTGACGCCATTACTTTATCAACCTCAAGGCTAGTCGCCGGAGGGAAACTGGAGCCCCTGCAGGCCAAGCAGATGATTCTTATCGCAGTCCTATCCAATCTATTGTTTAAGCTTGGTATAGTAGCAGCACTGGGGGATCGTCGGTTATTGGCAAGGCTGAGCTTTTGTTTCGGACTTCTCATCGGAGTAGGTTGCCTCCTGCTTTTCCTTGGATAAATCAGCCGCAAATGACGCTTTCAGCTCTTAGATGGGACAAATTGCCCCCTTGCAACCCTCCTCTGGGCGATATGGGCGATGGGAAGTTCGGCATCAATTTCGCATGAGATCTCAACATTGGCAAAGTACGTAAGGAGTGAATATGCAAAAAAAGGCAGTTAAATACAGCGATCTTCAAAGTCTGGAGCAGCTTAGAGATGAGCTGAAAGTCCAGGCCCATTTATTCAAAGCAGATTTGAAAGACGAATGGAAAAGAGTGGAGACGGATTGGCGCAAACTGAAAGGACAGTTGTCACCGGTCAAGCGTGCCACCCAGAAAACCGCATCGGAAGTTACGACGGCCTCGAAGGTGTTATTGAAGACAATCAAAAAAGGATACAAGCAAATCAAACAATCCCTTCCGGCGTAATGGCTACTATGCAACTCTCATTTCTTGGAGCGGCAAAAACAGTGACGGGATCGAGATATCTCGTTGAAAGTGACGGGGAAACCTATCTCGTTGATTGCGGTCTATTTCAGGGGCTGAAGCAACTGCGCTTGAAAAACTGGGTGCCATCGTTGGTGGATGCCAAGTCCATCAAAGCAGTGCTTCTTACTCATGCCCACATAGACCACTCCGGCTATCTGCCGCTCCTCGTGCGTGAAGGCTTCGAGGGCAAAATCCATTGCACACCCGCAACAGAGCGCTTGTGTCGGATTTTGCTTCCCGATAGTGGAAGGCTGCAGGAGGAAGAGGCGCAATATGCAAACCGTAAAGGTTTTTCCAAACACCATCCGGCGCTTCCCCTCTATACCGAGGAGGATGCGAACCGTTGCCTCCCATTCCTTTCGCCGGTCGCTTTCCATGAAAATGTGCCTCTATCCGTGAATGCGACAGCGTCCTTTTCTCCGGCGGGCCATATCCTTGGGGCTGCATGTGTTCGGCTGCAAATAGGGGGAAAATCGATTGTTTTCTCCGGCGACCTTGGACGTCAGAATGATCTGGTCATGCATCCACCGGAGGTGATTCGTACTACCGACTATCTGATTCTCGAATCCACCTATGGAGCCAAACTGCACGATCCCGTGGATCCTCTCAATCAGATGGAAGGGATCATTAACCGAACCGTCAAGCGGGGCGGAATCGTGGTCATTCCTTCGTTTGCCGTCGGTCGTGCCCAAAGTCTACTTTATGCGATCTACAGTCTGAAGAAAGCCAAAAGAATCCCCAATGTCCCCGTATTTCTCAACAGTCCGATGGCCATTGATGCCACTGGAGTTTTTTGTGATTTTCAAAAAGAACATCGGCTGACGCCCGAGGAATCTCACGGTTCATGTGAAGGTGTCACTTACATACACGATCCGGAAGAATCGAAAGCACTCAACGAGAGAAGAGACCCCATGATTTTAATCGCGGCAAGTGGAATGGCGACCGGAGGACGCATTCTTCACCATTTAAAGGCGTTTGGTCCAGACAAGCGCAATACCATTCTCTTTACCGGCTTTCAGGCAGCAGGAACGCGCGGGGATGCCCTTATTCACGGCTCGAAAAGCGTGAAAATCCATGGACAGATGATCCCCATTGAAGCGGAAGTTGCGTTAATCGATACTCTTTCCGCCCATGCCGACCAGAATGAGATCCTGACATGGCTCACTGGTTTTGAACGTCCACCAAAAACAACCTTCATCACTCATGGAGAGCCCGAGGCCTCGGCGACTCTAGCCAAAATCATCAGAGACAAACTGGGTTGGTCCTGCATGGTGCCGGAACTGATGCAACGGGTAGATCTGTGAAAATGATATTGCCTTCACAATCGACGTTTGAAGCGTGCTCGTTCGAAAAAATACCACCTTTGTTTCGGCTGGTCGTAAGTAAGGCCGAACTCTTTCAGCCCGCTTGCCCGGACACGAGACGCGACTTCGCTCGGTGAGTCGCTTACGGTGATTCTCTCAAAGTCCGAAAGTGAAATGGTTCCTTGATCCACGAGTGTTGTTTTCATGAATCGGATTAACGGTGACCAATATTCCGATCCCATCAGAACGATCGGAAACCCCTTTATTTTACCCGTCTGAACGAGAGTGGCGACTTCAAAGAGCTCGTCCAAGGTGCCGAAGCCGCCCGGCAGAGCGATAAAAGCGTAAGAATACTTGGCCAACATCAATTTCCGGACAAAAAAATGTTTGAACTCGATGAAAAGATCGAGGTAAGCATTCGGTTTCTGCTCCACCGGAAGGTGGATATTGCACCCGACGGAATAACCACCCGCCTCGCGAGCACCGCGATTTGCCGCTTCCATCAAACCCGGTCCGCCACCGGTGATGACAGTGAAACCTGAGCGGGCCAACTCTTCTCCCACCTGTTTGGCTAGACTGTACTCCGGCTCGTTTTCCTTGAAGCGCGCAGATCCGAAGACTGTTACGCAGGGGCCGATAAAATGGAGCGTGCGAAAACCTCGCAGTATCTCCATAAAGATGCGAACCGCCCTGAACAATTCTTTGAGCCGGGGTTGCGGACCGCTGAGAAAGAGTCGCTCCTTCTGCTCTTCGTACTTTCGCTGAAGAGGAGTTTCCTTTCCAGGCACCTCAATGGGCGTTTTTGCTTCTGGAGTGACACTGTTTTGCCGTATGGTACTCATGGCTCGACAAAGACAGCCGCTTTCATGGATTTCATGGCGAAACTCCTTTATTGTTCAAATGCTCGCTGAGGACCTCCGCGAGCTTTTCCAGCACGAAGGGTTTTTTCAGAAAACTTCGCGCGCCGCTGCTCAAAGCTTCTTTCTCAAGTTGATCAAACACACTGAAAAGGATCACGGGCACGTGAGGATAATCCGCCCCCATTTTTTTGCACAAATCGATACCGCTCAGGGCCCCCAACTTGACATCCGATAAAACGAGATCGGGATGCTGGTTGTGCGGAAGCGATTTCATCAACTTAAACGCTCCATTGACGGAAGCTGCCGTAGTCACCGCGTATCCTTGACCTTTTAGAAAATCACGGAGGATCAAGTTCATGGAAGCATCGTCCTCAACCACAAGTAGCCTTTTTACTGTCTGCATAAATTTTTCCACCCCTTCTCAATTTCAGTTCGGTCGTCCGGATGAGCGATTAGAATGAGCGATTTAGCTCGTTCCTGCAACGTTTTCCCCCAGAGATCTGCGACGCCATATTCGGTGACGATATAATGAACGTGTGCACGGGTCGTAACGACACCGGCGCCGTTACGAAGTGCTGGAACAATTCTCGAAACGCCGTTTTTCGTTCGACTGGTGATTGCGATAATGGCTTTGCCACCAGCCGATTGCGTGGCACCGCGGATAAAGTCCATCTGACCTCCGACCCCTGAAATGACATGAGCTCCGATGGAATCGGCGCAAACCTGTCCCGTGAGATCGACCTCCACCGCTGAGTTGATGGCAATTACCTTCGGATTGGAAGCGATGACCTCAGGTCGGTTTACAAAAGCGGTATCTAGTTGGACGACCGATGGGTTATCATCGACAAAATCATAGAGCCTTCGGCTTCCAATAAGAAAGGAAGAAACCGTCTTTCCAGGAACAACGGCCTTTTTTGAATTGTCGACCGCCCCTGCCTCGATCAGATCCAAGGCGCTATCGGACCACATCTCCGTATGAATTCCCAAATGTCGCCTGTCGCGGAGACAGGACAGAATCGCATTAGGAACGGCCCCGATACCCATTTGCAGGGTCGACCCATCTTCGACAAAAGGAGCGACAAATCTTGCGATTTTTTCTTCTTCCGGAGTTTGGGGAAGAGATTTTTCTTCGGGCAGTTCGCTCTCCGCTTCGACAGCGAAATCAATGCGTGAAGCGGAAATAAATCCCTCACCATGGACACGCGGCATTTTCGGATTGATCTGAGCGATAATGATTTTGGCGGTTTGGACCGCTGATAGCGCAACATCCACACTTACCCCAAGACTGCAATACCCGTGTTTATCTGGGGGCGAAACCTGGATGAGTGCCACATCCAATGGGATCGTTCCGGACCGGAAGAGCCCAGGAATTTCTGACAGAAAACAGGGAAGGTAATCGATATTCGCCTGTCCCATTCGACCCCGCATATTCGGGCCCACAAACAGATTGGTGACATGGAAATGATCGGCATGATCAGGGTGAGCATAGAGAGCCTCTCCTATGGTGTGCAAATGGATCAAATTCACATCTTGCAGCCGTTGCCTCTGTGCAAACAGTTCAGTCAGAAGCACATTGGGAGTTGCGGCCCCCCCATGGACGAATACCCTGTGTCCAGATTTCACGCTGGCCATCGCCAATTTGGGATCAGTGATTTTCATCTTTCTATTCACCTC
The DNA here is from genome assembly GCA_964604555.1 of uncultured Pseudobdellovibrionaceae bacterium. GTDB lineage: Bacteria > Bdellovibrionota > FAC87 > UBA2466 > UBA2466 > CAZRZK01. Next base: position 16,353 of record CAZRZK010000054.1, on the reverse strand, counting down.
CTTTAGGGTTGCAAGGATGGTGCCCTGGCATAAAGGATGCTTTGGAGAAGAGTTTAAGGCTAAGAACAGGGGGGCATTGAATATTTCATTGGACAAAAACGCCCGCTTGGGACATATAGTCCCATAATAACTGATTAGGGAGTAGTCTGATGAAAATGAATAAAGGCCGGATTCTCGCGGTCGACGACGATTCAAACATTCGCACCCTTTTGCAGGATTTTCTGACAAGAGAGGGATACGCCATCACCTGCCAATCCTCCGCCGTCGAAGCTTTAAAGCTGCTCAGAGAACAGACCCACAACACTTCCGATCAGCCCTTTGACCTTGTCATTTCCGATATCAAAATGGCCCAGATGGACGGGATGCAATTCCTGGCCACGCTTAAGGAAGAGATGCCCGAGCTCCCCGTCATCCTGATAACGGGCCATGCGAGTATCGACACTGCCATCGAAGCGACCAGGAAAGGAGCCTTTCACTACCTGGTAAAGCCGTTCAAACTGAGCGAAGTAAGCCTCCATGTTGAGAGGGCCCTTGAGAAACGTTCTCTGTCACTCGATATTCAAAGGCTTAGAAAAGAATTGAAACAGGGATGGGGCCTTAAGGACATCATCGGAAAAAGCGCCGGAATGCGCAGCGTTTTCGATCTCGTTGAGCGCGTCGCCCCCTCCACCGCGAACGTTCTCATTCAGGGAGAAAGCGGCACCGGAAAAGAAGTGATTGCCCGGGCCATTCATTCCTTGGGTCCGCGTGCTAAAAATCCTTTTATTGCGATTAACTGCACAGCGATTCCAGAAGCACTTCTTGAAAGCGAGTTGTTCGGCCACGCTAAAGGCTCATTTACCGGAGCCGCCGGGGTGAAGAAGGGGCTTATCGAAGAAGCCAATGGCGGCACGCTGTTCCTCGATGAAATCGGCGATATGAGTCCGTCGCTCCAGGCGAAATTGTTGAGAGTCCTTCAGGAAAGGAAAATCCGTCCCGTCGGCTCGAACACATTCATCGATGTAGACGTGCGAATCATCGCCGCCACCCATAAAGATCTGAAGGCGGGCATTCAGGCGAATACCTTCCGGGAAGATCTTTTCTATCGGTTAAGCGTTATTCCGATCCAGATACCACCTCTTCGGGAACGTCCCGAGGACATCCCATTGCTGGCCGAACATTTTCTGAATAAATACGCGGCGGCCAATGCTTCGGCAGGAACACCTCGCGTGCGGGGATTCAGCAAAGATGCACTTTCCAAGCTGTTGCGATTCCGTTGGCAGGGAAATGTCCGAGAGCTTGAAAATATCGTCGAGCGGGCAGTAGTGCTGGCGAGAGGCGCACTCATTGAAGACACCGATCTCCCGGACCCGGATATTGGAAACGCCGAGCAAACTTTCAAAGGCTTAAGTTCGGACTTCCCTACTCTCACACAACTGGAAGAAAGGTATATTCAACTGGTCCTGAACAAGACAGCGGGCAGAAAGGACAAGGCTGCTCAGATTCTGGGAGTCAATCGACGAACACTCTACAGAAAAGAACGCGAATATGGATTCGTGGATGCCAATGCACCAGAAGACGAAGCTATCGAGAGCGCAGAGGTTGGCGAGACACACTGAATCTGGCAGGCAGATCCCAGCACAATTACTTTTCTTTTTTAGAAGTGCTTTTCTTCCTGACACCAGCGGTTTTATTTGAAGTGCTGTACTGATGGACGGTATAGATCAATTTCTTCACATTCAAAGGCTTCGTTAGGAACTCATTGCATCCTGAAGCGAGACACTTTTCACGCTCATCGCTCATCGCATGGGCTGTCAGGGCAATTATCGGAGTGGTGATATTTTCCTTTCGGAGCGCCCGGGTAACTTCATAACCATCCAGCTCCGGCATCTGCACGTCCATCAAAATCACCTGGTAGTGGCCGCTTCTAGCCATGTCCAGCGCGATTTTACCATTACCGGCCAATTCCACGAGCGCACCTTGCGCTTCCACAAACCGCTTTAACATTTCCTGATTATCGATATTATCTTCCGCAACCAGGATCCGCACGTTGTCGAGGCGCGGCCATGAGGCTCTTTCTTCGCGGTCTGCAGTCTCGTCCTTAAGATTAGGAGCTTCGGCTGCAGGCGTTCCGCGTAGATGGATAGGTATCGAGAGCTGGAAGACACTTCCTTTGCCTGGCGCACTTTCCACCAGAATGAGCTCTCCTTCAAGTGCTTCCGCAAGTCGCCTTGAAAGGGTTAGCCCGAGGCCAGTCCCTCCAAACCTCCGTGTCGTGGAACTATCCGCCTGGCTGAAAGGTTGAAACAGACGAGTTTGCTCCTCTGGACTAAGCCCAACGCCGGAGTCCTTTACCTCAAAGCAAAGACGATTGGGATCCTTCTTATCCTTAAAGATTCGCAGGGAAACGCTTCCACTATCGGTGAACTTGATTGCGTTGCCTAATAGATTGCTGAGTATTTGCCGCAGGCGAGTGGGATCGGAAACGATCGTCTCGGGCAGGGGGCGCTCATACCGGACATCAAAGGTGATGTTTTTCTCCGAAGCACTGTTCTGAAAGAGACTTGCCACACTCTCGATCTCCGAGACGATATTGATGGATATCAGCTCGACTTTCAAAGCCCCAGCTTCGACTTTCGAAAGATCCAGAATGTCGTTGATGAGTTCAGTTAAGGTGTCAGCGCATCGGCGAATCTTCTCCAGATAGGATTTTCGTTCTTCGCTGGAGTTACAATAGAGTGCAATCATTTCCGAGAATCCCAGAATACCGGCTAGCGGAGTTCTAATCTCGTGACTCATATTGGCTAGAAACTCACTCTTGGAACGGCTCGCGGCTTCCGCGACTTCCCGTGCTTTCCGCAGCTCCTCCTGCGCCCGTTTTTGGTCGGAAATATCTCGAATGGCGGCAGTGACGAGGAAGCCTTCTGGAGTCTCCAAGGGGCTCAGACTGATTTCAATTGGGATTTCTGTTCCCGATTTATGCAGGCCAAACAATTCGAGACCCGCCCCCATAGGGCGCACTCGCAGGCTTTGGAAATAGTGGGTTCTCTGGCCCACGTGGCGCTCACGAAACCGTTCAGGCAAGAGACATTCAATTTTTTGACCTAGCAGTTCTTCCCTGGAATACCCGAAAAGCCGTTTAGTCTGAGCACTGGCATAGAGGATGGAGCCTTCCACATCGACCATGACAAGAGCATCGGGTGCCGATTCTACCAGCCCTCGCCAAACTGTTTCTGACCACTTGAGATCCACGCTTCGTCCTCATAACCTGTTCCAGTAAACCAGGCAAAAAAAACCTAAGAATTTAATTTAGATACCGCGCAGCTTGCCAAAAAGGCAAGATGGGTCCGAAAAACTTAGCAAATCCCATATCCCAAAAGCTAGGAAATGAGTCCCATTTTCGGCTCTGCCAAACTCTTTTTGCGCAACCATTCTCCAAGCAGCCCCAGCCCATCCACCGCCGAAAAGATGCCTACCGCCCGCCCCTGTTCGTTTTCCACAATGGCACAGCCGTATTTGTGCTTCGCCATCTCGGCCGCCACCTGCTCGAGAGGACAATCCAGTGTCACTGAATAGGGTTCCTCGGTCATCACGTCTCCTACTTTCAGATCTCTGGCAGTTGGATGCACTGTCAATGCAAGTTTGACATCGCGATCGGAGAGAACGCCGATAAGCTTACCGGCACACTGAACCGGCAGGTGTCTGATCTGGTGCTCTCGCATCATTTCCATCGCTTTTGAAAGCGGAATGTCTTCTCCGATAGTACAGGGAGATTCGGTCATATATTTCTTTATCGGGTTTGCAGTATTCATTATTTTCTCCTTTTTTCCTTAATGATTCGTGTGTTTATTTAAGCAGAAAGCATGCCAGGTCTGTGTAGCCCGACTCTGACGACCCAGGCGAGACAAATTGGCTCACAACGGGACCCACACGCTCCTCCAAGGCACTCGCATTACAGAAAATCTGACTAGAAGGAGTTGGCAAGTCTCCTGCTATCTGAATCTCCACGAACTCGAAGTAGATGAAGGCTCTGAATTTAAAGGAGATGCCATGAAAGCCAATAACCATCCTAAAAAGATCCTTTTAGCCGTCGATTTGAAAGCGGAAGATCCCTCCTTAACGAAGAGGCTTTGGAAAGCGGTCAAACCGCTGATGAAAGCGGATACGATCGTCGAGCCGATCAGTGTTTTGAATCGGCAAGATGTCACTATCGCAACCCTGAGAAGCCGGCTCGGGAAGCTTCGCCTGGCTACTGAAAAACTCTTGGCCGAACATCTGGAGGAACTTGGTCTAAAGAATTTTGCGCCACCGAAAGTTCTCTTCGCGGACAGCTCATCCACTCAAAGCGCGGTGATGGCTCTTTTGAGTTACGCGAAAAAAAACGGATGTGATCTCATCGCCGTCAGCAGCCATTCGCGGAGAGGAGTGAAACGATTCTTTCTGGGCAGTTTTGCCGAATCATTGTCGCTTCAATCACCCATTCCCCTACTCGTTGTGAATCCGATTCAACGTGACCTGGGGAGGTCAAACACCATTTTGTTTCCCACCGATTTCAGTAAACAATCTAAAGCAGGCCTTGAGAGGGTTTGCGATTCGTTTCGCAATCTCAAGCCGAGGATTATCCTCTTTCACAACTACCTGTTTCCCGCGCAAATATACATGGAGCCATTCGTTTCATACCCTTTGCCGCAATCGGCAATGAAGGAAGAATTTAAGAGGGTAGAAAACATCGGCAAGAATTGGTGCGCGTGGCTGAAAGAAGAGGGGATAACGTGCGAACTGCTAATGGACAGAAAAGCTCGGTCTGTAGCGGAAGGAGTGTTATCGGCCATTCGCCGTAAAAAGGTGGAAATGGTAGCAATGGTTTCCACCACCGGGAAAGTAGGAGCCTTGCTTTTGGGAAGCGTCACCCGAGAAGTCCTTCGAAATTCCCCCCGGCCGGTCTGGGTGGTTCACCCTGGGAAAGAATCTGGAAAAAAGGGGATCAAGCTTACGAGAGTACCTACTTTTCAAAAATCACAATTGAATGTACAAACCGTTGCCTATGGGCGGTAGAAAATGAACTCTTCTGGGAGGAAGGGACCTGCGTTAGCGGGGGAGATATCCTTTGCATGCTCGGTTGACGAGGTGACCCGACGTCTCGAAGTGAATCTTAAGCAAGGGCTTACCGCTGCGAAGATACCTCACCTTCGAAAGAGATTCGGATTCAACGAACTTGCGCAGGTTGAGAAGAGCTCCCCGTGGCGAGACCTATGGAGACACTTTAACGAGCTGGTAGTTTGGCTCCTTGTGGCCGCGGCGATTCTATCAGGATTTTTGGGCGATTGGACCGATGCGACCGTAATCATTGTAGTCGTCCTGCTCAATGGCTTGATGGGTTTTCTACAGGAGCGAAAAGCCCAACTCGCCTTTGCCGCACTGGAAAAACTGTCTGCGCCGAACGCCAAAGTGATACGTGATGGTTTGCCGCTGGTTATTCCGGCAAGAGAGCTTCTGCCGGGAGATATAATAGAGCTCGCAGAAGGTGATTTCGTGCCCGCCGATGCGCGATTAACGCAAAGCTTCGAGCTCCGCGCACAGGAGTCGGCTCTTACCGGCGAGTCGGTCCCCGTCGAAAAAGACGCCTCCGCAACCCTCGAGACTTCTACTCCCTTAGCAGACCAAAAAAATATGGTATTCAGCGGAACAGCGGTAACGTCAGGCAGCGCCACTGCCATTGTAGTGGCGACGGGAATGATTACCGAGCTGGGGCAAATCGCCGAAATGCTTCAGACAGGGGGTCCCCAAGTCACTCCACTCCAGGATAGGATCAATAAACTGGGCAAAACACTCGTCGTCGCTTGTCTCGGTCTTATCGCCCTTATTTCCGGCTTGCACCTCATTCGCGGTGGTAACTTCTTTGAAGTATTTCTTCTGTCGGTAAGCATGGCTGTCGCAGCGGTCCCCGAAGGGCTCCCCGCGGTCGTGACAGTCGCATTAGCGATTGGTCTCCGACGGATGGCAAAGAAAAAAGCATTGATCCGTCGATTGCCTAGCGTTGAAACGCTCGGATCCGTTTCAGTTATCTGCACCGATAAGACGGGCACGCTAACGCGCAATGAGATGATGGTGCGCTGGGTTTACGCCGGGGGTAAGTTGTTCCATGTCACTGGAAACGGTTATGAGCCGGAAGGACTGTTTCACAAAGCAACTGAGAATCACCTGAATGTTTCTGACTCTCTCGGAGAAGTGATCTCAGTCGCTCTTGTTCCTGATCTCAAGCATGCTCTGACTATCGGAGTTCGGTGTAATCGCGCTCGGCTTTTGCGTCCGAACGAACATGACAAGCCCTGGCAGCTGGCGGGAGATCCGACCGACGGGGCTCTGCTCGTTGCGGGATTAAAAGCTGGAATCGAAGTCGAAGAACCCGGCTCCCAGTTACTTAAGGAAATTCCGTTTGAATCCCACCGCAAATTCATGTCGGTGCTTCTACGCACTTCAGATAAGAAAATCCGGCTCTATACTAAAGGAGCTTTAGAGGTCATTCTTCCAAAGTGCAAGACAGAGCGTATTGATGGCTCCTCGCAGACTTTGAATGGATCCCGGCGAAATCAAATTGTCGAATTGAGCGAGCAACTGGGATCCCGCGGCCTTCGCGTTCTGGCGTTAGCATCCCAGGAAATGGAAACGCCTTCTCTCCCTACTTCTAATGACAACCTCGTTTTCGCCGGTTTCGTCGGAATCATGGATCCACCGCGAGGGAATGCAAGAGAAGCGGTAGAACGCTGTCTTCGAGCCGGTATCAAGCCGGTGATGATTACCGGCGATCACCCCTCAACGGCAGCCGCGGTGGCGAAAGAACTGGGCATCTCTAAGGGTAACGGACGAGTGGTTTCGGGAGTTGAGTTGGACGCGCTTTTGCCATCAGAATTCGAACGCCAGGTCGAGGATATCGCCGTCTACGCGCGAGTAACGGCTGAACACAAACTGAAAATTGTAAAAGCCTGGAAGAAATGCGGTGCCTTGGTTGCAATGACGGGAGATGGTGTTAATGATGCGCCCGCCATCCAGGAGGCCGATATCGGTATCGCGATGGGGATCAGTGGCACCGATGTAACCAAACAAGCTTCCGATCTCGTTCTACTCGATGACAATTTTTCAACGATCATTACCGCTGTGGAGGAAGGCCGTAGAATTCTGGAAAACATAAAAAAAGTGCTCCAATATCTCCTCGCCGGCAATACCGGCGAGTTGCTGGTGATGTTCGGCGCGACAGTCATTGGTTTCCCTTATCCCCTGTTACCCACCCAATTTCTGTGGATCAATCTCGTCACCGATGCATTGCCCGCATTAGCATTAAGCGTAGATCCTGTACACAGTGAAGTCATGCGGCGACCTCCGCACCCTGTGACCCAGCCTATCCTAAGTTGGCGGAGAGGTTCTAGAATCGTTCTCCAAGGAGGACTTATCGCAGGTTCGGTTCTGCTAGCGTTTGGGCTCACCTACCGAAATGATCCCGCCTCACTTAAAGCAGCTCGCATCGTCGCTTTCGGAACCTTGGCGTTTTCTCACATCCTTTTTTCACTGAGCTGTCGTAACAATTCGCGCTCCCTTTTTTCGATTGGGATCTTTTCCAACCCATGGCTCTTAGGTGCAGTCGCAATATCGGCCTCAATGCAGCTCGCGGTGATGTGGCTTCCGATTGTGCGTGAGTGGTTCGATGTCACTGTTTTACTATCGAAAGAGGAATGGATCCGCATTTTGGGATTTGCACTGTTGCCGTTAGGCCTTCTCGAATTTCGAAAAATCATCTGGATGCAGTGGCAGCGACGAACTCAATTTCATCCACACAAATCCCTCAAAGCCACTTCAAAAAGTAAAGAGGGACCTTTTTCTGATCATTAAACCTATTCGCATTTCTATTTTCTACTCCCCTTGACGGAACAGGAAGAGATTGGGTAATTCACAATATCGAATGCCAAACCTATGTTGGGGGACAAAATCATGCGGATCCAGTGTTTTTTTACCTTTGCTTTTCTTTGGACCTTTCTTTCAAATTCCGTGTCTTTTGCAGCGAAAGATTACTATACCCTCGTCTCGCGAGCCTTTTCTGATGCTGGCTCGGCGGAACTAGCTGCCATTCCTGAAAAGGGAGCATTGTTCGATGGCTATTGCGTCCTAGACCAAAGCCCGACCCAGATTGTTCCTGCCAAAATCGAGCTGAAGAAGAAAAATGATCCCGTACTCGAAGATATTATCTCTCTCCGGGTAGACCCGATTGAGGATACCTTCCCCAGTAGTTGGGAGCACCGCGCCCAACTAGGGTTAGAGAAAGGGGAGTGGCAAGAGGAGCTTGGAGACAAGTTCCCGGTAGTAACTCTGTTACGCCAGCTGAATAAGAATAATAGTTCTGTATGGATTGTGAAATTCAATCGCTGGATTTTTGCCACCAGGCCCGAGACCAACTTGACTCTGATTTGCACCTTCGTGGCGACCAAAGGTAATTTCTAAGCAGGATAACTTTCTGATACTCGCGAACGAATTAAATTGTTGGCGTGTATTCCGAGTCATTTGCCACCCAGTACAGCTTTCATTAGCATGGGACCGTGGAAAATTTCGCCATTCCTATTGCTGCTTTTATCGCCTCTCTCCTCACCTTTTTCTCAGGGTTCGGGTTGGGAACTTTACTGACACCGGTCTTTGCGATTTTTTTCCCGGTGGATTTGGCCGTAGCAATGACTGCGATCGTCCACTTCTTAAATGGTCTCTTTAAATTTGGTCTCGTAGGCTCTTATGCGGTAGGCCGCGTAATCATTCGCTTCGGGATCCCAGCTTTTGTCACTGCAATTTTAGGGGCTTGGATGCTAGCTAGAGTTGCCGATTTTCCTCCGCTATTTATTTACAGTATCGGTTCCCACACGATGCAAGTGCTTCCCATTAAACTCTTAATCGCATTTTTAATGATAGCTTTTGCTCTGTTCGAATGGGTTCCACGCCTGCGGAACCTAGAATTCGATGATCGCTTTTTACCCTTTGGCGGCATGCTCAGCGGATTTTTTGGAGGCTTGTCGGGACATCAGGGCGCGCTTCGAAGTGCGTTCTTGGCTAGGTCGGGCCTGACAAAAGAGCAATTCATCGGCTCGGGAGTTGCCATTGCTGCATTGATCGACGTTGCCCGACTCAGTGTTTATTCCAGCCACTTTGCAAAAGAAGGGTTGCGAGCGAACATCCTACTTATCTCTCTTGCTACTCTCTCAGCGTTCTTGGGCGCAATTATAGGTAATAAGCTCATAAAAAAAGTTACCATGAACACTCTTCGGATAATTATCTCCATTGCCCTCCTTCTCCTCGCTGTGGCACTAGGCACGGGGATCGTTTAGTAGAAAGGATGGCTCGGGTATGCTTAAATTTTGCGGGCCAAGAAGATATCTATTGCAAGAAATGCCACTGAACTGGCTAATCTTATCGGGGAACAAATTCAGAACTGGTGCGAACGTTATCCGATTGAATCGGAATGTGGCAGATTATTCAAGGCGACACACTTTATTACCTTCCTTAAGTTGACGTAACCAATTCATGCTTGCTAAGCAGACAACACCTTTGGAATTGCTTTTGCTCCTGTGCAAAGTTGAGGTCACATGTTTAAAAAACTCATAGTAATGCTCTGCAGTTTTTCGTTTGCTTTGGCATTTGCGGAATTCGTGCCTATCTGTGAACGGAGCCGACCCGTTAAGGAACTTTTGGAGGCACGTCTCGGCCTTCCCTGCGACAAAATCACGGAAACGAAACGGCAAACGATTACCGAACTTGATTTCGCCGATATTACCCCGGGCATCTTGAAGGGAGGAGACTTTTCAGGACTTCCCAATTTGAAAACCATACACCTGAAAAAATTTGGTATGACAAAAATACCAAAAGGCCTATTTTATTTCATTCCCGCGCTTAGCACCCTGGATTTGGGAGAAAATCTCCTCACTGAAATTAGGCCGGATGACTTTGGCTCAGAACTACCTGTGTCCCGCTTAATTCTTTCTTACAATCGGATCAAAAGCCTAGAGACCAGGCTTCTCCAACTCAGCATTTTATTTCTTTCCTATAATGAGATCGAATCAATCGACAGCTTGCGTCCTTGGCACACGAAAGAGATCTGGCTTTCTGGCAACAAAATCACCCGTTTCAAACCGATCCCAGCAAAGAACTTGAGCTGGCAGAATATAAGGCGAATTTACTTATGGGATAACCCCTTGGAAGAATTCCGCTGTCCGAGCGAAACCATGGATTCGATCTATTTATCCAACACCAATATTATCCGTTTAACCAAGGAGATGTTTGCCGATTGCAAAAATATCAGGACTCTTGAACTCACGAGCAATCCCCTTCCGAACGGCATCGATTCTGACACTTTCGAAGGGTTGACGAACCTTTATACCGTTTCCTTGGCTAGGAACAAGCTCAAGAATCTTCCCACGGGCCTTTTCGACACTATCAACAAACTCTCCACGTTGAATCTCTCCGGAAACCAATTCGATCGGAATATGAACCGAATCATCAATAAAATTAAAATTACCGAACTCAACCTGTCGAACAACAAATTCGATTTCCTCCCCGGTTGGTTCGAAAATGTCACTCAGGATCGGGAATATCAATAATTTCACCTCGACTCGCACGGACAAGCTTCATGCTTTTCTTTCCGTTATCCTGTTTTACAGTAATCAAAAATCCTTGTTCTACTCCCTCTGGACGCTTTTCACTGGCTGCTATCCCCATCAGAGCTGAACCGTCTTTATCAAAAGGAATGCTAATTCTCAGCGGATCGTTAATCTTTAGGATCTCGGCAAGCTCCTCCTTGAGATCGATGATTCGCTTGTCGATAGGATCCTGCTTCGCAATATCACGGAGATTCCTAAGAGTTTCTTTCCGTCGCTGTGTCAACAAACCCTTAATTTGTTCGCCAGGGTCTTGTTGAGATTTCACCTTATTTTCGCTCGAAGTTATCTTGGGGCGAACATCGATAAAGTGATTTTTAGTTTTCTCCGAATTTGCATTTACAGAAGTGGCTGTTAAAACCACTCCGCTAAAACCAGGAAGGAACAAACTTTTTTTCATCGGGTCTCCTAATCATAGAATGATCTTTTTCACCTATGAAAGGCACCAAGAAATCCTGCCAAATAGACTGCAAAGGTAAGCCGACTTTCACTTTTATCTACCGAGCATTTTGAATGATAATGCTGCATCTCATGAATAGTTTTAGCATTCCCACTCGCGGCTGGAGGCGAAGACCGATATCCGGATGAACCCTGCCCGTCTCAAAGACGGCTGAAATACTTTCCACTAAAGATTCGGGAACAATTGAATAATAATCATAAAGCTTCAGTAAGGCTTCTTGGACGGCAGAGAGATAATGGGTAGGTTTTCCCGCATCCCTTTCTTTCTTAACGAGCTCCTGAATTACCTTATCAAGCGGTCTTCCGGCAATAAGGAAGGCCACTCCTTCTTCAAGGACGCGCCCGAGTTGCTTTCTCTCGTCCACTGTGGGTTCCTGTTCAGTATAGGCTCCAAAGTCGAACATATGAATATCCCGGCCTTCAATACGCATTTGTGCTCCATGACGATCTTTATCGAATCGCCCTCCTTTCAAAATTTGGTAGAGTTCAAATGTTAAAACGGCTTTGGCGAGATCTTTTTTCTCCTGTGGATCCACATTCTTGTTATCTAAAAAATGATTTCCAGGTGCTTTTTCCATCAACCGATAATTTTTGCCGTACTTCAAAAGTCGGGGAACATGGAAGGTATAAATCTTATCCCCTACTTTAACTTGAGCGCCTTCATAGGAGGGGCGAGCGGCGTCCATCAGTTCAGCCGCTTTTCTGGAGCTGGCCTCCACCTTGGCCCGTGCCTTTGCATCTTCAATAATCTCACGCAGCGTCTGGAGATCATTTGCGGCAATTTCTGTCGCCAATTTCTCAAGCATCTTATCTAAATTTTCAAAACCGTTTTCCGCCCGTTCCAGCGCGTGAGGCCTAAGAACGGCGAGCACCGCCTGTTTCCCATCCTGGAGTGTGACCTCATAGACTAAATAATAAGATCCCGTCCCCAAGATTTTTCCAACATGAACGATGTTGTTCCTCACTTCCAAGGGAACTTGCTGGGTATGCAATTTTAAAAGTTCCCAGCGAGGAGGGGGATCGGCCATGTATTTCAATCGGGACAACCCCTCTTTAATATCAATCGGCGTATTGGGGTGGCTATGTCCGCCCTGCCCCGCTTTCGTTTCTGCGGGCCCCATTAATTCCAAAAGAATGGCAAGCCGCTCACCCAGTCCTAATTTCTGCCCTCTTAACTCCGATTCGTTCTTCTTCTGCGTCGCCACTAGAGTGGCCGCAAGAAAAATAGAACGCTGATAGGAGGGCAAAACATCAATATAGGCCCGTAAAAAAAGCTTTCCTTCCTTGCTATGGGGCTCTCCCTCGGGAAATAGCCTATCCAAAATGAAATTGGCGCGCTGGTGGAACTCCTGATCCGTCGGAGAATCGGTCGGGAAAAGGAGCTGTTCAATCGCTGCCGCCCTGGCTTCAAAGGGCAGTCGCCAATAACTCTGATAAAGCAATAAAGCCTGTTTCGTCCCGAAAGGCTCAAACTCTTTCTCTCCTTCTCTGGCAAGCGCCAACACATCGTGAGAAAAATTAGTATTCTGCCCAAAGATCAAAATATTATCTCTCAGCACCGCAGAAAACTGAGAGAGATCGGCTGGCGTACCCGCGGAAAGGAGGAGATTCGTAGTGGTTTTTCTAAACTCCACATCATACTTGATAAAATGGAGCAGGCTCTCCATCATCGGCCCGACAAAATGGGAGCGATCCATCAATTCCTTTTCTTTAGGGATGCCGAGCCTTTCAAGGCGGTAGGCAAGGGGCCGCTGCGCCTCGACCCGCTTTCCTATTTCGGCCATAAATTCCCTTTTTAAAACGGGATCAAAGGCTTTGGTGGCCTTTGTAAGTTCAAGAATCAGTCTATCCGCAAAATCCTGCTGATGGGTGTCGATGCCATATTTGTGATGGAGCTCGTTGAGTAAAATTTCTTTCACTTTATCCCGCAGGATCACCGAATCGCTTTGAAGCAGGGGTAAAAGCTCCCCGAAGAGGGCAATCTTCGCATCTAAACTAGGAATGGCTTCTACTTTTTTCACTGCCCATTCTAAAAGCTCTGTCCGCTTTGAGCTTCCGATCTTGAACAAGGAGGTTTCATTGGCCCGTGTTAAAAATTGCACTAAACTCTTCGCATCGATATCAGGAAGGGATAGCTTTTCCGCCAAGTCTTCAAGGTGACGAACAAAATCACGCTCACTTCTCTTCATTTCTTGCGAGTAGTCCATTCGATTACGTTCCGACGTCGGAGTCGCCTCATGTCTAATCGTTCCGGCTAAGAGCCCCTGAGTGGAAAGAAGGAGCGGAACGAGATCTTCGCTGCGAAAATTTTGGGGAGCCTTTAGAAATGTCCTATGAATGTAAAGCTGCCAGAGTTCTTTCCTGAATTCAGAATGAGCTGCTAGCTGCGGGGCTAGACGTAACAAGTTCTCCCGGGTAAGGGCAAAATCGACCTCATAAAGACGCGAAAGGACGTCGATAGTGGCCGAATCCAATTCTAAGGATTCAAGTCCCGAAAAAACACCTTGACGGCTAAGACGATCCAGATACCTCTTTTTTTCTTCTGGAGTAAATTGATTTTTTTGTAGAACTAAGGAGTTGGGAGGCACGGTCAAAAAATGAAAAGAGCCCGTTTTTTTACTGGAATTTTGGAAATCGTTCCGTCTATCGAAGGTTTCAATGAGATAGATCAGATCTGCCGAACTTAAAAGGTGATCTTTCAGCTCCGGAGTTAAGGAATTCGTCCCGGAAAAAATATCGGTCAATGTCCGAACCAACATTGAATGGGAGCCTTGAAATCCTAAGGAAGTTTTACCACCTGAACGCTCCGTCCTGATGGCATAATTGAGATGAAGTTTGGCGTAGGCGTTTGGATATTTTGACATCCATTTCAAACCGAATTCGAAATGCAGCTCCGATTGCTCGAGCTCCCGCACAAGCCGTTCAAAAACGTCGCCCAACCCATTATCATTTTGTTCTGCCTTAACTTTTTTCCCCTGCCTTGCAACAATGTGTGACTCAAGTTCCTTAAAAAGTCTTTCGATTTGATCTTCGTTTAGAGGAGGGGCTTTAAAAAAATAAGCACCATTGAGATTAACGCCATCGCGAGACTGGCCATTGGTGACCCTAGGTTCCTTGGGATATTTTTCAATCTCTCCGGTGAGCTCATCCCAAGCCAGATCCAGTGGAACAAACCCTTCATGATTGGGTGGGGGCATGAGGGGATAAATAGCTCGAGGAAGGAATTCTGCCTTGGATTGGCCAATTCTCCTCAGCGGTTCGGAATCTACATTCATCAAGAGCAAAGTATGGGTAATATCGCCTCTGGCATCTAAGTCAGCCCATTGGAAATGAGCTCCCCAGGGGACGGAGGTACCATCCCCATCCTTATTTCTCACATACACACTTCTTTTCGGGAATCGAAACTGATTCCAATGGATCTTTAGATTATTTTGCCTTAGAAATCGGAGTTGGGGTTCTAAAGTCTGGGTTAATTCTCGGATCTCCTGGGAAATAGCTTGGGCGGTTTCGCGATCCTTTGCTTTAATAAAACGATAAAAAAGAAGATCCAGCTTTAATAGGTCTCCTAGTGGATGACTTGTCGTTACTTCAGCGAGACGTTCTCGATGAGATTCCTCTGGCTTCCATTTTACCACTGTACCACCCAATGAAATTAAAAAGGCACTCGCTGCATTACGATCGGGCAAAGTGTGAAGGCGATTGGCAATGCGATCCTGGAGGGCGGCCAATTCCGGCACCGTTCGATCGATTTGAATTTTTCTCATTTCCTGACGAACATTTAAGATTCGGGCCGCGTTCCAATAAGGGGTCTCAAAAATAACTTTTTCAAGAAAAGTCAACTGCTGCAAAGGAGTGACTGGTTTTGGGGCAAGGGCATCCATTACCCCAGCCAACCAGGATTTATGCTTAGCTTCTAAAAATGGCTTCAGTTCATTTTTATCTAGGGGTGTCGAGGGAGGGAATGTCCCGCGGGTTAACCGTGCTGCAGCGAGCTTATCCCGAATGAGGCGTTTCCGATTTTGATCGGTAGGATGGACGTCAACAATTTGAGAAAAACTGGGACGCTGGGTGAAGGATCTTTCGGCAGATTTCAAAATGGCTTCCGGATTCAACCCCACGTCAAGATAATGATCGATGGGGGCAAGATCGGCCTTTAGCTCCTCCCACTTCGAATTGGGATGTTTTCCAAAGCGCTCGTAAAATTTTCGATGGACCGATTCATGAGCAATCGGCGCCAACAACTCATCCACCGACTCCGCCTCTTTTAACTCCTTGATCGAAAGCGCAACCACCACTCCCTTTTCTCCACCGTAAAAATAGGTTCCAAAGGGATCTTCGCTCAACCAAAACTGAATAGGATGCATCCTAAAGTCATGCTTTGGATACAGGCGCAAGAATTGCCGTTCCATATACTTCTGAAACGCTTTCCCTTCTTGGGAATCGGGATTGATTACCTTAGTTTCCTCACGGATTCGTTCGTAAGGATCTTGGTTAACAAGGCGCGGGGGATCCGCGGCAAAAATCGCCGCATAAAAAATGCAAAAGTATTGAAGAACCCAAAGCACCTTTCCATTTTGAAGAAGCTGAAGGGTAAAAGATGCTCAGGAATTCTGCCAGAAAGGCGGATTTTACGGTAAAGCGCTTGATCTCAAAAGCTTTTCACAGATAAGCCCCATGGAGGATTCAAGAGGCTCAACCCCTTGCGCCGCTACTTCAGGGGTTACGATGTCATAGTAAGCGGTGAACTTCTCCCCATTGAGTTGGAAGGTCAGAAAATCTTTACCAATCGGGGCAATCACTAAGGAGCCATCGGGCAGCCGTTTTCCCAAAGGGGATCCCGTTCCGAGTTTTAATTCATACGCTACATCTTTAGGAATCATAGGCATCACGCCTGTGTGCTGCACCTCTATTTTGACCGTCTCCAACTGTTTCCCGGAGATATAAATTCCGTGGGCTATATTTTCATTTCGTAAAAAGAAGGGACGGGGCCATCCAAGCCAAAATCAACCAACCCAACTCGTCGCATAATATGGATTCTGTTGCCCCGGCCCCTTTGAAATAGCGCTGACAGGGGCTTTGTATTTCCTATACATGACCCCAAAATGACCCCGCGATAGATTTTTATAAAAAATTTTTTTTCGTTATTTTGCTGTAAGCATCTGAAACTATGGAATTTGGAGGGGGGAGGATTCGAACCTCCGAAGGCAGAGCCGTCAGATTTACAGTCTGA
>CAZRZK010000053.1:0-22938 GCA_964604555.1 uncultured Pseudobdellovibrionaceae bacterium | reverse complement strand
AACGGCCTGGTAAGGGATGGGGTGACCGTTTTCACCACCGTCCCCTCGACCCTGCTCCGGATAAGGACTGCACTCAAAAAAGGAAAATTGGAATCAAGCCTACGCATTGCTTTTCTTTCGGGAGAAGCTTTACCACCTGAACTGCTAGCCTGTTGTTATGAACAATTGCATTTGTCTCACATTTATAATTTTTATGGATTGACTGAAACGGCCATTGAGAATCTTTGTCACAATTGTTCACGAGAGGATGTGGAAAAATACCGGAATAAAAAAAGCATCCCGATTGGAATCCCGATGGATGGAAACCAGGTTAAGATCTCTGCCGAGGGGGAGCTTTGGTTGGCGGGGTGTCAACTCTCGCCTGGCTACCTGAACCCAGAACAGAATTCCTGTTTCCAAAGGGTTGACGGAGTCCGTTGGTTTAACACAGGCGATCAGGTTACGTTCCAAGATGGCCTTTATTTTTTCGAAGGACGAAAAAATCAGCAGGTGAAATATCGAGGCTATCGAATCGAGTTAACTGAGATTGAAACCCATCTCCGTCGCTTGGAAGGGATTGACGACGCTGTCTGTTTTTTGATTGAAAAAAATGGCAAAAGTTACCTAGCGGCAGGACTCTCAGGCCGGCAAGCAATTCCATCATCAAAGATTCAGCAAGCATTGTCAGTCTCAATCCCTAAATATATGGTGCCCAAAAAATATTTCTACCTTGATGAAATCCCATTGAACCTGAGCGGCAAGGTGGATCGAGGAGCTGTGAAGCAACATTACCTCGACAAAGAACAGCGCAATGTCATTGCGAGGAACGAGCGAAGCCAGTGACGGGACAATCGCGTCCATTTCGTGCAATTTTGTGGGGGGGGCTGGTGCCATTGTGTGCGGTGGTCCTTGGTTATTTTATCGTGCCTATCACATTGATGAACCAGGGCTTCGGCACCGATGGTTTTTATTACGGAAGCTGGGCTAAAGATTTCATTCAGGAGGTGTTTGAGAAAGGGCTCAGTCCTTATCAATCTTTTCGGCTCCTTCCCTCGGCCGTGGTTTTTTTCTTTCTGTCCCTGCTTCATTTGAATCCTACCAATGAAAATGTAATCTGGGGTTTTCGTTTGATGAACCTGGCTCTTTTGGGGGGGGCCGGTTCTCTTTGGATGATGCTCGCCCGTAGACTCCATCTTTCTTTAGTCACTACTTTATTCGGTTTATTTGCAGTGTGCGTTAATGGTTTTACAGTCAAATGGATCAGTCACGTTCCCGTGATGACTGATGCCACAGGCTATTTCCTTTCGATGCTGATGACCTATGCCTACTTTGTGCAAAAGCAAAAGCTATTAGCCTTGGCAACTTTTATCAGTCTGATGAGCTGGCCCGTAGGGGCCCTGATGGGAGGAATCGGTCTATTGTTTCCGATCTCGAGTCATCAATCTGAAAAACAAACCTCCCAAATGACCGCATATCTGGTAACTGCATTTCTGCTTTTGTGTTGTGGGATGATTCTTTTATTGTGTATTTCTCGTTCTTACTGGGTCGTTCAGCCATGGGGCTTGCGTTATTCTATTTTAGGAGGCGTGATCCTTTTCGCTTACCTTGCAAAAGGATCATTTGAGCTCTGTCGATCTTTGCCCTTTCCTATCCCACTGAGATCTCGAAGAATCGGGATTGTTTTCGCAGTTGGTCTATTCGGGTTGGTTTGTCTTCTGCTCATTTCAAAGGCATCGGTTTTGACTCTTTTTAAAATGATTATCCATATTCTTTTTGTGATTGTTCCATCCAAAATTGTAACCGGAGCGGTCGCGATGCCTGGAATTTTTCTGATCGGGAATGCACTCATGTTTGGTCCCGCCACCCTTTTAATATTGTGGAATTGGAAGGCAATCTGCCGGCGTGCTGGTTCCTCTGGCTTTGGAATGTGGCTTTGGGGCGTTATCTGTTTTCTCTGGTCTCCGCATGGTGAATCTAGAGCTCTGTTGAGCTTTTACTTTCCCATCCTCCCACTGCTTTGCCTTGAAATAAACCCTGTTCTGAACCGCTCCCGTCTTCTTTATTTTGCCGCTCTTTCCATTTTCTTTTTAAGATTTTGGACACCTGGACCGCTTTCGGGGGCGGAACTGATGATCGCCGGAGTAGGAAAACGCTTCTTCGCCGAACAATGTGCGACCGTTGCGCTGGGGGGATACCTGCTATTTAAGTTATTGAAATTAAATGAAAAAACAAGCGTGACGTAGTTTGCATCTTGTG
This sequence comes from uncultured Pseudobdellovibrionaceae bacterium, assembly GCA_964604555.1. Taxonomy (GTDB): domain Bacteria; phylum Bdellovibrionota; class FAC87; order UBA2466; family UBA2466; genus CAZRZK01. The sequence continues at coordinate 20,703 of CAZRZK010000053.1, read as the reverse complement.
GGCTAACTCATAGATCTGACATAATGCCGCTTCCCAAATAATAAGCGGAGGTTGCGCGGGTGAAGAAGTTGTTGAAGCCAATGTTGAAATCAGTTCCACAGAAAAAGGGCCAAAAAGTTTCCAATCCATTTCTTTCTGAAGTGAAAAAAGATCCCGATCTGGTGAATCTTTTTAAATTAGTGAATCGATTCCACCTGCGTGAAAAGGCGGTGGAGCTTTTCAAGCAACAACGCCCCAGCCAATAATTTCTGGCAAAACTCCTGAGTGCCAATCACATCTATATTAGAGCACTCTGGAGAGAATGCGAGGAGACTTTCCAAAAGTTCTTTTTTTGCTTTGCTCCTGTCTTTTGAATGAAGCACAGGGGATGACCGATGTGTGCGCCTTGGTTTTGATGACTATCAGCAAAGTTAGCGATAGTTTGCCGCAATTGATTTTGGCCGATAAGTACGACGAAATGGGTAAAGCAGAAATGGCTGAACTTTTGCGCCTTAATATTGAGATCGAAAGACTGCGCCATTCAAATGGAGTAAAGGATCCAGGCATTGCCCCTTTGATCGCCAGAAGGACAGAGATTCTCGGGAAGAAAAGTCTTTTAGATTTTGCAGTGCCAATCGAGGTATCTGTGGTTGGAGACAACCCTTTTAAGGAAAATCAGGATTATTTTCATTCGGTTTTTGTCCCTAAACCCGGGAAAACAGTCACTCTCGGAAGCCCTCTGGGTCTACAAAACAGAAAATATGGCCCCCCTCGGCGAGTGAGTCTGTTCCAATCATTTGAAATTTCAGATCTGATCACGCAAGGGCAGTGGGCGTTGGTGTTTGGAAGAAACCCCTCCGTTTATCACAAGGAAGGGGTCTTTCGTGTAGGAGAAAAAGATCAAGTGGATATTAATCGACCGGTAGAAAACATCACCTATTGGTCGGCTTTGGTCTTTGCTAATAAGCTGTCGGAGATGGAGGGGAGGAAACCGGTCTATGATTTATGCAAGTTGCAGTTTTCGGGAGCGACCAATTCAGTTGAACTCGAGAAACGGGCAGCTGCAGGCTCCTTAATACGGGAATCAGGTGAATTCGAAATGGATCGTGGAGCGGATGGATATCGACTCCCAACGGAAGTGGAATGGGAGTATGCTGCAAGAGGAGGAGCATACAACTCTCATTTTAGTGAGGACTATGCACAGTCAAGTGGGGCTAAGTATCTAGAATCCTATGCCTGGTTTTCCGGAAACTCTGTGGGAGGTCCCAAATCATCTCAGTGGGTGAGGACCAAGTTAAAAAACCAAGTGGGCGTTCATGATATGTCTGGAAACGTCTGGGAATGGGTGCAAGATGCCTATCTATTAACAACGCTTCCGGGAGCCGATTACTGGAGTTCGCTGATCGCACCTCGTGATCCGATGGTGGAAGGGGTGGGCAGTTCCATTCGGGTGGTTCGTGGCGGAGCCTGGTTTAATGATGCCTCTGATCTGAATTTGGCGCGAAGAGCGCCCATTTCCTCCAATACGAACACTTACAGCGTTGGGTTTCGGCTGGTGCGGCCGCCTCCTAGTGCGCGTTGACATATATATATATCAATGTATCGTAGGTTCGTGCCTGAACGTAAGAAAATCTCTACTACTGTGTATATTACCCAGGAGCAGAATGGGTTTTTAAAGCAGTTGAACCAGAAAACGAAGGTTCCGATTGCCGAATATATCCGTGAGGGGATCGATCTGGTATTTGAAAAGTATAAACACCTTTTGCCGGGCCAACTTTCTTTATTGCAGGACGAAAAGAAGGAAGAGGGAGCGAAGAAATATCCTCCAAACCAATTTCAATAAGTCCAAAGAAGGAATTTAGTAGCACCTGTGACTCCAGCCTCCCACATTCGCAATTTCAGCATTATCGCCCATATCGACCATGGAAAATCGACCTTAGCCGATCGCTTGCTCCAATTTACCGGAGCCCTTTCCGATCGTGAGATGAAGGAACAATTTTTAGATCAATTAGACATTGAGCGGGAACGGGGGATTACCGTTAAAGCGCAAACTGCTCGTCTGAATTACACGGCTAAAGATGGTAAGAGCTATGTTTTAAATCTCATTGATACCCCAGGACATGTCGATTTCGGTTACGAAGTCTCTCGAAGTTTAGCCGCCTGTGAAGGGGCGATTTTAGTGGTAGACGCTTCCCAAGGAGTCGAAGCCCAAACCCTGGCTAATGTCTATTTAGCCCTCGATAACAAATTGGAATTGGTTCCGGTCTTGAACAAGATCGACCTTCCTGGCGCCGATATCGATCGCACCAAACAGGAAATTGAAGATATTATTGGTATCTCAACGGAAGAGGCCATTCCGATCAGTGCTAAGGAAGGGAAAAATATCGAGGGTGTCTTAGAGGCGATCGTCAAAAATCTTCCTCCTCCAGTAGGGGATCCCAAAGCTCGTTTAGAGGCTTTGATCTTCGATGCGTGGTTTGATCCCTATCAAGGCGTGGTAGTCCTCATTCGCGTGGTGAATGGAACTCTGAAAAAGGGTGAGATCATCCGGATGATGAATTCGAAAACGGACCATGAAGTTTTAAAGTTGGGAGTCTTTACTCCCCATGGACTGGAAGTCAAAGAGCTATCGGTGGGAGAGGTGGGGTTTGTTACCGCCAATATTAAAAATCTCCGCGATGTGAAGATCGGAGACACTGTTACCCTCGCTGCGGCTCCCGCCGACAAACCGCTTGCGGGATTTAAAGAGGTGAAGCCGATGGTATTTAGTGGGCTCTATCCCACCGAAAGCCAAGGGTACGCCAATCTGAAAGCGGCATTAGAAAAACTGACTCTCAATGACAGCGCTGTCACTTATGAACCGGAAACCTCCGATGCATTGGGCTTCGGTTTCCGTTGCGGATTCTTAGGCCTTTTGCACATGGAGATTATTCAGGAACGACTCGAACGGGAGTTTGATATTTCGCTGGTGACTACAGCTCCCACCGTTTCGTATCAGGTGCATACCGTCCAAGGGGAACACCTTCACATTACCAATCCGAGTGGTTTGCCGGCCATTCAACATATTGCTTCAATTGAAGAACCGATTGCTCACATCACGATCCACACTCCGGAAAACTATTTAGGGAATTTGATCAAATTGTGCGAGGAGCGTCGCGGAACGCAGACCAAACTCCACTATCATTCCCCTAAGCGGATCTTATTGGAATATGACATTCCCTTTAACGAGATCGTCCTTTCTTTCTATGACAAGTTGAAGAGTGTCAGCAAAGGTTACGCCAGCATGGACTATGAGATCGTGCGGTATGAACCCTCTGATCTGGTGAGACTGGATCTCCTGGTGAACAGCGATCCTGTGGATGCCTTAAGTTGGATTGTCCATCGGGATAAGGCTTACTACCGTGGACGCGAGCTGGTGATTAAAATGAAGGAGCTGATCGAACGGCAGATGTTCGAGATCATCATCCAGGCGGCGATTGGAAGTAAAATCGTGGCCCGTGAAAGGATTGCCCCCCTTCGGAAAAACGTCTTGGCGAAATGTTATGGGGGCGACATTTCCCGTAAACGGAAACTTTTAGAAAAACAAAAGGAAGGAAAGCGGCGCATGAAACAGGTGGGCGCCGTCGAAATTCCGCAAGAGGCCTTTTTAGCTGCCCTTTCGATAGATGAGTAATTCCCTTACGCGACATTCCATCGTAAAGCTATTTCTGATTGGAACGATATCTGCCCTTTTACTTCGCCTGTTTGTGGTAGAGACCTATCGGGTCGTTTCGGAATCGATGGCCCCAACTCTTTTAAAGGGAGATCTCATCCTCGTTTCCAAATCGGCATTTAGCTTGCGAATCCCATTTTCCAATTATGCCTTCTTTAAAATTAGATCTCCGGAACGGGGAGAACTGGTTGCTTTCACGTTGCCCGAACACCCGGTGGAAACCTTTGTGAAACGGGTGATTGCCATCGAAGGAGATAGGGTGAGCATTGAGGATGGCACTCTCTATCTGAATGGAGTGGCGGCCGACTATCAACTCATTGATGACTCTCAAAACCGCTACTCTGAATGGGTTGGGGATCATCGATATCCTATTTATCAAAGCTCCGAAGTTGCCAAAAGCTATGGACCTATAGACATCCCCAAAGGCCATTTCTTTGTGCTTGGAGACAACCGTGACGACAGCGTAGACAGTCGAACGTGGGGGCCAATTCCCCGCAGCTGCCTTAATGGGAAGGTCAATATTGTCTGGTTTTCCCTTGAAAGAGGGCAGGGACTGCGGAATGAGCGCACTTTGTTGCGGGTTAATTAGTTCTTGTCGGGAAAATCAAAAAGGTAGGCCCGAAGGGCCTTCATTAATATGTTCCCGACAAGAACGTATCCTGAGGACGAAGTCCGAAGGATCTCGTCATTTTAAGTTTTTACGATGAGATCCCTCGCTTTCGCTCGGGATACGCTGCTTTCGGGAAAACATCAACGTGAGCCCCTTCGGGGCTAATTTTTTGATTTCCCGACAGCGGCTAATTAGTCCCAAACCGTCAAAAAGTTATACACCCATTTAAAATAAAGTCGCCCTCTGAGTGGTTAAGCAATTTTCCCATTCAACCCCCTCCCATTTACGCACACTCCGGTGGTCCACACCTTGCAACTCTTCAGGTCTGAAACTTAACTTCAAATTCGGGAGTAAAACCATGAACAAACTAATCATGATGTTAATCATTGCCTCTTTGCCCACGATCGCGGCGGAAGTAAAAAAAGAGGAAGTTAAAAAAACAGAAGTCAAAAAAGAAGAAAAGATTGAAGAAACAAAGGATATTTCAAATAAAAACACCAGCCATTTAAAGGTAGGTCCTGGACTCAGTATCATTGATGGAGAAAAGTTCTGGGGTGGAGGGGTTGGATTTGATTTTCAAGTTTCCCAAGATCTACCCATCTATTTCGGAGTAGAATCTGGATTTTATCGCTGGTCGACCAGTGTTGGAACGGTGAGCGCGAACGCCTCCTACATTCCGCTCTTAGCGACCACCATCGCGCGCTTTGACATGAATGGAAGCGCATTCCACCCTTATGCCGGGTTTTCTCTCGGAGTGGGCTTAATGCGCGCTTCGATCGATACTGGAACGAGTGTTTTAAGTGGAAATAAAACCTGGTTCAATGGCCTTGTCCGCGTCGGTGCCGATATCGACTTAAGCGACAGCATCGCTCTTTCGATCGAGCCTCGCGCGGGTATCTTGAAAAGCTATTTCCTCTTTAATCCGATCATCGGATTATCGTTCGGATTCTAATATCTTCAACAAAAGGTGTTAATCCTCTCAGGGGTAACACCTTTTAACTTTCCATTGCGGCGATTTCCTTTGCCGCTAAATCTTTAGGTCCCATCACAAAATAGAGAAGAACAATTCCGCCCACAATAATTCCGGCCGTGGTGAGTTCTTTGGCCTGAGCATTTAAGATTAAGAGCGAACAGATGAGCATTCCTCCCGCAGGAACGGCAATGGGGACTTCAAACTTTCCTTTCGGTTCATCGGCCCGCAATTTCAAACGAATCAGAGCGCCGTTAATAATCACAAATGAGGAGAGGAGTAGCACCGAGGTCGCCTTGGCCAGCACCGAAATATCTCCGGAGAGAGCTAATCCTAAAACAATCACCATTAATGCCAGGATAGCGCGATGAGGAGTGCGGCGCTGGGCATGAACCTTTCCTAAAAAATGGGGCATTAATCCTTGGTTGGCCATGCCATAAATCAATCGTGAGCCCATGATGTAATTGAGAAGAGCCGTGTTTGAGACGGCAAACATGCTGATGATTGAAAAAATAGTGGCAGGAAACCAGGGGGCCGCTCTTTTAACCACATCGACAAGGGGCTGTTTCGAAGTGGCCAGTTCTGTATAGGGAACCACCGAAACGGCCGTGATGCTAATCGCTAAATAGATTAAAGTGGTCAAAATAAGAGCGAGCACAACTGCTTTGGGAAAGGTGCTCTCCGGCTCCTTTACCTCCTCGGTGACGTTTAACATGTCTTCAAATCCAACAAAGGAGAAAAAGGTCAGCACCGCTCCTTGCAAGATCAATGGAATGGTAATGCCTGAACTTCCTTCAACGGTCGCGGGAGTTTCAAAATAATTGACCGAACCCCAATAACGAACTCCGACCAGAATTACGATCGCCAATCCCATCACTTCAATGATCGTACAAAGGCCGTTTAACAAGATCGATTCCTTGATCCCCCAAAAATTAACCAGCGTCATAAAGAGAATAAAACCGACAATGATCGCTTCTAAAGGAAGGTGCCCAATCATGGCTTGAAAATATCCTGAAAAAGCCCGCGAAGCGGTGGCCATCGAAGTCAGTCCCGAAGCGATCACTGCCAATCCTAAAACATACGAAAGAAAGGGAAAGTGAAAAGCCCGATGAACTACGTAAGCGGCTCCAGCCGCTCGCGGATAACGGGAACCGAGACAGGCATAGGAAAGACCGGTCAGCATCGCCGCCAACATGCTGGCGGTAAAAGCCATCCACACCGCATTTCCCATTTGCCCCGCGGCGCGACCGACAAGGCCGTAGATGCCGGCCCCCAACATATCACCCACTCCGTAGAGGGCGAGTGATCCTAAGCCCATGACGCGTAAAAGCTCGGTCTTCTTCTTTTCCATTATGTTCTCCCTAGAAGGGGTTCTTAAAAGGGGTCACTCTCCATTTGGTAACAAAAGGTGCCGGGTCTTCGCACCTGGCACCTTTTGTTACCAAATGGAGAGTGACCCCTTTTAAGTAAGAACCCTTTTAAAACTTAACGTCCCAGGTGGTGCCGTGAGGAGAATCGTTCAGTTCAATCCCTTTTTCAAGCAATTGGTTGCGGATGGCATCGGCCGTGGCAAAGTCCTTTGCCGCGCGAGCGGTCTTTCGCTCTTCGATTTGGGTGAGGATCCACGAAGTATCGATTCCCAGTTCTTTTAAATAGTTTGATTTGAGTCCTTCGAGAAAATTTTGGGTGTTGTCGGTGAAGAGTCCTAAGACTTTTCCTAATGCATGGATATTTTCAATAAATGACTGGGCAATTTTTTCGGTATTGGCTGTAGGCTTGAATCCTTTTTTATCCAGATAACTGTTCAAAGCCCGAACATAGTCAAAAACCAAAGCAAACACTCGCGGCGTGTTGAAGTCATCGTCCATCGCCTCTTGCCAATGAGCGGTGAAGCTTTGCTGGAGATCGAGCACTGTTTTTTCTTCAGTCGGCGTTGGGGCGGTTCCGTTTTTGGGCGCCGCTTCACATTTTTTGAGGGCCGAATAGATTCGGTGAAGTGCCATTTGGCTATCCCGGATCTGTTTTTCCGAAACCTCTAAAGTAGACCGATAATGGCCAGAAAGAAGCATGTAGCGCAACGTTTCGGCCCCATGCTTTTCCACAAATTCACGATTCAGAAGCAGATTGCCCAACGACTTCGACATCTTGGTATTCTTCAATGTCAGCATGTTGTTGTGCATCCAGAATCGGGCGAAGGGTTTGTCGGTCAGCCCTTCCGATTGCGCAATCTCATTTTCGTGGTGAGGATGGATGAGGTCCATTCCGCCGCCATGGATGTCGAATGACTCCCCTAAATATTGGGTGGCCATCACCGAGCATTCGATGTGCCATCCCGGGCGTCCTTTTCCCCAGGGGCTGTCCCAGGCGGGTTCATCCGATTTTTTCTGCGGTTTCCAAAGACTGAAATCTAATGGATCTTTTTTGGTCTCATCTTTCTCAACCCGTGCCCCCACCATCAATTCATCGATTTTCTTTTTGGAAAGTTTTCCATAGGTCGTAAATTTGCGAACGGAATAGAAAACTTCCCCCTCATGGACATAGGCGATTCCTTTTGCGATTAACCCTTCGATGAATTTGATAATCTCCGGGATATGTTCGGTCACCTTAGGTGTAATGTCGGGGGTCGCAACCCCGAGCTGCGAGGTGTCCTTTTTGAACTCTTCAATATATTTTTCAGAAATGGTGAGAGAAGTGACCCCTTCCTGTCTCGCTCGATCAATAATCTTGTCATCTACATCGGTGTAGTTGCGGACATAGGTCACCTTTAAATTTTGGGATTCCAGATAACGGCGGACCACATCGAAGAAGACGACGGGCCGAGCATTCCCGATGTGAGTCAGTCCATAGACGGTCGGGCCACAGACATACATGCCCACTTCACCGGGTTTTAAGGTAGTAAAGGGCTCTTTTTTTCCGGAAAGCGAGTTGTGGATCTGAAGTTTCATCTGAATTCAAGTGTCACAATTGCTTGGGCGGCGATGGCTTCCCGTGAACCGATGGCGCCAATCCCTTCCATTGTTTTGGCTTTCACGCTAATTGAATGGAGATCGACCTTTAAGAGTTGGGCGATTTGGCGTCGGATGGCATCGCTATGAGGCGACAGTTTCGGTTCCTCTAAAAAAATGATCGAATCCAGGTGAATCACTCGCCATCCCAGTTGGGAAATGTGAGCCATCACTTTCTCAACGAATTGGCTGCTCGGTCGGTTTTTATGTTCTGGCTTGGAATCGGAAAACCAACTTCCAATGTCTCCTAGAGCCAATGCCCCTAGCATGGCATCCACCACCGCATGGAGTAAAACATCTCCATCGGAGTGTGCTTTTACTTCATAATGACAAGGAATCGCGACCCCTCCAATAGGGAGTGAGTTTTTAGTGAGGGTGGGAACTAAGCGGTGAATATCGTATCCGATGCCGGTGCGCATAATAAATCCTTCTGGGCCTCTTTCAATCCCTCTCCACGCTCTAAGACCCCGCGGAGGATTTCAAGTTCAAAGTCGTAAGTGACTTTAATATTTTTAACATCCCCGACATAGGTGCCGACCGGAATCCCGAAGTATTCGCAGAGGGAGGCATCATCGGTGAAATTCAGTTTTTCATGTTCCGGTTCTTTCAACTTTTCCACTAAAGAACGGATCACATCATATTCAAAAATTTGTGGGGTTTGGACGCGGTGGACGAGATCCCGATCGACTGTCTCTACTACGCGATCATTCTCTACCTTTTTTAAGGTGTCCACCACCGGGATTACCGGAACCCAGGCACCATAAGAGCGATCTTCAATGCATTGTCGGATTCGGCCCAGGAAATCGGTGGAAAGGTAGGGGCGGCAGGCATCATGGATCGTGATCCTTGTGGGAAGCGGCGTAATCGCTTCAATCGCATCCAAGGCCAGCATCGAGGAGTCCTGGCGGCGCTCCCCTCCGGCAATGACTCGAATAATCGTTTGGGGTGAGTTTTGCGGAAGGTATTGTTCGAGTTGCTGCTGGGCGAGTTCTAGATAGTCCTGTGGAAAGGCTAAAATGATTTGCCGGTAGCAGTTTGTGGATAACAACGACTTCAAGGCATGGATAAAAACGGGGGCGGAGCCTAACAGATGGAATTGTTTAGGCAGGGCAGGGTTGAATCGCTTACCTACTCCTGCGCCCAAAAGAATCGCATCTGAAATAACCATTGCCGAGCTTAAGCGAAAATAGCCTCAAGTTCCTTTTCCACATCTGCTTCTTGAACATTTTGGGCTAAGGACAGCTCCTTCACCAGAAGGGTTTTGGCCTGATCCAAAAGTTTGCGCTCTCCAAAGGAGAGATCTTTGCTGTGTTTTAAAAGGAATAAAGCTCGGAGGACTTGGGCAATTTCATTCACCTGGCCGGTGTGAATCTTCTCCATATATTCGCGATACCGGCGGTTCCAGGTCTGGTGATCGGAATCGGAAAGATCCTTGTGCCGAAGGATCTTATAAACTTGGTCCACTTCTTTTTTCTTAATGATGGGGCGCAAGCGATGGGTGCTGTTGTTCACGGGTACGAACACCTTCTTAGGAGCCCCATTATCCTGGATTTCTACGATATAGAAACTTTGCTTCACCCCGGGGCTGAATTCGCGATCTTCGATTCCTTTCACGACTCCTACCCCATGTGAAATATAAACTGCGTGCTCACCCACTTTAAATTGATTCATAAGGCCCCTGTTTTCCTTTGGCATTGTCAGAAGAAAGGTATATACCACAGATGCCTGAGGAATGCATTAGCAATATACATTAAGTAGCAATATCAATAGCTTATGAAATTACCCCCAGAGTTACACACGATCACTCTTGCCTCCACTTCTCCACGTAGACGCCTCCTTTTAGAGAGTTTAGGGCTCCCTTTTCAATGCCGGGCCCCTCTATTTGAGGAATCGGCCGCTCCAGCCGGAACTCCGGAAGCTTTTGCAGAGGAGAATGCCATCTTAAAGGCAGAAGGCCGGCCTGAAGAGGGCGTAGTAATCGGAGCCGATACGATTGTGGTTCTAGGAGATCGGGTTTTGGGAAAGCCAAAAAATCGGGCCGAAGGGGAGTTCCATCTCTCACAGCTTTCGGGGAAGGAACATCGGGTATTAACCGGCCTTTGTTTGAATTCAACCTTGGGAAAACGTGTTCGCGTAGTGGAAAGTCGGGTGCGATTTCGGAATCTTTCGAAAGATGAAATTGCGAGCTATTTGGAAATTGAAGAGCCGTATGACAAAGCAGGAGCCTATGCGGTGCAAGGAGTGGGGGCATTGTTCATTGAATCGATTACTGGATCCTATACGAACGTGATGGGTTTCCCGATCGAAGCCTTTATGGAAGAATTGAGTGCGTTGACCCAAGTTCCAATTTTTGCATGGTTGCCCAAATTGAAAAAAATCTAAAGCAGGTCCGAAAAGTTCTGGACGCCTATCCGGATGTGCGGTTGGTAGGAGTGGTGAAAGGACGCAGTCTTGAACAGGTGCAAGCCTTGGTGGATAGCGGGGTGAAGGAGTTGGGGAATAATTATTTCCAAGAAGGAATTCCTTTGATGGAAAAGTTCTGCTCTGTCCGATGGCATTTTATCGGTCACCTCCAGAGCCGAAAGGTAAAGGAGTTGTCTCAGTATCATTTAATTCAAACGGTGGATCGAGGCTCGATTCTAATGGAGCTCAAAAAACGGTTTCCCCAAGGGAAAGAGATCTTAATCCAGGTGAATATTGGGAGAGAGAGCCAAAAGTCGGGGGTCGATCCCGAGGGCCTTTTTCCATTGCTTGCAAAATCAGAAGGGCTTTCGGTGAAAGGGTTGATGGCGATGACTCCCGATCTGCCCGCTGAGGAGCGTCGACCTTATTTTAAGGAGATGCGCAGGCTTTTTGACGAGGCGAAGCGGAACTATTCAGGGGTGGAGGTCTTATCGATGGGGATGAGCGACGATTTTCAGATTGCATTGGAGGAGGGAAGTAACATGGTGCGGTTGGGGAGCTGTCTTTTCACTCCTTAAATTGTTTGGTACTCTAATTTGACCTGGGGGAAAATTTACATGGAAAAAAAGGCGCCGAATCCATCCACTAAAATCAGTCCGAGTGATATCAAAGGGCATGACTTTTCGAAAACCGTCTGGGGGTTTTCGGTGAGTGAGGTTTCAGAGTTTTTGAATAATGTTTCCCAACACTGGGATAAGTTTCAAAAAACGGAAAAAGAGTTGAATGATAAGGTCCGGGAGCTGACCGATGAGGTAATGCGGTGGCGAGGGCGTGAAGTGGAGTTAGAAAAAATGCGGGAGCGGGCGGTGCAGGATGCGCAGATCACTCGTGATAAAGCACAGGTTGAGGCACAAAAGTTATTGTCTGAAGTAGAGGCTAAGGCGGAGTCGATCCGGGTGAGGACAGAAGAGTGGTTGGAGCAGGTGATTCAGGAGGTTTCAGAGACGGAACGACAGAAAAATAATTTTATGGCCGCCTTTAAATCGGCGTTGGATAGCCATTATGAGTTATTGAAGAGTGAGGAGGTCGACCGAGAGCCTCTCGCAGGAAAACTGCATCATTTATTGAAGTCGTCCCCCAAAGAAGCCAGGACTGAGCCCAGGTCTGAGATCAGGGCCGTAGGATCACACTGATCGGCACCCATCCAGCGACCGGTTTCGAAATTTTCTGGAACTGGTCCTTCTTTTCTTTCGTCAATTCAATCAATGTTCCACTTGGAAGCTCTAATTTCGATTCCAAAGGGTTGAGATTGGAATAAAGGGCGATCTGCTGCGAGGAATGGAACAATACGGCGTATTGCGGGGTGAGTTTGCGTCCTCCCCAAAGAAGCATGGAGGCAATAATCGGAAGGATGGAAAGAGAAAGAGCGAAGGAGTTGATTTTGCGGAAGGCGAGCCAAGCGAGTGAAATAATCCACAGAGTAACGAGCGCAATTAATTTCATCCAGTTTTCGCGGGAGTAGGATTGAAGTTGAAAAGAGAAGGAGTCGACCACGCTCTTTAAGATTCCTTGCCCTTTTTCGATCTCTTTGAGCGATTGCAGAATGGTTGCGATTTGAGCCGGTGAATCAGAGAGTTGAAGGGCACGGAGCAGTTCAGGGGTCGTTTTATCGATCTGATTCAGGGCGCGATAACAACTGGCCAGATTCAGGTGCGCCTCGGCCGAAAACTCCCCCTTCATCCGGTGTTGGGCAATCCAAGGTTCTAGAATGGCGACAGCCTTTTGCCATTCCCCCTTTTCCATAAAAGTGGTGGCGTGATGCCAATCATCGGCGAGCAATGAATGGCAAAAAAGCCAGAATAGAATAGAAGATGAAATCAGTTTCAATAGCGGACCTGGTATTTTTCTTCCAACATGCGGACCAGAATCTGCATTTCGTTGAGACGGTTTTCGATCTCCCGATTTTTCTTCTCGAGAGCTAATATCTTTTCGTCCCTTTGGCGAATTGCCAATTCATAAGCCTCAAGTAACATCGTATCACTCTCCGCCGGATTTTGAACTGAACCTGGTATCTCAGGTGTATTGACCCCACTAAATAGAACTAGGTATTTTCCGTGCTCTAATTTAAAGGGGATGCTGTTGTTCTTAATCCTTCGACGAAGGGTGCTGAGGCTTAATCCACTTTTGATGGAATACTCAATTAAAGGAAGCCAGGATCCGTCAGTGCTGGTTTGTGTAAGCATCGACTTCTCCTTTATTTATTATAACTGTTGTTGCTACTTATTGATAGTAAACAACAGCGCGCAGCATTATTTGAAAATCTGGTAAAATAAAGAGAATGTTCTCGTATCTCTTTCGCCGGGCAGCATTTGTTTTTTTAGTGCTATTGATTGGCCAGATTCCCATTCAGAAGCGAGAGATCGGAAAACATGTTCTATTAGGAGTCCAAGGGATTGGGGATTGGGGGCGTAAGCAGGTCACCGATTCAAAACTTTATCAAGATTTGAGTAAGAAGCCCTGGGTGGCCAAGTGGGTGACGCAAATAAAACCTCCCAGGGAGATTCCAAAAGCGATGCGAGCAATTCAGGCGGAAGTGATTGCCCCGGCAGAGGAGATTGTCGAGGAATCGCTCGAAAACGCAGGCCAGAAGGCGGGAGAAGCTGCTGGCGAGGCTGAAACGATGTTGCGGTTATTAGACAAGTCACAATAAGGAGAGCTTAAATGGCGGAGCAGAAAAAATTCGTCGAACGTCGACGGGAGTTTCGATTGCCGTATCAAGAGAAGGTGATCTTCACTGATGGGCAGCGTTCAAAGGTGGCCTACTCCCTCAATTTTAGTAAAGGTGGGCTCTTCGTAAAAACCCTCGATCCGATTCCCGTGGATACAAAAGGGTATGTGCTCTTTTTGCTTCCTCAACATGAAAAAAGTCTGAGTTATAAAGCCCGTATCGCCCACATCGCCTTTGATCGGCAGAAATGTGAGATCGATTGCGGAATGGGGGTCCAGTTTTTGGATGTTACCGAGGAGGAAAAAGCTTTTCTATCGAATCATTTGGAGGCAGAGCAGAAGCGTTACCAAGAGCTGAACCAACTTTTGCTGAAACCACAACCTGAAACGAAAAAAATAGAGGAGAAGTTACTCTTCTTTCCTCACCTCAAAGATCTCGATCTGCTCGAGTTGCGTTACCGGGTGAGCCGCGTCTGTACTCTTTTCGAAGAGGTTCGCGATCCACGTGCTGATGCTGAAGATGAAGCCACTCAGGCTGGGTAACCAACCTCTACTCCATGCATTCAAAGCTATCTTGATATTTCGCCAGCCGTCCTAACGTTCCCTCAGGGAGGTGTTTCTTAATCGGTTCGAAGGCCAAATCGACCAATTTCTTGTTGGCTTCGGGGCTGTAATCGACAAATTTAGAAGCGACATCTCCCTCTAATTTCTGATTCACATCCAGGTTTTTTGCTTTTCCTTTGCAGGAATAGTCAAAGTCTTTCAAAGAGACCGATTTCACCGTGGTGAAGGCACGGCTCCGGTAGTTGAGTTTTCGGTTTGCTCGATCATAAACCAAGTTGAGTTGAGAGATGGAGTCATCGCCTTGTTGTCGGACGCTATCGAGCACTTTAAAAGCGTATGCGACTTCTGCCTGCTCCGTATCTTTTTTGAATTCCTTCACTCCTAAAGAGGCACGTACAAAACGATCGAGGGAAGCCGAGTCAGGTTTAATGGTTTCGGTTCCGCCGAACCCAAGGAAGCCCTTTAAGTATTTGATGGAATCGTCATAGGTATCATTGGTAAGGACGGCAACATCGGTGCCTGGATGGGTGACGACCTCTTTATTGATATATTCCACCGTTCCACATTCACCAGTGGTGTCGCAGACTAAGTAGTGAAGCGTGCCATAAACATTGGCCAGTTTTACCTTTTTAGTTTCGGCCAGAACATCACTGACCCGATCGAAGCGATCTAAATTGTATTGGATCCATTGGAGTTCATTGATCGACTCATCGGTTCCGACATCAGGGTATTTGGAGCTGGTGAGCCACATGTTCTCGATCACGAGGCCAGCTTCATTGATTCCGCCTAAAGGTAATTCCCGTCCATATTGATTGACGGTGATGCTTCCAAATTTTGAGGTCCATTTTACTGGAGTGAGTCGAGGGTCGACTGCAAAGGCGGTTTTTTTCAGGTTTTTAAGATTCACATAGACGCTGGCATAGTCTTGGTACCAATCGAGGCTATTGCCTACCAATTGTCCTTTGCTTTCTTTCAGTGCGAAAGTTGTACAGGCATTGCTGCTGAGTGAGAGGGTAAGCAGGAAAAATAAAAAAAATCTCATGGGGCCTTCCTTCCAGTTCAATTTTATATAGAAATGGAATCCTCGACCGAGATTGTCAATTGGTAACTTCGGCGCCGCCTTCATCACGTGGATCAAATACTGCTACCCAATTTCCCTGGGCATTTTTTCCCACTGCTTCGACGTTTGCGAGCCATGCCCAATCGCTAAGAGTGTGGCCTTTTGCTTTTAATGAGGACTCGACGGAACCGGGAAACGCTTCTTCGAGATCGAGTTGCTCCGGTTTTCCTTGGTGATGGACGCGGGGCATAAAAATGGATTTCTGAAGATCTTGTGGATGGGTGACGCTCCAATGGTAGATCGTTTGGAAGACGCTGGAAATAATTCGGGATCCGCCAGCACCACCGATTGCGAGCACCGGTTTGTTATTTTTAATTAAAATCGTCGGACTCATGCTGGAAACCGGTCTTTTATTGGGTTGGATCGAGTTGGCGACCGATCCAATCAACCCATAGGTATTGGGAGCTCCTGGTTTGCTACTGAAATCATCCATTTCGTTATTGAGCAGGATCCCGGTTCCAGGGACGCCAACAAAGGCGCCAAAGGAATCATTGATGGTGAGGGTGGAGGCAATGGCATTTCCTTGGTCGTCAATCGCTGAAAGATGAGCGGTCCCCTTATCTTCAGGTGGAGATTGTTTTAGGAGTTTTTTGTAGCCATGGCCCACGAAATCGGGATCGCCAAAAATACCGCGTTCTAAATAGGCTTTGCGCATGATCTTGGCCATCCCATCGATCGTCTCATCCAGTGGTGTTTGGGGCGTTAGCTTTAACGAGGGAAGAGCATTCAGCATCATTGCGATGAGCGTGCCGCCGCTACTGGGAGGCGGAGCCGAGATCAATTCCATGCCCTGCCATTTGGCAAAAATAGGAGTGCGTTGCTTCACTCGGTAATTCTGAAGATCTTTGAGTTGTAGAATGCCCTCTCTTTTTTGAGCTGCTTCGATTATTTTTTTCGCAATTGTACCGGAATAAAAGGCACGGGGGCCGTGGGCGGCAATCTCTTTAAGGGTTTGAGCGAGTTCGGTTTGGGTAAAGAGTTCTCCTTCTTTTAGCCATTCTCCTTTTTTGTTTTGGAAAAGAGATTTTAAGTAGGGATCGAGCTCAAGTTTTTCTTTGTTCCCATTGATCTTTTTTGCAAAACTGACATACACGGGGAATCCTTTGTCGGCGAGGATAATGGCGGGGGCCAGGACCTGGGGCCACGGGAGTTTTCCAAATTTGCGGTGGATTTCATGGAGCCCCTTCACAAAACCGGGGGTGGCAATGGCAGCTCCACCGACAGTGCTTTTTTCAGGGATGATCTTTCCTTCTTTGTCGACGAAGAGATCGCGATGGGCCTTCAGAGGGGCGGTTTCACGGAAGTCGTAAAAGTAATTCTTCCCTTTCGCAGTTCGGTAGAGGAAAAAACCTCCTCCACCCAGTCCACAGGAGAAGGGCCGCTCTACTGCTAATCCAAAAGCGGTGGCGATGGCGGCATCGACGAGGTTCCCGCCATTTTTTAACATTTCGCTCCCCGCTTTCGAGGAGAAGCTGCCTCCCGAGGCGATGGCTGCCTTGTTACCAGTGGCGGTGCAGCAGTTCGGTTCCCGTTTCCATTCTTTAAAATGGAGGTGATCCTCAGAATAGAAATCGGATTTGGGCGGCGAGCTTTGGCAAGCGGCGAGAAGAAGAATGATGAGCAGGCGTTGCAACATCAAGCGTGCCTTCGTTTGCGATCTTGATCGAGCCCTTTCCAGAAGGCGAGCACTCCATTTAGCATCTCTTTACCCCCTTGGATGAATTTGTCTTCGTTAAGCTCCATCGAGAAATATTCCTCTTCGAGCTCCTCCCAGGTATGGGCAGCATGTTGATCTTCAACCCGATCGTGCCAAGTAAAAAAGGCGAGAGGCATCTGAGGAGCCGATTTTTTCTTAAAAATCTCAAGTCCTTGGATCAATTCTTTCCAGAATCCGGCCGCAGCCCAGTTCTCGACGGCAAAACTGGCTCCCAATCCAACGTGGGGGTCATCTGATCCGTAGAGTCTTGCCAATTCATCGCAGAAAAAGAGGGTGCTGGTGGTGCCATGTCTTCTTTTTCCGACATCATTGAAGGTAAGGCCAACGTGCGAAATCATGTTCAAAAGCCATTCAAAGTGGGCCGCGGCAAACCGAAAATGGCTCCCTTCGATCGTTCCTTCCGTGCCAACGAGTGCCGGGTCGATGTCGGTATCGAAGGGTGTGGTAGCTTTACTGGCCTTCGTATTTTTGAAAACGACTCCTAATTCATTCATCAAGATCTGTTTCGATGTGTGCATCGCTTCGAGGGTCGGTGAGTTGATGGTCTTCTTGAGTTGGGCTTCGATGAAGAGGTTGGAGAAGACACTGAATTGGGTCAGAAAGTGGCGGACATCTTCTTTGTCCATCTCCCCTTTTGAGAACCACTTCGTGAATTCATTGTTCCGGATCACTTCATGGGGTAAAAATTCCTTTTCGATTCGATCAATGAGCCGTTGATAGGCCGCCTGTTTTACAGAAGGTGCCGTTTTTGCAACTTCATAAGTCAATTCTCTTTTGATTGCCGCCATGGTTGTTTCCCCTGTTTCCAATGAGTTTTTAAATTTTGCCAAACCTTTTGGTAATTTTTTTGTAAAAGCCCGCCCGCCATGCCCCATTTGCTGACCTGAAATGGGAGGCTGGTCTCAAACATAAAGGCCATTGTCTTTGCGATGTAATGAGGTTTGAGCGGGGCCTTGCTTGCCTTTTCAAAAGCATCGCCATCGGGTCCGTGTGGAGTCATGCAGTTGTGCAGACTGCCGCCGCCCGGTACAAATCCACCCCCAGTTTTCGCATCGTAAACACCGTGGATGAGTCCCATGTACTCATTCATGATATTCCGATGATAATAAGGAGGACGGAAGGTATGTTCCGCCACCATCCAACGGGGCGGGAAGATTACAAAATCGATGTTTGCCAGCCCTGCCGTGTCGGTCGGGGAGGTGAGGACAGTAAAGATAGAAGGATCGGGATGATCGTAACTCACCGTATTGATCGTATTAAATTTTCGGAGGTCATATTTATAGGGAACATGGTTCCCATGCCAAGCCACTACATTAAGAGCGTGGTGTTTGAGAGGTGCGGTCCATAAACAGTTTGAAAATTTATGGACTAAAGTATATTGGCCCGTCGATTCATAAAAAGCCGCTACCGGAACTTCAAAATCGCGCGGGTTGGCAAGTCCATTGGCTCCAATGGGACCCAGATCCGGCAGTCGAAAGGGGGCGCCGAAATTTTCGCAGAGGTAACCTCGCGCCTGCTTAGCTACCGGATTCACTTGAAACCTAATCCCACGGGGCAATACGGCAATCTCATGGGGAAGCAATTCGATTTTTCCAAGCTCCGTTTCGATGAGCAGTTCACCCTCTTGGGGAACGATCAAAAATTCACCATCCGCATTACTGAAAAAACGTTCCTTCATAGGTGCGCTGATTGCATAGAGATAAATGCTACAACCCCGGCGCATGTCGAATTCCCCGGCCGTTAAGAGGAGTGAGGTTCCATCAATAAAATCGGTCGGCTTTTTTGGAATGGGCAGAGGATTCCAACGTAAGGCGTTGGGGGTTGGGTGGGTTTCTCCCGTCCATGCACCGCCATCAAACGGGGTCCATTCTCCTTGTGACACGCTGGGTTGAATTCGGTAAAGCCAGCTCCTTAAGTTGTGAGAGCGCGGTTGCGTAAAGGCCGAGCCGCTAAATTGCTCCGCGTAGAGGCCATAGGCACACCGCTGGGGGGAGTTTTGTCCTTGGGGAAGGCTTCCCTCGACCGCTTCGCTAGAAAAGTGGTTCCCCAACCCATTTAAATAGTTCAGTTTCGTCATAGGTGAGCCCTGATTTTGGAAAAAATTCTCCCCTTTGTCACGTACAGAATGTGGGGGGGGCTTTGGCTTAGTTTTGGAGCCTTTAGAGAGTTACGTGGCGGCAGGTTTTTGCCACAATCTTTTTGGTGGTCTCAATTTTTAAATTCGCATTCCCTTTCAAAATAGCCAAAGATCTAATGGATTCCCCGGCTTGTTATGGGTCGAGTCGGGTTCGAGTCGTTATTCAAGTCGGGGGATCATTCCATTTTTACTCCAACCAATGTTGCCGGGGCGGTGTCCAGGGAGGAATCCACCCCTGACAGTTTGTTCGGGTAACTGTCGTTTCCCACTCCGTGAATCCTAGATCATTGTCCCGATCGAAACGGTGATCTCCTAAGATCCATTTGTTTTCGTTGGGTTCAATGAATGGGCTACGGCTAAATCTTAAAAAGGCTCTAAATTCGCATTGCCGTTGATAAAAATCTTTAAAGGTAGATTTTAACTGTTTATTTTCACCCTGCCACGTCACGGCGGAAGTGGATGGAATTTGGGAAGGAAGAAATGTAGCAGTAGAAGTAAAAGCGGCTTCAGGACAAGGGAATCCTCCTAATTTTACCGTTCCTTTTCGATGGATGAGTTCATTCGAATTGTGTGAAATGAGAATGGCTCGCCAACAAAAAGGATTGGCCGGGAAGGGGGAGATCACAACCTCTTCTAGTTGCTCATCCGCAGGGATCTGTTGGGTGAGTTCAGATTTTAAATAACGAGAAATGAAAAGATGAATGGCGATGAAAATAAGGGTACCGCCAAGCGCGGTGCGAAAAACTAACTCGGAAGAGGTTTTCCGAACTATCAGATGAATCGTAAAAATAATCATCAAAATCGATCGGCTTTGCATCGCGAGGCGTGGATCCAGACAAAACCAGACAATTGAGACTGCGATGAGCCCCACAGTCAGCGCTTTCCAGAGTCGTGAAAGATCGGCCCGGAGAATTAAAGGTAAGAGCAATGCCCATAGGATTGGCTCGATGATAAAGAGGGCATCCCCATAGAACCAGCGGTTGTTCCATGGCCAAAACGGATGAATGCCATAAGAATTTAAGGAATCGAGCGCGATGTGAATCGCAAAACCCAAAAATGAGATCGTAAAAACATTTCGAAGATCTTTTTTTTGCCAATCGGAAAACTTTCTCCGTCCCCAGATCCCAAAAATGAAACTGACGCCTAAAGACAGAAAAAAAGCCCCTAAAAGGGTATGCGTATGACCTCGATGGTGGAGCAAATAGCCGAGCGGGGGTTGAATCAATTTGGAGAGGGTGATGTCGATATCGGGGAAATTATTCGCCACGAGTGATAGGCCATGGAAGAAACGACGGCGTGAAGTGGAAATGGATTTGTTTTGAAAGTAGATTTCGGTTGCGCAAAAACCGGCAAGAGAATGGGTGAGGTTGTCCACTTAGAAACCAGTATATTATGCTGCTTCATTGAAAGCACCGCTTTATTGTCGCCACATTATTTAGTCGCTGT
Source organism: uncultured Pseudobdellovibrionaceae bacterium (assembly GCA_964604555.1). Taxonomy (GTDB): domain Bacteria; phylum Bdellovibrionota; class FAC87; order UBA2466; family UBA2466; genus CAZRZK01. The sequence continues at coordinate 313 of CAZRZK010000053.1, read as the reverse complement.
CGGGAAATGTAAAAAACAGCCCCGAAGGGGCTCACTTTAATGTTTTCACGAAAGCGGCGTATCCCGAGCGCATGCGAGGGATCTCGTCATAAATACTTGAATTTACGAGATCCTTCGGCTTGCGCCTCAGGATAGATTTTGTCGCGAATCGCGACAAAATCTATTTAACAAAAAGCAAGGATTGCTTCGGTCGCTCGCTTCGCTCCCTCGCAACGACGGTGTTGCGAGATTGCCGGGTCACTCGCCGCTTCACTGGAGTCGGAGTTGCATTATGTCGATTCTTTCACCGGGATCGCAAAATAGATTCATTCCC
>CAZRZK010000052.1:0-23855 GCA_964604555.1 uncultured Pseudobdellovibrionaceae bacterium | reverse complement strand
CAGCTTCCCAAGCTGAATGTCGCGAGTTCGACCCTCGTCGCCCGCTCCAATTTAAGGCTCTACGCCATTAACGGGGGAATCGACCCTTGGTGCGGTTAATTTCTAATAGCGAATACTCCATCCCATCCACAATGTGCAAGGTTCTTCTCAGTTCGTAGTGGGTAACATCAAAAAATTTAATCAGGCAGCGGCTTTTGGGCGGTCGTAAGGACCAGATGATTCTCCTCTGAGAATAGTGATGTTCTGTACTTCATAAATTGCTGACCGAATGTCTATTTGAGAGAATTTCACTTTTTTAATACAGGATCCTTAAGCTTCACTTCGCATTCTTTCCGTTTATAATAAACAGATAACCATGGCTTAGGGCTATTCGTAAACCATCGACGAAAGGGAATAAGTGATCACTTGGACCAAAACCGCCGCCATTTTCTCATACCTTATCAGCTTGTCACTATTCACGCGCATTGCTCTCGGGAAGGAAGCGCCGGTAGTTGTGCTTCTTTGCGATGATAGCACGAATAACTTAGCCGGTTCGTGCACCCAGATGAAGATTCGTTTCGAAAAAGCAGGATATCGCCCCATCATTATTAAACAACCGTTTCCGGAGCTCATAGAAAAGGATCCGCAGCTCCATGGTCTCACTCAGAGTACCCCGATTATTATGCACTTCCACGGGGAGATGAACGGAAAGGAACATGTCATCAAAAGCATTAAAGTCCCTAATACCGATCATTATAGTGACATACCAACATCCCAAGTTATTCAAGGCTTAAACTCTCGATTCCCGTCAAACTTTGCATGGTTAGGCCCCTGTTATTCTGGAGGTGCTTGGCCTGGGCCTAAGAGCTGCATTGGAGCTTCTTGCACCCACTTGCAACTAGCATCCCTGGAAGGGGGCCACCCATTCGTCTATGGAGCAAGAATAGAAGTATCTACGGAAGCCATTATTCGTCTCTTTGAAGACAAAACGCTTTTCTCCCTGTTCGACAAAAACAAAGACGGTTCCATGGATTCGAACGAATTGGCTGCATACCTGCGTGTTGCTCTGGGCCAACAGTCAAGCTCTATCGAACGCTACAGTATCTCGGAAGACACTGGAACTGTGGCGTTATATAAACGCATCAAGCAAGCCAGGTCCGGTACAATAGAACAAAGGTCAAAAATCACACAGGAGGAGCTTACTTTAATCCGAAAACAACGTGCCTCAGAATGGGGGGAAGACAACTCCTTGGTTCGTTTTTTCGGGGAAGCCTCGCTGGAATTCGAGGATCCCGTTGTTCGCTATTTCAAGGACAACAATCTGATAAAACCAACGTCGAAGGGCACTCCACAGGACGTTGAAGATTTCTATAAAAAATTCTTAATCCGAAAAGGCCCACTTTCTACAAATTCGGTTAGCCTTCCGAACTCAGAATTAGTTAAAGCTCATTTGAAACGAGCCGCAAATATGGCTCAGGAGTTCATTTATCAATATCAGCTGCCCAAGGATCTGAGGGGGGAGAGATTTGAAGGCAAAGTTACCATTCCTGAAAAACTGCCACCCTTCAAAATAAATAGCGCTGCTAAGATATCACCTGCTCAGCTCACCGTTGACCTTCTCAGGACTGACGGTCCTTCTAAATTCGGCTTTTGCGAAAAAGGAACCATTCATAACGTCCAGCAGCCCCTTTTGGGTGAACAATTGCGTTTGGCGCCAGTAAACCACCAAGGAAAGTGAAAGCGTCGGGGCGTCGACGCTCCCACTCATTTTCTTAAGTCTAACATGGGATTAGACTGCCTGATAAGTGCTGGTTATATTGGCCATTCATTCATAGGTTGTAATTAACCTATATAGGTGTATAATTACCCTTGTGAGTCCGAAAGCAACTTTGATCTATTACTTCAAGGAAGTAGTCCAAAAGAGGTTCATTTTGGAACAAGCCATCTACGCAGTTCCGCTGGATAATAGATACCCCGACGGCGTAAAGTACAGCCTCATCTTTTTAGACACTCAGACGGGAAATAGAGTATTGATGGATAACCATCAACCAAAGGGCCCACATGTCCATCTCGGAGAGGAAGAGATTCCTTATGAGTACGTTGATGATGAGAAGCTGCTCACTGACTTCAAACACTTTGTTCTTCAACATCTGGGAGTAAAATTATGAAAAAGTTATATATTTCTCTTAAATCACCTACTGAAGCGCTGAAAGACTTTGGGAAAGCCTTAAAACGCGCCCGGGAAGCTAAAGGCAAGGTAGCACCCCATTATGAGATCGCCTTTGATAACAAGAATGATTTTAATCGATTTGTTAAAAATATTTTTATCCTTATGTGTATCCAGTCTTTTAATCCCAAATCGGTCTATGAGCTTGCAAAGATAATCGATATGGATCAGTCCAATTTGAATAAACTGATAAACTTTTTTGAGGAACTTGGCGCCATCAAGGTAGAGGAGAAAAAAATTGGAGGACGACTGGTGCGTATACCGCTGGTGGAATATGAAAAAATCGAATTTGATTTGAAGGCAGCATAGCGAAATAACATGAATTTCAAATAGCTCCAGATGGTACGATCTATTGGCCATTCTTTCGTTAGGAGTGAACGTTTTACATGGGCTATATTCAGAGATGGCCTGGGGTGGGAATAATGGCTTTATTGAATATTACAGCTGATTCATTTGGGCCATGCATTAGACCCTTTTCTATGAATAAGTTTCAGTTCTTGTGAGGAATATTTTACCTGGCACCGATTCGCGTTCTAATCGTTCACCGTCAACATGAGCGGGAAAACCTTTCCCCTGCCACACCGAATTTTGATAGGCAAAATTTCGTACCTTTTTCACCGATATCTGCACATCTAACAAACCATTGAAACCGGCTTTGGCGGCAATGAAGGCCAGTCGTAAAAGGGCCTCTTCCCGATCGGGACAATCGCTCACCTGGATCGGTTCCTTGTGCCGTTTCATTCGGCTCGTCTCCTGGCCTTGGCCCTTATCAAAAACAAAAATAGCCTTCGCACATTGAAGCGTCTGCTCATAGGACTCGAGGGCTGGAAGGACCTTTTCAAAATAGCAGGCGGCACAATAGTCACGATGAGAAAGCTCTGGGGGCAAAGGATCTAAAAGTGCAAAGCTCCCCTTTTCGACGAGTTGGACGCACTTTTTGCACTGTGGGTGCTGGCAGATGCCACAGGCACGTCCCGCTTTGGGGCCATGACATGAAAAACAGGTGGGGTCCATGGCGTACCCCATACCACAGCCCTGCATAAAAATCCCTTTAATTCCCAAACATTGCTGAATGCCTTCCGCCGACTCGTTCATGGGGAAAATCAGAATGTTAAAGCTGTTTCTATTTCACCGATCTTTAGAATGGCCTTCCACCGTTAATGTTAAGACTATAGGAAAACCATCCATAAGTGCCATTTCTTAGCGATTCCCCATGGGCGACAAGAAAACCCCGATCGCCATCAACCTCAATCTTGATGATAACACCACTTGTGTCGTCGGTGGTAGGGTCAATTCCTACTCCCATCGAAAGGGTTTGACCTGTCATAATCTTTACTTTGGGTGCATTAGGTCCATTTGTTTTTACACAACGATACTCGGTCGGGCAGTCTACATTCGCCGATCCCCAGTGCGTTGCCGAAAGTTTTTTTAACTTGTTAGCCCCTGTCGAGGTAATGGTGACCGTTACCTCTTGATCTGGCCCCTCGGGATTGGAGATAGAAAAACGGAGCATGTCCTGAGGAAAGACATTTGCATAAATTATCCGATTAGCATGCGCGTTAGAAGCCAATATACTGAGAATCGATAATAGGATGAACCGAGATGTAATCATCCTGAAATTTTATCATACTTCCTAAATATAAAAAAAAGACTGGCTCAACTCGACTCTGAGTGTAAAAAAGTTGGGCGTATTCTGGTGGTAATACCATGCGGAATACAATGGTCAGGCTATTGCATCCTATATGTTAATAGCGTCTTGGGACGAAGGTTTCGGGGGAAATATGAAGTGGGTTTTATCAGGCATCATTTTAAGCTTATCTTTTAAAATCCTAGCTGCGGAACCGCATACTGAACAAAAGAAATTTAATTTCAGTTTTTCGAAGGTCTTTGACAAGAACCCTGCCGTGACCCCAAAGGCATGTGTCCCCTACAGTCGAAAAGACCGGCTGCTTCCCTTTAAAGACTATAAAGGAGAAGAGGTTGGAACTGATTTCCACAAGAACGGACCCACTATTAAGGTAAGTGTTTCGGGCTCTCCCGAAGATAAAGAATTCACGAAGAACCTATTAGAAGAATGTAAAAATCAAATTACCGCCACCAAGGCATTTCAATACGTGGGCTCGCTCGGTGATGATAGCAAGGTAAACACGACTCCTCCACAACTGGTCATTTCGATCGATATCACCAAGCAAATTGCACAAGGGTTTGAATTGGGATGGCAGACCGCCTATCAAGAAAAGGAAACCAAAAGGGTTCAAGGCGTTTATGAATTCAAGGCCCAACGTCCGATCATTGGTGCCGTTTTCAATCGAGCGGTGAATCGACGTTCCCACACGATTGCGGAGCAACGGTTTCGAGCCGAAGCGCCGTCTTTGGTGCACAAAGGAGTGTGGGATAAAGTGCTGCAGGAAATGAAGGAGGAAGGGGATAAAGCAATGGCGAGCCTTCCTAAAGAGATCGATCCCTCACGCGTCAAGTTCCAATTCAAATGGGAAGAGGATGTTGAGAGGAATTTTCAAAAATACCTTACCTCTCCTGAGACCGCACGCTATGCAGGTGTCATCTTGCCGAATGGCCATTATCATCAATATTGGCATGATCCCGATATTAAAGCTTCGACGATTGCGAAGGCTTTGGTAACTGCAGAAAAATGGAATGATTCCGACGACAATGATTGCGACGGACTCGTGGATTACAAAGATTTATGCTCCAATACCCCAACAGGAAAAACGGTGCCGATGGAAGGACCACGAATGGGTTGCGGAGAAGGCGAAGAGCCCGATGCACCTGAGAAAAAAATATTTGGGATCATCGAAACTGGAAAATATGCGGAGTTAAATACATTTCCTGCAATGCCAAATGTAGCGCGCGGGGAACCTTACAACTACATTGTCTTTCCCAACAATGGAAATCCCCTGGCCTATTCCATCTATCCGCATGACGGAAAACTTTCCTATCACGATACTGCTACTCAAAGTTACAAACCTTTAGAGCGAGCTCAAATGTTAGACCTGGCAAAGCTTGTCAATTCTAGAATCTCGCAAGGAAAACACCAATCGACGCCAGAAGCGACTCAAGCTTACATCGCTACCTTTAGAGCGGCTGCCGTTGGAGCCTCATCGAGTGAAAAAAATCTTTTGGGAGAAGTCTCCAAACGCCTCGAGGCTTATCTCGACAAACGCAATTAAGAACTACCCTTATTTTAAGATATTTCACCTCCTTTTGCGAGGAACCAAAGGCTCCCTTGCCCAGATGGCAAACCTATGCGAAACTTGATGGAATGTACGCCATTGAAAACTTAAAAGAAAACTTGAAGTCCTCCATTCATGCCAAGTCCCTCTTGATGGAATCCACTGCCGAATTGGAACAGTTTGGAAAAGCGGTGAAATGCGTGATCGACTCCTATCAAAAAGGAGGGCGCCTCTACATCGCTGGAAATGGAGGTTCTGCAGCCGATGCGCAGCACCTCGCAACGGAGTTTGTCAGTAAGTTGGCTCGCCCCCGGGACCCGATCCCGGCCGAAGCATTGACGGTCGACACCTCAACACTTACCGCGATTGGGAATGATTATGGCTTTGAATTGCTCTTCTCTCGACAATTAACCGCAAAAGCCACTCCTAAGGATGTTTTTTTGGCTATCACCACTTCAGGCCAGTCGAAAAATATTTTACGGGCCCTTGAAGAGTGTCGAAGGTTGAAGGTCCCTTCCATTCTCTTCTCAGGACGCGATGGCGGTCCAGCCAAGCCTTTAGCCGATATATGCGTCATCGCCACCGGTAAAGAGACGAGTCAAATCCAGGAAGTCCAGATGGTGCTCTATCACACTCTTTGCGGCTGTGTAGAATCGGCCCTTTTCCCTAACCTCACTGAAAAATCCTGAAGCATTCCTAAGATCGTTTCACTGTCCTTTAAGGTATGTAGGGCAAGTCCGCAGGCCGGCGTGAGAATGCTGTTTTCCGGAAGCTCATAGTGGATCATCTCTAAAAAATTGTTCAGCATCCGCTCAGAAGACTCATGGTAACTGCCTTCTTTCAGAGTGGGGATCACTCCAAAGGCAAAGCGTCCGCCGGACTGTTTAAACTTCTGGATGGCGGCGGTTTCTTTTAAAAGGGTTTTCAAAGACAGGCCACAATCGATCGAGAGGATATCAATTCCCAATCCCAAAACCTCGGCCCAGTGAGTTTGGCTACAACAATGTAATCCCACCTCAGCCCCCGCCTTTTTGAGCATCTGGACAAAAAGTTTTACCTCCATCAAAGCCGTTTGATGACGTGGGTTATTCTCTTCCAAAGCATAGAGGCCCGGTTCGTCGATAAAGAAGAGCGGTTTGATCCCCCGTTTTTGAAGCCGTTCCACCATCGAAAGGGATCGCAGGCAGACCAGGCGCAATATCTGACCCATTAAAAGCTCTTGGTGCTCTAACCCTTGTCGCATTTTGTCCCGCAATACCCACTGGCAGGTGAGCGGCCCCGCCAATTGAATCTTAGCCTGTTTGATTTTCCGTTCCTCAAGCTCCCACACAAAAGGATCCCAACAAGAATAGCTAGCGGGGGTCGGCTCAAAATTGGCCCCGCTTTTTAATTTATCGGCGTATTCCTTCGAATTAGCCGACCAGATCGGCAGATTCAAATAACAGGTGCCATCCGGTTCCACTTCCAACCCCGGCAGACCATGCAGAGCCTGTGGAATCATGTATTCCCAAGGATTCCGTTTCGGAATTTGAGGTAAAAAAGGGAGCGTAAAACGAAAGGAATAATGGAGTGCCGTATCGATCGAAGGATGAGGAAGACTGCCGATTCCAGTAATGAGAGGAGAACTCATGACTCCACACCGACCGAGAAATAAGACGCTTGGGGATGGTGGAAAACGAGGGCCGACACACTTGCCTCCGGCTCCATCATGAATCCTTCCGTCAGCTCTACCCCAATCTCTTGGGGTTTCAGTAATTCAAACAACAAAGCCTGATCATCTAAACGCGGACAGGCGGGATATCCAAAGGAATAGCGTTTCCCGCGGTATTTCGCCTGGAATTTTTCGACGAGGGTCATCTCCAGGGAATCGGGAAAACCCCACATCGCCCGAATCCTACTGTGAAGATATTCAGCAAAGGCTTCGGCCGATTCGAGGGCCAAAACTTGCAAGATATGGGAATCGAGGTAGTTTCCGGCAACCTTTAATTTCTCAGCCTCTTCACGCACGCCGGTTCCCACCGTCACCAGGAAAAGGGCTAGGTGATCAGGGAATGGATTCTCTGCAGAAGCAGGCAACAAATAATCGGATAAACAGAGTCCGTCTTTCTTTCGCTGGCGCGGAAACTTCAATTCCGCTCCATTTGCGAATTGGATTTGATTTCCTTTCGCTCGGCATTGGAAAAATTGGTAGACCCCTTGCGGTTTCATTTGTGGGGAATTGCGATATTGATCCTTTACGCGCTCGACCGCTTGAACAATCTCGAAGGCCTTGGGTTCACTCTTTTCCAATTCCTTTAAATGACTTCCTAGTTTTCGAACCACATCGCCATGAATGCCGAGGTGTCTTCCATAGAGCATCAGAGGATTGATAAACTTCCAGAGAGTATCGATCGGGACATCTTTCAAAAAGTGACGAACCGTATCGGGAATCGGTGGGGGGGTGGCCAATGAAAGATTGACCGGGCGGAATTCCGATTCAGGCTCCGCAGGTCGGGCCTTTAAATTCTCCTGAGGCGCTTGAGCCCGTCGAGTAGAAAGCTCTCCCTGAAGTGCAACGAAACTCGCGTTATCGACGATTTTTTTAGCCAAATCGAGGCCATCCATGGCATCGGAGGCATAGACGACCGTTCCTTTATATTGGGTCGCAATCTGACGATCCACAAAACGTTCCGAAAGGGCTGCACCTCCCACCATCATAGGGGGCGTCGTTCCGGCACGACTCAGATCTTCGGCCGTGATCGCCATCTGCTGAGCCGACTTTACCAGCAATCCTGAAAGGCCGACGATATCGGGGCTATGGGCTTTAATCGCCGAGATCAATTGTTCGGGGGGGATCTTGATTCCTAAGTTGATCACCTCAAAGCCATTGTTGGAAAGGATAATCTCCACTAGATTCTTCCCGATGTCGTGAACATCCCCCTTGACCGTCGCGAGCAGCACCTTCCCCCGCTTTGCGGCGGCCGCTTTTTCCATGAAAGTCTCTAAATAACCTACCGCGGCCTTCATCGCTTCGGCCGACTGGAGCACCTCCGCCACAATCAATTGATTGGCGTTAAAGAGCCGCCCCACCTCATCCATTCCCTTCATCAAGGGGCCATTGATAATATCGAGCGGGGAATATTTCTCGCGGGCCTTTTCAAGATCCTGGGTCAACCCATCTTTGCTTCCCTCGATGATATATTGCGCGAGCCGTTCCTCTAAAGTGAGATTATCGGCGATAGGAGCCTTTTCCACCTTCTCTTGCTGACGGAAATGAGCCGCAAAGGCGGCTATCGGATCCTCTCCTCGATCATAGAGGAGATCATCGGAAAGCTTCCTTTCTGTGTCTGAGATAGAAGCGTACCGTTGCAGTTTTTCCGAATTGACGATCGCCAAATCCAATCCCGACTGGACACAATGATAAAGAAAGACCGAATTTAAAACCTCTCGCCCATTCTCCGGGAGCCCGAAGCTGACGTTTGAAATTCCAAGAACCGATTTGGTCTCAGGAAATTCCTCCTTTAATTTACGGATCGCTTCAATCGTTGCGACAGCGGAGCCTTTATATTGCACATCCCCGGTGGCACAAGGAAAGACAAGCGGGTCCCAATAGATATCTTGCCCCGGAATCATGTATTTTTGGGTGAGCAGTTGATATTCCCGCCGGGCAATCTCCAATTTCCGCTCAACAGTGACTCCCATTCCCTGCTCGGGATCATCATCAATCGTTCCAACGACGACCGCAGCTCCGAATTTCTTCACGAGAGGCAGCACCTTCTCAAACCGCTCCTCCCCATCTTCCAGGTTGATTGAATTGATAATCGCTTTCCCTTGGCAATAGGTGAGGGCCATTTCGATCACCTTTTCATCGGTCGAATCGATCATGAGCGGAGCTTTTACTTTTTTCACCACCTGCTCGAGAAACCGCTGCATATCCTCCATCTCAACGCGATCGGGATTGGCAAGACACACGTCGATAATCTGGGCGCCGGCCTTCACCTGCTTGCGGGCGATTTCGGAGGCCTCTTCAAATTGTTCCTTGGCGATCAGTTTCTTGAACTTTTTGCTCCCGATCACATTGGTCCGCTCTCCGACAATCACGGGACGGATAGAGTCGGTGATCTCCAAAAAATCGATTCCCGAAAGAAAACTTTTTTTGACTTGCGGCAAAGGCCGGGGAGCCTTCCCTTTCGCGAGCTCTACCAGAGCTTTAATGTGCTTCGGTTCCGTTCCGCAACAGCCCCCGATCACATTCAACCAGCCCTGTTCGATGAAACGGGCCAAAACCTGTTTCAACATATCAGGCGATTCTAAATAGCAACCATGTTCATCGGGCAATCCCGCATTCGGAACGCAGCCCACGGGAAAAGGGGAGAGCGCCGCAAGGGACCTGATATGGTCAGTCATGAATTCCGGGCCGGTGGCACAATTCAGCCCGATATAGAGCAGATCCAAATGCATCACCGAGGCGAGCAAAGCTTCAACGCCCTGTCCTGCCAGCATCGTTCCCATTGCTTCAATGGTGACCGAGATTGCGATCGGGATTCGACGATTTAACTTTTGAAAAGCCTTTTCGATCCCTATAGTGGCCGCTTTGATATTTCGGGTATCCTGACAGGTTTCAACGAGGAGGTAATCCACTCCACCAGTCATGAGACCTTCTGTTTGCACCGCAAAATTATCAATCAGCTCTTCAAAGGTAATACCACCCGTCACACTGATCGCTTTTGTCGTTGGGCCGATGGAACCGGCAACGAAGCCATTGTATTTTTTTGCCACTTCACCAGCGATTTCGGCTGCTTTTTGATTGATTTCAAAGGCCTTGTCGGAAAGACCATATTCCCCCAGTACAAGCGGGGTGGCTCCGAAGGTGTTGGTCTCAACGATATCGCATCCCGCTTCAAAAAATTGGGTGTGAACCTTGGCAATGATATCAGGGCGGGTGAGCACCAGATTTTCATTGCAGCCTTCAAGGGCCTCACCCCCGAAATCATGGGCCGCCAGGTTAAAGGACTGCAAAGTGGTCCCCATAGCTCCATCTAAAACCAAGATACGGTTGGTTAAAGCCAATTCAATTTTAGTCATTCAACAGTTACACTTTTTGCAAGGTTGCGGGGCTTATCCACATCGGTCCCCTTCTGAAGTGCTACATAATAGGCGAAAAGTTGGAGTGGAATCGAGAGCAAAATCGGATTTAAGGCCCAAGTGGTGCTAGGCACTCCCGTAAAAAAACGGGACTGTTTGGAATAGACGTTATCATCCTCTGTTCCTATCGACCAAATATGGCCGCCCCGGCTTTTAACCTCTTGAAGGTTGCTCATGCTCTTTTCATAGATCACTTCCGAAAGCTGATTGAGGCGCCCGCCGGGATCATGGGTGGAAGGCTTATCCTTTGGACTCAGCACAATCAAAGCCGTCGTACGATCGACCAGGGCGATGGGGCCATGCTTCAGCTCTCCCGAAGCATATCCTTCAGCGTGGTGGTAACTGATCTCCTTCAGCTTCAACGCCCCTTCCAATGAAATGGGATATAGAATTCCTCGTCCCATGTAGAAAAAGAACCCAAAGTTTTGGTGCTCCATTGCGATTTGTTCAATTTGCTTCTCTAAACCGAGGGTTTTCTCCACTAAGGTGGGAAGGTGTAACAGTTCAGTGGTTAACCCCTGAGCTGACTTTTCCGGCAAAGTATCGTTCACCACCCCCAAATGGACCGAGAACATGTAGAGGATCGCAAGTTGAGTGGTAAAGGCTTTCGTGGAAGCGACCCCTATTTCCGGGCCGGCATTGGTATAGAGGACTCGATCGGCCTCCCGGGCGATGGTGCTGTCCCGAACATTACAGATGGCAAGCGTCGGAACCCCCCTTGCCTTTCCTTCTCGCAAAGCGGCTAAAGTATCGGCCGTTTCGCCCGACTGGGAGATGCACACTAAAAGGGTGTTTTTATTTAAGATAGGATCGCGATACCTGAATTCAGATCCGAAATCGACATCGACAGGAATATGGGAAAACCGCTCCACATAGTCCTTCCCGATCAAAGCAGCATGGCGGGCGGTCCCACAGGCGACCATCGTGACCCGTTCCACCTGATTCAAAACATCTCGCCAATTCTCCAATTCCTGAAAATGGATAATGCCGGCTTTGTGGTCGATATTATTTTCAATCGTATGAGTCAGAGAAGTCCCCTGCTCGTGGATCTCCTTGAGCATGTAATGACGGTAACCGGCCTTATCCATCTGATCCGGTGTCCAGACTATTTTCTTGATCTCAGGACTCAATAATTTTCCGGCGTAATCTCGAACCTCAAAATGATTTTTCCAGCAAAGCGCATATTCCTTTTCATTGAGATAGATGATCTGATGGGTGAGGTGAAGGATCGCCTGCACATCAGAGGCGATAAAAGTTTCGCCTTCGCCAATCCCTAAGAGTAAGGGAGCTCCATTGCGCACACCCACCATTAATCCCGGCTCTTGCGCATTTAAAATAACAAAAGCATAGGACCCCTTCAAACGAGGCAGCAGCTCCGGTAAAATTTCATTGAGCTTGTATCCCTTCGAAACCTCGATATCTAAAAGATGGGCCACAATCTCAGAGTCGGTTTCGCTCCGAATCTCGCGCCCTAGGGCTTGAATCTGCTGTTTATGCTCAAGATAATTCTCAATAATCCCATTGTGGACTAGAGTGATGTTACCCACTTGGTGGGGATGGGCATTCAGTTCAGTGGGAGCTCCATGAGTTGCCCAACGGGTGTGACCAATGCCGAGTGTGCTATCAAACTCCCGTTCGATCAATCGTCCTTCAAGATTGTGGATGCGCCCTTCGGCTCGAAAAACTCGAATCTCATCTTTTTCCCACACCGCAATCCCTGCGGAATCGTAACCCCGGTATTCCAGCTTTTTAAGACCTTCTAAAAGGGTCTTTTTTGGATCTCGAAATCCGTTATACCCGACAATTCCACACATTTTATTAGCCCAATTGGGGTTGGTCCAAGTTAGATCTAGAAGAAGGGTTCATTTTCCCATAAGAGGATCGAATTGTCCCCCCCTCTTCTACTTTTTGAGATTGAAAGGAAGCAATCACATCCTCCAAAATACCCTGGAGAGGCATGCTCGGAGCAAATCCAATAATCGATTTAAGCTTTACCGTGGAAGGCACTCGGCGCTGCATATCTTCAAAATCCTTAGGATAAGCTTCATTATAAGGAATCAATCGGATATTGGATCGGGAATGGGCCATCTCTTTGACACGATTAGCTAAATCAAAAATTGAAACCTCTTCGACCCCACCAATATTAATGACCTGCCCCTCTGCCTCTTTTGAAACCATCAAACGGACCAGTGCTTCGATCACCTCTTTCACATGAGTGAAGGTGCGGGTCTGAGTCCCCTCCCCAAAAACGGTAATCGGCTCATGATTCAAAGCCTGCTTCACAAACCGGGGGATCACCATCCCATAGCGGCCCGTTTGGCGAGGCCCGACGGTATTAAAGAGCCGCACGACTACCACCGGCAACCCTTTGGTCCGGTGATAAGCGAGTGCCGTAAACTCATCCATTAATTTTCCAGCCGCATAACTCCAGCGCGATTTTTCTGACGGGCCATAGACACAATCGTCACTTTCCACGAGCGGCGCATGATCGTGTTTCCCATACACCTCGGAAGTGGAAGCAATGACGACCTTTTTCTTAAAACGGGCACAGAGGTCCAATAAAATCTCGGTGCCACGCACATTGGTGATAATCGATGAAAGGGGATTATCGATAATATACTGAACCCCTACCGCAGCGGCTAAGTGGACCACCAGCTCACAGGTCGCAACCAGTTCCAATAGCACCGGTTCATTCAAGATGGTATCGATCGTCACGTAAAAGGACTTCGAATATTGCGGATCTTTGCGGAGGTGTTCAATGTTATCCATTGAACCGGTCGAGAGATCATCGATGATATAGACCTCATGCCCTTCTTTTAACAGCCTTTCAGAAAGATGGGAGCCCACAAAACCGGCCCCGCCTGTAATTAATACCCTCACGACAACTCCTGTTCCATAACCACCTAAAGTAGATGAGAAGTACCTGAAATGCCAACGACTATTTTAGATTGGGAAGGCGGGCAAAGGCAGCCGCAAACTCGAGGGACAAATAATCCCATCAATGGCATTTTAGTCTCCGAAACCATGTGGTATCAGCCTAATTTTTTGGCATTTTCTTTGCTTTACCAATAAGTGAGAAGCCCTCGCCCGTTTTATCGGTTATCGAAAGGAGAATGCATATGATTCGAAAAATGCCGCAAGTTCGGGAGTACATGACTCCGATGCCCCATACTATCGGAGCGGAGCAACCGCTCAAGAAAGTCCAAGAAATGATGCAAGAGTTGCGAGTGAGACACCTTCCAGTAAAAAAAGGTGGAAAACTGATTGGACTCATTAGCGACAGAAACGTAAAGGAGGCCCTGGTTTTTTCTGATAAGATGCAATTAACAGTGGAAGATGTGATGATATCCAATCCCTATCACATCCCCCCTGAGATGAACCTCAGTGAAGTCGTTGCTGCGATGGCGGAAGAGAAATTTGGATGCGCCATTATTCAAGAAGAGGAAGGAAATCTCATTGGAATATTCACGACGGTAGATGCCTGTCGAGCGCTTCGACAGGTTTTGGAAACGATTTATCCAGAATATTAAGATCACCGACAGCCATAGCATGATGCGCTATAATAGAAGCAAATGAGAAAGCCTCTTAAAGTCATACCTCGTCTAATTGTAATCACTGGGGGTCCGGGAGCGGGAAAAACCGCCATCCTCGAACTCGCGCGCAAAACATTTTGTGATCAAACAGCGGTATTGCCAGAAGCCGCCACGATTGTGTTCGGAGGGGGCTTTTGGAGGAAACAGATGCCTTACGCCAAAAAATCGGCGCAACGGGCGATCTATCATGTGCAGCGGGAACTTGAACGGATGGTTGTGGAAGAAGGAAAAGTTCCTTTCGTTCTTTGTGATCGGGGGACACTCGATGGGTTGGCTTACTGGCCGGGAACGGAACAGACTTTTTTGCACGACTTGGGAATCAACCGCGCAAAGGAACTAAAACGTTACCTCATGGTCATTCATCTTCGGACCCCAGCCGCTGAAAATGGTTACAATCATGCCAATCCCTTACGTATAGAAACGGCAGCAGAAGCGGCTGAGATTGATGAAAAAATCCTGAGATGCTGGAGGGGCCATACCAATCGCCATATCATTGACGGAACCGCACACTTTCTCGATAAGGCTGAAAGAGCATTGGGATTACTTCGACATGAAATCATGCCTCCTCAGAAACTGAAAACTGCGCCCGGTCCAAGATCATAGATTTTTGCCTACCAATCAGGTACAAGCCCCTTCTCATATGAAAAGCCTTAAAATAGGAGATTTTGAAACCCTGAAGGTCGTATCGAGCTCCTTGGAAGGATTTGAGCTGGAGGGCGGCGTGCGGCTGCCGATGCGCGAAGTAAGAGAAGAGGTCTATGCAGGCCGAACGCTCGAGGTGTTCCTCTACTCCGGATCCAAAGGTGAAATCTTCGCCACCCAGTACAAACCCTTTCTGCGAGTAGGCGACATCGGTTACCTTCGAGTCACCGATGTCCAGGAAATGGGGGCCTTTGTCGATTGGGGGCTGCACAAAGAGCTCTTCTTACCGGCCCGTGAACAAACAGCTAAACTACAGCCTGGCGATTGGATCAGCGTCTTTGTTTTCCTGGATGATAACAATCGATTGGCTGCCTCCATGAGAGTCGAGGCCTTTTTACATCCCGCCTCTCCCGGGTATCAGGAAGGCGATGCGGTCAACCTGCATATTCTAAGCAAAACCCCACTTGGCTATAAAGCAGTTGTGGATCAAGCGACTCTCGGCATTCTTTATCAAAATGAAATCTTTCAACCGCTAAAGGAAGGGCAACAGATCACTGGGTACGTGAAAAAGGTTCGCAATGATGGGAAAATCGACCTCGCCCTGCAACAGTCAGGATATCGGGATTGCGATCAGACGGTAGGGAAAATTTTAGAAGCTTTGGAGAAATCGGGGGGCGTGCTCTCACTCGGAGACAAGTCTTCTGCAGAGGCGATTTATGAGAAATTCGGCGTCAGTAAGAAAAAATTTAAAATGGCGTTAGGAGCGCTCTATAAAAAACGGCTCGTGAGCCTTACCGATCATCAAATCACTCGATCGCAACCTTTAAAATGAAGGTTCTCATCGCCACTCACCTTTCTTTCCGACCTAAACCTTCGACCCGAATCTATGCGGCCCTGAGTGCCTTTATCCTTGTGCTGATCACAGTTGGAGTGTGGCAAGGATGGTTCGGAGAAGGCGAGCAATGGATCGCCACGCGCCATTTGGTTTTTCAACAGCACCAATATTGGCGTCTTTTTTCGGCAACCCTCGTGCACTCCGACATGGAGCACCTCACCTCCAATCTTCTTTCTTACGGCGTTTTGAGCTTTCTATTGATGGGTTATTTTAGTTTTTATATTTTTCCGCTGGCTGCATTTATTTTTGGGGCACTTGCCAATGCCCTCACCCTGCTGACCTATCCCCCGGATGTTGGATTACTGGGTGTTTCCGGAGTTATTTACTGGATGGCAGGATTTTGGTTGGTGCTCTTTTCCGCTATCGACCGGCGTTATTTGATTGGAGGGCGACTTCTGCGCGCCGTTGGATTTGCGATGGTCATTTTTGTCCCGACCTCCTATCGCCCCGATGTCGCCTATTTAGTTCACGCCGTCGGATTTATTTTGGGTGCTTTATTTGGAGCCATTTATTTTTGGCGCCACCGGCATTTTTTTCGTCGTGCAGAACAGTATTACGACGAGGCGGAAGAGATGAAGAGCCTCTCAGAATAAGTCGCTTTTTGCCCCGTTTAAGGGCATTATCTCCACATGAAAACAGCCACCGATACCATCCAAAACTTCTGGGGATTTTGCCAAAAACTCCCTGCTGGCCCGCTCCTTTTCAGCAAAGGGCTCCGTTTTTTTAATCCCTATACTGGAACGTTGGGCGCCCGAATCCTGGAAATTTCCCCCGGTTTTTGTAAATCTCAATTAAAAGAACGTCGCGCCATCCAGAACCATGTCAATTCGATCCATGTAGCAGCCATGTTTAACCTGGCCGAGATGACCTCCGGGATTGCCCTTCTCACCCAACTTCCACCTAAAGCCCGGGGAATTCCATTTCGGGTGAATATTGATGTCATCAAAAAGGGACGAGGCCTTATTACCTGTACCTCGAAGGTAGAGCCCATCACCTCCAATGAAAAAAGGGATCACAAAGTCACGGCAATGATTCATAACGAAGCGGGAGAAGAGGTGGCAAAGCTCGAAGCTATTTGGCGTCTCGGCCCGGTTGAATAAATAGGACAATTTCAGTAAGATACCTCCGGAGGAGATACAATAATGGCTAAAAAACAGAAAACAGCACGTAGGAAAGCAGCGAGAAAAGCAAAGCTCAAACGGGGACGCCAACAACAACGGCAAAATCCCAAGCTGGCACGACGCCGCAAAGCGAAAAAGAAGATGCGGGTCAAGAAACTTCGCAGAAAGTGATTTGAGTTGAAACCTCAACTCAAATCATCCAGAGGGCTTTAGCCCGAAGGATCTCATCGATTTTAAGAAAGGAGGTTGGAAATGAATTTAAATCTCAATGTTCAAATCCCCAGCCTCCTTCCTGTGCTTCCCGTCCGTAATACGGTCCTTTTTCCCAACACCGCCATTCCACTCATCGTAGGGCGTACTAAAAGCCTACTCAGTGTCCAGGCGGCCGAAAAAAACGAGCACTTGATCTTGGTGATCGCTCAACTCAATGGAGCCAGTGAAGATCCCGCTACGAAAGAGCTCTATTCCACTGGTGTCGTCTGCCAAATTTCCCAAATCACTTCGGTGGAAAAAAATGGCAGCTACCAACTCGTGGCCAATGGCTTAGTTCGATTCAAGGTAACCGAATATTCCGAAGTAAATGGTTGCCTTTACGCTAAAGGGGAGATCCTCAAGCCCCCCACGATTGAAAATGAACTCAAAGTGAAGCAACTTTCCCATGAAGTGAAACAACTGGGGAAGGTTCTATTGGGGCTAACCGCCGCGCCGAATGTGGATAATCTCCAAAAACTTTTATCTCAGCTGCAAGATCCGATTGAACTCTCCGATCTTTGCTGTACTTTCTTGCACCTTCCCATCGCGCAGAAGCAAGAGCTTCTAGAGATCGAGCTTTTAGAAGACCGCATGCACCGACTCCTTGAATATATGATCCGGGAGCGGGATCGCTTGGTGCTTGCGAATGAGATCCAAGGGAAGCTCATGGAACGCCTCTCGAAGGAGCAACGGGATCAGATGCTGCGGGAACAGATCCGCACGATCCACGATGAACTGGGAGAAGAGCGCAATATCCTCGAGGAATTCGCGACTAAAATAGAAACTATTGGACTCTTGCCAGACGCGAAGAAGGTAGCCAAAGAGGAATTGGCCCGTTTAAGAACGATTTCGCGATCGAGCCCGGAATATCACGTCATTCGCAGCTACTTGGAGATCCTCTTTTCTTTGCCGTGGAAAAGCGAAACCTCTCAAAACACCGAAACCATCGACATTCAAGCGGCCAAAACGATTTTGGATCGCGATCATTACGGCCTACCGAAAGTAAAAGAACGGATCTTGGAATACCTCGCAGTCGCAAAACTTAAAAAGAGCCCCAAAGGGCCCATTCTCTGCTTGGTCGGACCTCCTGGAGTGGGAAAAACCAGCATCGTCCAGTCCATTGCCACAGCCTTAGGTCGACAATTCTCGCGAACCAGTCTGGGCGGGGTTCGCGATGAAGCGGAGATTCGTGGCCATCGCAAAACCTACATCGGCGCAATGCCCGGCCGAATTATCCAGGCGATTCGACGAGTCGGAACGAAAGATCCCGTGATGCTCCTCGATGAAATCGACAAATTGGGTTCCGATTTCCGTGGAGATCCGGCATCTGCACTGCTCGAAGTTTTAGATCCCGAACAAAACTCCACCTACACCGATCATTACCTCGATGTTCCCTATGATCTTTCACAGGTTTTCTTCATCACCACTGCCAATACAAGAGATACGATCCCCCCAGCCCTACGCGATCGAATGGAATTTATCGAAATGGGCAGTTATTCTAGAGATGAAAAGGTAGAGATCGCACGCAAATATTTAGTACCGAAGGTTTTGGAAGAGAACGGCCTCACCGCTCAATCGATTGAACTTCCATTAAAACAACTTTCACTCATCATTGAACACTACACCTTTGAAGCGGGAGTGCGGGAACTTCAGCGCAAACTCTCGGCCATTGCTCGGTGGACCGCAAAACAGATCGCAATGGAGCAACAGCCCATCGGAACCCCGTTTTCCCTTTCGGCTAAAAAGATCGAAGAGATTCTAGGGCCACAAAAGTATTTTGAGGAGCAGAGCGACGCCCAACCCAAAATTGGAGTAGTCACTGGATTGGCCTGGACTCCAAATGGTGGCCAGATCTTAAATGTAGAAGTGGCCCGAATGGAGGGGAAAGGAAGCCTCATCCTGACGGGACAATTGGGGGAAGTGATGAAGGAATCGGCCCAGATTGCTCTGAGCCTTGTCCGATCCCTCAAAGGAAAAGAGTTCCCTTTTAAACAGGACAAAACCGATTTCCATATCCATGTTCCCGCAGGCGCCATTCCAAAAGATGGCCCTTCGGCAGGACTGGCTATTTTCCTCGCCCTTTCTTCCCTAACGGAAGAAAAAGCGGTCCGCTCAAAACTGGCCGTTACCGGAGAGGTCACTCTTCAAGGCAGAGTGATGGCAGTGGGGGGCATCCGTGAGAAGGTTTTAGCCGCCCATCGCGCGGGCATTCACAATATTCTGTTGCCGGCACGAAATGAAGGCGACCTTGTTGAGATCAAGGAATCGATTCGCAAAGAGATCACCTTCTATTTTGTGAAAGAGGTTTCGGAAGCCCTTTCGATTGCTGGACTTGGAAACGATCCCCGTTCCGAGCTCCCCCCCAATCCCGTCGTTTTCCACCAATCGGAACTCCCGATGACCTCCAACTAATGAAAAGGGGTCAATCGACTTTTGGTACCAAAAAGTGCCATAGCCAAATCATTTAAGGGACTATGGCACTTTTTGGTACCAAAAGTCGATTGACCCCTTTTAATAACCCCTTTTAATAAAACCACTTAGACCAAAACAGTGCTGCCTCTTCTTGTGCACGCGAAGCATGAAGCGCGGTGTCCCTTCGTAATTGCAGCACATCGATTCCAGTAGTTTGCGAGATCTCTCCAATGTGACCGATAAACCAACGTTCGAGCCCAATGGCGGTGACCTCTGGATGGAATTGAAGCGCCAAACAATTTTTTCCATATTGAAAGGCCTGATTCGGACAGACTTCTGTATAGGCCAACGGCTTGACTCCCGCAGGTAAAGTAAAGTTCTCTCCATGCCAATGGCAAACCGCTCCTTTGAGAACTGCCAGCGGAGACTTCTCCCCTTCCGGAGTCAAAGTAATGGGCCCCCATCCGATCTCCTTGCGGGGAGCACAAGCCACCTTACCGCCAATCGCTTTTGCCATGAATTGGGCTCCTAAACAAAAACCCAAGGTGGGAAGATCTTTTTCCATGCGAACCCTGAGAATTTCCTGCTCTTCGGCGATCCAGGGAAAGAGCGTTCCATCGTTGACCGATATCGGCCCACCCAGGCTTATCAAAAGATCGGGTTGCAAAGGATTGATGGCTTTAAGGGAATCAACCCCTGCCTCTAAGTATTGAATTTCATAGCCCCGTTTTTCCAATTCCGGGGCTAAGTTTCCGAGGTCTTCAAAGGGGACATGTCGAATGGCAACCGCTTTTTTCATGGCCCCTCTTATCCAATTAATCCCTGTTTTGCAAATAGGGAGCGGGTCAGTTCGTCCTTTAAAAGCTCTGACTCCTCGATCATCGACAGGGTCGGCACCGCAGCTTCGCGAATCGCCCGACGGACCTCGTTTCGTTGATAGCTGTCTCCCAAGATCTCTCTCCTATCGGCTGAACAAAACCCAACCGCTTCCAAAATGCGGTTATCGAGTTGCCGATCCGGTTCAAGAAAAGCCAAGATGAATTGAGGCAACACCCACCCTGCTTTTCGACGTCGATTCTTCCCTAATTTGCTAATCAGCCTTGGAAAATACCATCGGAAGTAGACGCTATGATAGGCCTCATCGGCGGCATGATCCCCAATCACCGAACGCACCGAAGAAGCGACAGTCGTATCATATGGGATCTCCCTTAAGATCCGGGTCACCAATGTTTCCGAGACCGAAACAAAAAGATGACGGAGTAATTTCTCTTCCAGTCCAAATTGAGAACTGGATAGCAACCCTCGCATTTTTTCACTAAAAAGCGGTTGTCCAATCACAGCTGGATCTATCTGGTATTCCTGGACAACGGATGAAGCGAGCAGGTTCACAAAGAGGGCGTGACCTCCTTCATCGCAATAGATCCGGATTGCATCATTGCGTTCCTGTTCCCCCAACTCCACGTCGCTCTCCCCTTGTCCCAGCTGCTGACAAACCGGATTGATATGGTCCAATTCCAATACCGAGGTAAAACTCAAGTGGGCGAGAAGGCGGTAAGCCAAAATCTGCCGCTGCTGCTCCGGCGAAGCAACGACTTTGGGATGGCTCGCCATCGGAACAGAAGAGACGGGAAAAGGCAGCCCATCGAAAGAATGGCCCCGTTCCGGCTTGCTTCGGATCCAACTGAAACGATCCCAGTTTCTTAAAGGCAAAGGGTAATTTTGAGTATGAGCGACTTCCATACCAACCTCCTATCTTCCATTTAGGTGTCGGAAACGATTTAGGGAAAGGGATATAAATTCCATAAAAAGAGTGAAAATATTTCACCAATGGCATATGCCATAAGGATGACGCTGGATCAGCTCAGCTACTTCCTCGAAGCGGCCCGACAGGAGCACCTTGCCAAAGCGGCAAAGATCCTCTGCATCAGCCCAAGTGCCATTAGCCACAGCATTTCAGCCCTGGAAGAAGAACTAGGGCGCGAGCTTTTTGTTAAACAAGGCAAGCAACTCCACCTCACGCCGCACGGAAAACTACTGGCGGAACAGGGAAAAAGACTCTTAGCTGAAGCGGCCCGCATTCAAGAGGAAGTGGCCTCGGATAAAGTAGAAATGCGCGGCCATTATCGAATTGCCGCAACTCACGGGCTTGCCTCCAAAATGCTCACCCCTGCTTGGGCCGATCTACAGACTAAAAACAATCAAATCACCGCAGAAATTTACTCGCTTCGTTCTTCACAGGTGGTCCAAGGAGTGATCAGTGGTGAGTATGATTTTGGGATCTGCTTTAACCCGCAGGAACATCCTGAAATCGAATCGCAGATTTTGCAGAAAGGTTCACTTCGGATCTGCGTGAACCGATCCCATCCCGTCCTCAAGCTGCCACGGACTCAACAATATGCTCAATTATCAAGCTATCCCGCTGTTTTACCGAAAGCATTCCAAGGGATCGAGATCTGCGAACGCCATCCCGTTTTTTCACAATATGGAATCCAGCCCCAACCCGATTGTCTGTTCGATAATTATGAAGTGGCGATTGAAAAGGTGATCCACTCCTATTCTTGGGGTTTTTTCCCCGATCTTTTTATTCCCCGTCATTCGCAACTGCAAGCACTACAAGTCCCCAAAGGCTGGGATGCCCCTTACCGAATCTGTGCCGTATGGCAAAAACGTCAACCTCTGATTTCACTTTTTAGACAGCTCATTAACCTAATCAAAATTTGACTCGCAATTACAATTGAGGAAGGGTCGAAGGATATGAGACTGGGGATCTGGGTCGCGTTCTTTTTTTCTTTCGTATCTTTCGAAGTTGGGGCCATGTCGCCTCAACGGTGCGGCAAATTGTTGATGCGAATTGCGGGCGTTACGAACCTTTCGGAGCATTTCAGCTTGCCTGAATTCACCCTTCAGACCACCCACACCTCCGTTGGATCCCCCATTCGCCTGACGCTTACCGCCGATCCTAATCTTCCTCCAATTACTGCTGTTTACTCGGCAGATTTTCTCCGCTTTGCGACTCCAAAAGGGGAACGGGTCATCAGCTTAGTCGAGTGGGAGAATCTACGGAACATGGGGAAACTCCTCCTGCTCCATCGCGCTCTCAACACCGCTTCGCTCAGCATGAAAGATGTTTTAAACGGGATCGAGTCTCCCCAATCGCTCGCCCAACTTTATCGACAGACCCCATTACGCCCCAGCCTAGCTGATGTGGTAAGCGGAAGCTTCACCCAATCGGTCCTGATTGAAGCCGCACTCCATCGATTGAAGAAAAAAATGAATTTGAACCCAACCCTCGAAGAGGTGGTCAACACCGCTGCCGATTATCTATTAGATCATATCGAAAATCAGGTCAAAAAAGTAAAGGAGATCGTCACCGAGCCCGCTCACCAAAAGTTTGTTAATTCACTGGAAGCCACTCATACGAAGGTTAAGGCAGAAATTGCCGATGCATTGCTGCTCTTGATCAGCAACCCGGAGAAAACTCAAGCCTTTAACCGCAATAGCACCCAACACCTCAACTGGGTCCAAAGGATCGTAAATCGCTATCAAGGAGACTCGGGTGAAATGATGTTTGCAGTCCGGGTAGATAACTACCTGGCCAGTGGGATCTTAGTCCGCAACCTTCCTCCCGATCGAACTCAACTCCAACAGGCTAAACTCATCCTGCTCAACCGAGCCTATCGATATTACTGGCTTAAACACCAACTCATGCATCAGATTGAAAAAGCAGGGATCAACACGAGGGATCCTCTTGCTACCCAACGTTTTATCGACGCAAACTCAGAAACATTAGCACAATCTCTCAAAGAGAGTGAACCGACCGACTTTGAATTGGCCCTCAACTCCGATCAACGAGCCGAAGCGGTTCAAGAACTGATCAGCTCCCGAATGGGAGTTCCAATTGAATGCTCGAGTGAATTGGATCTCTACTTTCAAAAGGTAATTCATACCCAAGCCCAGGAACTCCAGCAAAACCAGCTTCGCAAAAAAATTGAAAACTACCTCGCCCATCTGATTAAAACCGATCCCAATTACCATGGAGCCGATCTCCAAAAAGAAACAGAACGGTTCATGTCGAAAGAGATCGATTTGCTTTATGCCGATTCCCAATATTGGGCCGAAGTGAAAAACTATTCAGAGATCATCGATTACAGCACTCTTATCCGCTTAAAAAACGGAGATCACTCCATACTAGATCAAGCGATCGATAACCTCCATCTGGCCCGAGCGATCATGGGGCCGGAAGTAAGGGTCTACCAGTTTTCGACTCAAGGCTTCACCCTTGAAGCGGCTGTGGCACTGGAGAAGGCGGGCATTACCATTGCCCCCTCTAGCATCATCATTCCCTCCGGCAACTAAATTACTAAGGCTTTGTTGAAAAAGTCCCATCTGCTTCGTCATCGGCTGACTTTCACAAAGGTA
>CAZRZK010000051.1:19416-24059 GCA_964604555.1 uncultured Pseudobdellovibrionaceae bacterium | reverse complement strand
CTGGGCGCATGCAACACATCTCCAACGCCAGTGAATTGCAATTCGATTGCCAGCCTAAAGGTGCGTAAGGTGGGGTGTATTCTGATTGCGAGCACTCTCAAGGGGTAAACAGCGGTGCCCTTTTTGGGCAAATCAAGTCCCTTGCGCCGAAAGAATTTCTTTTACCTCTCCCAATTTTTCTTGGAGGCGGTAAGGATCCCAAGACGTGATTGTAGCGGGTTTGGGATTTTCCAGAGCAGAAACAAACCTTTTAAAATAGCGACGGCTAGCCTCTTGAAACTCATCTTGGCTTTTCAAGATATGACCGGCCATGTAATAGACTATCGGTTGATCCTTGGAGCGTTCCACCCAACGCATGATCTCAGAAACACGGACCTCCTTATTTTTATATCGGGCATAGAGGTCGGCGAGATTAAAACGGGATGAGCTGCTGGGATGCCAGGGGGAATTGGTCAATTCCTGCACCATCTGGAATTTATCTGCCATAAGGAAAGCCTCTGCCAATTCTTCGGCAATCTTGGCATCACTTGGATTGAACTGATTGAGTTTCGAAAGGAGATCGAGATGGACATCGTTGCGTCCTAATCCTTTTGCTACCAGGGCTCTCAACCAAAGACTCCCACCATGTTCATGTTCTACGGCGATGGCCTTGTCTAAATAGGGAACGGCACCGGTCAGATCACCCACTTCAAATCGAGATTTCCCCTGAAGGAAATAGGATTGCCCTTCATCGGAGAGAAAACTCTGTTCCACTCTCTCCACCGCTTCTCGAAGCTCATTGGAAAGTCTATCGACTGGAACTTTATCATTTTTTAGGGACCAAAACGGTTTTAAAGACTCCCGGGCAGCGGCTCTTCCAGTGCGGGTTAAACGAACTAGGGCCAGATGGGATAGATAATGTTGATTGCGGGGTTCATGCTGCAGAAGCGTTAGCCACAAAGGCTCTGCCCGATCCAGTTCGTGGGTTGATTCAAATCGACGAGCAGCCCGCTCCATGGGATGAGCAAGATCCACTGGAATGCTCGCCCATAATAAATTTCCCCACCAAAAAAAGAATAGGATCATCAGCTAAAATCTGAGAGCTGCCGTGGTTCGTAAAGCAAATACTCCTTTTGGATCGGCCACTCTCAACCCCTTCCCTGAAAACAGATATCCCAAATTCAAACCGAGATCGAAATTCTTATAAACTCCATATTCGGTTCCCAAGTCGATCTCAACACCCAGGCTCTTTTCCTCACCCGCCGCGGCCGCCGCTTTACTCGCAATAATTACTTCCAAGCCAGAACTCCACGTTGGAGACCAATCAAACCGCACTCCAGGTCGGAAAAAGTAAACTCCTGAAAAGACGTCGTTGTTACCATAGATCGTCGGGTTTCCAAACCCAACATGGCTACTATAATAGGGTCCTAAAAGCTCCTGCCCTAAGATCAACCCCACACTCCGATTGCGATGGAGCAGGACAAATCCATTCAAGTGATCCCCATTGAGGTTGTTGTCTCCACTGGCGTAGAGAAACTCCAAGAACGCTTTGAAGCTATGGTAGTCAAAAGCGGTATTAACCATCAAGCCAAAGGCATTAAGGTTATCTTGCTTTCCATCTCCGTTGTAATCAAAGGCATCTCCTGATAGCCATCCCACCTCTCCGCCGATGGAGAAATAACCAAAGGTCTGTTTCAGATAGACATCTAAGATGTTGTTCGATTGGGGATAAGGCATTTTATTTGAAAGAAAATAAGGGTTGCCATGATTCGCTGGCAATTTATTAGGATTGGGAGAAGGGGCGGTACCAGTAGTCGACAAATAATCTCCACCTTGAGCGCGAGCCCTTACCTGCTTTTCATAAAGAATCCCGCCTTCAATTTCTGTTTCGGGATTTTGGTAATTTAAATAGACGGTATAAAATTCCTGATCGTTTTGATTTCCTAAAGTCGAAAGCTTCCGGCCTTTGCTATAGGCCAGGGCACCCACAATATTCCCCAAGTGAAGGCGATATTCCAAGCGATCGAGTGTTGTTTGGAAATTATCCCAAACCCCTCGCCCAGAATCCCAAAGCAGTCCATATCCCCAATCCACCGGCATCCGACCCGCGCGGAATACCCCATAATCGGAGGTCCACTCTAACCAGGCCCGACTTAACTGAAGAAAAGTAGCGTTGGGATCTCCAAAGATATATCCCCCCTGTCCATGACTCGCATTTAAATTGGAGTTCGGAGTGAAGTTGGGCGATTGGAGCAAGGACCATTGGCTACGGACACTGAAATGATCATCCACCACCAAATTGGGTTCGAGCAGCACCCGACTTTCGATGAAGGACTTCGCCGATTCCGCCGAAGAGGTGAGTCCAAGGCCTGAATAATAGGCTGCTTTAGTCCGATAATTCCCACCAAAATTCATCGATACTCCGAAGAGTAAAGTGGGTGAAATCAATAGAAATACTGCTCTTTTCATCATCCCCCTAAGCTACGACAATCCCCTGCACTAGAAAAGCGATTTCTTGGGGCTATCGCCCCCTTTCTATGCTATAAGCGCGGCCTTGTTTAAACCGGTTTTCAAGTTAGCCACCCCCATCATGTTAGGACTTTTTCCTGTGGGGATGACCTTTGGCCTTTTGGGTTATCAGCAGGGCCTCAGTTTCTGGGCGGTGCTGGGTTTTTCCGCCCTCGTTTATGCCGGTTCTTCGCAGTTTGTAGCATTGGGACTGATCGCAGAAAATTTAGCGACTCCCTTAAATGTTTTTCTGACCGTTTGGCTGGTGAACTTACGGCACCTCATCCTCTCCCTTGCTTACCTTCCCAACACCCGTACCTGGAGCTGGATCAAAAAAATCGGTTTCTATCCCCTACTCACTGATGAGACCTTTGCCGTTTTATCAATTACCCCCGAAATTAAAAGTGAACCTCGGTCGGCCTGGCTCACAACTCTTCTCGTTTACCTTTGTTGGAACTTATCAACTGTGGTGGGTTATGGATTTGGAGAGATGATCCCCGACTCCCGACCCTTGGGATTAGATTTCGCCCTTTCGGCCATGTTTCTGGGTATCCTGATTTTATTTATCCAGAAGCGAGAACACATCCTGACCTTTATTCTTTCCGTCTCTTTGACCTTTGTTTTCTATTTTATTTTTAGTTGGGGAAGGGCCTCAATTATCATCGCAGCTGTCTTGGCCAGTATTTTAGGATCGGTGGTGGAATGGAAAAGAACATCCCGTTAATTATTTTGATGATGGTGCTGGCGACGCAAGTCTCACGACTACTCCCCATTTTTGTTTTTTCACGCTGGGGAACTTCACCCCCTTTTGAAATGTGGTTACGACATGTTCCGATTGCCATCCTATCCGCTTTGATTGTCCCCGATTTCTTTATTCAAAAATTGCCCCATTCGGTCAGCTTGAACCTGCCCTATTTTTTCTCCGGGTTAATCGCTTTGATTGTCGGATTGAGGACTAAAAACCTGATTGCTACCACGGCTGCTGGGGTAATCAGCGTGGCCTTGCTACGTGCATTTTTAAACTAATTGAATGGCGCTACTTGCACTGAATCAACACCGATTTCAGACTCTCTTCGCGCACGATTAACTCATCTTTCGCATAGTGTGGGTTCCCTCGCGTATTGAGAACTAACCAACACCCATAATCACTCGGAAGAGCGGAACGCCTGCAAGCAGCGGCCCCGTCAACATCTACGTTCGGATTGAAACGGGCGTGCTCTTTCCAATGGGCTTTAAAAGTATTGTGGTATTTTTCTGGGCAATCGGGAGTGACCATCTCTACCATTCCTGCAGGACAGGTCCAACCAGGTGTGTTAGGCATCGCAACCCAATCCCTTCTATCGCCTACGGTACAGGTAAATTCAACGTAGCAAGTAATATTTCCCAAAACAGTGGTTTCGTATTTCCAATTGACTTCGTCGATACTCTGCAACCGAATCGACTTATGCTCGTCATGGGGCATGCATAGCCCCATCATTTCTGTTTTAGGATCTAACTTACTAATAGTAGTAGTGGTGGGGGGAGGTGGGTTACCTGTCAGTGGGACAGTCGTCATGGTCATAGAACCGGATATCGTGCCCTGCTCACAAAAACTGGTATGACTTAAAGTGGTCGCCAGTAGGATTAAATAGATTTTATTTTGAATTCGAAACCCCATCACGAACCTCCCGAACGATTGAGTTAAGTACATTCTATAGAAGCATTATGGATCAATTATGCTGAAGTGAAACGCCCGCGCTCTCCTGATTTTAAAAAATCGAATCTGGCAAAATTCCTGAGCGTATTTTTCATTCTGCAACCAACATACTGAGAATGCAACGAAGCACTGAAGCACCCTGGAGTAAACATGAAAAGGTTACAACCTCTCGCTCTACTTTCATTGATGATTTTATTTCTCATCGCAGCTTGCGGCCACAGCGACCAGATTGCTGATAATGGTAATGGCGTGGAAAATCCCGCTGGAAAACCTACCACTCCTGGTCTACCTCCTCCAACTCCCTGCAAATTAAATGGAGTTAAGGGTTTGAGTTGTGCGCCAATACCGGAACCGACTCCCACTCCCGTTCCTGTACCCACGCCGATTCCAGTTCCCAACCCTATACCAAAACCGACTCCCACTCCAATCCCTGAACCAAGCCCCACACCGGTTCCAACTC
>CAZRZK010000051.1:0-19316 GCA_964604555.1 uncultured Pseudobdellovibrionaceae bacterium | reverse complement strand
CCGTTCCTGCACCTACTCCCGTTCCTGCACCTACTCCCGTTCCTGCACCTACTCCCGTTCCTGCACCTACTCCAGCTCCAGTCCCAACACCCCAACCTCAGTGCGGATTGGCGGAGTATCTATTAGGTGGCGAGTGCGTTCCCCGTTGCGACTTCGATGGCATCGGCCAACAATCTCCCATTCCAATCTTTAATGCGGAGGACTTTAATCGCATTGGGAACGGAGGCCATTATCGATTAATGAATGATATTGTGATGTCGGGCGTCCCCACAAGCCGAGGTGTCAGCCAAGTCGTGTTGGATCTCGCCGGACATACGCTGTCCAACCTTTCCGATACGATGTTCATTAACATGACCTGTGTGAAGATGCGGAACGGGACGATCCGTCACGTTTCAGGTTTACAATCTAATCGAACCCAAGTGGTGAATCGCGCCATCTATTCGATCTTTGAGAATTTGAAAATTGAAGGAGTAGACGCACTTGTTCGTCACTTTGATCCTTGGGGAGCCTATACCTATGGAGCATTGGCCACGACACTTGAGGAATGTCGAGTCTCGAACGTTTCGGTGAAAGGGAAGATTCAATTCACCGGTGCCTATGATTCCTCTCTCACCTGGATTGGCGGTATTGTCGGACAGATCTACCGATCAGAGATCTTTAATCCTGAAATCCAATTGGAGATGCGAACTTACGATAATTCAGCGGTATTGCGGGCGGAGTCCTATACCGATCCCGATTGGCAATATGTCTTTTTCCCGACCGTTCTAGTGGGCTTAGTCGCGGGACAGGCCTCAAATACAAAACTCGAGGGAGGAAACATTCAAGGCTCGATCGATTTCTCGAACTTTGCGACTCGCTTGCCCGCTACCGAAACCAAGGGCTCTTCCGCCGCGGGAATTTTTAGTCACGAGGAATCGGGGGAGATTAACGGAACCTCCGTGAATATTCAGCTCTACGTGCATCCTCGAGATAGAGCCTCATTAGGATTTGGTCATGGAGGGATTAGAAACCAGAACCTTAACCTACAAGGGACTATCCATCGCTTGCACTAAGGGAACTTTTACTTTTTAGTCTTGGAGTGCGTTCCCGGCGCTTCGGTCAATGAGATGAGGTAGGCATTGGCCGCTTTGCGGGCTTCTCGCAGCGCCTCATCTTCTTTTAGAAACTGCACCTTTTTTTCCGCCTTCAACCCGCGAAAGAGAAGGTGCAGGATGTGATTCATTTTTTCTTCGGAAATCATAGGATCACATTCCTTTCCTTCACCAGCTGCTTCTTGATCATCTGGAATAGCTTCTCCCGATCGACCTTGTCTCCGGCCGAACGGGCATATTGTTCCAACAACTTTTCGGCATCCCGATTAATCTCATCTTCGACTCGCAATTCTTTGAAGAAGATCTCCTCCATCCGCTTCAGGATTTCGGTATCTTTATCGATGAGTTGAATCAGTTGCTTTGTCCTTAATGTCAGGAGTATTCTTTGGCAGATCTGTTTAACCTGTTCCTCTTTTAGACGCATGCGATGAGCCTATCCGATTTCGAAAAGCAAAAAAAGGGATTTGCCAAGAGATTTGAAAGTTGGTTTCAGATCCCGCCCCAACGACGGAGGTTCTGGATCCTTTCCTTCTCCCTGGCAGGGCTATTGCTCTTCTTCACGATCATCGCCGGTTATATTGGCTATGTTACCTTTGAAATCGACCTGCGGATTGAACAGCTCCAACAGACCAAAGGAACCCGTTTTTTTGCCAAATACCCCGAAATCAAGGCCCATGAAGTGGTTTCCTGGGATGATTTCTTGAGGCTCCTCAATTTTGCCGGTTTTCTCCCGAAACGGAACTCCGAATCACTCGTGCCTGGGGAATATTCCTTTTCGCGATCGGAAGGGATGATCCAGCTCTTTATCCACCGTCCCGCATTTACCCAGGCCGGCTTTCAACTCAAACAGGAGCGTTATCAACTGACCCTCCAACCCAAAGAAGTGGGAAAACAGTATGAGATCGTCGAAATTGTAGCCCAGAATGCCAGAGAACGGGTCGAAACACTGGGACTTCCCCCGAAGCAGATGGCCTCCTTTGTGGCCGGCCGAATCCGAACCCAACGTTCTATCCCCCTTTCCGAAATTCCCAGCTCAATGCGTTTAGCGGTGATGGCGATCGAGGATGCCCACTTCCTCGAACATCCGGGAGTGAGCTTGCGCGGCATGTTAAGGGCCCTTTGGAATGATCTGCGGACTCGCCGTTTTGCTCAAGGGGGTAGCACCATCACGCAACAGCTGATGAAGAATCTCTTCTTCTCGAGGGAAAAGGCGGTCTCCCGGAAAATTAAGGAGGCGGTGTTTGCTTTTATTACCGAATCCCGACACTCCAAAGAAGCGATCTTGGAAGCCTATCTCAATGAGGTCTATTTAGGGCAGCTTAGCACTCACGAAATTCATGGGGTCGCGGAAGGGGCACAATACTTTTTCAATCGACCCGCGTCGGAGATCACCCTTCCCCAAGCCGCATTATTGGCCGCGATTATTCAAGCTCCGGCAATTTACGATCCCCGAAAAAATCCGGAAAAGGCGATTAAACGGCGTAACTTGGTCCTGACCAAGATGTTGGAACATGGTTTTATCGATGAAACTGAACTCGCGGCGGCATCGAAAGAACCGATTGGGGTTCTATCTCAAGATCTTTCTGCGGATGGCTCCGATTATTTCCTCGATCTCACGATCAATTCTCTCTCTCCAGAGATAAAGGACCGGTTAGAGAAAGAAGCTCTAGTGATCTATACGACATTAAATCCACTTTATCAGCTCTATGGTTACCGCTCGGTGCAACAAGAGATTGATCGGATTGAAAAGGGCCAAACCAAGAAAAAGCCACAAGATCTGCAAGCAGCTCTGATTGCGGTTCAGGTTCCCACCGGAAAGGTGCTGTCGGTCATCGGAGGGAAAAGCTATCGCCAAAGCCAGTTCAACCGGGTCTCCCAAGCGAAGCGACAGCCGGGATCGTTGTTCAAACCGTTTGTTTACCTGACCGCCATCATGCAAAGCCCCGACTACAACCCTTCCACTTTAATCGACGATAGTCCCTTTGAATGGAAATATGAGGGGCAGAATTGGCAACCCAAGAACTACGACAACAAATTTCGCGGAGCGGTCAATCTTCAACACGCGCTGGAAAATTCTCTAAACGTTCCGACGGCACGTTTAGCTCAAGCGATTGGCATTAGCCCGATTCGAGACACCCTTCTCCAGGCTGGAGTCAGTAGCAATGTGCCCAACCTTCCCTCGATTGCCCTTGGAAGCGCGGAGGTCACTCCCCTTGAAATGGCCAACGCCTTTACCACCCTCGCCAATTTGGGAGTCAGCAGCGGACTCTCCACCATCAATGAGATCTACCATTCAGAGGGGGAATTGATCTTCACCTCTGAAATGATCCCGCGACAGAACCTTCCTCGGGATGCGACATTTATCCTCACCCAAATGTTGCGCGGAACGATTCAACGAGGAACGGCCCAATGGATGGGGAAAAGCGGCGTAGATCTCTCCAAATTCTCCGGAAAGACAGGTACGACCAACGATGCTAAAGATGCCTGGTTCGTGGGATTCTCCAAAGATCTTTTAGTATTGGTGTGGGTGGGTTACGACGAAAAGGAAAAACTAGGACTTACCGGTGCTTCCGCGGCCGCCCCGATTTGGTTGAACTTCATCCGCAAGGCCCTCCCTTTTATGGGAGAACCAACCGATTACGAAGTTCCCGATGACGTCGAAAAGGGGAATTGTTTAGATGATATTCCTATCTATTATAAAAAGGGAGCGAGACTTTCAGACGGCTGTTCGTAAGTGATAGAATAATATAGCATGAAGGATGTTTTCAAAGACTTTAAGGACCTCCTAGAGTTGCTCAATAAGCATGAGGTTAATTATTTAATAGTTGGGGCACATGCCATGAGTTTCTGGGGCTATTCTCGTGCTACCGGAGACCTTGATGTTCTCGTAGGAACCGATCCTGAAAATGCAGAACAACTTATCCAATCCCTAAAGGAGTTTGGGGCTCCCATGAAAAACATCGACTCAGCCGATTTCTCTAAACCTGAACAGGTCATTCAACTTGGGCTACCTCCCTTAAGAATTGATCTGCTAACCTCAATCTCTGGGGTCACCAATTCCGCAGCCTTTAGCAGCGCCATTAAGGGAAAGCTGCTGGGCATTCCAGTTCAATTTCTGGAACTTAAACTCCTTATAAAGAATAAAAAAAGTTTAAATCGCCCCAAAGATCAACTCGATGTCTTAGAATTAAAACAGATTAAAAAGGGGAGGAAGAAATGAAACGAAGAGCAGTTAAAGTATCAAAATCAAATGTCCACCCCCCTTTTCCGCACCGCCTCACAACGAATGCCAAGGAACAGCAAGCAAGCCTTGAACTCCTCTTCGCACTTCAAAGGTTGGCCTATCCTGAACTCAGTAAAGGCATTCGCATGCGAAAAGATATAATAAAATGGGTTAAGTGAACCTTTATTTGAATGACGTGATTGCAGAGCGTCGCTCACATAGCGGGCTCCTCGCAACGACGGGAAATGAGGTCAAGTGAGGGTAAGACGGTCGCGGCGAGCCCAGACAATGAAAGTCGCCGCAAAGCCGACAAGAACAGAGCTAATCACCGCTAGCAGGAACCATACACCAGCAGCAGCGCTTTTAACGTAAGGAGAAGAAGGATCCCCCATGCAGACCGAACAGGCCGAGGCCACATTCGGCATGAACAGGAAAAAGGGAATGAAAACGAAAAAGCCATAGGCACGGTATTTTTTAAGGAACCAGAGCAGGTAAAAAACCAGCCCGATGAAGCTGGTAACAGAAAAGATTCCCATTCCTAATTCCATCGCTCCACCATGGGTACTGTATTCCCCAAAACACCAAAGACCAAAATAGGCGGATAGAAGGATTGAAATAAAAATAAAAACGAAATGGAATCCTTTTAACGACATTAATAGAATCCTACGGTCATCAACACCATGAAAAGAAAGGCAGTTAATCCTAAAGTCCAATAGATAATCTTCTTCTCATGGGCCAGATGCATAAAGAAAAGCCCTACCAGGCTTCCTTTCACTCCGGCCACAATTAACGCAACCAGAACCGCTAAGGCAACAGGAAGGTGGAGATAAGAAACAGCCACCGTCACCACTGTCAAAAACAGCAGCGCCACAAAGACGGTGAGGTAAGTCCGGACATGCTTCCTAACCTCTTCAAGACTCATTTGTTGGTTTGACATGTTGTTCTCCTATAGAAGGTATAATACCGGAAACAAGAATATCCAGACAAGGTCAACAAAATGCCAATATAGTCCAGAAACCTCAATCCGTCCCGTAAAGCGGTTCGGCTCGGTGTGCCACATCTTGCTCCCTGGGAAAAGGAGGTAGATGTTAACCACAATCCCACCAATCACATGCAACCCATGGAGCCCGGTCATCACGAAGTAAATAGCGTAAAAGGTATGTGTTGACGGATAGGTATGGTGTGCAAACTTCGCAGAGTACTCAATGTACTTAATTACCAAGAAGACACAGGAGAGGAGAATGGTAAGTCCCAGCATCTTCTTAAACTTGCTGAAGTCATTCATCTTCAACGCGGCCCAAGCCAGCACCATGGTCACGCTTGAACTGATTAGCGCAACGGTGTTGACCGTTGCCAGGGGAACATTCAGCACCCCATGCGGCCAATCGGTAGAATTCATACGCATCATGATATAAGTGGAAAAAAGAGCTCCGAAGAGCATCACTTCAGATGCTAAAAAGAGCCAAATTCCAAACTTGGCATTGGTCACTCCAGTAACTGGATGCGGCTCGTCGATATAAGGAATATGTGCTGACATCGCTGACTACGCCTCCTGCGTAAATTGAGGTGAATAACCCCGTGGCGAAACCCCAAAAGTATAGGGATCTCTGTAGACTTCGACTGGGGTTGTGAAATTTTCGGTTGGGGGGGGAGAAGCAGTGGCCCACTCTAAGGTGGTGGCTTCCCAAGGGTTGTCATTTTCCACTTTTTTCCCACGTCTCCAACTGGTGGCCATATTGATCAAGAAGGGCAATTGGAATACGAGTAAAGTCCAAGCGGCCCAGGAGATCACCACGTTAAAAGGCTGCGTCGCCTTTCCATGGGCATAGACGGTGTGATCATATAGCCTACGGGAGACTCCGGCCATTCCCATAAAGAACATTGGCATGAAAATAAAATTAATCGAAACGAGAGAACCCCAAAAGTGGATCTTTCCGAGGGTATTGCTCATCATCCGACCGGTGATCTTGGGATACCAGAAATAGATCCCTGCCATTAACGCAAACAGAGTCCCAGGGGCAACTACGTAATGGAAGTGACCAATCACATAATAAGTATCATGAAGGTGAATATCTGAAGCGGTTAACCCTAACGGCAACCCGGTCAATCCTCCAATCGCAAACATGGGCAAGAAGGAGAGAGCGAAAAGCATCGCAGTATTATAACGAATGGAACCGCCCCACAACGTGAGAATATAAGTCGTCAGAATGACCACCGATGGAATCGAGATGATCATCGTAGTGGATTGGAAGAAGGTGCTCATGGTCGTGCCCATGCCAGTGATGAACATATGATGCGCCCACACCACAAAAGACATGAATCCTAAAAAGACCAAAGAATAGACGAGAGTGCGATATCCATAGAGGGGTTTACGAGTATTAGTCGCGATAATCTCTCCCACAATTCCCACCGCCGGGAGAATCAGTACGTAGACCTCTGGATGGGCTAAGAACCAGAAAAGGTGTTGCCACAAAAGAGGATTTCCGCCGCCGGAGTTGGTCAACACTTCACCGCTCACCACGAGACCACTCGGTAAAAAGAAACTACTTCCAGCCACCCTATCCATCAGCTGCAACACGGCGGCAGCCTCGAGCGGAGGGAAAGCCAAAAGGAGTAGAAAAGCGGTAATAACCTGCGCCCAGACCAATACCGGCCAGCGCATAAAGGAAAGCCCTTTCACCCGAAGATGAAAAGCAGTCACGATGGTATTCACCGATCCTAATAAGGAAGAGGTGATCAAAAAGACCATCGCGATAATCCACATCGTCTGGGCATTATTGGCAATGACCGACAAGGGTGGATAGGAGGTCCATCCAGAAGCAGCGGCTCCGCCTGGCATCAAGAAGCTGGAAAGCATCAATACACCGCCGACAAAATAAACCCAGTAACTCATCATATTAAGTTTTGGGAAGGCCATGTCATGCGCCCCGACCATTAATGGAACTAAATAGTTTCCATAGGCTCCCACGCTCAAGGGAACAACTCCCAAGAAGATCATGATGGTGCCGTGCATGGCTCCTAACATGTTATAGAAATCGGGAGTCATCACTCCATCAGCGACTAAAGCATCGCTAAACAACTTTCCAAGCACTGGGATGGGCGAACCGGGATAGGCCAGCTGCCATCGCATCAATAGGATCATGCAAAAGCCTAACAGCAGAAATGCCATCGCGGTGATGCCGTATTGAAGTCCAATGATCTTGTGATCGATGGAGAAAATATATTTTCGAATAAATGAAGTGTCGTTGTGATGGTGACCGTGCCCGCCACTATGTGCGTCGTGATGGCTCATGACTGTCCTTCTTTTTTCTGCTCAGGTTCCGCAGCCGGTGGTGCCGCTGCATCCCCATTCAATGATGCCGCTTCCTCTGCCAAGAACTTATCGAAGTCGGCGGGAGAATCGACGAAAAGCTGTCCCCTCATGCGGTAATGGCCAATGCCACAAAGCTGCGCACAGGCAATCTCAAACTCTCCTGTTTGGGTCGCTTGGAACCAAATGGGTATTTCTGACCCCGGAATCGCATCCTGCTTTACCCGTAACTCTGGGAGAAAGAAGCTGTGGATAACATCCTTTGATAAAAGTCGGACGATAACAGGTCTACCTACCGGAACATGGAGGTTGTTAATGGTAAAAATATCGTCTTTACCATCGGCCTGATCCCGATCCAATCCAATCGGGTTGGTTCCATCCATTAACTGGACCTTTACTGGGCCAAACTTTCCATCTTTTCCCGGATAATGAATATTCCAGGCAAATTGTTCGGCGACGATACGAATGACCAAGGCCTCTTTTTCATCAGGAAAGCCCTTTTTAAAACTAAACCATGCGGGCGATGACATTCCCACCAGCAGGAAGATTTCAAACAATAACACTCCTACTTCAATATAGAAGGGGAGTTTGAAATGTTTGGTATCGATTTGGGCCTGATGTCCGGGGCGTGCCCTAAATTTCACTAAACAATAGATGAGAAAAATGCCCCATCCTACAAAGAGTAGGATCATGAAGACATGCAGGACATTGATCAAGTGATCGATCTGCGCACCATGCGTCGAGATATCCTGAGGTAGCCACCAACGAAGTTGATTTTCCATGCGTTTCAGTCCCTAATTTTGAATCCTAATACAATGGAGGAAACGGACTACTTCTGTCAACGGATTATCTAGGGTTGGAGGACTGAAAATAGCATCGACGATAGATCACGATCATGAGGCTCGCAGTGAGAAGATTTTTAACGATGTATTGCCCAATCAAGGTGGGCACTCCAAATTTGGCAAAGCAAATGCCAGGGAGAAAAATAAGAGGCATCGTCGTCGCCACTAAATGTAAACATAACCCGGCCATTGCAACCGGAACAAAGGCCGGAATTAAAATACCGATCCCGAGCATCAATTCACAACTTCCTAGCAAGGGCAACAGAAGCTTAGGCGGAACCCACCGTACCGTTTGAGTGACCAGTTCATTAGCGGGACTGCTCCCAATCAACTTTAACAATCCAAACCAAGTATAAATAATGGCAATGGAGAGGCGTGAACTCCAACTCTCAAACCGTTCCCCGAAAGAAAATTGCATACCCCCCATATTTCACCTCTAGTTTGCGTATCGCTTTTTTTTGAAGGGGACTTAAAGGCCCAAGAGAAAGGGTGGTAACAGCTGTCAATGCATTGACGCTGGCTTCACAAAGGGAGTCCGAAGCGCTGCGATGACTTGGCCTGCTCCAATAAGATTTGGTGGCTGCCAGGCAGGACCATTTCGGCGGAACCTAAGCGTTCATATCTTCCATCCGGTTTGAGGAGCCAACTTTGCCTTTCATCATGGAGATAGATTGAAAGAATGTCCCAAAGTTTCTTTTTCAGGTCCACCGCCTCCACCGGTGCAACCGCCTCCACTCGACGGTTCAAATTGCGGTGCATCCAATCGGCGGAACCAATGAAAAACTCCCCTTCCATCGGTTCAATGCTTCCATTGGCGAAATAAAAGATTCGGGAATGCTCTAAAAATCTCCCCAAAATCGAAACCACCCGGATATTTTCACTCAACCCCTCAACCCCCGGTCGCAAAGAACAGATGCTCCGAACGATGAGATCGATTTTCACACCGGCTTGTGAGGCTTTATATAAACTCTCCGACATCTCCTCATCATCCAAATTATTCACTTTGATCAAGATACGTGCCGGCTTTCCATTTTGAGCGTGAGCGATCTCTCTTTCCACCATTCTCAAGAAGCTGTTCCTCATATCGATTGGAGCGACCAACAACTTTTTAAAATTCCAGGTCAAGGATCGCCCTGTGAGATAGTGGAATAAATTCACCACATCTTCGGCATATTCTTTTTTCGCCGTAAAAAGGCCGACATCGGTATAAAGACGCGCGGTTTTTGCGTGGTAGTTTCCGGTTCCGATATGGACGTAACTTCTGACCATTGCTCCTTCTTGGCGAACCACCAAAGTGAGCTTGCAGTGGGTTTTTAAACCCACGACGCCATAAACGACGTGAACTCCCGCTTTTTCCAACGTCCTCGCCACCTGAATATTCCGCTCCTCATCCATGCGAGCCTTGAGCTCCACTAAGCAGGCGACCTGCTTTCCACTTTCCGCCGCTTGAATTAAAAGCGGAATAAATGGACTTCCGTCGCCAGTACGATAAAGGGTCATCTTAATCGCGATGACATGGGGATCCTGAACGGCGGAGGCTACGAATCGCTCAACACTGCCGTGGAAACTCTCAAATGGATGGTGGACTAAAATATCCTGATTCCGAATCTGATCAAAAATGGGGATTTCAGGATCATTCAAAGGTGCCGGCAATTGCGGAATTACCGGGGGAAATGAATGAACCGGCAGATTCTGTTCGACAACACCGGAGAAGTATTGAAATTCCAGCCAATTCGGAAGCTCATAAATATCTTCAGGTGAGAGCTCGAGCTCCTCTGTCAAAATTTTTAAAATCTGTGGGTGAGGATTGGGGCCATGTTCTAAGCGTACCACTTCCGCAAATCGCCGTTCCCTCAACTCTTCTGAAACATGTTCAAGGAGATCATCAGCATCGTCAGCATCTTTTTCAATATCGTAATTGCGGGTCACCCTGAACATCATCAATGCATCGATTCCCATACCGGGGAAAAGTTGATGCATGTTACGGCCGATCAATTCATAGAGGCTCAAGAAACGGATTTGTCCCGCCTCTCCTCCTGGCAACTGCAGCCAAATGGGGAAATTGGCAGGGACCTTTACACGTGCAAAGGAGCTCAACTCAATATCCGCTCCAGGGGGACGCATTAGCACGCCAAATGAAGTGGATAGCCCCGAAATAAAAGGAAAGGGATGCGACGGATCCACCGAAAGCGGAGTGAGCACCGGATAAAGATTTTCCCTAAAATATTGATCTACAAAGGCTCGATCTTCTGGACTTAATAATTCCCAATCCATCAGCTGCAAGCCCGCTTCAGAAAGTTTTGGACTGATTCCTTCTTTAAAGGTCTTGAAAAAATCTTTTTGGAGAGAATCAACTAAGGTCCGAATCGCTGCCAGCTGCTCCGCTGGTGTTGCGCTATTGACGGGCAACACTCCGGCCTCCCGCTGTCGCTTTAGCCCCCCCACTCGTTTCATGAAAAATTCGTCCAAGTTGCTGCGAAAGATGTTGAGAAACCGAAGCCGCTCCAGAAGGGGATTGCGTGGGTCTGCCGCCTCAGCTAAGACCCGCCGATTAAACTCTAACCAACTTGCTTCTCGATTGATGGCCCGGTTTGTCACAACCTAGGAGTTATACCTAAAACCGATTTCGTCTGGGGAGAGAAAATTGAACCGACCCGCCTTTATAGAGATATCCAGCCACAGGAAATGGAAACCCTTTAATCCATTCCCCTTTAATTTCAATTACTTCCAACTCCCACATAAAGCAATCTTTGGATTCTGTTAGGTTTTTGTAAAGGGGGGTTAAATGGGCCTTCCGATGGAAAAAGAACTCCGCACGGGGATCAAAAGAAAGGGGTTGAGGCAACCCGGTGGTTTTAAATCGCCCCTCCACTCCCGCGTGACTCAGTTCAAAAAGGAGATCTTGATAGGAACCCGTTCCCTCGCTAAACAGCATTTTTTGATAGATCCGACCTATCTCCCCAAACTTTCCCCAAATGAGAGGCAACCAGCGGACGGTGACACCCTGTGAGAAAAGCCTTTTCAGAACCCAATACCCTCTCCCCAATTTCGGATGACGAATTGGAACTAAAAGTTCGCTCGAAAAAAAGGGAGGAATATTTTCTTTAAAGAACCCAAAGAGCTTGGGAGTACCCCACTCCATCGTGCGCAATACTACTATTGACTCGCCCCCATATTTTTCAATTTCCCAACCTTTGGGAAGTAGAAGGCCCTCTACTTTCTGCTCGAATAGCTGCAGTGAAACCATCCTGTTTTCGACCGATACCCACATCATTTTTGATTATTACTAAAAATACTAAATGGGGTCACCCTCTATAACGCGACACGCCGAAGATATTCTTAGTTTTAGGCACGAAGATACCGAAAAGAGTGTGAATCCCTATGGGAGAGATTAACCGCTGTGTCAAACGCGAAATCACAAGCTGAAGAGCTGCAGGTATTGAAGCGATACCTCGCTCTGCGAGAAAAAGAACTGGAAGATGTGCGTCTTCAGTTTAGCACCGCCATGGAATCGATCGAAGAGCTGCGGAAAGAGCTGAAAGCAACACGGGAGCACGAGCATGCAATCGAATTGGAAAAGGAAGATCTGCGGGCACGTCTTGAGGCTTTGCGAGGCGAGAATCGGGAACTCAAAGATCGCCATGCCAACGATTTTACGAAGCTGAAAAATGAATATGCGGAAAAGGTTTCGAATGTCCAAGGCTATGAAGCCCAGATCCAGGAGTTGATCCGATCGCGTGAACAATGGAAAGAGAACATTAAAGAAGATCTCAAGCGGATCAAGCTCAAGGAAAAGGAATTGGATAATAAATATGATCTTCTCAAGCGAGACACGCAGGCGCTGATCGAATCGAAGGACCGACATATTTTAGAGCTGAAACGGAAAAGTGATGCACTGGATCTAGAATTAGAAAACATGGAGGAGAAGTTGAGAGCTTTACAGACCGCACTCCATGCCGTGGACGAAAACAAAGCACGTCTTTTAGAGACATTAAAGCTGGCACAACAGCTTCTGGAAAAGATTGATGCTACAGAGAATGAAGATGGCGGCAGCCCCTTAAGAAAGGTGGGATGATGATTACTCTACTATTCTTAATTTTGAATTCTTTCGCGATGGCGAATGATGGAAACTCCTGCGCCACCCTCAGTGCGAAGGGGAAAAATTGCAATAAGCTCCAAGTTGAATTTGATCTTTCCCTGTGTGAAATCCGGGATCCCAAGCCAGTGAAGGTGGAATGTAAAAATGGAAGAGCGCTGGCCTATGTGCGCACCGAACGGGACACCTATTCGGCGGAGCTTGAACATAAAGCAGGGACCGAAGAGTGGAATTTAATCGGGCCGATTTACGAAAAGTCCCCCGGCAAAAAAACTTCCACCGTCATCGGCCACGCGGCGAAGAGTCAGCTGTTCATGGGAAAGGGAAAAAAACGGACTCCCGCAAATGTAATTCTTCCTCAGCACGACTCCAAAAAAGAGGATCCCGAAAATCTAACCACTTTCAAAGAATTTGAGAATGGTCCAGTCACCTTCCGAGGGTTACTGGATCTTTATTATGGCTACAACACCCAAAACACCATCGGAAACAACACCTATCGATTTTATGATATCGCCCAAAATCGTTTCGCATTGGCTCTGGCCGAATTTTCGATGCGCAAAACGGGGGAGTTTGGTTTCGATGCCTCCCTCGATTTTGGACAAAATGCCGATATCAATGCGGCCGGGGCACGCGGCGTGGATGAAATCTCGAAACATTTAGGAGAAGCGAAGATTACCTATCACCCTCGGTGGGGAAAAGGGATCAAGGTTTACGGCGGTAAAATGTACACCCATGTCGGTTTTGAAACCTCCCGGGCCATCGAGAACTGGAACTATTCCCGTTCCAGCAATTTCGGTTTTGGGGGTTCCATCTGGCATCTCGGAGCGGGTCTTTACATTCCTCTCAACCATTCCATTTCGGCGACCGGTTATGTTTACAACGGTTCCAATGAAGCAGCGGGAATCACCGATAACAATCGCGGCAAGACCATCGGAGTGAAGGTGAAGGGCTACGCGATGCCAACACTTCAGATCTCCTACAATTTATTATTAGGACCGGAACAGGATAATAATGACGGTAACTACCGAACAGTAAACAACCTCAACTCCAGTTACGACGTCACGAAAGGACTTTCTTTCGCAGTTGACGGACTGATCGGATCGGAATCGGGACGTGGCCCCGGCGGAGTGGCCGCTTCTTGGTATGGCATTGCCATCTATTCTAAATTCATCGCCATGCACAAGCTGACAATCTCTCCGAGATTGGAGTTTTTCAAAGACTCTTCTGGAGTGAGGTTGGGGGCGACGGGCAAAAGAAATATGTCGAGTGCCACCCTGACCCACAGCTATCAACTCAGTCCCACTGCAGAGGCGCGAGCAGAGTTTCGATGGGATTCCACCGAAAACCTCTCTCAAGTGACGGGAACGGCCGCTTTTCTTTATTCGTTTTAATCGCCGTCAAAAGACTGGCATAGCTCCAGGTGAGATCCCGGGCTCCGGTCATAAACCCATTCTCTCGCGCAAACTGTTCCGACATTCGGCAATCGGCATCGGTATGCAAATTGGTCCGCGCCATCAATCGGTCCCCTTCATTGCGCAGCTTCTGTACGCTATTCATCTCCCTAAAAAGAGGATGATTTAAAACATCGGCCTGTACGACCTTTCTATCGATCGCATTTGCCACGGCATAATAGAGCTCGGCGAAGGCATGGGTGGTAAGAAACCAGGGGTTGCCAGGATTTTCGACACTGGAACCATGGCCGTTATAGCGGTCTTCCGGATAACGCCCAATAGCCACTCCCAAAGCGGT
The DNA here is from genome assembly GCA_964604555.1 of uncultured Pseudobdellovibrionaceae bacterium. GTDB lineage: Bacteria > Bdellovibrionota > FAC87 > UBA2466 > UBA2466 > CAZRZK01. The sequence continues at coordinate 5,005 of CAZRZK010000051.1, read as the reverse complement.
GTTTTGATTGATGCGATAGAGCTGTTGGAACGCATTCTTCAACGCCAGTGCCGTCGATAGAATTCGCTTATCGGTGGGACTGAAAACCCCTCCCTCTTCGGAAGCGTGAAGGCTCGCCAAAATAATGGCCACATCCAATTCACTCTCCTTATAAGGAATCCCTTCCACGCGATTGAGCGTCACTCTTAAAATCTGCTTTTCTGGACTCCAGAAATGTTCCAATTTTTGTTCGATCTGCTTGGCCTGATCCCAGTAATAATCGGAAGCCCCCTTGTCGTGCAGTCGGGCGGCAAGACGAGCGCCATCGAGTAAAGCTTTCCGCTGCGTCATCAACGTATAAAAATGATCCCCCTTCACCTCTTCCCAGAGATCATAAGAAGGCTCATTCCAGTGATGGGCCACATATTCCAAGTCGGTTTTGATCAAGGAGCGAGCTTTGATATCTTTGTGATAGAGATCTTGAGAAACGGTCTCTCCTTGCGCCAACAAACCCTCGGCATATTGGATAAAGGTGATGGCGCGTAACGCCGGGCCATCATTTTGCGGGCGACCCCAAGGTCCTAAATAGGGCTCTCCATCGACGTAATATTTCGGCTCCCCCAACTTCCCGCGGCTTCTCTCCTGGATATATCGGGAATACTGGATAAAGATATCGAAGAGAGTCCGTGTCCCTGTCCCTTTAGAAGGCGGTTTACTCCAATCCAATACCGTCTTCATCACCAGCGCACTATCGCGAACCCAGTGGTAGTAATAATCGGGATCATAAGCTGAAGGAGAAGCAATGACCGCTCCCGGATGGGAACCGGTGAGTAAAATGTTAGCCTTGATTCCATTGATAGATGCCGTGACTCGAGTCGACTCCGCATGGTAAGTGGCGCCGAGCGCATAGCAACACAATGATGTCGTAAGAAGTAGTATCGTTCTCAATGTGTGTCCCCCAATATGCTCTAACAAGAAAAGATTAGGAGATTGTAAGGATTTGTCGAGCGTTATCTTTATGTTAACATTGGGCGGTGCTCCAATTAAACCACCCTGCGCTCATCCTGGCCCCCATGGAAGGGGTCACCGATGCTCCCATGCGAGCCCTTCAGGGCGAAGGAAGATTCTTCACCCACTCGGTTTCTGAATTTATCCGAGTGAGTCACGAAATCCCTCCCCTGAAAGTTTTTTTAAAGCACATTCCCGAACTGAAACACGATTCGCGGACTCTTTCCGGAATGCCGGTCCATGTTCAGTTACTGGGCGGGGATCCCGAAAAGATGGCGTGGGCTGCATTAACTGCCTGCCAAGCAGGCTCCACTGCAATAGACCTTAATTTTGGATGTCCCGCTCCCACCGTTAACCGCCATGATGGCGGTGCTACCTTATTGAAGTATCCAGATAGATTGGGGGCGATTGTCAAAGCGGTAAGAGCGGCCGTTCCCTCTTCCATCCCGGTCTCGGCAAAATTACGTCTCGGTTGGGATTCCATGGACGCCATTTACAAAAATGCCGAACAGGCTGAAAAAAATGGGGCCTCTTGGATCACCATCCATGGCCGAACCAGAGAACAAGCTTATCGTCCCCCTGCTTATTGGAAACCGATCGGGGAGATTCGCAAACACTCGAGCATTCCCATCGTCGCCAATGGGGAGATCTGGACCCTGGAAGATTTCAGGCGCTGTCGTGAAGAGACCGGTTGCGAACATTTCATGATCGGCCGTGGTGCGATGGCCGATCCTCTGCTCCCCCAAAAGATTGCTCTTGAATTAGGAATGACGAAAGCTAGTCTTCCCTTACCTCGACTCACTCGTGAGGCGTGGGGCCGGTGGATAGAACGCTTCGCGGGATGGTGCGAGCAATATCCTCACTCCTCTCCCAATTATAATATGGTCCGTATCAAACAGTGGGTTCGGTTTGCCCACAACCGACGATTGATTGACTGGTTTAATGAGATTAAACAGTTTCAATCCTATTCCGAATTATGCAGCTCGCCTTGCTTCACCGAACATCGCTTTCTACACTAGCGCGATGAAAATAAAACTCAGCTTTCTACTTTTGGTTTCTTCCCTGATCATTGCGAGCCCGAGACTTCAACAATCGGATGGAAAGATCATCATGGGAACGCGGATCTGCAAAGGGTTTCCAGTGCTCCGACGTTTCGATAAAAAAGGACAGCTGGATACCAGTTTTGGTGAACAAGGAGTGGTGACGCTGACTCAACAAAAAGGGGATTATGGCGTCGGAATTGGATCGCACCAATCGGAAAGTTTTATCATTGCTCCCGATGACAGCATCTATGTGCTGATGGATAAACGCGATGCGGAGAACCACACCAACTTTCAAGTTCTCCATGTGACAAAAAATGGAGCGATCGATACTGCCTATGGGGAGATGGGCCGAGTGACACTGGGAAACAAAGCCTATTATAACCAAATCGCAATTTCAAAAAATGGGGGGGTCTACGTGGCTGGGCATCAAGGGAATACAATCCTTTTCACCAAGGTGAATCCTTCAACAGAAAATCCACCCGAATCGATCTCTTACACCCCTGCTGAGAAATTGACCGGTTTCGGCCCTTTTGCAGCCGGGAGCGATCTGATTGGAAATCTTTATTATTTTGGAAACGGGATCTTTAAACTCAATGAAAAAGGAATTCCCGATTCTCAATTTGGAAACGAAGGATATATTCCGCCCCCTCCCGGCTTATCACCCAACGCACCTTACCTCACTACTTTTGAAGATGGGGCGGTAATGAAAGATGGGAGAATTGTGGCCTTAGGACGATACTTATCCAGTTCTCCTTCGGGAGGTTACCCCGCAGGGGCGCTCATCCGATACCTTCCCAATGGCGCTATGGATAAATCTTTTGGCCTCAGTGGCGTTGTCTTTGTATTAGCTCCTGAGAACAAACAGGATAATCTCCACTCGTTAACCGTCGATGAGGAAGGGAATGTCTATACAGCAAGCTTTCACCCCAGCCGCGGGAATTTCAGTGTCCGTAAATTCGACAACGAAGGGGAGCTTGTCCCCGCTTTTGGTGAGAACGGTTGGTTAAAGTTACTCTTTCAGGGATTCCAACCCACGGTAGCCCGTCTCCAATTAGATGAAGAAGGAAAACTCCTCGTATCAGGGCATCTGAGTGGAGGGGGCTCAATGCTCTCCCGACACCTTCCCGAAACGGGCGCGCTCGATCCGGAGTTTAATGGAGGAAAACCAGTTACCTCGCTTTGTCGGTAACTCCCAACTCCACATATTCTAAATTACTTCCCATATCGTCAGGAGATGCCCCTCGGGATCGGGTATCGCCCAAACCCAGTGAGCCATAGGTGTTTTGTCCCCAACAACGAAGCCCATCATTATTAAGAAGTGCACACTGGTGAAACGCACTGCTCCCTTCGCTGATGATATTTTTTATGGGCAGACCATGATTGACGATAGGAAGGTTCAACCCCATCTCTTTTGCTTCTGCGCCGCGCACCTCCCCATCCCCCAAACCCAACTCTCCAAAAACATTTGCTCCCCAGCACTTCATTTCTGCCGTCGATAAAAGAGCACAGACAAAAGAATTCCCGCCGCCGATGTCCACCACTTTCACATTAGGCCCGAGATCCACCGGCATCAGAAAGTCTCCCATCGTGTTGGGTTGATCGCCCCGATTCACGCGATCTCCCAGCCCTAATATTCCCGACCGATTAAAGCCCCAATTTTTTACGGTGCCATTTGCCAGCAAAACCCGCGTTTGCCCGGGCCCTGATGTAATTTTAGTGACCTTTACCCCTTTTCCTAAATCCACAAAAGGAAGGGCGTCGCCCATCTCATCCAATCGAACCCCTCGATTGACCGTATCCCCTAATCCCAGTTGTCCATTTTGATTCCCACCCCAGCATTTCACCTTCCCAGAATCAAAAAGCGCACAACTGTGGTCATTCCCTGCCGTGACCGATACAGCTCTTGCGTGAGTTCCCAAATTGACGAAAGGCAATGCCTCACCCATTTTCTCCAGTCGAGTTCCTCTATCAATCGCATCCCCCAAACCCAACTGCCCTTCATTATTGCCACCCCAACACTTGATCCTTCCCTCTTCAAAAAGCGCGCAGTTGTGATTCTTCCCAACGGTTAAAGCAATCACTCTTCCCTTCCCTAATGGAACATCAGGTACCGCCCCCCCCATTTCAGAAAGCTCCCATCCCCAGGTCAACACTTTCCCAATTCCCAATTGGCCGTTGGAATTCAGTCCCCAGCATTTCACCTTCCCGGAATCAAGAAGCGCACAGGTATGCTGGCCTCCGGATCCAATCGAAACCACTTTTGAATTGTCCCCTAAATCAACGAAGGGGAGTTCACTCCCCATGGAATTGGGCTTATCTCCTCTGCGCAGTGTATCACCCAGCCCTAGTGCCCCTGTCGCATTTTCTCCCCAGCACTTCACCTTTCCATTTTCCCAAAGGACACAGGTGCGACTCGCACCGGTAGCTATCTGCTTGATGGAGATAGCAAAAGAAAAGAGAGGAACGATAAAAATAAGAAGGAATATTTTTTTCATGAAATTAATTATGTCAGCAGAATTCAGTTATGTTAAGTATCCCCACAATGGTCAATCGACTCACCCCATCAACATGGGTTAAATACCGCCCAGAACTCTGTCAGGGATGCAACGCTGGATGTTGCACGCTTCCTGTGCAGGTCACTTCCGAAGATCTTTTCCATATGGGATTTCTGAAATCGACCGAAGTGAATGGAGCTCCTAAAACAATTTTAAAGCGACTCAAAAAACTGGGAATCCTGAGATCCTACAATCAGCGCAAAGCACAATTCACACTTGTGCAAAAAAAAGGTGGTGATTGTGTTTTTTTAAATGAGCAACGACTCTGCGTCATCTATTCGCGCCGTCCCACTATCTGCCGAAAATTTCCTGAAAACAGCGCACGCCCAGGATATTGTCCACACACATTGAAGAAATAAGCTGCCATTGCTCGCTAACCCCTCCGGGTAAAAAGGCAGGGGTGTGCCTTGAGGAGTTTTT
>CAZRZK010000050.1:0-24666 GCA_964604555.1 uncultured Pseudobdellovibrionaceae bacterium | reverse complement strand
CCAAAAAGTGCCATAGCCACTTAAATAATTTGGCTATGGCACTTTTTGGTACCAAAAGTCGATTGACCCCTTTTTAAGTGGTGGGGGTTTCGTTGAGGGTCCAGTCGTAATCGAGGTGTTTCACTTCGGCCGTTTTCATGCGCGTGACCTCATCGACGGTCGCCCCCATCCGTTTGGCTACAAAGCTGGCCACATCTCCCGAATCTTTTACGAAGTCCTCTTTGTACCATTTGAAAATCATCGAAATATAAAATTTGTTCTCGGTGGTGCTGTAACGATTGCGATCGTTATCGGAAAGGAAACTCTTCGCCTGTTCTTCCAGCTGTACCACCAATTTATCAGCAACAAAAGCCTCTCCCCTAAGGGCCGGACAACCCTTCGAAGCACAAACGACGGCAAAATGGATCCTTGCTTCGTTGAAATTCTTCCGAATCATCTCATGTTCGATATCATCTAAGTGATGCTCCTCTCCAAATAGAGTGAAAAACTTCTTTTTCCAGGGGCTGCTAAAGAAACTGCCCAGGTCCTTAATCGACTTCACCGGGTAGTTATCGAGAATCAATTTAACGGTAAGGGCATTATAGGCGTTGATCAAAAAGGCCAATTTCTGAGTCGGCCCAAAGGTTTCAAATTCCGCTTTCGGAAGAGATTGAATGTCCTTTAAGTAAACCGTCATTAATGCCATGTCGTTCTTAGCGGCGGCATAATTGACGGTCGTGACCGACCCTTTAACGGTGGTATATTTTTTTAGCCATGTATCCCAGCCGGCATGCTTATGATCAAAAGCAAAAGCGTTGACTACTACCAGCAATATCAAAAAACATTTCATTTTGAATCCCTCTTATGGATGGAAGGCGATGGATGCAATTAAGATCACCACTGCTACTAATATACGATACCAGGCAAACCATTTCAGATCCATGCTTCTAAGCAGTGAAAGTAGGAAATGGATACTCAAAATTCCAAAAAGTGTCGAAGAAGCCAGTCCCGTTATTAAAATGGGGACAGGCGTCGTAATAGTGGGGGCCTCCAGATACTTTTTCACCTCAAACAAAACCGCGGCTAAAATAATAGGCGTTGATAATAAAAAAGAAAATCGGGCCGCGACCTCTCTTTTAAAACCCAGGAGCCGCCCCATGGTGATAGTGCTTCCCGATCGGGACACGCCAGGAACAATCGCCGTAGCCTGAGCAAGGCCGATCCAAATGGCATGGGATGTCCCCATCTGATCCATTTCGCGCACCGCCGGAAACTGATGATCGACCCAGTACATCAACATCCCGACCACTGCTAAGGGAATTGCGATCAGCAGAGGATCTCGAAAGACCGTTTCCACTTGATGATGAAAGAGAAGTCCGGCGACTCCACCCGGGATGCTCCCCAACATAATCCACCAAAACATCTGCCGATCGGGATCGTAACCAATCTTTCTTTCAAAGATGCTTTGAACACCAGCGAAAAAGATCCGAAAGAGATCCTTAAAAAAGTAGACGACCAGTGCCAGGAGAGTTCCCAAATGCAGGATCACATCGAAGGCCAATCCCGGATCCTCCCATCCAAAAAACCACGGGAAGAGAACGAGATGCGCGGAACTGCTGATAGGTAAAAACTCGGCCAGTCCTTGGACCATGCCGAGCACAAACGATTGGAAATGGGTCATCTATTTTGCTCTCATGATGGAGTTAACTGAGTTGTAATGCTCTAAAAGACCTTTCAATAACTGCAAATTAATCGCCGGCACTTTATTGCCGCTCGCCCCTTCCATATCAACCGCCATCGTCAGACTATTCAGGATCGCCTCTTCGGTCGCTTCGATGACCGCCTTGTAAGCAGGATCGAGAAAAGCATCGACTAACATCTGGAAGTTTACCATGGGCTCAGTGGGGTTTCGAGGAACGGTATTGGCAGTTGAAAATCCAACGATAATTTCCCCACTGCTGTGCGCACCATAACTTCCCACACGTCCAATTCCAAGTGCCGCTCGTCGACAAAGGCGGTTCAGTTGCATGGCGGTGAGGGGCATATCAGTAGCCACCACCACAATGATCGAGCCATAGTTATTCACCCGACGGTTATAGACCCCCTGGGTATTGGCCATCACCCTCCCAATCGGATAGCCATCCATCCGCAAATGTTCCATCACGCCAAAATTAGCATTAACCAACACCCCCATCGTATAGGTGTGGTTGCCAAGGGTAATCATTCGGCTGGAGGTTCCAATGCCTGCCTTGAAATCGCAGCAGATCATTCCCGTCCCAGCTCCAACCGCCCCCTCTTCAACCTCTCCCGGGTGGGCGGCATCGAGTGCGGCAAAAACATTTTGGGGTTTAATGTGCAGTCCAACAGCATCGTTTAAAAAACTATCATCACATTCACCCACCACTGGAATGACAACCTCTTGTAATTCGCGAATATGGGAATATTTATCGGTCATCCATTTGATGACGCTATCACTCACCCGCCCCACCGAAAGGGTATTGGTAAGTGCAATGGGAGTTTCGATGAGTCCCCATTCAATGACTTGGGTGAGCCCTGCCACTTCACCGGCACCACTCAAAATAAATCCACCCGCCACCATTTTTCGGTAATAGATATCGTCATTGGGGAGAATCACGGTAACCCCAGTCCGCACCGGACCATTTCCCGGTTTTCGTCGGCCGGAACCTTCAATGAGGGTGGAATGGGCCACCTTCACACCTGGCACATCGGTAATGGCATTGAGTTTCCCCGTGGGGTATTCACCGAGCGAAAGGCCGAGGCTCCGCAAACGGCAACGCTTCTTGCCGTCCTCACGATAACGTTCATACAGATTCATGATCGGGGGAGATTATCGCACACGAGAACTGTTTCGCCAACGCTGAATGGCAGGAGACAGGATTCTTTTAATGAGGGAGTCGTAAGGGAGGCCACACCGCTCCGAAAGAATCACCAGATCACTAAATCCCGGAGTTAGACCCGGCAACGGATTGACTTCAATGAAATAGACCGTCCCTTGGGCATCGAGGCGGAAATCGATCCGGGCTACATCTCGGCATCCCAACAGCTTGAAGGTCTTTTTCGCAAAATTGGCAATCTTCCGATCCATCTCTTTGCCAAGGCTGACAGGGCAAACATAATTAAAAAGAGGATTGCTATCGGTCGGAACATGTTTCGCTTCAAAAGAATAGACCGGATACTTTCCCGACGCCGGCAAGAACTGGATCTCCAACGGCCCTAAAACTTTGAGAGTATTGTTTCCCAAAACCCCAATCGTAAACTCCCGTCCTTCAATATATTCTTCGCAAAGGATTGGCTCCTGAAACTTCTTCCATTGGAAAAGGACGGCATCTTGCAACTCTTGGTAGTTATTAACGACCGACTTTTCGCCTATCCCCTTCGAGGTCCCTTCGTGATTGGGTTTTACGATAACCGGATATTTCAGGCCATTCTCGACAATCTTACCGCCCTGATAGAGGCGGGAATTAGGAGTGAGAACGCCATCGTGACTCAGAAGCTTTTTGGTAATCGCTTTATCGAGCGTAATGGCTAAGCAGGTCGCATCACTGCCAGTGTGTTCAATCCCCAGAAGATCGCAAACCGCCGGCACCTGCGCTTCACGGGCCCGCTTGTTGCTGCCTTCCGCGATATTGAAAACAAGATCGATCTTATATTCGAGCAGATTCTCGGAAAGAGTTTTGGTGGCCTCAATTGGAATGACTTCATAGCCACTTTTTTCGATCGCCCCTTTAATGGAATCGATCGTTTTTTGGGAATCAAATTCGGCTTCCGCTTCAAAATCGGGATCTTGGTAATCGCGACGCTTAAGGTTATAGACCAACCCCACCCTTGGATTTTTGGTCCGCATCCGACGGGGAGCCCGCGCTACCTTTTCGGTCAGTTTGTAACGATCAATCGCAGCCTGTAAAATTTTTAAGATGGTCTGATTGTAATCGAGCCCTAAGCACTGAGTTGCCTCAAACACTCCAGCGCCGGGTTGCAGACTTGGAAGGGCATTGAGCTCTAAGAAATAGACCTCCCCTTCAGGACTGACTCTGAAATCGGCCCGCGCAAAATCGACCACCCCTAACGCCTGAATTACCCGTTTCATCCAGGTCCGGATCTGTTTTTTCAAGGATTCGTCTAAAAGCGCGGGGCAGCGCACCGAAACCTTGTCATCCAACAAGTTTTTTAAATCATAATCGTAAATACCTAGCGCCTTTTCCGATTCAAAGACATATTCCAAAGGCTCTAGAACCCCACCTTCGCCTAAACCGGCAATATAAGGGACTGAAATATCTCGCCCCGGGATGAATCGTTCGACCAGAATGCCGCTCGGGAAAAGTTTTAGACATTCCGTTCCATAACTCAACAGACTCTCGGCATCTTTGCAAAAGGAGCGCTCGGTAATCCCCTTGCTGGAACCCTCATAATTGGGCTTCACAAAGGCCGGGAAAACCATCTCTTTAGAAATTGTCTGGAGGTCGTCCAGAGAGTTGATGAAATAGCCATCCACCACGGGCACTTTCCGGGAGGCGACCATATTTTTGGTTAAAAACTTATCGAGAGTGAGAAAACAACCATACGGACCCGAACCGACATAAGGGATCTGGATCTGCTCGAATAAGGTGGGGCCAAAACTTTCCCGACCGACGCCAAAATACCCTTCGGCGGTATTAAATACGATATCGGGCTTCGATTCCTTGAGCTCCCGCATCCATCCGAAACGGGGGTCCTCGAGATCCATATCGATATCAATCACTTGATGGCCACCTGAGGCCAACGCTTGATGGATTGAGGAGATGGTCTCCGGCGTGTCGAACTCCGCCTGTTGAATCGATGAATTGGTTTTGCGATTGAATACGAAGGCGATTTTCACTTATCTTCCTTGTTGATTGTATCGGTAGATCCCCCAAAATAGTCAAATAAAAACTGGGGGTTTCCTATTTATTTTTCATTTTTTGAAAAGGTTTCACTGGCGATTATGAAATTCCCTTTCGATCAGAAATGTTGTTTTTGGAAGATTTCGTAAAAAAGGATGTGGCGACAAACGGTCTGAAAAACTTTGGTGACTCGATTCCTATCTGCTTAACCTGTCCCCTACTCCCAATCTAAGCTGTGAAGAACTGAAAAGGCTTAGCCTCAAGTCGCTCCAAAACTATCGGAAATAGGGGCTAGGAAGTATTTCAATTAGTGCTTCTTGCCAAGGACTGTCTCATGGCATGCCTTCATGGCAGCTTCTTGAGTAGCATCCGGCTTTTTTCCTTCCCCAGGACGAGGAGGCAAGTTTTTTTCCCCTAACTTTCCTACAAGGCAGTCATGCATTGCCTTTTTCTGCTCTTCGTTCAATTCGGGACGTTTATGTTGATCCGCAAATCCGATAATCTCTACCCCCATAAAAAGGAAGGTTAGGATAAATGCAGCGATGAAATTTTTCATTGAGTTTCTCCTTGAGAGATTCATTTTAACCTAATCCCTTCAAAGAAGCGATACCCTCTTTTTTTCTCAACGCCACCCCCATTTTGAATGGACTCAGCCTGCTACTCCGCGATCACCTGCAAATCGACAATCACCGAATCCACTCCAATTTCATTGTAAGCCCCGAGGACAAAACGGTAGTTGGCATTTTCCTTTACTGTCGGATCAAACACCAACACCTTTTTACCCTCTTCCCTGCGAGAGGTGGCAATCTTTGCAAAATTGGGAGCCCCCTGATTGAGGAACCAAGTAACATCTGACATAGCCACGGGATCTTTCAGTAACTTCGCCAGATCTATAAATTTTGGCTCCCCCACCTTTACTTCAAACGCATAAGTTCGGTGACTGAAAAGTGGGACGGGAATGCTCCCTGTGTCGACTGTTAAAGGCTCACACGAAAGAGTGACACCACAAACATCGATTTTCTTCTCTGTCGCCAGAGTTTTTATTGCTGTTTGGACCGATTCAATATCCAACCGAGCAAAGGTGCTTATTTCATCCAAATCTCCCGCAATTCCTATTCCGGTAAGATATAAGTGGTTGTTTTCTAAGAAATAACCAGGAGCGCCCCCATCCCCATAGCAAATGGCGGCTGAAGCCCGAGTAATAAGAGCATCCTCTTTCAATTCAACAACCGGAGCACTCGCCTTGTGGAGCTTGCCGGTAGGAAGAGCTCCGGCCGATGTACATCCATATCCATACATCAAAATCGATTGCCCCACTTGAACCGATTTTAAAACCGTTGCGGGAGGGACTGGATAGCTCTCATCCAATACCACTACACCCACCTCCCAAAATTTGGGAACATCCAGTCGGTACAGAATGCCTCCTCTTTCACCGTGTGAACCATCAAAGGTAACCTTACTCCCATTTTGACTGCAACGAGCCGCGGTTAAAAGTGTTTTTGGCCCCACTAAAACAGCGGTACAGGTTGAACCATTGGAATTTTTGATTCGAACTATTTCCGGCCGTGCCGCTTTGTCCACCGCCTCCCCGCCGATCACGCGATTCGCGAATGATTGGAATGGTAAACACAACAGTAATGCAGTAATGATTTTATTCATGTGAATCCCCCTTTGATTTAAATCCCATTTCAAGAACCAGTTTTTCATAATCTTCTCGACTCATCTTTTCAATTTCCCGAGAAAGGAAATGTTCCAAAAATCGACGGGCGCTGCGTGAATTCGTATGGCCCAATGCAATCGCATCGGCATAGACTGTTTCATGGAGAATAATTCCAGCACGATCGTCATTCCCCACCTGATCCCAAATCTCCTTCTTGAGCAGAAAAAAAACAAACTCTCTTCTCCGCAGGTAATGGCTCTGGATCGCAAACTGTTGGATACGACAGCCTTCAGGAATCGCTAAAATAAAGTGATCGGCAATCTCGGGCAATGCCATATTGGGAAGGATCTTTGCCGTTTTTAAAATCTCTTGGGCCGAATCTCGATAACGTTTTGCCCGTTCGGGATCGAGCCGTTCCAATCGATCCAGCACCAGTGCAATTTTTTCTGGTACCGAGAGATTCTCAACCCCTAAATCGGGCGTTAGATCAAAAAACTCCCTTCCCTCAAAAAAATCGAGCAACTCATAAGGTTTCCGCCCCGGCACGCCAATGCAGTTGATCGCATGCCCCCCACCGCCGACATGATCGCCTGCCCAGATCTCAGTTCCTAACATCAAGATGAAAAGAAGGAGTCGCATCTATTCCCCTTTACCCACCACCGTCAGTGGCACCAGTTGCACCGAAAGATTATAGACCTCAGAACGTATTCCCACTTCGAGGAGCTGCTCCATTGCGCCATGGAACTGCTGGATCAATCTTTTTGCCAAAGCCAATTTCGAAACATCGATCGCAAAAGTGGTAAAGGAAAGATCCCGCATTGGCATGGGAACTCCATCGATCGCCTCGACCGCTTTTTCCAATGCCTGCCGATGAGCCTTTCGAATCGCCACCGATGGAACTTTCGACTCAGTCCGGAAAGGGCCTTTCGTACGGAACCATCGCCCCTTTTTATGCTCGGCCAGACCTAATCGTTTCAATCGCTCTAAAGCGTCTTTTGAAGTGGTCAGCGAAATCCCCAGCCGTTTTGCAATTCCATTTGGAGTCGAGTTCAAGTCAGCCGTATGAAAGAGACTCAAAATTGCCAAATAGTGCCATTCGGAAATCAGGGTAAATTCATCCGCAGAGAGTGAAGAACGATTTAAAATCGCATTCGCAGAGACCCCCGCCGCTCCGGCCAACAGACGGGCTCGGTCTTCCATCGAAAGCTTGAGTCGGTCCGCGATTTTTTCAATGACAGGTAAAGTGAGCCGCCGTTTTTCGGAGAGGTATTCCGATAACCTTCCTGGGGGGAGATCTAAGTGAGCGGCAAAAGCGCGAAGGGAATATCGACGATTCTTTCGACGCCGTCCCTCAAACTCCTCCTCTAACCACCGAGAAGGCAACCACCCAGAATGATTTTCCATATTTAAATGCTATCTCGTGGATGACTGAGACACAATGGAAGGGAAACGAAACTGTTCCCCTATTTGGGAACACATGACGAGATTGCCACGGCCCGCTTTCGTGGGCCTCGCAATGGCAGTTAAGTAAAGCGAGAGCGCCTTCGCGCAATGAAGAGAGCCAATCCCCCCATTAAAAACATGAAAAGCCATTTCCAGGTTTGAGGAAGCTCAGGGGCACCTCCATCACACGCAATAGAGCAATCATTCGATCGGTACCAAACTCCTGCGATACGCACTTTACTCGCTGCGGGGTCACAACCCGGAGCCGTACTATAAAGCTCTGAAGAAGTGGTTGAGTCACAAGCGATGGTTTGGTAACAAGGTCCTTCAGTTTGCAATGGAGGAATATCGGTAAAAGGACAATCACAACTGTCATCGGCAAAGGTAGAAGAACAGGAATAAGAAACCGCTGACCAACTCAACAAAAAAAGGAACAGTAATTTTTGGATCATTTCGGACCGGCGGCGATGATCTCGGGAGAACTGCCCACTTCAAACTTTTTAAAGTTGGCTTTGAAAAGCTCCGCTAATTGCCTCGCTTTCTGATCATAGGCCGCTTTGTCTTTCCAGGTGTTTCTCGGTTCCAGAACTTCAGCAGGAATACCGGGACACTGCTTCGGAATTTCAAATCCAAAGATCGGATCGCTCACCATCGGAGAGTCATTCAATTTTCCGCTGTTGATCGCATCCACAATTGCTCGGGTATATTTCAACGAAAAACGGGAGCCTTCTCCATAGGGGCCGCCGGTCCATCCGGTGTTGATGAGCCATACTTTCGATCCCTGCTCTTGAATTCGCTTCGCTAAGAGCTCGGCGTATTTACTCGGATGCCAAACCATAAATGCAGCACCAAAGCAGGCAGAGAAAGTGGCTTGCGGTTCGGTCACTCCCATTTCAGTTCCGGCCACTTTTGCTGTGTATCCGCTCATGAAGTGGTACATCGCCTGGGCCGGGCTCAATCGACTGACCGGTGGCAACACGCCAAAGGCATCGCAGGCTAAAAAGAGAATGTTTTTGGGATGGCCGCCAACACAGGGCATTTTTACATTGGGAATATATTCGATCGGATAAGAGGCGCGGGTGTTTTCAGTCAACTTCGAACAGTCATAGTCGACTTTGCGGGTGACTAAATCATAGGTAACATTTTCCAGGACCGTTCCGAATCGAATGGCGGAATAGATCTCCGGTTCCTTTTCTTGGGAAAGTTGAATGCACTTTGCGTAGCAACCGCCTTCCACATTGAAGACGCCGCGATCACTCCACGCATGTTCATCATCGCCAATCAATTTGCGATTGGGATCGGCCGAAAGAGTGGTCTTTCCAGTTCCCGAAAGTCCGAAGAGGAGAGAGACATCCCCTTCTTTTCCTTCGTTAGCTGAACAATGCATCGAGAGAACCCCTTGCTTCGGCATGAGGTAGTTCATCACGGTGAAGATTCCCTTTTTCATCTCCCCGGCATATTCGGTGCCTAAGATAATCATCTGGCGATCTTCAAAACTAACGTCGATGCTGGTCTTGGAGGTCATCTCCTGGGTGTATCGATTCGCCGGAAAGGCTCCCGCATTATAGATAGTGAAATCGGGGGTTCCAAATTGACTGAGTTCCGCGTCGGTTGGACGAATCAGCATGTTGCGCATGAAAAGCGCATGATAGGCCCGGGTACACACAACCCGTACTTTTAAACGGTAATGGGGATCCCACCCGGCAAAGCCATCCACGACATAAAGTTGCTCGCGGGTACTGAAATAATCAAAGGCCCGCTCGCGATTGATCCGAAAAACATGGGGGTCCAATTTGATGTTGACCGAACCCCACCAAATATTTTTTTCGCTATCGACATGAACAACAATGCGCTTGTCATTGGGGCTTCTTCCCGTTTTCCTTCCAGAGGAAACAATGAGCGCGCCCGAATCGGCAATGGCCGAACCCCGCTCATTACGCAGCGCCTCCTCATACAGCGCCGCTGGTGTGGCATTGTGGAAAACCTTTTTTGCCTGGAAAAACTCTTCCTTTAGTTCCATTTTTTCCCCGTTAAAAAGCTCTGATCTATACCACGTATTTTGATGTCCAGTCTAGCCATGGTACACTAAGAAATACTCCCTATTTTTATGCTGCATCACATTATTATCATTCCATTTATACTTCTTTGGGCTGACGAAGGATCGACACCTCCGTCCCCAAGCCCCGCACCCGCGGCTCCCCCGGTCACCATTAATATGCCTAGCCCGCCCACCCCTCCGGTTCCCGTACCTGCTAGCCGGCAAAACTCGGTGTTCAGTGACAAGGTCTTCGATTCGGTAGGGGCCGAGGCTAAAGAGGTAGGGGAATATAACTCCGCTCAAAGAGAGGCCTGGCTTGTAGCCTGTCAGCAGTACCAAGGGGTAGATAGCCAAAAATACCGGGAATGCTATCAACAGGAAAAAAAGAAAACTTTAGATGAAAACCGACGCAGTATCGAAGCGATGGAGAAGAAGCAGCAAAAGGGGGAGCTTCCGCTGCCCACCGATAAGCTGTTGAGACGACTCCCCGCCGATGAAAAGAATTGAACTATTTTGAATCTCTCTTTATACCTTCGCCATGCCTATTTCACTCTCCCATGTCGCCGTCGCCACTCCTAAAGTGGAGACTGTATTAAAACAGCTCCAGGCTCTTTCTCTCGAAGTGGAGGGAACCCATGATGTCCCTTCAGAGAAGGTGATCGCGGCGATGATCCCGGTGGCGGTCTCTTCGGAGTTTCGAATCGAACTCCTTGAACCGACCGATTCCAGTTCACCTATTTCGAAGTTTCTCGAGAAACGCCCCAATGGAGGAATCCACCACCTGGCCTTTGAAGTCACTCAGCTGGACAAATGGGTCGAAAAATTGAATGCCGCGAAGGTAGAGATTTTGCCCCCAGGAATTCGCAAGGGGGCCCGTGGAAGAGTTTTATTTATCCACCCCAAATCGATGGGGGGAATGTTAGTCGAACTCGAAGAGTTAGCACACTAGGAGAACCCGTGCGATACGAACAATTCAGCCCCGTCCCGCCCCTGACCCGAACGACGAAAGGCATTATCATTGTCTGTGTTGCCAGCTATTTCGTCGATTTTCTCCTCACTAACCTGGGCGTTACCTTTAAAGGGCTCACTATCAATGAAATTTTTGGGCTGGTCCCTGCACTCGTGCAAAACCGAGGTTGGGCCTGGCAATTTGTGACCTATATCTTTCTCCATGGCCACCCCCTCCACCTGCTCCTGAACATGCTGATTCTTTGGTATTTTGGCGCCGAGATGGAACAGAAAATGGGAGAGAGTGCCTTTCTCAGGTATTTCTTTATCTGCGGAATTGGAGCCGGAATTTTCAACTTTGGTGTAAATCTTCTCTTTAGCGATTATAGCCACCTGACCCATCCGATCATTGGATCGAGTGGCGCCATCTTCGGGATTCTGGCTGCCTATGGAATTTTCTTTGCAAACCGCTACTTCCTCGTTTTTTTCTTATTCCCCATGAAAGCAAAATATTTTGTGCTGGTCATGGCCGGAATGGAATTGATCTTAGGAGTGGAAGGAAACCCACGGGACAACGTGGCTCACTTCGCGCACTTAGGAGGAATGTTAGTCGGCGCTATCTATATTTATCTGGTCTACATGCGTCCACGCGGCGGAAAAGGATCCCAAAACAAAAAAGATGCCGAGAAAGAACGGCTTCGCAAACAGTTCACTCTCATCGTCAATCAAACCGATCCCTCCACCCGCCCCAAAGACTCCGGCCCATACTGGAACTAGTCCTTGCCGGCCTATCCTGGGTTAAGTATAGTCTGGCGCTATTGAAGTTGAGTGATTACAAATATTTAGCATTGGTGTTTCTCCTCGCATTTGGGGTTGAGGCCGCAACACGTCCAATTGAATCCATCGAAATCGTAGGAAACAAAAAGATCGAGAAGGATGCGATCCAAACAAAACTGGTCACCAAGATCGGCCAGTATGTGGATCGGGAAACAATCCGCACCGATATTAAGGCCATTCATGGCTTGGGCTACTTCGAACACATTGAAGTAGAAGAAGAGGAACGCGGCGATGGGGTTCATCTCATCTACCGCGTAAAGGAAAAGCCCACTATCTCCGCGATCGACTATGAAGGCCTTGAAGCCTTTGAAAAGGATGAACTCAAAGAACAGATCCTGGTTAAACCTTATGAAGTGCTTGATATTGGAAAGCTGAATCAGACGGTCGATAAACTCCTCCAGAAATACGAGGAGAAGGGTTACTACCTCGCCGATGTCCATTATGAAACGGTGCCTGATGCTGCCAAAGGGGAAGTGAAAGTCACCTTCAAGATCCAGGAAAATGACAAGATCCAAGTCAAAAACATCAATATCATCGGCGCAAAAAAGATTCCCGCCGCAGACTTGAAAAAGGTCATGCAGACCAAAGAAGGCGATGGCTTCTCTTGGTTGACGAGCAGCGGCTCTTATCGTGAAGCGGTTTTCGAACGGGATCTGGCCGCCATGCAATTTTTTTACGGAACCCAAGGCTATGTTCGGGCCCGTTTCGGAAAGCCGGAGGTTTCGGTCTCTCCGGATAAGAAGTTTATTTTCATCACCTTCTCCGTCGATGAAGGAGAGCAATATTTTGTGGGAGATGTTACCTTTAGCGGTGAGCTCCTCTTTACCGACCAGGAACTTCGACAGGATCTGAAATTGATCAAGGGGGAGATCTTTAACGCCGATATCCTGCGGCTCGAGACTCTGCGCTACACCGATAAATATGGCGATCTTGGGTATGCCTTCGCTAACGTCGTCCCCCAACCTAACATTCATGACGATACCCGCACCGTCGACATCGCCTTTGATGTCGATCGAGGGGAGAAAGTTTACGTCGGCAAGATCACCATGATGGGAAACACCCGGACCAAAGACAAGGTGATCCGACGTGAAATGCGGCTCCACGAAGGAGAACTCTTCAGTGGCACTCGCAAGCGGGAGAGCCGCGATAATATCGTCCGCCTCGGTTTCTTTGAAAATGTGGAGTTCCACCAATCGACGCCTAAAAACGCTGCGAACGTAGTGGACATCGAAGTCCGAATAAAGGAACGCTCCACCGGACAATTGGTGGTCGGCGCTGGGTATGCCTCCGGCAACATCGGCTTCACCGCCCAAGCGCAACTTTCGCAGAATAACTTCTTGGGAAATGGCCAGACCGCCGCTTTTTCCGCCCAGATCCAGACCGGCAGAAAATATTATGACTTCAACTTAAGTTTCCAAGAACCTTATGTCGGCGCCTCCAAATGGAGTTTAGGGGGCGATCTCTATCAAACCCGTCGGGATATTTTTGCTTTTTCGAATGTGAGCACCTTTCAGGAAACCAAAACCGGAACGAAAGTCAGTTTAGGGCATCCGGTGCTCGAATACACCAACCTCTTCCTGTCCTATAAGTTTGAAGGTTCCTGGGTTCCACCTGAATCGATCATTGATCGGAGTTTGATTCCAAAGGAATCGGTGAACGGACTCACCAGTAGCGTGACTGCTTCGCTGGTCTATGACAAACGGGATGACCGCCTTGATCCCCGCAACGGAATTTACGGAAACCTCTCGGGGGAATATGCTGGACTCGGCGGCGATCGCAAATTTTTCCGCAGCCGTGCAGGATTTAAATTTTACCATCCGATTATCTGGGATTTTATCTTCCGGTTTAATCTTTCGGGAGCCAACATCACTGGAGTTCAGGGAGCAGATGTCCCCATTAACGAACTCTTCATCACTGGCGGCCTTTTCAGTTTGCGCGGATATGATTTCTTAAGCGTAGGGCCTCGCCGTCGCATCAGCACCGATCCCAATGTCCTCTCCGCCCAAGCAATTGCTGAAAAGGCGGGAGGAAAAGAGATCGTATATGGCGGACATAATGAAGTCGTAATGAATGCTGAGATCGAATTCCCCCTGCTCAAAGAGGCGAAATTGAGGGGCGTGATCTTCTTTGATGCAGGGAATGCTTTTGATGGTGGATTCCGGGATTTAAACCCAGCTCTTTTGGCCGACGCCGGCTATGGATTCCGGTGGTTCACCCCACTCGGCCCCTTGCGTTTTGAATTCGGCCATCCTATTGTTAATCCTGGATCACCGAAATTTTCATTTACGATCGGGCCGGCTTTTTGAGGTTTCTTAAGGGGGATTCTCAAATATCGGTTTTATAATTGGAGCCATTCATGACAAAAATATTTTTTTTCAGCACCGTGATTTCTAGCCTTCTCTTTGCAGCCGAAGGGGGCTTCCGTTTAGGTTATGTGGATCTCCAAAAAGCGCTCCATACCGTAGATGCCGGTAAAGCGGCAAAGTCCTCATTGGAAACCGAAGTGACCACCAAAAAAGCTGAAATTGAAAAACAGCAAAAGGCCCTTCAAAAAGAGGCCGAAGAATTTGAGAAAAAAGCGGCCGTCATGAATGAAAAGACACGCACCGAAAAACAGGCCGAGCTCCAAAAGAAATTCATGGAGTTCCAGAGAAAAGCGGGAGAGGCCCAGATGCTACTCCAGCAGAAGGAACGGGATTTGAGCAAGCCACTCATCGATGAAATGAGAGCCATCGTCGAAGCCCTCGGAAAAGAAAAGGGGTTGCAACTGGTCCTTGAGAAAAACGAAGGGGCGGTTCTTTACGCCGAATCCGGCTCCGACCTCACAGACGAAGTAATTGCCCGGTTCAACAAGAAAAAGGGCAAGAAATAACTTCTTATTAATGCAATTTTGTATAGATGGCGCGGATGTCATAAGTAGTGCAGTAGGGTTGGGTGGGGCTGATGCCATCAGAACAGGTGAAGCTCACCCCAACAAAGCTAGCGGTACGAAGAGAAACCACCTCAAAAGTATTCGTGCCGCCGCTAATCCAAATTTTAGAGATGGCTCCGAAATAGGTGCCGTCAGGGAGGATGCCTCCGCAATCTGCAGCTGTAAAATAGATGGTTCCTGCGGTTGATTTGGTTAAATGCATGCTGCCTGCTTGTTGACAAGCAATCGTGGCGGGCCTGCAGGTGACGGCGAGTTGGTTGTTAACCAGGTGAACCCCCGACACGAAACTATAGCTATTGCAATCGAGTCCAGAGCTGCTCGGGTAACCACAGATAATCTTCCCATACTGATCATAACCTTGCTGAACTTGGTTGGGATCCGAACACTGTTGTGCCCCAAGAAGGCTGATATCCCTAACGTTGACCGTCTTTTCGAAAGTTTTTGTTTTCAGTGTTACCGAGCTAGCCACCACTCGATCCAAACTGGGAGAGGGGCGAAACGTCATCCGGAATTGAAGTTGCAAAGCCTGATCGCAACTCGCACTCCCTCCCTGGCAAATTGCCTTAAACTCGGAGAAAGCTTCCCAAGGGCAGTTTTGGGAAACGGTCGTGCAGGGGGAACCATCGATACTGTACCGGATCGGGGCGGAGTCTGTGCCGGAAAGAGCCACTCCATTTGCATCGGAGAGCGAGATGTAGGCATAATCGGTGACAACACAATCATTTATCGAAGGAGAACTCGATTGAAGGCATTGATTTAAGGGCGAAGTCGCAGCCAATAAGGAAGCTGCCTTTTGAATGGCCACCGGCTCGGTTGCCGTTTCGATCAATCGTTTAAACATCAAGTCGCGAGTGGATTGGATGCTTGAGGTAGAGATTGATTTCTGAAATGAACCCATAAATCGGATCATTCCATAAAGTGCCATGCCTAAGAGAGATAGAATCACAACCACTTCCGCAAGTCCAAAACCGGCCCTTTTTTGGTAAAGCCCCATGGGATCTTTATCGGCAAATCGGTCGAATAACTTCTGTTAAGAAATCGCATAGCGTCAAAACCTTATTGGTAGACTGTGATGGCATGATAGAGGAATGCCCCCCTATTTAATGCTCCTCTCTGCCCTTAAATTTGGTGCCCCTCTACCCGCAAAGTTTGATCTGCGGCAGGTCCAAGGGAAAAGTTATGTTTCTGCCGTTAAAAATCAAAGCGGCGGAACTTGCTGGACGCACGGCACCATGGCCGCCATCGAAAGCAACTTAATGATGTCCGGAAAATGGGAAAAAGGGGGGGAGACGGGGGAACCCAATCTCGCGGAATACCACCTCGACTGGTGGAACAATTTTAATCGCCACAACAACGAAGACATTGCCCCGGAAAAAGGCGGCCTCACCGTCCATGAAGGAGGCGATTACCGAGTGGCATCTGCACACTTGACCCGCACCCAAGGAGCCGTTCGGGAAACCGACGGACAATCCTTTAGCTCCGCCCCCGAAAAGTGGAACAGCAACTATCACGGCTACTACATCAACCAGATCGAATGGTACCAAGCGGGAAGTAATCTTGAAAATATCGATAAGATCAAAGAGGCGATCGTCAATCATGGCGTCGTTGGAACGTCACTCACCTGGAGCAATAGTTTTTTTAACAGTAGCAACACCACTTTTTATCAACCCCCTTCCAGCAGCGAACTTCCTAATCACGCCGTCGCCATGGTCGGATGGGATGACAATAAGCAAACACGCGCTCCCAAGCCTGGAGCTTGGCTGATTAAAAACAGCTGGGGAAAGAGTTGGGGAGAGAGCGGTTATTTCTGGATCTCCTACTACGATAAAATCGCCGGCCAACATGCCGAAATGGGAGCCATCTCTTTCCAAGGAGTCGAACGCAATCCTTATTCAAATATTTATTCCCACGACACCCACGGTTGGCGTGACACGAAAGCGGGAGTCCAAGAGGCCTTCAACCATTTCAAAGCAAAAAACAATGAATCACTCAAAGCGGTCAGCTTCTACACCGCCGCCGATAACGTCGACTATTGTGTGCATGTCTATAAGGCATTTGATGGCACTGCACTGAGTTCGATGGTCAGCTCTCAATGTGATGTCGCCGACAACACCGGCTTCCATACCGTCAAACTCCTCTGGCCGGTGAAACTGGAAAAGGATCAATCTTTCTATGTTTATGTTTCCCTTTCGGAAGGGGGCCACCCCTTCGATCGCACCTCCGATGTGCCGGTGCTATTAGGAAGCTCTGCCCGGGTCACCGTAAAATCGGTTGCCCACACAAATGAAAGTTACTATCGGAGAAATGGCGTCTGGACCGACCTCTTCAACGAAGAGAAAACCGGCAACTTCTGCATCAAAGCCCTCACCCTGTAAGGGCCCTCATTGAAACTCCCTTTCGAATCGCCTAAGATGGAAAGGTGAGCGCGCTTCCTACAGAAACACTGCCTTTAGTAGAACACCTATCCCGACAAAAAGGGATTGAATGTATAGGAGTTTTTGGATCCTTTGCCACTGGACATGCCAATGAGAAAAGCGATGTTGACCTTGTAATTGCGGGCGAGGGAACCTTCGACCGCATCGAGTTTTTAAAATGGAATTCAGAACTCTGTCTCCTAGCCGAGCGACAAATTGATCTCATCGATATGGCTACAGCCCACCCTCCTTTGCTCGGGGAGATTTTCAAAACGGTGATTTGGCACAAAAAGAATCCAGAGATTTTGGCGCGGCATATCTATCGGAATGTATTGGAAGTGGCCGACTTCTTGCCACTCAGGATGTTTATTCTAAAAAACAGAGTACGGAGATTCCTCGGCGAATAAAGCGGTTCTTCTTTACAAGATTACCAATATTGAGAATTGCCTGAAACGAATCGAAAGCAAAAAACCTTTTTCATTCAAAGAACTCAGCTCCAATTTCGACTTACAGGATATTGTTTGCCTCAACCTTCAAAGAACGATTCAAGTTTGCGCAGACATAGCATGCTTCATCCTGAGCCAATCTTCGGAATCCATTCCCGAGACGATGAGCAGCCTTTTCCACCTATTGGAAAAGATGAAGGTCATCTCAGGTGAAACAGCCGATTCCATGAAGAAGGCTACCCGGTCCAATCAGCAATGCCAGTAAGGTTGGTTCCTAAAGGGGAGGTGGAACGGGTAATCGTTTCAAGTGAAGTCTGATCGGGATTGGGAGAAGATTCTACTTCTGCCACTTCTTTAGATTGGGGTCGAGTGCAGGCAACAATCAAAAGGAGAAGAACAAGCCCGGACGCTAACTTCATCCTTTGGAAGGTACCTATTCTATTTCAGGGAAGGATGACTAAATTATGGTGATTTCTACCCATTTCTTAGGTATAAAAAGCTCCCATGACCAAACAAACCTATAAGGTCATTGGGATTATTCCAGCGAGACTCGGTTCCACCCGATTTCCCCGAAAAGTACTGGCCCCAATCCTTGGAAAACCCATGATTCAGCATGTTTGGGAAGCTGCGTCCGCTTCGGAAGCACTCGACGAAGTGATGATTGCGACCGAAGATCTAGAGGTCCAAAAGGTAGCTACTACCTTCGGGGCTAAGGCGATTTTAACCCCAAACCACTTCCAAAGTGGCAGTGAACGGGTAGCCTGGGTGGCCCGTGAGTACGATCGCGAGTGCCGTGCCGATATCATTATCAATATTCAGGGGGATGAGCCCCTTCTGTCTAGTGAAACCCTCTCCTTATTAGTGAATGGGTTAATCGATAGTAACTGCGATTTTTCCACCCCCGTGGTGCTGAAAAATAATGCAGAAGAGTTAAATAACCCTAATGTGGTTAAAGCGGTGGGGAATAAAACCAACCATGCCCTCTATTTTTCACGCCAGCCTTTGGCCATGAATCCCGAAGGGGCTTTTTTAAAACATATCGGGATCTATGCCTATTGGAGAGCGGCCCTGTTGCGCTTTTGTGAACTGCCCCCTTCCCCACTAGAATTATGTGAAAAACTAGAGCAATTGCGCGCTCTTGAGAATGGAATGGGGTGCAAGTTGGTGCAGGTTGATTCTGACACAGTGGCGGTAGACAGACCGGAAGATCTGGTTAAGGTAGAAGAGATTCTTAAAAGGAAAATAACGAAATGAAACAGAAATATATTTTTGTCACGGGCGGCGTACTTTCGTCCTTAGGAAAAGGGCTGACCTCGGCATCGATTGCGGCTCTCATGGAGTGCCGCGGCCTTTCCATTACTTTGATGAAGATGGATCCTTATCTAAACGTAGACCCCGGCACGATGAATCCCTTTCAGCATGGCGAGGTTTTTGTGACCGAAGATGGGGCGGAGACCGATCTCGATCTCGGCCATTATGAACGTTTTACCAATGTGAACTTGAGCCGTGGCAATAGTGTCACAGCAGGTCAGGTGTATGAATCGGTCATCGCGAAGGAACGGCGCGGAGAATATTTAGGCGGAACGGTCCAGGTGATTCCCCACATTACCGATGAGATCAAAGAAAGAATCCGCCGGGTTTCAAAAGGAAAACAGCTCAGCATCATCGAAATCGGTGGAACCGTAGGGGATATCGAATCTCTTCCCTTTTTAGAAGCGATTCGACAATTTCGATTTGATGAAGGGGAAGAAAATGTTCTTTTCATTCACCTCACGCTTGTCCCCTATTTAGGAGTGAGTGGAGAGCTCAAAACCAAACCAACGCAACATAGCGTGCAAAAGTTGCGGGAGATTGGGATTCAACCCGATATCCTCATGTGCCGCACCGATAGGATCTTGCCCGCTGACATTCGTGCGAAGATCGCCCTTTTCTGTAACATCAAACCCGACAATGTGATTACGGCCAAGGATGTGGCCAACATCTATGAAGTGCCGCTTGTTTTCTTCGAGCAGAAATTAGACGAAAAGATCTGCCAACGACTCGGACTCAAAGCAAAGGCGCGAAGCCTCGATCGCTGGGCCAAGATTGTAGAAACGATTTCCCATCCACCAAAGGGGGCACTTGAAATTGCGGTGGTGGGAAAATATGTCGATCTCACCGAATCTTATAAAAGTGTGAGTGAGGCGCTAGTACATGGAGCGATTGCCAATCAATGTCAGCTCAATATCCGATATATCGACTCCGAAAAGCTGGAGAATAAACCGGTTCAAGATTATCTCCAGGGCATCTCTGGAATTTTGGTGCCCGGTGGATTTGGAAACCGCGGAGTGGAAGGTAAAATCAAGGCGATCCGATATGCCCGGGAAAATCGCATCCCCTATTTTGGAATCTGCATTGGAATGCAGCTCGCCATTATCGAATATGCCCGCCATATCTGTGGTATCCAAAAAGCGACCAGCCGAGAGTTTTCCAATACGGGTGAATTTGTGATCGACTTGATGGAAGATCAACGCCGAGTGGAGCATGTGGGCGGCACCATGCGTCTGGGATCTTACGCCTGTGAACTGAAGCCGGGAACTCTTGCCCATAAAGTCTACGCTAAAAAGGAAATCCAGGAACGGCATCGCCATCGCTATGAAGTAAACAACCACTATCGTGACACTTTAGAAAAAGCCGGCATGGTCTTTTCGGGAATGAACACCGAAATGGGGCTGGTGGAGATGATGGAACTGCCGAAACACCCTTGGTTTTTGACCTGCCAATTCCATCCTGAGTTCAAATCGAAGCCTTTCAACCCTCACCCACTTTTTGTCGGGTTCGTACAGGCCTCACTCGAAAATAAAAAATTGGAAAAGAAAACTCCTGTTCAAACCTCGAAAACATCGGCTAAAGTCATTTCGAAGCATTCGAAGTCTAAAAATATAAGGGCCTCATTATGATCAGTTTTGAATTATCCCCAGAACAGAAATCGATCCAGGAATTGGCGCAGACCTTTGCCACCAAGGAAATCATTCCCGCGGCGGCAAAATATGATCAATCGATGGAATATCCGCATGACTTGGCTAAAAAGGCCCATGCACAGGGGCTTTTGAATATCAGCCTTCCCCAGAAAGTGGGGGGCTTAGGGCTTGGACTTTTGGAGCAGACTCTCATCATGGAGGAGCTCTCCTATGGATGCACCGGTATCTGCACCGCCTTTACTGCGAATGATCTTGCCCTCGCCCCGCTTCTGGTCGCCGGGAATGACGCACAACTGAAAGAATTTGCTGAACCGATGACGAAAGAGCCGATCATGGCGGCCTATTGCGTGACCGAACCGGGCGCTGGAAGTGACGTGGCCGGTATCCGCTCTCAGGTGAAAGATGACGGCGATTTTTATGTCCTGAATGGCTCCAAGATGTGGATCACCAACGCCTCGGTGGCCAAATGGTATTTCGTTTTAGCCACTCTCGATCCCAACATGGGTCCTAAAGGGATGTGTGGGTTTGTCATTCCATCCAACCTTCCGGGCATTCAAGTGGGAAAGAAGGAGATCAACTTAGGACAGCGCTGCTCCGACACCCGCGGCATTACTTTCGAAAATGTGAAAATCCCAAAGAAATACCTGCTCGGAAAACCGGGCGATGGGTTTAAGATCGCCATGGCCGCTTTTGATCACACCCGTCCTTTGGTGGCGGCAGCGGCAGTGGGACTGGCACGCCGAGCGATGCAGGAGTCGATCAAATATGCGCAGGAGCGTAAAACTTTTGGCAAACCGATCATTGCCCATCAAGCGATCTCCTTTATGCTAGCAGATATGGCAAAAGACATCGAAGCGGGTCGTCTTTTGGTTTGGAAATCGGCCAGTGAAATGGATGCCGGACGTCGCAACACCAAATTCGCCTCCTTCGCCAAATGTTTTGCAGGCGATGCGGCGGTAAGAATCGCCAGCGATGCCGTGCAGATTTTTGGTGGCTATGGATACAATGCGGAGTATCCCGTCGAAAAACTTTATCGCGACTCCAAGATTTTCCAAATCTATGAAGGAACGCAGCAGATCCAACGGGTGATTATCTCCCGACACCTGCTTGAAGAAAACGCCGTTTAATCATGACCGAATCTGGGTATTTCCTTTCTTCAGATGGGACACAGATCTTTTATGAAGTGAGAGGAAAAGGAAAACCTCTTCTCTTTTGTTACGGCATCACTTGCAAGCGGGAACATTGGCACCATCAAACCTCCTATTTTGAAAACAACTATCAGATCATCACCTTTGATTATAGAGGTCACCATAGCTCAGGAATCCCCCAAGATCCGAGCCACCTCACGCTCGAATGGTGCGCCCGGGATTTGGCTGAACTCGTCGATCACCTGAAATTGGAAGAGGTCGTGTTATTGGGCCACAGCATGGGGGTGCCGGTGCTTTTAGAAGCAGCACCGCTTCTCAAATCAAAAGTACGGGGAAATGTTTTTGTCTGCGGGGTGATCTCCAACCCATTTAAAAATATGTTTTTCGTTCCGGTGATGGATTATGTCTATCAAGGGAGCAAACTTCTCTATGGAGCCGCTCCGGAAACCTTTGCTTGGACTTGGCAGCGTCTGGTCAATATAGCTGGAGTTCCCTTAAGTCGATTATTGGGGTTTAACCCTAAAGTGGCGCAAGGGGGGGATATCGTGGGTTATGTCGAAGGCGTGTTAAACACCCCCTTCGATGTTTTTTTCCGATTGCTTCAAGACTATTGCGATCGCACCCGCGATCACCTCATTGAAAAAGTTTCGGCCCCTTCGTTGGTCATTGCCGGCAAAGCCGATCTCGTCACCCCTTTTCGAGTTCAGGAGGCCTTTGCCTCACGGCTTGCAAATGGAAAACTGTTTGCCGTTCCCTATGGAAGCCACAATGCCCATTCGGACTTCCCAAAAGAGGTCAATGCCGAGATCGAGGCCTTTTTAAAGCGCTGGAATTACTAACGGTTTTTTTTCGAGATCCCCCGTCCACAATTAGGACATAGTTAAACCCTATAATAGATTCCATTGGGGGAATGGAATGAACCGCCTTAATCTCTTGGTGATCACACTATTTTGGCAGGTTAATCTGTGCGCGGAACTGGCAATCCCAATACAACCTCTACCAACTCCCGCGATTCCCGCTCCCACTCCTCTGTTAACTGTAAACCCGAATGTATTCCTGCCTCAATCACGACCGCCAATGTTACCACCCTCGATTCTGAATCAAATTTTTTCCAATGAAGTTCAAATTCAGGCAAAACTGGAGTGGAAGCGGGATGGAAGCTGCAAAGATATTCAGGTTAGCACCAAAAGTGGCATTCCCATGTACTACCTTTTGAAATGTATTGAAGAGAATAAGGCCAAAATAAAAAGCACCTCTTGGGAGGATTTTTTCTTTTGCGCAGTCCCCGGAGCAGAATTGAAATGGGCAAAGAAAAGTTCTACAAGCACCCAAAAGCAGAATCGCCTCATTTTTTCATTACTCCCTGATGGCATCAGTCAATTAAGAATTGGGATCGAAGCAGGCAAACCAGAAAGACCTTTGGAAATATTGGGTCAAGACAGTGAAAGTTCAGAGGTAGATGGGAAGCAGATCCCCCCCAAGTGGAAAGGTTATGAAACGGGATTGCAGGTCCCAGACACCGGCACAAACCTCAGAGATGTAGAAAAAACTGTCATCGCAACGGATAATCAGAAAACTGGCATCGACAATAATAACAAATGCCTCAAGTGCCATGATGCATTTGCCGATCAACCCGACTGGACCTTTGAAACTCCTTTTCGCAGGAGTGATGACAAACAAGAAGTTTTAGAAAGGAAAACGTATAATTTTGTCCCATTGAAAATTCCAAATTACGAAAATAATGAGGTCATCTATTTCAATGAGGTTCTGGACAACCTAAAAAAGAACTGCCCAAAACCTTTATAACACTTATTAACATTGCGTTCCCGCATCCGTATACCAAAAGTATCGACGATAACTAAATGAACACATAATCCTTCGCTTTCGTTCCATGTTAGAATGGAAGTGGGGTTTATGGGATTATTGTTAGCCATTCTAATCACCTTTTCCAGCTGCAATGCCGAGCAAACAATCGGTGAAGCCGCAAAAGCGGCCGTTGAAATTTCCGGCGCATCCAAAGAATCGGATGTCGGTGAAAAGCTCCTGCGTAATTTAATCCTGGTTAATGTGAATCACTACCTCCAACAGAATGAGAAGCCGATCGAAGAGGGAAAAGAGCCTCCCCCGCCGAAAAGGGGGCAACATCCCTATGAGTGGGACTCCATTCGAACCTCGGAAACGATGCTAAAGGAT
Source organism: uncultured Pseudobdellovibrionaceae bacterium (assembly GCA_964604555.1). Taxonomy (GTDB): domain Bacteria; phylum Bdellovibrionota; class FAC87; order UBA2466; family UBA2466; genus CAZRZK01. The sequence continues at coordinate 788 of CAZRZK010000050.1, read as the reverse complement.
CGAGATGGAGGCTCGTGCGGAACCCATGGACTTTCATTAGCCGCTCTGGGGGTTGCGGCGGGCATCTCCTCATCCGATATTCGCATTATCGGCACAGTGAATACCGATGCCTATACGGAGATTTGTCCTGGAGAATCTGGGGAGAAAATAAAAACTGGTATGCATGATGCCCCCGGACACGTCTTCCTGCAGGTAAAAATCGGCAAGCAGTGGTATTTATTCAATACGACTCATGATCCTTTTGATTTTCCGGTGCATCGAAAGAGCCTCGCACTCAAACGCTACCGCGAGCTCACCGCGAAATGCGCCAAGGAGGATCGGAACTGCTTCTTGAAGGCGCGTACTGAAGCCTCGAAACTTTTAGTCTTGGATGACTTCGAGAAAATCCCATTCCACGCACCGGAAGAGTTCGATCTTTCCGGGAAAAAAGATCCAATTCTCATCGATCCGCGTCGCTTCCCCAGTTTTGTAGCACCTCAAAACGAAACCAACGAACCGATTTCGCCGCTTTTACTTTTTCAAGCGTGGGAATTCAAAGATTATCCCATTCACACCATTGAAGATCGTCTGAATTTGGTGGCTAGCGGTGATATCAAGGAAAAACGATGCCGTTGGAGCAAAGAAAAGGTGGAAAGCCTCAGCCTTCCTCCAGCCCCCTCTCCTCCCCCCAGCCGTAACCATCGCAAGCGGAAGTGAGCTACAATCATCCTAAAGAGCATGAACAAAGCGTTTTCGGCTTTCCTCATTGAAAGGCAGCACCATGGAGGTGGGTGGTAGGGAGTGAATCA
>CAZRZK010000049.1:0-28154 GCA_964604555.1 uncultured Pseudobdellovibrionaceae bacterium | reverse complement strand
CTGATTATTTTAATCGACATAATCCCTTCACAATTAATCAGTATCCTCAATCTCATTATTCATTGAGGTACGTATGAACCGAGCGACTCTTCTTTCTTCCCTTTTTCTTGCTTTTATCCAAATTCAGCAGGCTCAGGCGGCAGCCCTCGAAATGCAAGCTCTACCGACGTCGGAGCCCGCGGTGATAACGACCTCTCCGGTGCCGATACCAGCGGTGCTTCCTACTCCTCCATTGCTGGATCCTCTACCGGAAATTGACATGAACCAGATGAACTCCCTAGAGAACTACAATGAGAGTTTAAATTATCCTCTCGATCCCGAAACGGTGGACAGCAATCTGGATGTTCCCGAGATGCCGACGATGGAGGTGCCCGAAACAACCCCAGAGCCTGAGCCCGAATCTGGAAGAAAAGTGATCATCGTAGTGGTCAACGGAGGGTATAACAGCTGTGCCGGAACCGTTCCTACCAATGGTCAAATTGCGGAAGGAAATTACCTGACAACAATGGGGGATTTAGCGCTTGAATTCGTCATTGACCCGCTAAAAATCAAATATCCAGACCATGAAATGTACTGGATCGTGAGTTGTTTTTGGGGCAATGATAGTATGACCCTCCAGGTGAAACGTTCCACTAACCCGACTCAAGCTACCATTGAGAATTGGTATAATAACGGTCAATATTTCTATGATTCGTTAGCGGTCCAGATCCAGTCCTATATGGGCGGGGTCATCGAGGATCTAAAGCTGGTCATGATTGGCCATTCCAATGGGGGGTATAATATCTTGAAGACCGCGCAAATTATCGGTGAAGGGGTGATGTTGGAAAATCTTCGTCAGAATACCAACGCTACTGTGACCGCTCGTGTATTTACCTTCGATCCGATCAGCGTGGCTTGCAGCCCCACTACGATTGCTTTGGGTTTTGGGACAATGCCCCCAGCTTGTTTGCGAGCTCCCACTGCCACCGAGATAAACTACACGGTAATTGGGGATAAGTTTAATGAGAAACACAATTATTATCAGGATGATTATGCCACTCTTCACTCGGGACCGATTTCACAAGGCGGATTTAGTAATACCGATGTGGATTTGCCCGGGGTGCAAAACACCAGTAACAATTCCCACACTCGGATCACTTCCGACGCGACCACCTGGTCGAGTGTCGGGCTGTTGGCTGTTCCATAACCAGTATTAAAAGAGTGCTGCCTTAAGCAACTTAACATAGTGGGAATGGGGGATTTCGGTCACTCCCAGACGTTGCAAATGATCGGTCTGGAATTGGACTTCCAATAGTTCATATTGGTTAAACTTAAGCCATTCGACCAGATGATAGAGGGCGATCTTGGAGCAATCGGTGTGGGTGTGGAATTTCGATTCGGCAAAAAAGGCTTTCCCAATGCAAACGCCGTAGACTCCGCCTACCAATTTTCCATCGAGCCAGATCTCAATTGAATTTGCGTTTCCTTGACGTTGGAGGGCTTGATAGGCGGCAAAAAACTCTTCGGTAATCCAGGTCTCTTTTCTGTTTGCGCAGCCTTTCATGACGTCGAGAAAGGCGCATCCTACACTCACCGCATAGGGAAGTTTAGTGAGGGATCGGTTCAGAGAATGAGAAACATGAAAATGATCCAAGGGTAAAATGGCTCGAGGATTGGGGCAAAACCATTCGATCTCCCCTGTTTCGGGATTGGGCATCGGGAAAATTCCGCTGGAATAGGCCTGAACTAAGATTTCTGGGGTGAGCATTAAAAAATCCCCCCATCCACTCTCAGATTTACGCCGGTCATATAATCATTTTCCAAAAGAAAGCAGACGGCATTGGCCACATCTTCGGGCGTCCCCCACCGTTTTAGAGAAGGGACTTGGGCCACGCGTGCAATTTTATCTTCGGTATACTCTTTCGGGGGGAGCACGGGTCCCGGGCTAACGCCATTCACCCGTATTTCGGGGGCCAATTCAATGGCTAGGTTTTTTACGATCGAAAAAAGACCGGCCTTGCTGATTAAATAGGGAAGGTGGTTGCGGAGCGCCTTGTCGGCAAAGGTATCCAAAATCGCGACAATGGCACCTTTAGGAAGGTGAGGTTTGGCCGCTTGGATCAGTCGAAGCGAGGCGATGACATGAACCTCTTGAAATCGGGCGCAGTCTTTTGCCGTCGCTTTTTCCCAGTTTTGGGTCGAGTAGATGCTGGCCGATAAGACGATTCCATCCAGTTTGCCGTAATGTTGAACGGCTGCATGAATTAACTTTTCCGGAAAAACAGGGTCGGTCAGCTCTCCTGGAATCGGAAAAAGATTGGGGTGTTGGGTTTCAAAAGGGGAGTTTCGATGGTGTCCCGAAACGCGAGCTCCTTTGAGAAGGAGGGTATCGGTGATTGCTTTTCCGACACGAATCGCTGCCCCGGTGACCAGAAGGTGTTTGTCTTTAAGATCCATTTAACAACTATTTGGACAAGCCACGCAAACTATGTAAAGGTATTTTCATGATAAAAGGTGTTTTTATTACAGGTGTGGATACAGGTGTGGGAAAATCGGCCATCAGCGCCGGGTTGTTGCGCCTGCTCCAGGGTAAAGGAAAGAGCTGTTATTGGAAGCCTGTTCAGACTGGAACGCTAGTTTCGGATGATACCGTCGAGGTGAAACGGATTACGGCCCTTCCGGACGAATGTTTTGAACCGCCCACCTACACTTTCGTAGAACCCTTAGCTCCTTATGTAGCGGCAAAAAAATGGGGAAAACGAATCGAGATCGATGCCTTGGTTGAGATCGGTAAAAGGCGGATGAAGGATGGCTATACCCTCATTGTGGAAGGTTCCGGCGGCTTACTTATCCCCTTTAACGAACAGGAGCTTCAGATTGATCTGATTAAAAGATTAGGACTCCCAGTTATTTTTGTGACCGAAGATCGCATGGGGGCCATCAATCAAACTTTGCTTACCTTGAAGGTGGCCCGTGAAGCCCAATTGGATGTGTTGGGGATTGTGATGACCCGATCCCGTCGCAGTTTCGGAAATTCCGAATGCATTGCCGAGTTTGGGAAGGTTGAGATCCTGGCTGAACTGGATCCGTCCGAGGATCTCCATCAAGTAGTGGCCCAGGTGGCTGGCCACGAAAGGCTCCGTAAGCTCTTTGACGTGGCCCCATTACCCTAAAATGATTTAAGGCTTGAAGGCGTCGTGGGCCTCTTTGATAATTTTGCCCAGGGCTCCGAGTTCCTTTTTTGCCCCATCATAGCTGTGTGCCGATACCTCTTTGGTAGCCTCTGTGGAAAGCGCGCCGGCCACTTTCGCCAATTGGTCGGAGCAAGCAAGTAAGAGATCATCCACTTTTTTCAGGGCCTCTTCCAAATCAGCTCCTGATAGCGTTTCCAGTTTCTTCGGAGCTAACTCCCCTAATTCCACTTTCCCTTCATTCACGGCGCCTACTTTAGGGCGGGTGGTGTCGACGAGGATCTTGGCGACTTCGATTTTATAGGCCAGTTCGGTGAATTTGTAGTTACTGGTTTCGGTGGCCAGGGTCTTTTTAATATGATCAGAGACTGCTCCCGTTTGTCCCGCAATGGCGGCCATCATCGCCTCTAGTTTTGGATTGTGCTTAGAAGGATCTTCGGTATCGGCCCGCAATTGCAGTGCTAAGAGAATGAGTGGAAAGAGAAAGAGAGTTTTCATGTAAGCCCCTTTAGTGTGATGACGTGGCTGTTAGAGATAGAAATGGAACATCAGCCAGGCCATGTCATCAAACCCACTGGCTGTTGTTCTGTTTTTCTGTTTACGAAAACTGGCGCCCAATTCCAAATGGGGGCGAGGAAACCACATCGCGCCCACCGTATAAGCCTGCTTGGTTTGGTGTGGGTTCTTCCAATCGGTCCTTTCCCATTCCTGGGAAACAAAAAACTTTAAACATTGTAGAGCAGTGGCTTCGAGTCGGAGGTATTCAAAGATGCCGGTGGTGTTGGCCGTCGTTTTTGGGGAAAGGAGTTGAAGATCCCATTCGGTCAACAAAGCCAACCATGGAGTGATGGCAATCAGCGCTCGGGGGCCGACTAAGAAACGTTTCCGGGTCTCCTTCCAGCCATAATAGGCTCCCCACCCAATTTCCGAGCTTTCTAAGATGGTAAAACGCCCTTCATTGCTCACCCCTTTTTCACCGGTGGCGTAGGAATCTCCGGGGGTGGCGAAAATAAAGGTGGTGTAGGCCCGAAACTTTTCACCCTGATAGGAGGCTTCGAAGTTATAGCTCTCGGTCCCTTGATCCCACCCAAGATCTCGACGGGTCACGATGTAATGATCGGGCAAGAGGTAGCCAAAGCTGGGAAGGAATCGTCCCACCCGTACGCTGTAGTTTTCATACGGCCGATAGGTGAGGTAATGACGTCGGCTGATAAAGTGTTTTTCGGTGTCGGAATATTTGTCTTTATATCCGGCTGTGCCGACGATATCGAAATCTTTAAGGGTGGCGGCCGCTTCTGCGTCGGCCTGCATGAAAATAAACCGTGCCTGTTCCGCGGTCTGGCTGTTTTGATAGTATTGCACCCACCGCACATCTCCACCGGTCTTGAGCCATTCAGGAAGTTCCGCAAGCCCGTAAAGCTGTTTCGCTTCTCGTTCCGAGCCCCATTGGCTGAGGAGATCTTTTGAAATCCCTCGTCCATATTCGGTTAAGACGCCACCCCCATTAGGGCTGATGTGGCAGGCGGTGCAGTTGGGATATCCCTTTAAAACCATCTGGGGAAAGCTATAGGCATTAATGGAGATCAAGAAGAGCCCCAAGAGTTTTACGGCATATTTCACTGCGGATCCTTAAACTGAGCGGTGACAATCACTTTCTTGGAGACGGTGATCCCTAAATAGGAAGGGACCTCGATTCCAAAATCTTCCAATTGAATTTCAAAACTAAATTCACCTTCACGTCCAGCGTCGGTGAGTTGAATCTTAGATTCTCCTGAAACCGCTTTCTGTTTTCCATGGAGGGTAAGCTGGCCGGTAAAGGGAGTGGTAACCTCTTTTTTGCCTTTTGGGAGTGCCAGATCCACTGAAAGAGTTGCTGTTGGGTAGGTCGTCGTTTGGAGGTATTTCTCCTTCATGTGCCGATCGCGTAATTCAATTCCGGTCGAGAGGGAATCGAGCGGTAGTTCGGCTTTGAATTTAAGAGCATCCTCTTTCCAATTAAGATTACCGGTGAGTTTGTTCTCACTGATGCCATTAATTTTCAGGGCACTCGGTTTTCCGATCGCTTGAAATTTAACGGTGTGGGGAACCTTCGAAAAATCTCCGGCACAAAGAAGGTGAGAAAGCAGGGTGAGGAGAATCATTTTTCGGCTCCATTTTTGATCCAGTCATAAATAGCCACTACCACTTCAGGGGACAGTTTGCTGTCCCGACTCGGGGGCATGCTTCCTCCCGGTTTTACCGTGGTGTAAAGCAGGCTCGCTTCTGGACTTTTAGGTTCAACGGCTTTGACGAAAAAATCGTTCGTATAAGCCATGATCGAATCATAGCTCTCAACATTAAATCCCGCCTTGGCTCCTCCACCCGAGTGGCATTTTGCGCACTTGGCATTGAGCACATTGGTGGAGATCCAAGCGAAGGTCGGTTTTGGAGTGTTGGGATCGGGATTATTCGGGTTGCTAGGGTTGGCCGGATCGTTTTTTTGAGGTGAATTCTGCGGAGTCACCTTTTCTCGATAATAGTTACAACCAGCTAATAATAGAAGTGTGAAAAGCAGGATTATTCGATTCACACTTCCAACTTATCGAACTTCGAAGAAAATGCAAGGCGTCATTAAGTGAAACCCATAACGATTATAGACAATTGTTAGGGGGCTCGATTTCACAAAGGTACGGCCTACCTTTGTGAAGACAGCGTCATTCACAAAGGTAGGCCGTACCTTTGTGAAATTGAGCCGTTAAGGGCAGGAAATGGGCTGATTGCTCGTATCGTAGCAGGTAGTGCTATTGTTAACTGCTTCAAAGGCAGACTTCAAACTGGTCAACAACTCCCCTTCGTTAAGGACAATTGCTTCGAGGCAGGCCCCCGATTGGGTCGAGTAGGGCTCGGTATCCCCATTCAAAGTGACTTCGATTGGGCTCCAGGTATATGGGCCAGCATTGCTTTGATAGCAACTGGATCCATTGGAGTCTTTTTCATGCTTTTGATAGGAAATCGCTTCGATGCGGCTTTTCAGCCCTTCAAATAGTTGGGAAGGAATTGCGGTTGCGGTGAGGACCTTTCTCACTTTTTTATACGAATAGGGAGCACAGGAAAGACCATGGCCACCTGAGTTGCGAACCCAATCGGTTTGAGTCCCGCTGATGGTCTTTTTAGAGAGGTCAACTTTATAAACTCCATCCCGCGAGCAGGGCCAGACCACTTCAAAGGCAAAGAGGTTGTTCTCCTCTTTGGGTGGAGGGGGAGATACCTTTTTCTTTTTAGGTTCTGGAGGGACTACTTTTTGGATTTCCTGTTCCGGCCGCGAACTGCCACAGGCGATGATCATTAATGATAGTGTGACAAAGATGTAGATCGATTTCATGGTGCCCCCCAACCCTTAGTGAAGCAATCGGCGCGCCAGTTTATTTAGGCTCACAGATTGGAGGAGCAATCCCTATCTTTTAGGCAGTGACTAAAGTTTAGCCACTAGAGCTGTACTGAAAAGAGTGTCGGTATAGGCGGCACCGGGAGCCGGAAAGTTATTATATTGGACTAGGAATCCAGTCTTGAGGGAGAAGACCTCATTGAGTAGCACACTCAGCGCCAATTCTGAGTTCAGCTTATAAATATTAGCATTATCGAGGCTTCGGAGGAATTCGATCCAGGCCTTTACATCGAGCCCTTTTCGCAATTGCTGGGAGGCTTCTGTAAAAATACGGACGTTATGAGTGTTGAGTTGACTGGATGGCGTGGTTCGGTGTTCCGCTATATAACGATAGCCTAGCTCAGCCGCCCAGGTCGTGGTCTCATCTTTGATTAGGTTATAGCGTGCACCCACGTCGGTGCTCCACCGGCGATCGTAACCGGAGAAGACATCACTCTCAAAAAGTTCCCCGACATAGGCCGAGAGTTTTTCCACAAGGGCACGTTCATAACGAAGTCCGAATGAAAAGAGCCGTGCCACCTCTTGATCCTTAGAGGTGCTGCCGAGAAATCGGCCATTGAATCGCACCGTGTTTTGGCTCCATTCGTAACTATTCAATTGCTTGGCATTGAAAGTTCGGGTTTTGGAGTTACCGGTTGAAAGAACCACCCCCAACTCCGATTCATTGGTAAACTTGGTGGCGGCCTCATCGGCCGCAAACAAAAAAGGGGAAAAGAGAAAAATAGAGAATAAAAATTTCATTTAAGGAGGATACGAAGGATTGAGAGTAAAGTAAAATGGCGAATGCATGCACTTGCTTATCTTGATTGCTCTCTGCTTTAAAGAATGAGGGCCACTGGGTCAACGGTGTTCTAGGCGACTCACTGAATTAATTCAGCCATGTCGATGATGTAGTAGGCTTCTGCTTCGGTGTTACTCTGGAGAAATCCATTTAATTTTTCTAGGGCGGAGGCAAACTGCAAATTTTTAGGATCTCTTTGAATCGCCTCTTGTAAAAGTTCTCGCGCCTCGGCGAATCGGCCTGCCACCGCTTCAGTATGTGCCAAAAAATAGTATGGAATTCCGGAATCGGGTTTCATCGCAAGCCAACTCTGTGCTTCTCCCCGAACTTTGTCGGGACGCAGGCCGTGGCTTTGAATGTAGAATTTAAATTCCTCGAAGACGGGATTGAATTCAGGGGTTTCTTTCACCAAGTAAAGAGTTTCTTCCAGAGCTCTCCAAAAGGAAATAGAATCAGGGGGCGTTGGATTTTGAATGTCATTGCGAAAGAGGGTCGAAAGTTTAAGGGCTTTCCGTAGCGTTGCTTCAGTACCCAGTTGATTCGCCAATTCAATCGCGGCAAGAGCGCTTTCCGGCGTCTGGGTCATTTCGGGGCGAGTCGCCTCTTTAAAGCGTTCCTCTAAAGTGAGTGATGTAGAGGGTGTCGATGGGATGGAGGCCAGTTTTGGACTGAGATCCTGTTTGTGGAGCGTTCGGATTTGAGGTTTCGGTTGAATGACAATCGAGTCCTCTAAAACCACTTCCCATTGGGTGAGCACTAGCAGAATACCCGCCGTCACACCCCAGATCATCGCCCGCACAAATCTTCCCATGTCCTTTAAGAATGCAAATATTGGGCAGGGAAATTAGGCTTGAGCCAACTCTCTATTTTGCAGATTTTTTAGACGGCTGTCTGCTGACGAAAAGAGCCCCTGAAAGGAGCAGGAGCCAGTTCAATTGAACCCATAATATAAACATCGGAATCGCTGCTAGTACCCCATAAATCTTTGCCGAGGAGACGGCATATCGTCCATAAACCGATAATCCCCAGCGTAGGAGCTCAGTCGCCGCCGCGACCAAAAAAGCAACCTTAAGCGCGCTCTTCCACTTGATTTTGCTGGAGGGGGTGAGCCCGTAAACAAGCGTGAGCGAAAGGAATTGTCCCATCCATCCAATGGGAAGCGCAAATAACGTTCCTACCTTATTAATATGGAAGAGGTGGCGCAAAAGGGAATCCTCCCGGATCCAATGGCTCACTCCCACCGATATGACGAGAGCTACCGGAAGGCCCAATAAGATGAGGAGTCGACGGACCAATTTCAATCCGTAGTTAAGGAGATCGGCCTCCACTTCGTGGGGATTGGCGGAGCCAATGACAGCATCGATACTTTCTCCAAATTTTTCGATGAGATTAAATGCCGTGTAGATAAAGATGAGAAGGCCAATCCACCCCCAGCTTTGTCCCGTGACATTTCCGGTGAATTTTTCAAAGTAACTGATAAAGGCTTTGCTCGATTGTAGATTGAGTTGATCGAGCAAAAAATTACGGGTTTGGATCAACCAAAAGCCAGTGATTCCGATCCGCTGGAGATACCAGATCAGAATCCCGAAGATAGGAACAATCGCCAGTAAGCTGTGGAAAGCGAGGGCTGCGGCCCGCATCGGGATCTCCGCGTGTAGGAATCGGCGATAGAGTTGCTGAAGTGACTTGTGCCGTCGCATCAAGCTATTATATTACAATCTTTATGGATCTCGAATCGATAAAACAGCTCAGCAGCCATCGGTTATTAAGTGGAATTTGGAAGGCCTCCTTTCGGCCGAACTACAGCCCCGCCACACTCCGGAGAAACTTTGAGATGATTGCGGGCATTTCTAAAGAAAAGCTGATAAAAAAATATCCACAGCTCACCCTCACGGAATGGCATGGGAACGGCGTTGCCATGGAAATTATCGAAACGATTCCAAATCCCACGAAGACACTGGTCTACCTCCATGGCGGTGGACATATTATGGGATCTCAGTCCACCTATCGACAAAACCTCTTGAGGATCGCTTATCGTTCGCAGTGCCGGGTTGTGATGGTGGATTATCCACTCTCCCCGGAAAACCCGTATCCCGCATCTCTCGAGGCTGGCGTAACCGCTTTTTTGGCTTGTGCCGATAGGTGGAAAGAGGGGGCGGTACTGCTAGGAGGAGATTCGGCTGGCGGAGGACTCGCCCTGTCGGTATTGATGGCGTTGCGGGATCGAGAATTGCAATTACCCAAAGCCGCGCTTCTTTTTTCTCCTTGGACCGATTTGGTGGGAACGGGAGAGTCTTTCCTAACCAACCGAAAGAAGGACTGCTGTGTCACAGAGGTTCATCTTAAGACCTGGGCCCCGTACTATTACGGCCATCACGATGCCTCCGATCCCTTGATTTCACCTGTTTATGGGGATTTTAAAGGATTGCCCCCACTCTTTATGAATGTCGGAGGTCAGGAGCTGTTATTAGACGACTCCCGGAGAGTGGCGGAAAAGGCAAAGTTGGCGGGAGTTCGTGTCCAGCTAGAGATTTATGAAAGCATGCAACATGTCTGGTTTTTTTCGTTGCCGTGGCTGAAGCAGAGTAAGCAGGCGGTTCAACAGATTGCTCAGTATATTCAAGCGTTATGAAGTGTATTTACCGCTTCCGATGAGCTGCTTTTCGGCGCAGCCGGATCGTCGGGGATTTTTACCGGCGGGCAAATCCACTTTTTCCCCCAAATTTGTATTGGGACAGAGATCATCGTAATTATTGACGCCATCCTGATCGGCATCACAAACGATCTTCGTTGCCGGGCGCATGCCAAGCCACTGCTCATATTCCTGGAATATCTCTTTTCCTTTTACCTCAGATCCATTCCATCTTCTGACGACCGTTCCATCGGTGTTGATAATCATCACCTGAAACGAAGGTTTTTCTATTCCTAACGCTGCAAAATAGGGGTTGGCATCCTCTCGGGGCATCAGCCCGCCCAGTTTATATTGGGAGTAAGGGACTTGACCCATCAGCGCAGCTTCCGATTTTTCCATTTCGGCGTCAACCCGTTTGAGGAGTTCATCGGGCACTTTCTTATCGATTTCGGGCTGGGCTCGTTTTTGAAACGCGCGCTCTAATAAGGGGGACAAAAGTCCCTGGGGAACACCATAAGAGTCATAAAGTCGGGGGGCTTTTTCATGGGCCATCATCCGGGCTTGTTTCCATCCTTCGGCACAGGCCTTCTCCCAAAGGCAACGGGGATCGGTCAAGAAAATGAATTGCGGATTTGGCTCTGCCGGTTTCGCGGAAGGTTTATCGAGGAGCCCCTTTCCCATGCCACGGAGTTTGCTGGCGAATTTTTCGGTGTAGAACTCCGTCATAAAGGTTTGGGTGAGCGCTTTATGTCCTTCTTCGGCTCCCACTACTACCAGCGTCGGCCTCTGTCCCCAGTAGCAACGATCGATCCGTCGTCCGTAGCGATCGAAAAAGGGGCGTATAGCGTGGGAAGAACCTCCCTGTAGAATATTGGGAGGGAGGAGCCGTGGGGCGTGCTCTTGTTCCGCAAAACAAAATGCTGTGAACAGCGCCAGCCAAAAGTTCATCCAACTATTATATCATTTCTGTTTCACTAAGGTACAAAAGCCTAAAGTTTGGTTTTATAGACGACGATCGGTGTCTTTTTTTGATCGCCATAGCAATGGCTAGAAGGGAGCGAATGGTTTCCGTTTTTAGCAAAGCCCCCCCTTTGGAAAGACCGTAGTCAGAACGGTTACCTCTTTTCTTCCTGCCTGCGGACACATAATAAACCGATTTCTGATTTAGAAATATTCGGGGGAAGCTGATAGTGGACATATTCTAAAGGGTTCACTTTTTTGGATTGCTCCCCCCAATTATATTGACGATAAATGCCCATTAATTCATGCACTGTAGTGATGTTGCTGGTCAGAACCCCTTCGGCCGATAAGAGGCGGTATTTTTCAATGTCAAAGGACTTGGCCAAGGAAGGGCGGTAAAGACGATAGGATGCTTTTTCTAAATAAAATTTTGCATCCAACTTTCGGTTGGTTTCCAGGGTTGATTCATAATTGTATTCAAATTTGGGAGTGAACCAGGCCTGTAGTGTGAACCAGTTATAGGTCATGTCGTAACCGGTTAGGATAGGAGTGGTTTTTGATTGGAGTACCTTGCTTCCGAGTTCGTAATATTTCCTTTCGATGACTGTGTTAAGATCGGTGTTGCTTGTCCAATAGTAGAGAAAAGGATTGAATCCAATCGCATTCGACGTGTCGACCGCAGCTTGTAACTCCTTTTCTGTTGGGAGGCGCCAATCGCGGAATCCTCCTGCCGATAGATTTCGACACCGCGCGATCGCAATGTCCCGATCCAGCCAGAGAGAGTCGATAAGCCGATCTTGAATCGATTCGGGCTGAGCATAGGTCACTCCATTCGTTTTGAGGGTGCACCCTCCGTTATTTTGAATCAGATTAGGGTGAGAACTGTTCGCGCACTCAAACCCCTTCGCTTGATAATGGGCCTCAGCGAAATCACGAGCCAACCGGATGACAAGCTTGTATTGCTCCGGATTGTGTTGGCGGTTTTCATAGAGAACAAAATGATCTTTTGAATCGATGATCCATGAAAGGAGTTCTAATGGCCCCTCAAATGTTTGAAGGGCCTTCGTGGCTAATTCACGGGCTTCCGCCTGGTTTTTTTTAGTCTCCTCGGCATTTTTAAGGAGGGCTCCCAATGGACTCCCCGCCAACTTCGTTTCGAAGTGGTTGTGGAGCTCTTCGAGTAACGGGAGCTCTTTCCGTTTTAAGATTTCTAGGGAATGAAATAGGGTGCTATCTAAGTGAGGTGCCAGGACCTCGAGGAGATCGCGAAGCTCAATCACCTGAACTCTTTTGCCGCAAGAAAGGCGATTCACCGGCCCCGGATTGAGTCGATCGGTGTAGGCGGTGCAGTGATAGATATTTCGTTGTTGTTTTTCTTCTTTAGCATAAAAGATCGAATAGTAACCTTGATCCCTTCCCGAGCTATTTAAGTGGGTGATGAGATCGGCCCGAACGGCAGTAGAAGCAGAAAGAGAAATGAAGATAAAAAGAGCAACTAGGGGCATCCGAAACTCCTTTTTGGATGCCGTTTATTACCATAGAGCTGAAACCGCCCGCGGAACAATATTGCGCTCTGTTCAGTGTATTTGTTTAGGTGCGTTCAGTATTCACTCGACCGATTACTCCGCCCCTGGATAGCCTTGATTGGGTGGAACAGAGTCGATCGGCATCGTAGGCCCATAGTTCGATGACGGGAGAAGCGGAGGCGCTTCGACTGAATTCAGCTGCGGTAAATTTGTGGGCGGGGTACTGGGCGTATTGGCTGCAGGTGGATTCATTCCCGCAGTCCAAGTGCAAAATATGCCTGAGTCCCTGACGAGGTAAGAGTTTGGGTTCTGAGGGATCTCATTGCATGTTTTTTCTTCATTAATAAAGGTTTTGTCATAGGGCTTTGAGGGATCGGAAGGATCGAGCCACTCTGCGTTTGCATTGCACCGACAAGTCCCTTGGGCTCCAGGTTTTGGCAGAGCAAGGGGGACAAATTGCAACAAGTTTGGAATTGTAAACAAGGAGGAGGGTGAGTTAAAGCAAGCGATCCAAGGGGAGTCATTTTTGATATTCGTGCATACGGCCGAGTTTTGACTCGAGTTGATGTTGGTGATCGCATTCCTGAGACACTCTGCGATAGGACGATGGGTGCTATCATTACAATCGTCAAAATTGCGGCCACTGGTTGGGACAGAGTTCAGCGCCATATTCAAATTGCCATTCATATCGATTCCACCCCGAGGATTACGACACTCTTCCACTACCGACGAGAGGAAGCTGAGTGCGTCTTTAAGATGGGTCTCACAGGCGACAGCATCGGCAACGGGGGCTGGCGGTGGGGAGACATAGGGTGGGGGAGTTGGGATGATAGGTTTGTACTGATCCCCAATTTTACATTGGGAGCGAGCTGTTACGGCGGCTCGGATAGAGGCACTTTGTTGCGCGGTGAAGGTATAAATTCTCGGAGCTCCGCCATTTATCGTAAATTCAGTCGATTGATTGCCAATGTGGAGTCCCCCTGGCGAATCATAAGCGCCATATGCAGCGACTTGATCGTTCGATCCTTTGGTTCTGGGATAAACAAGTCCAGTATCCAAGTCTATGATAACATCGATCGAGCAGAAGTAGTTTGGGTTCGTGATGGTTCCAGTCCCGCAACTCCCGTCATTAATCGTTAGAAACATCCATTTCCCATAAGAGACGCTGCTTTCGACCGGCAATGCAGTTTGGCTGGCATTGGTTGTATCCCCCGGCGAGCAATAGGCAGAGTCGTGGAACGAAGTGCCACAGCCATTGCTTGCCAATTGTTCGATATAATTGGTTAACATGAGACGGTATCCGTAGGCCCGAATAATAGCGCCCAAAACATTGGTTTCTCTTGTTGTCCCATTTTCGAGATCGTCGATAATAGCCTCTTCGCTCATGGTCAGTATCTCTCGAATCGCCCTATCGATATCGAGGTCATTCGCATATTGGGTATAAGCCTGGCTGGTCTCAGCTAAAAGAGCCGCCTTGACGAGTGGCACCGATAGGAGTGCGATATTTTCTTTTAATGCGCGGATTTTAAGGAGGGTTTGATATTGATCGCGGGTGTAACCCTTGCTAACCCAATAGTTTATTAATTCCTCTTCATTGCTTCTTCGATTCATTCGGCAGGCCGTATTTGCCTGGAAGGTGATAATATTTGCGGCTACTAGCAATGCTTCTGGTAAAACCACGGCTAAAGTGGATTGCCCCGTCGTTCTTACCAATGAGGTTCCGACACGGGATGGAGCCGATGGCTGCACAGAAAAAGTTCCACCGCCGGGTTTAATGGTCAGTGGGCCGCGCGGACCTGAAGGTTTTGTTGGTGTGGTAGTGGGAAGGGTAGGTGGTTTTGTGGTCGTAGCAGTTGCTATCGGTTTTTTAGTGGCCGCAATTTCTTGAGGGGACATTCCAATCCCTTCGCCATACACCCTTGCAAGTTTTGGGTCGTTTCGGACATTCTCAACAGTAGTCACTAAAATTCCACATTGATCTCCCAAGCCTACTTGAGCAGCGGTAGGGTCGATGATGATATTCCCAATCCGAATATAATGATGCCCTCCCCCTCCGCTCACAACGGTATGACCTGGGACCGCATCAAACCCCATTTCCCTAAGTCTTATCCCGATGTCCCCTGAAACGACTCGACAATGATTTGAAACGGCTGCCCCATTCGCTAAACTCGGCAATCCCAGTCTGTTTAAAGCATCTCTGACGTCCGCGATAGTCGGGTTTTTAATTGGTTGTGGTTTTAATATTCCGTTATGAAACTTATCGTTTCCGTCGACATATCCATCGCGCACATCGGCTAAGTAGCCAGGTAATGATGGAGCTGTTTTTTGGGGGGGGAGCGCACCCACCCCAGGGGTCGCCGCTTTGCTGGGAATGGTCCCCATCAGTTCTCGCGTGCTGAAATTGGGATTCGGTTTGTATTCTATAATTGGTTTTGAGGGAATCTGAATCACATGCTGATTGATCAGCTTTTGGAAAGTGGCGCGTTCTGACTCTTTGACGACAAAACCTGTGTCTCCATTCGAGCCCACGGTAATTTTGGTTCCGAATAAGCTGTATTCATTCACAGAGTTAGATTTGTAGTGAAAGTAGGGCTGTCCGTTGGGAGCGATAAAAATTCCACCTGCCACCAATCCTTTTCGCAGGGAAGTGTCAGAGAAATTAGGTGCGTTCGGCTTTGCCAGTAATCTCGGCTCTCCTGGGTAGATAGCTCCTTTTTCCCGGATCAAAGTGTTGGCTATCCTTTCATGTCCGCCGACGGCCTCTACCGTTCCTGCTGTCGTTGGCATCGTTCGGCTTCCGTCGGCATCCGGTAGACTCGGGAGTTTCGTTCCATTCGTGAGTGTAGCGCCTTCAGTCGGATTCATATAGACGATCCCACGCCGTGGATCGACGACCACGGAAATATAGGTCCCAGGTGCGAACTTGTTTAAATCGATTTTCCCAGTTCCTCTGACTTGAACTCCGGTTGTGGGAGAGGTGGCAGTTTTATCTGCAATGAGGGCGATTGAATAGAATGAAGCAACGACAATAAACAGAAAAGTGAGGTTATATTTTGATTTTCGCATGACGTCCCCCCCATGATTAGCTGAATTGATTTTAGCGACATATTAAGGAGGAATTATGGTTCCAGGTGCCTATCTTTCGAACGTCTGTCAGGCCAATTTTGGGTATTTCTATCCGTTTGTCTGAATAAATACTGAATAATATCAATGATATAGTTCTGGCACCTAGATTGCTTTTCTAAGCCTGGGGTTATTAGGGGATGTGTGGGTCTATGTGTTGAGGAAGTTTGATGTTTGCGGTTTTAGAGCCTTTGCGTCGGTGGTGGCCCCAGTCACCTGTGGATCCGGCAGCTTCATTGAATGCCCTAGTTCGGCAGTTCCGTCGCCTTTCTATTTCGGATCCTAAGTCTGAAACACGTCTTTATGAAAAGCTCTCATTACAATCTAATTTGGCTCATTTAGGTCAGGTTTCCGGTGAATTAGCTCAACTCTTAAAATTGCGCGGTCTTGCGTTTGGAAAAGGGGAAGGGGCTGAAGACCTTTTCAAGATCCTGCTCCTCCCGCTCGGGAAAAAACGGCAGATCGATTTTATTGAGACGGATTTAGAAGACCAGACCTCTTTAGATCTCGAAGGGATTGAACGGGATGTGACGGCCGTTTCTGCGTTGCTGGAAAACTTAGAGCGGTGTTGCAGTCGACGAGACGAATTAGGAAGTTTTGCACGGGAGCTCTATTTAAATTTATTTGATGTCGCCTGGACCGAAGGGACGCAGCTGGGTTCCTTAATTCGAACGATTCGAAGTCACCATGGAATTCTGTGGTTACTCACCCAAACGATCAAAGCCGGTTACATCGCGAATGCAAAGTGCTGGGCGGTCGATTTATTAGGGCAGAAGGAATTCTTAGGGGAGCAGACGGCAACGGCGCTCTATTGGATGGTCGAGCTTCACTGGTTTGCGCATGATAGGACTTTGCAGTTGAAGGATGTGGAGACCGGAATTCGGTATCTCTATCATGTCTGTTTCACTAACCCCGACCGTACGGGGGTGCTCGAGATAGACAGCCACTTCTATTCTCAATTCGATAAGGTAAACGAATTAGCGCGTGAAGCTTTCGTATTCAAGGAAGTTTTAATTGACTGCCTATTGGAGTTATGGAGCGAAAATGAGTCGCAGTTTTCATTCCTCTTCCAGAAACTGTTCGAAGGGATCTTTCAGGTTGAACACCGAACCTATCGGACCCTGACGGCATGGCGGGGTTATTGGAAAAAAGAGAAGGAAAAAATCCTCCATGAAGAGTTGAGTCTCGTAGAGGGGAATATCTATTTCTACGAAGGGCACTACGGCGAAGCGCTGCACTTCTATCAGCAGGCGCTTGAAGTGCGTCCGACTTCGAGGGCGGCTCTTTATAATAGTCTTTTCTGTTATGCGAAGCTGGGCGATTGGACCTCCCATAGCAAGGTCGCGAATCATGCGATTGAATTTTTTGCTCCGAATAGTTTAGCGGTCGTGGCCAACTCCTTCCTTTTAGGAGGAAAAGAGAACATGGCCCGTGAGATTGCGATGGAGTTGCGCGGCGTGATGGGGTGGGATCAGAAGGTCGATTATTACCTCTCCAGTTTTGCCTATGAGCAGAGGTTGTACCCGGTGGCTTTGGAATATGCTCTTAAAGCGGTGGAATCGAATCCCCATAGTGCTACTTTTTCCTACCACTTAAGCCTCTGTTACCAGGCGATGGGAGCCCAGAAAAAGGCGCTTGAGGCTTTAAAGCAGGTGAGCTCGCTTCCCGATTTAGAGTGGTTGCATTACTATCGGTTTACGTTAGAGCGGGATGCCGGTCTTACCGAAGAGGCGACCCAGACCTTGTTGGGGATTTCAGTCGATTATTTCGAAGATCCCGAGGAGCGGGAAACGGCCCTTGAGTTCGCCCGCCTGCAACGGAATTTCGTTCTCTTAAGGCATTTGAAAAAGGCTTTTACCTAATCCTGTTTTCATGGAACGATAAAAAAATGCAATCGGTTCAGGTAAGGCTGACTTCCAGTGAAAAAGATGTCATTCGTCTTTCAGTGGAAAAAATCGTTCAAAAAGCAGGGTTGGATTGGAAGCGGATCTCTTTGTTTGGGTCAAGGACAGACTTGAATAAGCAGGGCGGAGATATTGATCTTTACATAGAGATTGTTGCTACAGATAAAAAAAGCGAGGTCGATCTCAGGACTATTGCAAGGGAGTTAAGATTAGAGTTGAAAGAACATCTCGGAGAGCAGAAAATTGATTTGATGTTGGATGATGGTAATGTTCAGTTAGGACCCTTTGGTGAACTGGTTAAAAAGCAAAAAGTGGACCTATGGATAAAAAATTAGGCGGGAGTTTATTAAAAGAACAGCTTCCCATCCTGAGTGCGGCTGCAGGGGTACTGAAGGATTCCTATGATCGAGTTGTTCCGATCTTAGCCAATCAAAAAAAACAGCTCACGATTGAAGAGAAGGAGTCCTGTGAAGCGGTGACAGCCCGTTTTGCCAGGCTCTGTGACTATCTCTTTAACCGAGCTTTTCGCACTCTCGACCAAATTGAGTTGGTGGAGGAGGGGACTAATATCGATCGGCTCAATCGAATGGAAAAGAGGAAAATCATCGCTTCTGCACATTTGTGGCGTGAATTAAGGGAGTTGCGCAACGACATCGCTCATGAATACCTGATTGAAAAATCGGATAAGGTGCTGGCTGATGTTATTAAACACACCCCCGAACTTCTCGGTACTGTGCAAAAGTTTGAACACTATATTAAGGCCAAGGGATATCTCTAATTATCGATAGGACCCCTTGCCTCCCCGCATAATCTCACGTATGAATCTTTGAACAAGGAGATTCAGTATGCAGGTGAATGGTTCGGGCAAGTATGACGTGATTGTTGTGGGTGGAGGGCATAACGGCCTCGTGGCCGCGGCCTATCTCCAAAAGGCGGGCTATCAAACGCTCGTTTTAGAACGTCGGTATATCGTCGGCGGAGCCTGTGTCACTGAAGAGGCTTTCCCAGGTTATAAGGTCTCAACGACCAGTTATGTCTGCAGTCTTTTAAGGCCCGAGATCATTCGGGATCTGGAATTGAAAAAGTATGGTTATGAGGTGATTGAACGTAATCCCTCCTCCTTCTCTCCTTATCCCGGGGATAAATATTTGATGTTCTGGCGAGATCAAAAGAAGACCTGCGAGGAGATCGCCAAGTTTTCCAAAAAAGATGCCGTTGCCTATCCTCTTTTTGAGAAGAAGCTTGAGGAGCTTTCTCAATTTGTTCAGCCTTTGCTGACGATGGTGCCGCCCGATCCGTCGAGCCACCGTCCTAAGGATATTTTAGGCTCTTTGAAGCTGCTCTTTAAGGTGAAGAATTTAGGGAAAGATATTTACGAGCACCTCCGGGTCTTCTCGATGAGTGTGGCCGATTATTTGGATCTCTGGTTTGAATCGGAAGAATTAAAAGTCCGCATGGCCACCGATGGCGTGATCGGAGCCTGGGCAGGTCCTTATTCTCCGGGGACGGCTTATGTGCTTTTCCATCACGTGATGGGAGAGACCGAAGGAAAGCCCGGGGTGTGGGGCTATATTCGTGGCGGAATGGGGACAATCACCCAGGCGCTGGCGAAATCGTTTCAAGCCGCGGGTGGAACGATCCTCACGAAAGCCGAAGTGGATCGCATTATCATTAAGAATGGTCAAGCGACCGGTGTGGCCTTAAAGGATGGACGTGAGTTTTATGCGAAACGTGTTCTGTCGAATGCCGATCCCAATCGGACCTTTTTGGGAATGGTCGGAGCGGAATATCTTCCTGATGATTTCGTGGAAGGAATTCGAGGCATTCGTTATCGCAGTGGCGTGATTAAGATCAATGCCGCGCTTTCGGGATTACCCGATTTTACGGCGCTTCCTGGCACTCAGCCTGGGCCCCAGCATCGCGGGACTATCCACATCGCTCCAACAATGGAGTATATGGAACGGGCCTTTGATGATGCTAAGCATGGACGTCCTTCTGAAAATCCGGTGATTGAAATGACCTTGCCGAGTGTGAGCGATGAATCACTCGCCCCTAAAGGGAAGCACTTGCTGTCGATGTTTATTCAGTACGCACCGTATGAACGGAAAGATGGAAAGCAGTGGGATGAAACCACGAAGAAGGAGTTTGCGGAACGGGTCTTTAAGATCGTTTCCGATTATGCTCCGAACTTTAGTTCTTTGGTTGAGTCTTATCAGGTGTTGACCCCAGTCGATCTCGAGCGGGAGTTTGGTTTAACGGGTGGAAATATTTTCCACGGGGAAATGACCTTAGATCAGCTTTTCTTCATGCGACCGGTGCCGAAACATGCCGATTTCAGGACTCCGATTCACGGTCTTTATATGTGCGGATCGGGTTGCCATCCGGGAGGAGGGGTAATGGGCGCGCCTGGTTATATTTCCGCAAAGATAGTCCAAAAAGAAATGAGAGGCTTTTTGATGTAACCCACCACAGCAGGATGATAGCTGCTGAGGCAATGGTTTCATTCAATAGAGTCCGTTTCCAAAACGAAGTGGCCGATGCCAGCCCTATAAACGGGTGGAGGTGTTTGTCTTTCTCGGGGCATAAAAAGATCTTGAGTGGGATATCATACCCTTTATTAGAAAAGGGGTAAAATAACGGGACTGAAGGGGTGCGCCCCTCTTGGTTTTCATAAGCCATCGAATCCATCGCAAAGTGACTGCCTACCGATAAAGTCGCTAATAAAAGGGCGAGTTTAACTGAAAATTTTTGGGAGCTTGCCCATCTCAGTCCTTTCACTCCCCAATAAAGGTAGATCCCAACGACAAAAAGATTATGGCCCCAACCTCGATGGATCGTATCCCAATGAGTGCTCCAAATTGAGGCTGGAATGACATCCCAATCCGGGATGTTTCCCAATAAAACAATTAGGAAAAGAGTCCGGATTTTTTCAACTCGATTTAAGGGGGGAAGGTTCAATAGGGAGCTTAAAAAACAGCCTCCTGGCACCGCGACATGAACAAATGGGCTCGGCATTAGGGCTTTCCTTGTTTTGTCTCTGACTTGCTATCAGATTTTCCTTCAAATCCTTGAAGGGCTACTTTATATCCCTGCAATTCAGCCATCAGTTTTTCCATCTTTCCGATGTGGTTTTCCCGGCAGCTGGTGAGTTTATCGGAAATTTCACCGGAAGGAAGGTAGGTAGCGTCGGTGAGGTTTTGGAGAATGCTATCGCGGATCGAATCGAGAGCTGCCGCAAACTTCTGTTTAAATCCTTTCGCAAGTGTTTTGCCTAATTCGCTCTCGATCTGCATCTTCCAACGGTTTTTAGGATCTCCTTTTAAACTCGCCATCAAAGTAAATTCAGTGACCGGGCTCACCAACTCCAACAAAGATTCTTCTACCATCGGATCCCTTGAACTGGTGTCATAAGAGACATCTTGGAATTTGAGTTCAAGATCCAATTCGGTTTTGTCTCCTTCAAAACGTCCTTTTAGGAGGCCGCTGAGATTGGCGTGACGGATGAAAATCCGAGCATTGGAAGAGTCCTGGAGCGGCCATTGAAAGATGGGAAGGGAGTCGATTTTGAGTTCAAAATGTTCCAGTGGAAGTTTGGTGGTGTGATCGACTCCGAGTTTCAGGTCGATCCCGCGGATTTGATAAGAGGGGATGGCCGCACTGAGATCCAGGTTAAACGGTTTGCCGTGCATCGAGGGATCGGAGGTCAATCCACTCAGGTTGAATTTGTATTTTACTCCACCGTCTTCCTGGGAATTGTCCGCTTCGACAAAGAGGGAAGGCACAATCCACTTTGGATTTCCTCCCGCTCTCCCATAATGGAAGCTCAGCCCGGGATCTCGATTGTGGAGTGTTAAGCCCGATTCGCCGGGAGGAAGTCTCCGTCGACTGAGTTCAAGCCAGTAGGAGAGTCGATCGAGGTTTCCAAAGAGCTGTTGACTGAAAAGGTGAGGACTGAGATCGGCTTCACTGAAGTCAGGCACTCCCATCTGTTTTTGGAGTAAATAGGTATCATTCGGAAGTGCTTCTTGTGAAACTTTTAACTCCTTTTCAATGGCTGTCAGTTCTTTTTGCAAGTTCTGGAGGATGTATTGGCTGTCTTCTAGGGTTTGGTTCACTTTTGAAAGAAGGGTTCGGCGGTTCGAGTTGGAGTCGCCAGGCGCGCCCGGTGGGATCGATGCGATTTCTCGCTTCGCTTGCGCGGCTAGGTTGTTATACCAGCTACTGGTGGTGATTCCGAGTTGGAGTTGATGAGAGGTTTGATTGCATTGACGATAGAAACTTTCAGCTTTGGGCGCCAATTCTTTGAGCGTGCTGACCGAGCGCAGTTTGGTTCCCATCTCAGCCACTTCCCTGTCGATGTCCAATCCCAGTGAAAGTGTCCCTATGCGCAGGAACGGATTGACGTCGATCATTTCTTTTAAGGAAACAAAAAGGTTGGGGAGTGCCCTATCAAACATTGCGGTGCTTCCGTTCCCTTCAAAGGGGGCTTTCAGATCCAGTCTGGGAGTGGCGTACTGCACTCCATCGACTTCAATTCCAGAAATCGAGAGTCTTCTTCGTGCGAGTGCCATGTTGGAAAAATTGATTTTAAGGCGGCGGACAGTTAAAAGATGCTTATTAGTAGAGACATTGTCTACGATTTCTAATCCTTCGATGAGGAGATAGTGATGTAGCAGGCTGAAGCGAACATTGTCGATGAGGACGGGAGCTCCGTTGATTTGGCTCAGTTCCTTTTGCAAATAACATTTCAAAAAACGGCCTGAAATAGGACGGAAAAAGAGGGTGAAGGAAGCAAAGAGTAGTGCCAATGGGATAACTGCGCCCCAACGGACTCTAAATGGACTCTCGTAAATGTTTTTCTTCGTCATAAATGCGATAGAGGATGCTTTTTCTGAGGTAGAGATAACCTCTTGTTCCTGTGAGCCAGTTTTCTAATTCCACCTGCTTTCGCGTAAAGATGAGCGAAGCGATTTTATAGATTGGGATAAGGATCAGGGTGCAAAAAAGAGCACTTCCCATAACGATCGAATAGTTAAACCAAGTAAAGGGGATAACGGGGGAGTCGAAGGCTTTGTTAAAGTAGGGGCGAAGAAGAGGGTAGTACAGCACCACTCTTCCGAATTCATCAAAAGCGCTTTCTAATAACCAATAGACAGGAATAAAAAGAAGGGTCGTGATTAAAAAAAGACTGAATTGGACACGCAGGCAGATGGCTAACAGGAAAATGAAGGCCGACTGCAGGGTCCAATCAGGAGTCAGCGCAAAGAAGATGCCTAAGGCAATAGCCAATGCCATTTGACGGGGGGCACGGTATCCAAACCAAAAATGAAGGGCATGGTAGGCCCAGGTTTTAAAGAATTGATTCATGGCTTTTATGGAAGTGAGGGGTTTGAACAATCCCGTCTTCTATTATATTATAAATTTCTCTCGAATTATCATGATTCTATTCCTCTTAATCGGTTTGAGTTGCCTTCATGCGTCAGAGATTCGTTATTCTTCTGGACTTATTCAGAAAATAACGCAACAAGACGGGGCTCGTCGGCAGGGTGATGGAGAGATCTCTGCGTTTTTGCAGAACGAAATTAAACTCTTACCCCCCGGGTTTGAATGGCGAGAGAATTCCCGCATTTCCGATCGAACCCACCACCATATTGTCTATCATCTCTACTATCGAGATTGGCGTGTGTTGCATCGAACTTTGGAAGTTCATTTTAATAAAAAGGGTTTTATCCAAAAGGCGACCTCTAATTTTGAGGCCCCCTTTGAGATTGAGATGCCTCGAGATAGGGATGGGTTAAGAAATGCTGCAATGAGCCGTCAGGCGCGATTGGGAAAGAGAGTTTATGAGGCGACGCCCTCAATCTTAATCATAGAAGGCCGGGCGCAGCCGGTTTTTGAAATGCGGTTACGAGGGAGTTCACCGGCAGAAGCTCGCCATTATGTGACCGATCTCAAGGGTGAAAAGGTATTAAAAGAGTTTCGGGTGATGCGTCATCTGACAACTCCCTCGAAAGCATGGAAGATTAGTCCACAGAATAGTACCAATGATCGTGCTCCAGAGGATGTGAGCTTAACCTCCCTTTCAGAAGCAGCAAAGTTATTAAGCCCCTATGTTTATGTCCGTCGGGAAGAGTATGCCACCACTCCGGTGTTAAAAGACATTGATCCCGACGTTTCAGGAGGCATTACGATTGCTTCCGATCCCGCTTCCTATGATCCTTTGTGTGTAGGAGATGCGGACGATTGCCCCAATCAAAGGATTGATGGAATTAATGTCTATTATCATCTGGAACAGTACCGTACACAGCTAGCGAGCTATTTTTCTGATTTAGATATCTCTACGAGTCTTTTTGCTGAATATGAACCTCTTCAGGTCATTATTAATACAAAACTGGGAAGCATTCAGAATAATGCGGTCTATGTTTTTACAGGGCTCACGATTGGTAGCACCGATTATGAGCGGGCGTTGCTGTTTTTTCGGCCGGGGACGGAGGATGGGGAACCCTGTGATGGAAATCATTTACATGATCTTGCCAGGGAAGCGTTGGTCATCGTCCATGAATACCAACATTATATTACGGATACGTTAAAGGAGTTTGTCCCGTCTGATGGGGAGCCTTATAGTGTGGCCGATGCCATTCATGAGGGGTATTCCGATTATTTTGCGGCGTCGCAGGTCAGTGCTCTTTCGGGGGAGACGGTGACCAATGTTGGGGGATATGGATTTCAACGTTGTGATTATTATGCCCGGGATGTGGGCACGTTGCGGGTGTATGAGGATTCCACTCAGAACCAGGATCCCCATTTCGCGGGCTTGAGTTGGGCAAGTGGGTTGTGGCAGTTACGGGAAGAGTTGGGGCACTCAACAACCGATCAAATTGCGTTGAAAAGTATTCTCTTTCTCTCATCCGATCCGGGGTTTGCGGAGACGGTCGAAGCGTTAGTGGATGCCGATGCGGTGGTCACGGGAGGGGTGAATGCGGGGAGGATCCGAACTCTTTTTTATGATGAGATTCATTGGGTGAGTAGTTCGGATGCTAAGATTGCAGATCCCCAGTCCGGGCGTTTGGAGTTGGGTTTTAAGAGTTGTGGATCGGTCCATGGAGAGATGGGGGCTTTGGAAGGGATGCAGCAAATTTTTCCTTATTTCTTGTCTCTCGCGATGTTGATCTTAATTTGTCGACGGTATAATGGGAATTTTAAAATGCCTATTTTGATACTGCTTTTAGCTTCTCAACTCTCTTATGGGGTGTTGCCTAGGAAGCGGGCGATAAAATCGGTGCCGCAGGAAGAAGCGGCCACGCCAGAAAGCTCTGAAGAAGCTAAGCCAATTGAGAACGCGCTGGATGAGGACAGTCCTCCGACGACAACGACTCGAGTTGTTGGACGGCGAAAGCGACAGGGGGGCTCCTTCCGGAATCAATTGGGGGTTTGGTTGGATATTACGCCTTTATGGGCGAAAGTGAATGGAGTGGAATCTTCCTCGAATGGATTTGGATGGGGCGGTGGGGTGCTGTTCCAGACTCATTTTGGGCGTAAAATCCGTTTGAGCATCATGCCCAATATCCAATCGTTGAAATTAAAACAGACGGTGGATGGGGGGGGATCGATTGGAGATAAGAATCCGATCACTTTCACTCAAGATATTATTTATGTGGGAGTTCAGGTGCTTCCAAGTCTCTTCTTAGGATCTTTTTTTGATGAAAGTTCAAGTTCGAGCGAACAGTGGTGGCTCGATTTGGGATTGAATTATTTAGCGTTTCCATTGAGAGCCTCTCAAAATGATTCGTTGGGGAATTCTTTCCAGTATCAGAGCGCCGATAAGCCTTTGTTTGTGATAGGCGGGATTAGTGCTAATACTAAAATTTCGAGTGATTTGGCCCTCGGGGGGCATCTTCACCTTTTATATAATTTGGCGGCTTCTGGTGGGAGCAAGCTCTATGGTGGCCGTTTCGCGATGGCTTTCTACTTTCCTTTCCTCTAATTTTTAGACACTTGGAGATGTATTCTGCCGCTGAATACACTGGCTTTTTACTGGCACTTTGCTTGCTAGTTTAGGGGCTATGTGTTTCAGACTGTTAGTCTTGTTCAACTTTGCAATCTTCGCAATCTTCGCTGAAAAACCACATACGAGTTTGATTCCCGGTGGGTATCGGGATGGAATGGAAAAACACTTTCCTTATATTCGCAATATCGATACAAAAAATTCGAGTTGCACGGGGGTTGATATTGGTTGTGGCTTTGTGATTACAGCGGCGCATTGTGAAACGAAAGAGGCGAAGGTGTTAGCAGGAGAGAAGTCGGAACATCATGTGGCGGATGTGACGCGTACGTATATGGCTCCGGGATGGAGCCCTCCGAAGCATTTAAAAGAGTGGGTGAATGGGGAACATGCGAATTATGATATTAAACTTTTAAAGATTAAAAATGTGGAGGATCCAAAGGTGAAGAAGGTGGAGGGGGCGCACACCTTGATTGATTGGAAAATGGCGCCGTTGGTGTTGGATCCTAAAAAGCCGGTGGAGGGGTGGATTGCGGGCTATGGTTCGACCGCTGCTGAGTGGAACAACAGGGAGTGGCAGTACCAACCAGTGGGGGACGGAGGTGTCTTTGCGTGGGGAAAGGTCTCGCTCGATTATTCCGGATATTTTACGCATTATGATTTTTTTGATTTTAAAAAGAGCTTTGGCCCGGCTAAAAATGGCAAAGGACGTATCTGTTCTGAGCCTAAAGAGGGGTTGCAGACTATCATTCAGGGAGATAGTGGTGGGCCTCTGATTGGGCCAGATGGCCATTTGAGGGGTGTTATTTCGGCGATGGCGAGGATGCGGAAGCCAAAGGGTGAAAATGGCGCTAAAGATTCTAAACTGGATTACCTAAGCTGCTATGTCGATCTGGCCGGACATCTTCCGTGGATTTATGCCACGATGAAGGCGGATGGCTGTCGAACGCTTCCGGATGTCCCTCAATTAGAGGGACGGACCCGTAAAGGGGATGTGGAAGGGCGGTTGGAACCTAAAAAGGGGCCACCTGTTACTTTATTGGACCCGATCCCTTTAGACCCGGAGACTTTTCAACCTCCTTTGAAAAGCCCCGCTCCTAAGAATGCAGAAGAAAATCGGATTCGAAACCTGTTGAACTATTTTCAATATGATCACATTCAGCAGTTGGCTGAACAGGCGAGAAAAAAGGGGGATACGAGGTTAGAAAAGGCCTATCGTTCCGTTTATAGTAAAAATAAGACCGACCTTGAGATGGATAGGCTTGATCTGGGGGATCGGGACGACTTGCGCAAATCGGTCGGTAAGCTGTTGAATTTGTCTGCGGAAACAAAGGTGGTGTTTGGTGTGACAGGGAAATTTACTCCCGATGAAATTCGGATTCCGATTGGCTTTTGTAAGGCTGGGAACGCCTTAAAAGACTGCCCTTTTGAGGAAAAAGGGGTACTTGTGGTCACCCCTGCAAAGGTTGAAGTGAGGCTTTATCATACTGTGAAATAGGTATATATGGATGGGTATGAACGAATTCGACTTCCATCCAGATGGTTTTAAAGGCTTAGAAACGATAGAAAATCCTTCGAAACACAGACGCTATAGCGTTGAGTTTACATGCCCGGAATGGACTGCGTTATGTCCTCATAGTAATTTTCCTGATTTTGGCGTTATTCATATTAAATATGAACCAAGAGACAGGTGTATTGAGCTAAAGAGCCTGAAACTTTATATCAATGCCTTTCGAAATACTCGTATCTACCATGAGGGGGCAGTGAATAAGGTTTTGGATGATTTGGTAGGGGCTTGTCAGCCGTGGAGCATGGAAGTGACGGGGGACTTCAATGTACGGGGCAATATCAAGACCATTATTAAAGCGTCTTATGAAAATTCGGGTCAAAACACTTGAAAGTTCACGGAAACCCGTGAAAACTCTTATTCGGAATGTTTTTACTTACGCGTCTTCGCTCTCCCACTAGTTTATTTAACTTACCCAACTTGCTAACGTTGCTCCGTTTGGTGTTGATTCCGGCTTTAGCTCTTTTGTTGGCTTATGATTCAGATCAACCTCCTTTTGAAAAGGATTGGACGCTTCGTTTTTCACCGGGAAGGATGGCGGCGTTGGTAATCATCATCTGTGGTATTACGGATTTGTTGGATGGCTGGTTGGCGAGAAGGTGGAAGATTGAAAGTTTGTGGGGGAAGTTTTTAGATCCTGTGGCGGATAAAGTTTTGTTGATGGTGGGGTTGGTGATGCTGATGAAATTAGAGCGGGTTTCGGAGTGGTTAGTGATCTTATTGTTGTCCCGTGAATTTTTAATTACCGCTTTAAGGGGGGTGGCGGCAGGGGAGGGGTTGATTATAGCTGCGGGGCAGAGTGGGAAGTGGAAGTTGGTTTTTCAGTTGATTGGGCTTGGTTTTTTGACCTGGTATGGAAGTATTTTTGGGGTGCCTGCCATTACGGTCGGACGGTGGATTCTGTGGATCGCTTTAGGGATCTCCCTCTTTTCGGGGTACATGTACCTTTCTGATTTCTTTACTGCGCTTCAACAGAAACGAAAGGAACCTCTCTTTTAAAAAACTAAAAAATGGGGACGGAGGTAGATTTCGCACGAAAATAATAAAAGTGATCAAAATTTCACT
>CAZRZK010000048.1:0-28177 GCA_964604555.1 uncultured Pseudobdellovibrionaceae bacterium | reverse complement strand
TCCTCATGGCCGTAGAAGATGTGTTTAGCATCCAAGGCCGTGGAACGGTGGTCACAGGCCGTGTGGAACGTGGAATCGTGAAGGTGAACGACGAAATCGAGATTGTGGGACTTAAGCCCACTATGAAGTCGGTCGTTACCGGAGTGGAGATGTTTAGAAAGCTTCTGGATCAAGGGGAAGCTGGGGACAACATCGGAGTGCTCTTAAGAGGTATTGATAAGGACCAAGTGGAAAGAGGCCAAGTGCTCTGTGCCGCAGGAACCATCACTCCTCACAAGAAGTTTAAAGCCGAAGCCTATGTATTAACGAAAGAAGAGGGAGGAAGACACACTCCATTCTTTACCGGGTACCGGCCTCAGTTTTATTTTAGAACGACCGATGTGACCGGAGTATGCACTCTACCAAAAGGGGTGGAGATGGTGATGCCGGGAGACAACGTGGCGGTGGAAGTGGAACTCATCACTCCTATTGCGATGGAAAAAGAGGTGCGATTTGCGATCCGTGAAGGCGGTCGTACGGTCGGTGCCGGTGTCGTTACCGAGATTGTGGAGTAAAAGGTGCAGAGTCAAAGAATTAGAATTCGTTTAAAAGCATTTGATTATAAATTGCTAGACACCTCTGTCACTGAGATCGTCGAAACGGCTAGAAGGACAGGGGCTCGCATTGCGGGTCCTATTCCCCTTCCAACCAAGATCAGCCGTTACACCGTTTTGCGATCACCCCACGTCGATAAGAAGTCACGCGAACAGTTTGAGATCCGGACCCATAAACGCCTGATCGATATTTTAGAACCGACCCAAAGCACGATCGATTCACTCATGAAGTTGGATCTCTCTGCAGGGATCGACGTTTCAATTACTTTGTGAGGATGTATGCCGTCGTTGCCAGTGTATGACATAAGTAAGAAGAAGGTAGGAAGCGTAGAGCTAAACGACGCTGTTTTTGCCGCTGAAGTCCGTCCCCATCTATTAAATGATGTGGTCAGAGCCCAGATCGCCTGGAGAAATGAGTGGAAAACGGCGAATGCCAAGACCCGTACTGAAGTCAAAGGAACCCGTAAAAAGGTTTACCGTCAGAAGGGAACAGGGCAGGCTCGTCACGGAGATTTAAAAGCCCCCATTTTTGTGGGTGGCGGTAAAGCCCATGGACCTCATCCGCGAAGGGTGGTTCACAAGGTGAATAAAAAGGTTATGCGTACGGCGCTGATTGGCGCTCTTTCGATGAACCAAAAGCAGGATCGCCTGTTTGTGGTTGATAAGATGGAGCTCGAAAAGATCAATGCCAAGGCGGTCGGGCAGTTTAAAAAAGCTTTTGAATTTCCTTCGGTCTTGTTTGTGAATTCAGCCGAGACAAAAGGGGAAAAGGCCTTTAATCAAAGCAGTCGGAATATTGCTAAGGTGAAAACAATTAAGCCGGAAGGATTGAATGTTTTTGACATCCTTAAATTCCGGTATGTCGTGCTGACCAAGAAGGCGGCAGATAAGTTAACGGAGCGGTTGGCAAATGTTTGAAGTGATCAAACGCCCTTTAGTGACTGAAAAAAGCACCATGAGGGCGAATTTATATAATGAGTATTCCCTTGAAGTGGATCTCAAAGCAAATCGAACCCAGGTGAAAGAGGCTGTTGAGAAGCTTTTTGGAGTGACCGTATTGCGAGTCAATACGATGATCTGTCGGAAAGAGACAAGGCGTTTAGGACGGGTTGCTGGAAAACGGCAGCTTTGGAAGAAAGCCATTGTTAAGTTGAAGGAGGGCGACAAATTCGATTTTGTCGCAAGTTGAGATGCCAGTTAAAGGATTCAGACCCACAACCCCCTCTCGTCGATTTATCACTCAGATAGATTATGCGGAGCTTTCAAAAGAACGTCCCGAAAAGAAATTAACTTCGGTTAAGTCTTCTACGGGCGGTCGTAATAGTTACGGACGGATTACGAGTCGTTTTCGAGGAGGTGGCCATAAGCGGCGCTACCGTTTAATCGACTTTCGACGGGACAAACGGGAGATTCCAGGAAAGATTCAGACTTTGGAATATGATCCAAACCGTTCCGCTCGGATTGCTTTAGTGGCTTATGCCGATGGAGAGAAGCGATATATTTTGGCTCCTTTAGGCGTGAAACCGGGAGACTCGGTGATCGCGTCTGACAAGGCCGATATTCAATTCGGAAATGCATTGCCACTCAAAAATATTCCAGCAGGTACTAACATCCACAATGTGGAGATTAAGTTGGGTGCCGGCGGAAAATTGGCCCGCAGTGCGGGGTCCATGATCCAGTTAGTCGGTTTTGATAAAGGGTTTGCTCAGTTGAAGATGCCTTCGGGCGAAATCCGAATTGTGGATGAAAACTGCTGGGCTACCATTGGTCAGGTTGGAAACCTGGATCACGAAAATGTAATCTATGGTAAAGCGGGCCGCATGCGATGGCTCGGTTTTAGACCGCATAACCGTGGTGTTTCGATGAACCCTGTGGATCACCCACTCGGAGGAGGAGAAGGAAAGACGGCCGGAGGTCGGCATCCTGTTTCGCCTTGGGGTTGGAAGACCAAAGGAAAGAAGACCCGCAACAGCAAGCGGACCGATGGAATGATTGTGAGAAGAAGGAAGTAATTGATGTATAGGTCAATTAAAATGGAGAGAAAGTAATTTATTATGTCTAGGTCGATAAAAAAGGGGCCTTTCATTGATACCCACCTTCTAAAGAAGGCAGAAAAGGCTCAATCAGCTGGGGATAAGAAACCAATTAAGACGTGGTCACGCCGCTCAACGGTGGTACCTGAACTGCTCGGGCTTACGCTAGCCGTTCACAATGGTCGGAAATTTTTACCGGTCTTTGTTTCTGAAAATATGGTGGGTCATAAGTTGGGTGAATTCGCCCCAACCCGCACCTTCATTGCCCATTCGGGTGATCGCAAGACGACAACGGAGGAGAAAGCCTAATGGAAGTTAAAGCAATCCTTCGTTATGCTCGGATCACTCCTCGCAAGATGCGGTTAGTTGCTAACCTTGCGAAGGGGCTCCCGGTTGAGAAGGCCCATTTTCAGCTCGCTTTTAGCCAAAAAAAGGGGGGTAAACTCCTCCAGAAATTGGTGAATTCCGCCGTGGCGAATGCCAAGGAAAAAGGTGGAATCGATGTCGATCAACTCTATGTGAAAAATGTGTTGGTTGATGATGGTCCTATTATGAAGCGGATCATGCCAAGGTCCATGGGGCGGGCATTTAGAATTCTTAAGAAGATGAGTCATGTGACTGTCATTTTGGACGAAGCGAGGTAATGTGGGTCAGAAAACGCATCCAATAGGTTTCCGGTTAGGAGTCAATAAAACATGGTCCTCCCGGTGGTTTAGCGTGAGAGATTACGCCACTCTTTTGCACGAAGATCTCAAGCTGAGAGATATTTTAAAAGCTCGGTTAAAACACGCCGGTGTTTCCCGAATCGATATTGAACGGCTTGCTACTAAGGTGAAGATTAATATTCACACCGCGCGGCCTGGAATTGTGATCGGAAAAAAGGGAGCTGGGATTGATCAGCTACGCTTAGAGGTTCAAAAGCTTTCTAAAAACGAAGTTTTTTTGAACATCATGGAAGTGCGCAAAGCGGAAGCTGATGCTCAGTTGATTGCCGAAAGCATTGGCGACCAATTGATCAAACGGGTCGCTTTCCGGCGTGCGATGAAAAAGGCGATGAGCCAGGCCTTTAAGTTTGGTGTCCGTGGGATCAAGATCCAATGCGCCGGTCGTTTAGGGGGAGCTGAAATTGCTCGTACCGAACGTTATGCCGAGGGCAGTGTGCCTTTGCACACACTCCGTGCCGACATCGATTATGGTTTTTCTGAAGCTCTGACTACTTATGGCCAGATCGGAATCAAAGTTTGGGTTTACAAAGGTGAGGTGTTAGGTGGACGGCGTCGCATGATTATGGATGCCCAAGCTCAAGAAGCAGCCGCGCCTCAAACACAGCAGCAGGAAGGTTAGAAGTTCATGTTAAGTCCGAAACGGGTAAAATACCGAAGAGTTCAAAAAGGTAGGATGCGAGGCAAGGCCTACCGTGGATCGGATCTGACTTACGGTGAGTTTGGTTTGCAGACTGTCGAATGTGGTCGAGTGACTGCTCGACAGATTGAAGCAAGTCGCGTGGCGATTGCTCGGCATGCAAAGAAAGTGGGAAAGATGTTTATCCGGATCTTCCCGGATAAGCCAGTTTCCAAGAAGCCAGCTGAAACCCGGATGGGTGGCGGTAAAGGAGCTCCGGAGTATTGGGTGGCCGTTGTGAAGCCCGGACGGATCCTCTTCGAAATGGAAGGGGTGACTCGGGATGTAGCGGTGACGGCATTAACGTTAGCAATGCACAAACTTCCGGTGAAGACCCGAATTATTGAACGTGGAGTGACACTGTAATATGGAAGCGAAAGAATTACGCCAGCTTTCAGTGGAAGAGCTGAAGGGCAAAATACGACAAGGGAAAGAGGAAATCTTTCGTGCGCAGTTTAAGCAACAATCGACTGAGAGTAAGGATACGACCATCGTTCCTAAGCTTAAAAAAGATGTAGCTCGCGCGCTCACTATCTTGAATGAAAAACAAAGCACTCGTGAAGGAGCGAAATAGTCATGGCGCCAGAAGATAAAACTGAGGTTCAGAAAACGAAAAGTCCGAAAAAAGCTCCTGCTGCCAGCTCAGAAGGCAGTGTGGCAACCGCTTCACAGCAGACCGAAGCTCGTGGCAAAGCCCGAGTGATTAAAGGTGTGGTCACCAGTGCGAGCATGAACAAGACACGTGTCATTGAGATTAAGCGCTCCATTCGACACGGGCTTTATCACAAAACTTTAACTCGGACGCAGCGGCTCTTCATTCATGATGAGAAGAATGAATCGAAAGTGGGAGACACCGTTCTTGCCATTTCGACCCGCCCGCTTTCCCGACATAAAAGTCATAGCTTGTATAAGATTGTAGAAAGAAGGGCATAGGAGATGATTCAGAATTACACTCGATTGACCGTTGCCGATAATTCCGGAGCCCGAGAAGTGATGTGCTTTAAGGTTTTGGGCGGATCGCGACGTCGTTATGCAGGAATTGGAGACGTGATTGTGGTGGCCGTGAAGGACGCCCTTCCTACCTCCAAAATTAAAAAAGGTTCAGTGACCAAGGCAGTAGTAGTGCGGACCAAAAAAGAGATTGCGCGTTCCGATGGGTCTTATATCCGCTTTGATGACAATGCGGCCGTTATTTTGAATAACAACTTAGAGCCGGTGGGAACCCGTATCTTCGGACCTGTTGCCAGGGAGATCCGCGTCCCTTCTAAAGATGGTTATATGAAGATTATCTCGTTAGCGCCGGAGGTTCTGTAGTCTTATGTTGAAAACCATTTCCCATGTGAAAAAAGCGGACATTGTCCAGGTGATGACCGGCAAAGAGCGCGGAAAGACCGGCAAAGTTTTGAAAGTGAACCAGAAAAAAGGTCGTGTTTATGTTGAAAAACTGAACATGATCAAGCGCCATAAGAAGCCCATGGGCCAACAGGCGGGCGGAATCGTGGAAGTAGAGGGTGGAATTGCGTCGAGCAGTCTTCTTCTGTATTGCGATAAATGCTCCCGTGGAGTTCGGACCAAGGCGA
Source organism: uncultured Pseudobdellovibrionaceae bacterium (assembly GCA_964604555.1). Lineage (GTDB taxonomy): Bacteria > Bdellovibrionota > FAC87 > UBA2466 > UBA2466 > CAZRZK01. The sequence continues at coordinate 22,570 of CAZRZK010000048.1, read as the reverse complement.
AAATTTTAGAGAGTGGTAAAAAGATCCGTGTTTGCAAAAAGTGCAACACCGATTTGGATAAGTAATAAGAGCCAAAGAGTGAGGATTGTAAAGTGAAGCCCAGGTTGTTAGAACATTTTAATGCGAAGGTGGCACCCGAGCTCATGACGGAGTTCAAATACGCCAACAAGATGCAGGTGCCACGATTGAAAAAGATCGTGGTCAGCATGTGCCTAAAAGAGGCTACTTCGGACATGAAGGTGATGGAAAAGGCGATGGACGAAATCGCTGCAATCACTGGACAGCGCCCGAAAATGACCCGAGCGAAAAAGTCGATTGCCGCCTTTAAGCTCCGGGAAGGAATGCCCTTGGGTGCGGTGGTCACTCTTCGAAATAACCATATGTACGAATTTTTGGATCGGTTCACGAACGTGGCTTTGCCTCGGGTAAGAGACTTTCGTGGATTGCCCAATACAGGTTTTGATGGGAGAGGAAACTACTCTTTGGGACTTAAAGAGCAGATCATTTTCCCGGAGATCAATTTCGACAAAGTGGAAAAGGCACGCGGAATGAACGTGATTTTCGTTACCTCCGCGCAGACCGATAAAGAGGGACATGTGCTGTTGGAAAAAATGGGCATGCCTTTTAGGAAGAAATAAGGACTATGGCAAAGAAATCGCTCAGAATTAAAGCGGAAAGAAAAGCAAAGTTTAAAGTGCGGCAATATAACCGTTGCCCCCATTGTGGTCGGTCACGGGCCTTTATTCGGAAGTTTAAATTGTGTCGTTTGTGTTTCAGGAAACTTGCGCTTCAAGGTTTATTGCCGGGCGTGATTAAAGCAAGCTGGTGAGATTTTAATTATGATGACAGATCCAATAGGTGATTTTTTAACCCGCGTTCGAAACGGAGTGAAGGCACGCCATCCAAAAGTGGATGTCCCACCCAGTAACTTAAAGATTTCGATTGCCGAAATTTTCAAGAAAAACGGGTTTATTCGCAACTATAAGCTTTATAAACAGGATAATAAGGGCATCCTGCGTATTTATTTAAAATACGTCGGTAAAAACAAGCCGGTGATTCAAGGGATCCGTCGGGTGAGCAAACCGAGCCGGCGAGTTCATTTGCCCTATAATAAGCTGCCCAAGGTTTTGGGTGGAATCGGAGTTGCTGTAGTTTCGACTTCGAAAGGTGTGGTTTCTGACGTCACTGCCCGTGAAAACAAAGTGGGCGGCGAAGTCCTTTGCACGATTTGGTGAAATTATGTCTAGAGTAGGAAAAAAACCGATTAAATTGCCAGCAGGAGTAAAGGTTTCTTTTAATGCTCCGACGGTTGAGGTGAGTGGGAAATTAGGAAAACTATCCCGTCAACTCCCGAAAGCTTTGAAAGTGGAAGTGAAGGGGGATGAAGTACAAGTCGTAAATCATTCCACGAATCCAGGAGACAGATCCCTTCATGGCCTTTGGAGAACTTTAATTCAGAATATGGCTCAAGGCGTAGCTGAAGGGTTCACGAGAAACTTAGAGCTTCAAGGGGTAGGATACAAAGCTCAAACCCAAGGACAGATGTTGAATTTGTCTTTAGGCTTCTCACACCCAGTAGAATTCCCTCTTCCTCAGGGAATTTCAGCTGCGATAGAGGCCAACACTAAGATCACCCTGAAAGGGGCTGATAAGGAATTGTTAGGGCAGATTGCTTCCAATTTGCGGAAGTTGAAGCCACCCGAACCCTACAAAGGAAAAGGAATTCGGTATGCAGGTGAAACCATTACTCTGAAACAGGGTAAGACAGCAGGCGCTGGAGGTAAGTAGTAAACCATGGCTAGTAAGATTCGTTCAAATACAAGTGCACGGACGGTGGTCCGGCTTCAAAAAAAGATCCGGATTAAGAAGAAGATCATTCTTCATCGAGGGAAGGTGGCTCGTCTCGTCGTTTATCGGAGCAACAACTATCTCTATGCCCAGGTGATTGATGATTTGGCGGGAAAAACTCTTTGCCAAGCCAATACCAATGAAAAGGATTTTAAATCTTCGGGTTCTAAAAAGAACATCGAGGCGGCGAAATCGCTTGGAAAATTAATTGGAACTCGGGCTATGGAAAAGAAGGTTGAGAAAGTTTTATTTGATCGAAATGGATATGACTATCACGGCCGCATTAAAGCATTGGCTGATGGCGCGAGAGAGGCAGGGTTAAGGTTCTAAAATGGTATCACAAAAGATAAATTCCAATGAATTGGAGCTTGCAGAAAGAATTGTATACATCAACCGCGTGGCAAAGGTGGTTAAAGGGGGCCGTCGGTTTAGTTTCAGCGTGATTGTCGTTGTCGGTGATGCCAAAGGGCATGTTGGAATTGGATTAGGAAAGGCACGTGAAGTGCCGGAAGCGATCCGAAAAGCTGGGGAGTCGGCGCGAAAACTTCTTTTTAAAATTCCCCTTTCTAAAGGAACTTTCCCCCATGAAGTGATTGGTAAGTTTGGCGCGGCTAAAGTGCTGATGATGCCAGCTTCCGATGGAACGGGAATTATCGCCGGTGGAGCTTGTCGAGCTGTGCTAGAATTAGCAGGGGTTCGGAATGCTCTGACCAAGTCTTTTGGAACGACGAATCCACATAATTTGGTTAGGGCCACCATTCAAGGTTTACGAGATTTAAGGAATCCCGAACAGGTTTATCGGGAACGGATGCAGGAAGGAATTGCTGCGAACTAGCTCTTCGTAGAAATAAGGTATCGATATGGCAAAAGAAACAAAAGCCGCTACAAAAGCTACCAAAATGGTTAAATTGGAGCTGGTTCGAAGTGTGATTGGAACGCCTCGTTGGATGAGAACCATTGTAAGGACACTCAACCTGCGAAGAATGCATGGCCAAGTGATTGTAGGAGATACGGGAGCAATCCGTGGAATGGTGGCTCGAGTGCCGCACCTAGTGTCACTCACCGAGGTTAAGGAGTAGGAATTACTATGTCGCAGGAGATTGACGTTCAATTAGATAATTTAGAAGCAGTTCCAGGGGCGCGCAAAGTACGCACCCGCCGAGGAAGAGGCATTGGATCCGGGCTTGGCAAGACGGCCGGCCGTGGAGGAAAAGGGCAGACCGCTCGTAGTGGTAAAGGACGCCCCCGCGGTTTTGAAGGCGGACAGACCCCACTCCATCGTCGTATTCCAAAATGGGGATTTAAAAATCCATTTAGAAAGCATTTTGAAGTTGTGAATGTAGGCGAGCTTGATACTTCTTTCTCTGAAGGAGAGGTAGTGGATGGAAAGAAGCTGAAAGAGAAGCGGCTCATTCGCGATGCCAAGAGCTTGATTAAGATTTTGGGTGAAGGGTCCATTACCAAGAAGTTGATAGTGAACGCCCATAAATTCTCCCAGTCTGCAGCGCAAAAGATTAATCAATGTGGCGGCCAAGTGAATGAAATTGCAATTGCCGCGGTTAAACCTGAGAAAAAATAAGAGGAGCATCCATTGGCAGCGGTAGAAGGTCTCACCAAGATCCCTGAACTTCGAAGGCGAATTCTTTTTACCATTGGTATGCTAGCGGTTTACCGCATTGGCTGCCACATTCCCGTGCCTGGGATAGACCCTGATAGGCTGGCCCAGTTTTTTTCTGGAAAGCAAAACACTATTTTCGGAATGCTAAACGCCTTTTCAGGAAGAGCCCTCGAAAATGCCTCGATATTTGCATTGGGAATCATGCCCTATATCAGTGCCTCAATCATTTCCCAGCTTCTCACTGTCGTCTGGCCCTACCTCAATGCCCTTTCCAAAGAAGGGGAGATGGGTCGTAAAAAGATTAACCAATATACCCGTTACGGAACCATCATCTTAGCGATGTTCCAGGCCTTTGGAATGGCCTCGGCCCTGATGGGAGCTACCGATGCGGGATATGTTCTGATTCCTGGCATGAGCTTTAAGATCGTCGCGATGTTTACCCTGGCGGCAGGTACTGGGTTTATCATGTGGTTAGGCGAACAGATCACCGAGCGAGGCATTGGTAACGGAACCTCGCTGATCATTTTCTCCGGTATTGCGGCGGGTATTCCCGTTGCCGTTCATCAGACCATGCAAATGGTGAGAGACGGACAGCTTTCTCCGCTCTTATTTGTTTTGATCGGCATAGGAATGGTGCTTATTGTCGGAGTGATTATTTTCTTAGAGCAAGGACAACGTCGGATCCCCATTCAATATGCAAAACGGATGGTGGGAAGAAAAATGTACGGCGGTCAATCGACCCATCTTCCCTTGAAAATTAATACCAGCGGCGTGATTCCACCTATCTTTGCCTCTTCTCTATTGATGGCACCGATTACGATTATTACCTTTTTACCGCCGAATCCAGTGAGCGATGCCATTAAGGATGTGATTCAACGCGGCGGCTTACTCTATTACACCTTCTACGTCAGTTTAATTGTCTTCTTCTGCTTCTTTTATACGGCTGTTGTATTTAATCCGGCCGATGTGGCGGAAAACCTCAAGAAAAATGGTGGCTATGTTCCTGGAATTCGTCCTGGAAAAGCGACTGCTGACTATATCGATCGGGTGCTCTCCCGAATCACCTTTGGCGGCGCATTTTATATCGCAACGGTCTGTTTGCTTCCCGACTTTCTGATTAGCAAATTTAAGGTTTCTTTCTATTTTGGTGGAACGACACTCCTCATTCTTGTCGGTGTTGCGCTCGATACAGTAGCTCAGATTCAAACCTTCTTGCTCACGCGTGATTATGAAGGGTTCATGAAGAACGCAAAACTCAGAGGCCGACGGGGATAGCGTGCCAAATTTAGATATCACGGTATTACTTGGAGCTCCCGGATCGGGAAAAGGAACTCAGGCGAAGCAACTCGCCGATACCGGGCTTTTCCAACATTTTTCAACTGGTGACATGCTCCGCGCGGCAATGCGCGAGGGTTCTGAAGTGGGGCTCAAGGCAAAATCCTTTGTGGATAAAGGGGAATTGGTTCCTGACACCATTATGATCGAGATGATCGTGGCGACGTTAAAGGCACTTCCAGAGGGAAGCAAAATTTTATTAGATGGCTTTCCCAGGACTATTCCTCAGGCCGAGGCATTAGATAAAGCGATTAAAGTGGATCGGGCCATCTTTTTTGACATGCCTCAACAGGTGCTTGTTGCCCGATTGACGGGACGACGCGTTTGTAAAAAATGTGGCGCCTCTTTTCACACCGAATTTGTTCCTCCCAAACGAATGGGGGTTTGCGATCGATGCGGTGGAGAACTCTACCAACGGACCGATGATCAGGCCGATGTCGTTCAGCGTAGGCTAGAGGTTTTCAAAGGTCAGAACGACCAACTCCTAGCCCATTACCGAAACAAGAATCGGCTTCGGGAATTAAACGCAGATAGTTCTATCGACGATATTCAGCAAAAACTCATGACATTCTTGAATGGTTCACGTTAAATCACAGCAAGAATTAGATCGAATGCGCAGAGCAGGTCGGCTGTTGTCTAGAATCTTGCGCCAAGTGTGTGATCAAGCAAAAGAGGGCGTTGCCCTTATCGAGCTAGACCGACTCGCAGAAAAACTGACCCGAGATGCGGGCGCCATTCCTGCCTTCAAGGGCTATCTGGGTTTCCAGCATACCCTCTGCCTTTCGGTCAACGAACAGGTGGTCCATGGCATTCCGTCGAAGCGGATTTTAAAGGCGGGAGATATCATTGGGATAGATTACGGCTTGAGCATAGAAGGCTATTATTCCGACAGCGCGATCACCCTTCCCATTGGAAAAGTTCCTGACAAAACCATTCGACTCATGAAGGCAACGTTGCAATCTCTTTATGCCGGAATTCAAGCCGCAGTTCCTGGTAATTCTTTAAAAGACATTGCTCGCGGAGTCGAGAGCGTCGTCACCCCCATGGGGTATGGTATTGTAAAAGAATTCGTCGGCCATGGAATTGGGCAGAAACTCCACGAAGATCCCCAGATCCCAAACTATAGCGATGGGGCTTCTAATTTAAAGCTGAAACCTGGAATGACCTTAGCAATCGAACCGATGATTAACGAAGGAACCGCACAAGTTAAAGTTTTAGAAGACCGGTGGACCGCGGTGACCCTAGACGGAAGACTATCGGCCCATTATGAACATACATTGGTTGTGACCGAGGGGCAGCCGGAGATTTTAACCGAGTGGGAAGGGGGGGATTACCAGACCTACCCATTCTCATCATTAATGTAACGAGGGAGTATGGCGAAAGAGGATCTGATTCAGGTAGAGGGAACGGTGTTAGAACCCCTTCCCAATGCCATGTTCCGAGTGGAATTACAGAGCGGGCATAAAATATTGGCCCATATTTCGGGTAAAATGCGGATGAACTACATCCGAATCTTGGCTGGCGATAAGGTAACGGTAGAAGTTTCCCCTTATGATCTCAGCCGGGGTCGCATCACCTATCGTGCGAAGTAAGTTAAGCGAGGCGTTTTTTTCGATAATTCAAGTATAGGACAAACATTGTCATTCCGAGGATCAATGGGATCATTGTTCTCCTCCCAGGGAACTCAGGAGCTCCACCACAGGATTCACAGACGGTGCCGCCCATCATGGTGCAATCGTTAACAGTCGGCATGCACCCACAGTTCCAGGAAATCAAAAAAGTGAGACAGGCCACTCCTCCACCCCCAGTGAAGCAACTCGATTCCATTGGGGTAGAAGCGCAAGCACAGCCTTGATCCACACAATCGTCGGCATGTACGAACTGGGGGGGTAAGAGAAAAGCGAACAAAATCGCTGTTGCTATCAATCGCATTACATAATCATAGGATAGAGAATGAAGAATTTCATTCAACTTTTCGATTGTATGGAACTGGGAATAATAAGAATTACTGAACCTTCCTTTTGGTGCCGCAGTGCACTGTTCCCAATCTTTTCAAGCTTATAGCCAATTCTTCTGAAGAGTAAAAAAATGGTATCCAGATGAAAAATCACGGAAATACCTTACTTACTATCGTTGTGGCTTCCTCACTGGCCGGAATTATTCTGCTGGGGGCCATCAATCTTTTTAAAACGATGAATGTGGGATTATCTCGGATTGATCGGAAAACAGCGGGCCAAACTTACGAATCCCAGATCAAAGCGGCCTTAAATTCGGCTTCTGCGATGGCAAATACACTAAATGCCACCGGCTCGACCACACTCAAAACCTGTATTAATGCCTGTGTTGCGAATAGCGCTAATTGTTTAACCAATAGTTGCCCAACTGTAGAGACTGTATTTGAACTCAAAGACGCAGCCGATGGGACCCTCATCCCAATGCCGGACGTAAATGGCCCAGCTTTAGTTGATGAGAGGGGTAAGCCTTGCATGGGTTCGAATTGTCGGTGGAGAGTTTCGGCCCAGTTTAAGCCCTTGAGCAACGACACCTTAAGACTTCATTTTAATCTTACTTATGCACCTCCTCCGAATGAAAAGGGCGTAATCTTAAAACCGATCGACTGGAACGCCGATGTTTCTATGACCCATTTCACTGGTGGAACGTGTGAGTTTGTTAAACGCGCGGGTGATACCATGACAGGTCCTCTGACTCTTTCGGGCGCGCCGGTTAGGACAAATGATGCCGCCAACAAAGCCTATGTTGATGCCGCTACAGGAGGCGGAGGATGTTACGGGATATGCTGGAACCTGCCCTAATGGTTATACGGAACAGGTGAGGTATTACGAATTTATTTGTTCAACTGCATCGTTTCCAACCTTTGCCATCGTCTACCGTTCCCCTGCTAATAACGGATGTCTCGCTGGATTTAATCCTGTTGCCACGCGCGTGAACCTCATCTTAGTGTGCTGAAAATAAAAACAAATACCTTCTGAGTCACCCCGCGAAATGGATCATATCGGCGCTATAAAATGGGGACTGCCTTTCCTAAATTGACGAAGGAGAGGGGCACCATCATCTACCTCGATGATGTTTAGGGGATTCAAACCGATTTCTTTTCAAAATCGTTTCATTTGCAACAAATAGCATGAGCAACAGGATTAAAAGTTCCATTATTCACAAATCCGCTGCATACCCAAGATTCTATGCCTTGAGTTATACTCGGATAATCGTGATGTCTAGATCCGCCTGTGACACCGTCAGCGATCCCTTGACAACCGCCACCCGTTACAGTTTCTCCAGCTAGGCAAAAAGCCTGCACTGTTTGGTTAGTATTACTAGGGGTGGCTGGTACCAATGCCACCCTTATTGTGCAGGAAGTGAGCACTTTTCTCCAGTTTGCGCCATCGCAAAACTCGAATCTCCCAGATTGGTACCGCGTAATTCCCGGGTGACTTGAGTCACAAACTGCTGTCGTCATACTTACCGTTGTCGTCCCACCGCCGGATGCTGCCGTATCTAGCTTTACCGCAAGCGTTCGAGTGATTGTTTTCATGGGAAAAGATCCTGATGCCACCGTGGAAGAATCTTGTTGTAATGTGTAAGTGGTCAGTAGGTTTTGCGCTTTTGTGCAAGGGGTGGTTGCCCCACAATCGGCAGTAAAAGTGATGCTGGCTTTCAGTGGGCAAGTGGGTCCCGGAGTGGTGCACGGCGCGCCTTCTATAGTATATAGCTGCGGTGCGATGTCAGTTCCTGCTAAATAGGTCGTATTCGTAAAATCACTCGGCCGAAGTAGGCGAAAAGGTGTGGCAGTATTTCCGGGACAACAGGGCAAAGTAGTGCAGCCGGCGTGCGTAACCCCTTCCAAACAACTATTGAGAATTTCGTTTCCAGAAATGAGAGAACTTCGTTTTACCAAAGTATAATCGGCTGCCCATCGATCCAGTTCGGCAGTAAGCAAGTCTCGTGAGCTAATCGTTCTGGCCTGTTTTAACAACTTAAAATGGTTGTTGAAAAGGCCAACAAGTGTGTAGGCAAGGAAACCCGTTAGCGACAGGGCTGCCAACAATGACAGAAGGCTCATTCCCTTCTCAGTTATTTTTTCAGATTCCACCTAGGCTTATCGGCAAAAACGACAATTTTCAAAAAGTTATTGTATTTTTTGTATTTAAAGGAAGGGTCGTATCGAATTTCTTCAGATGAACCTAAGTGCATTAAATATTTGAAATTTCTATGAAAACACCCAATAATCGCTCCTTGTGTCGATGAAGGGCATGCTTTCTTACCCCCTAAAAATGGAAAGGCTCCTAAACCCTATAAAACAATGTAGAAAAAAGCCTTATAGCGATTGACAGATTTGGGACACTTCGCCTAAATAAGCATTTTACCTAAAACAGGTACGAGACTAAGGCTATAAGGACTTATACAGGACTAGGCCAGATTAGACAGTTTAGACAGGAATAGAACGGTGAAAGTCAGAGCTTCAGTAAAGAAAATTTGTAATAAATGTCGGATCTTCAGACGGCGTGGTGTGATTCGCGTCGCATGTGAGGATCCAAGACACAAACAACGACAGGGGTAGAACTGTGGCGCGCATCGCAGGTGTCGATTTACCAAGAAACAAAAGAGTAGAAATCGGTTTAACTTATATCTATGGAATTGGTCGGAGTCTTTCGGCCAAAATTCTGAATACGGTTAACGTCGATCCGAATAAAAAGACCGATCAGTTGGCTGAAGATGAAGTGGCCCGTATCCGTGAGCACATTGAAAAAAGTGAGACGGTGGAAGGGGAGCTTCGAAGAACTCTTTCGATGAGTATTAAGCGTTTGATGGATCTTCAGACGTATCGTGGTTTAAGGCACCGGAAAAATCTCCCGGTCCGCGGTCAACGAAGCCATACCAATGCACGTACCCGTAAAGGTCCTAGAAAAACGGTTGCGGTAAGAAAACAACTGAAAGTTTCAAAGTAATTTTTAAGGAGTAACGATAAGTGAGTCAACCAGCTGAAGAATCAAAAGAGCAGCACAAGGAGCAGCCGCAAAAGAGTCAGCAAACAGAAGCGGTCGCAGCCCCTGCAACGAAAGAAGTACCAAAAGAGGTAAAGGAGAAGAAGAAAAAAGGGCGCCGTGAGATCCCAACTGCTGTCGCCCATATCCAAAGCTCTTTTAATAATACGATTGTGACCATCTCCGATCCCGCTGGGAATGTCATCTGCTGGTCCTCTTCCGGTAAAAAAGGTTTTAAAGGGGCTCGAAAGAGCACCCCGTTTGCCGCCCAAATTGCTGCGGAAGATGCAGCCAAGGTAGCGGTTGAGCACGGTGTGAGAAATTTAAGTGTGTTTGTGAATGGACCCGGCGCTGGACGTGAAACGGCATTGCGAGGCCTACAAGTGCCCGGAATGCGGATCAACTTCATTCGAGATATTACCCCCATTCCTCATAACGGATGTCGTCCTCCCAAGAGACGTAGAGTTTAGGAGTTAACAGTGGCACGATCGATTACTTCAGTTTGTAAATTTTGCCGACGCGAAAACATGAAACTATTCCTCAAGGGGGATAGGTGCTTAGGTGATAAATGCGCGTTTGAACGCCGTTCTTATCCACCCGGTCAGCATGGTCAACGACGCACCAAGGTTTCCGATTACGGTTTGCAGTTGCGTGAAAAGCAGAAGGTAAAACGTATTTATGGTGTGTTGGAACGCCAATTTGAAAAGTATTTTGATAAGGCCGATGCTCAAAAAGGAGCAACGGGTCACAACTTACTCCGTCGTTTAGAGTTACGATTGGATAACGTCGCTTACCGTTTAGGATTTGGAGACAGTCGGAAAGAGGCTCGTCAATTGGTGTTGCATTCCCATTTTAAGATTAACGGTAAATCCGTTAACGTGCCCAACACGATCTTGCGTGCTGGCGATGAAGTTGCTGTCCGTGAGAAGAGTCAAAAAGCGGTACCCATTCTGAGAGCGGTAGAGAATGCGAAGAAGCGTGAAATTCCCGACTGGCTGGAATTGAATTCCGGAGAGATGAAGGGGAAGGTGAAGTACCTACCGGAGCGCAATCATATTACGTTACCGATTGAAGAAAATTTAGTGGTCGAATTGTATTCGAGATAAAAGGAGAATAGGTAGATGGATCTTTCATTAGCCCCAAAAAACTGGCGAGGGTTGATTAAACCGAAAGGGTTAGAGGTCGAACGCGATACTTTGACCGATACCTACGGACGGTTTGTCGCAAAACCTCTGGAACGGGGTTTCGGAACGACGATTGGAAATGGAATCCGTCGGGTGCTCCTTTCTTCCTTACAAGGCGTTGCCGTTACTACGGTTCGAATTGACGGGGTTCTTCATGAGTTCTCCACCTTGGGAGATGTGACGGAAGATGTGGCCGATATCATCTTAAACCTCAAAGAGGTTCGCTTTAAGATGTATGTCGAAGGGCCAAAGACCGTGACTATCAGCAAGCAAGGGCCAGGAGTGGTAAAGGCTTCTGATATTACCGTTGATGACACCGTAGAGATTTTGAATCCGGATCTGCATATTTGTACTCTTGGAAAAGAAGGCAAGTTTAAAGCAGAGTTGAAGCTGGAATATGGCAAGGGCTATGTTTCCTCTGATACGGTGAAAAAGGAAGAGCTTCCTGCTGGAGTGATTCCCTTGGATGCTTTCTTCTCGCCGATTCGTAAGGTGAATTACAATGTTTCGCATGCTCGAGTGGGTCAACAGACCGATTACGATAAGTTGGAGCTCGAAGTTTGGACCGATGGATCGGTACGTCCTGAGGATGCTGTCGCCTATAGTTCCAAAATTTTGAAAGACCAGCTCAGCATTTTTATCAATTTTGATGAGTCTTTAGAGCCTGAAGTTCAGGAGCTGGTGATTGAAAGCGAAAAGGTGAATGAAAATCTTTATCGCACCGTCGACGAATTGGAATTGTCGGTTCGTTCGGCCAACTGCCTCCAAAATGCCGGGATTAAATATATCGGTGAATTGGTTCAGAAGACCGAAGCCGAAATGCTAAAGACCAAAAACTTTGGCCGTAAGTCTTTGAATGAAATTAAAGAAGTATTGCGGGAGATGGATCTTGGATTTGGAGTGAAGGTTGAGTCTTTCGATCCTGAGACCTATTTTGCCAATAAGAAGAAAAAAGACGGCACCGATACCGTTAATTAATTAAGATAGGGTTTTCTCATGAGACACTTGCATGCAGGTAGGAAGTTAGGCGTAGGTCCCGATCGCAGAAAGGCTTTATTAAGAAGCTTAACTCTGGCTTTGGTGGAGCAAGAAGCAATCACCACCACTCCAGCTAAGGCGAAGGAAACCCGTTGGTTTGCTGAAAGAATCGTCACTCTAGCGAAACGGGGAGATATCTCCGGTCGACGTCATATCATCAAAATTTTAGGCAGCACCCAGACACAACATACCGGTGAGAATCGGATTCGTAATGTCGTGGATAAAATCTACACTGTCTTAGTGCCTCGGTTTAAAGATCGTCCAGGTGGCTATACCCAGATTTTCAAAATGGCCAAACGCCGAGCTGGTGATAATGCTGAGCTTTGTTTGATGCGCTATATTCCAGCGGAAGAGGATAAAAAAGGTGGCGGTAAAGGAAAGCCGGCCGCTAAAAAATCTGCGAAAGCTACTCCAAAGGCTGAAGCCAAAGCGAAGGCTCCTCGCCAAGATAAAGCAGCAAAAGCTGCCCCTGAGGATAAAGCTGGAGATAAGATAGAGAAGAAACCCGCAAAGAAAAAGGCCGCTGCCCCTGAAGACAAATAAGGTAAATAAGACCGCTTTCGGTTCTTTTTTTACTATTCTTGCAGCCCTTGTTTTATTGTTTATTTGGGATCGTTCCTATTCTCCCCGATCGATTACTGCTCCCTGGACAGTTCCAGCAAAAAATGAAAAATCATTGCCTTTAGATTTAGTTCTAACTCCTTTAAAGGGCGGAAGTGAATCCTTAGAAGCGCTCCTTAAAAAGAGGCCGAAGGGGGTTCTTTTTCACCTCTGGGCCACTTGGTGTCCTCCTTGTGTCGAAGAGTTTCCCTCCATTGAGCAGCTCTATCGTCAGAGTGCTTTAAACCCTGAACTCCCTTTGGTGATTGCTGTTTCGGTGGATGAAAATAAGGAGTTAATTGCCGATTTTGTCAAAAAACTGGGTTTTGAGGTTACTGTTCCAATTTATTGGGACGGCAAAGGAAAATCGGCAGAGCTGTTGGACACTTCTCAATTTCCAGAAACCTTTTTGATTCAAGCGGGTGGTAAAGTGGGACACCGTTGGATTGGTCCTCAGAATTGGCTCAGCCAAAATGTCTTAGCTGCATTAAGATAACGCATCGAACAATATCCAAGCGCAGATGTATCCTTGTTCAGCCTGTATCGTAGGGCTACAATAAATGCATGCGAAATTATTGGGATTACCGGGGTGGCTTTTCTCTCATTAGCACCATTATTTTATTTACGATGTTGGGGATGGCGGCCCTTTACATCGCACAGCTTTTTTCTTCCCATGCAAAAACGACCGGGCGATTGAGCGGCAAGGTGAAAGGGGATCAAGTTTTGGTGGGAACCACTACCGAATTTATGCAACAATCCTATACTGCACTCCTTACTCTCTGTGAAGCGAAGAGCGCCTTCGCTGCAGAACTGCAAGGAAATTGTGTTAGGAACGGTGAGTTTAATCGCACTATCGATAACTCAACGATTCCGAATATCACGGCATCGACGTTAGAAGTACTCCGGGATACCAATGGAGAGCCCTCCGCTACCGGAACGGTATGTGTTGAACTGAAACGGTGTCAAAAGCGGGCGGGAGATCGCTTGCTTGAAGTGAGTCTCAAGGCCTATTGGCCGGATCCCAATCAAAATATCAAAGTGGGTGAGAAACTCATTACCTTTCGAAAAACGCGATGGTAAGAAAACTCAAAGGTGTTTCGCTTGTCGAATTGATCATCGGGATCACCATTCTATCTGGATTGAGTCTGCTGGTAGGTCGTTTGATGATCTCCACTCAAAAGGGGCTCAAGAAGCAAGAGGAAAAGATAGAACAGCAATCGACCTTGTTTCAATTGACTGGGAATCTTCAGCGTTACATCGCCTCAGGAGACATGCGTTTTTATGCTTTTACCGGCAAGGGAAGCACCGATCGAACGCTTGCTCGAGTGGTTTTGCCATTACCGGGAAAATGTTCAGATTTGACGGGTAATAATTGCGAGCAGGACGTCTCTTTAATCTATGTCCATTATGATAAGGCAGCTTCGCCATCGGTCAGTGCCATCTGTATGGTCGATAAAAGCCACCTTCTTTTTGATCTGAACAATGCAACGTATGGTTCGGCTGAACTGACCGGTCCAGGGGATGGTTTTAACGTGCTTCCTGATGTTAATGGCACCAATTCCTTTGCCACTGGGATTGTCAAAGTGGATGCAAATCAATTTATTGCGATCTCGAATCCTCCGGTGGTCACACTGTGGTTGACCCAAGCCAAACCGGTCGTGGCAATGCTTTCGTATAATGCAACATCCGATAGTGATTTACTCACAAAACTTTCCACTGAATGCAAGGCCGGTTTGACCAATAATAATGATGTCAGCAAATTGTATGTCGTTGAGGTAAAGCCTTATGTGCTGACCCAGTTTACGGGTGGCAATACGGTCAGCGATTCGGAGATTACAGGTAATTTTGGCAAATTTCCGGCACGTGTGTATGGAGCGCGGATGCGATCGATTGGCCGATCTGAACAGAATCATAAAATGGTTCTGGGGATTCAGGATTGCACCTACGATGGCGCTCAACTGAATTGCGGGGGAACTATCGATCGGCCTTTGCAAAACACCACCCGGATCCGATTCGATCTCTCATTTAAGTTGGCTTTAGGGGAAACAAATGCGAGCCGTTATGAAGTGATCAAGAATTCAATGGAGAGGGCGCCGGCTTGCATCTCTAATCCAAATTGTGCACTTTTGCCTTTGGATGATCCGGGGCAGATTCCGGTCAATTTCACCAATTCAGAAAGTTACGAAAGTTTAAATGCGACAGGATTTTCCCTTTTTAAACAGGAGGTTTTGTCCTCCTTACAAATCCGGGTGACATTTCCGGAGAAAGAAGAGGCATTCAATGTCCCTTTCCCATAAAAGTAGGCGTGGTGGCATCGAGCAAGGGCTTTTAATCCTAACCATCATCGGGATTATTTCTTTAGTGCTGACCCAAATGTCCTCGATGTTTTCCCGGGTCACCAAACGGAAAATTAAAGATACGCGCGCCAGTGTCGAGCAAGCGACTGGGATTGAAACGATGTTGGTTGCTTATCGCTATGCCGAAATGCAATACTTGAGTGCAATGACCGGCTGTAGTTCAGCCAATAGTTTTTTAGAGGCGCTCAAAAATGGTTCAGGTTGCGCAACACCCGTGATCGTTTTTAGTAGTGGAACCACAGATAAAGGCACGACTACCGATGGGACAGGTAAAGCGCTTTATTCCTTTCCAGGGGCAGGGTGTACGATTAGCCAAAATAGTTCGACTTGTAAAAGTGGAACGCATGAATTGGTTCAATCGGGAGGTGATGATGCCACTCGGATGATTGCCAGCTCCAACATCACTTACAAATTTTATCTCACGGCCCCTGTCCCCGAAAGGCATATTGCCGAGTTTTCGGGGTTGATTATAGATGGGGATATTAAAACCAAATATGCTTTCGCGATTCGAGCCACGTTGCCGAATGCCGCTCACCTCGAAGCGGATGGAAGGGTGACGCAGGAGAGTCCCGATCCCTTAGCAAAATGTTCGGGTTCGGAATGGGCCGATTTTCTGGTCTTTAATACGGCCGGTAGAAAGTGCCAGAGGTTTACTCAATTGGGCGGAGGGACTGGCCTTGCCTACTACGAAGGTCGTTATTTCGGTTTTCGTCCCTTTGATGGTCAAATTATCGATATGCTCTACGCTGCCGATACCAGTTCCACTACTTATTTAGTGGGTGAAGATGGGAAAGTAGGGAGTGAAAAACTCTTCCCCACTTATGAGAAGTCGGTTCTCATTAATGTCGACGATATTACGTTAGCCGGAGATGAAATCTATTATGTGGCTGGGATTGGGAGTGATGCCCACATTGGAGCCTATGATCCCACGGTGGCAAACACGAAACGGCGAAAAATTTGTGCGCTTGGACAGGATGGTTGGGGGCAGGCGTATGATGGAATCGCTTCCCTGAGTTCGAGTGATCCTCTTTTGCCTCAGGAAGAGGATAGCACGCGGATAGCAACTTTTTTCCTGAAAACCTCTGGAGGGGACATGCTCACGACGGTGGTGATTGCAACGGGGGCGGCTGCGGCAACGACCTATCAATGCTATACCGTTAAAGATAGCACGCTCCAGACGGTTGAATATAAAAGGACCTTTGGTTTCGATCGGACCGATTCTACAAAGCCCTACTACCTCTATTAGCATCTGAATTGACATAGAGCTCCTTGTTTAAATTTACCTTGGGGCGTAATTGTCCTCCTAGATACAACTGGGAGGTGCATCATGCCTGTTTTACTTCTGATCGTTTCTCTTTTTCTTTCTAAGCCAGTGTTTTCCTACTCCTGTTCCGAAGATTGCAATGACAGTTGCAAAGTGTCCGCGATGGGGGCGAGTGGAGTGAACCCCGTTTGTTTTGCCGCCTGCAAAAGTTGGATGGCCGGAAATTGTTGGGATCTCTCAAAGCCGCTTGTTTCGGCCTCGGGAGAGATGGGCGCTACCGCTTACCCAAGTGCGGCTTCAATCATGAGCACGCGTAACCCGATTTGGGGGGCATTGGATGAGCAAGAGAAAAAGATCCTGCGTCCATTTTATGGAAATATCGTCGATAAAGTAAAATTGCATCTCAAGGCCGGAATGATGGATCGGTGGGGAGATCCCCCATTGGAAGTGGATCTTGGAAGCTCGAATGGGCAAACTTATGGGTATGATGTCTACATTGCCTTTTACCGGACAGAGTTGGACCGAGCGGAGAGAGTCGCCCTCATTGGACATGAACTCTGCCACACCCGGCAATATGTCCAACGGGGAGAGTCATTGCAGAAATTTGGTCGAGATTATTTTGAATACCTGGTTCAAGACGGGGGCTATGAGGCAAACCGGATGGAAGAGGAGTGCTATGCCATTGAGGAGAAGATCCTGACGGCCGCGCAAACCTATTTTCTTTGGTACGATCAACATAAACGCCCCTGGAGTTTCCAGGTTTGCAATAAATCGGGTTTTGAAACGATCTCGATTGCACTGGGTTGGCCCCATAAGAGTGATGGGTTCACCCTCGTACCGGCCCCCCTCGTGAAGGGGTGGTATAACGTGAAGAAAGGGGAGTGTAAAAGCTTGCTCACCAATCTCAAAAGTGATGAAGCGATTGATGCTTATGCTTCTGCAGGCGCTGCGGGAAATTGGACGTGGTGGGGAGGGCATGGAGGAGCGGAATACTGCATCGATCCAGTCAATAAGTTTGAAAATGGCTACCGCACCCATTGTGGGAAAAGAAATCTACAATCGGTTTCATTTAAAGAGATTGATAACCCCTGGCGTACTCAAGGAAATGGCACTTACACCTGGAATTTATCCGGGGAGCCTACGCTGATTAAGATCTGCAACCGTTCGGGAAAAAGGATCTGGGGAGCGCTTTCCAAGAATGAACACGGAAAATGGATGGCCCGGGGGTGGTTCGAATATACACCTAATCAATGTCGAGATTGGAATTTAGGAGTTTATAAGGGAAGTGTGTATGTTTACGGGGAAAATGACGGGGCTAGCACCACCTGGCAAGATTCTACCCAGCTTCCGATCTGTGCCTTTAATGGAACCGCCTTTGCCACCCGACACAATGGGACCTGTGGCAAAGGAGGAAAGTTGGTAAAGCCTTATGAATTTAAGGTGACTACCGGTTCTCAGACTTGGAATTACAACCCGTAAATATTTTACCAGCCCAGGACGTAAGCAAAGATCAAGGGTGCGACGATGGTCGCATCCGATTCGATGACAAACTTCGGGGTCTCCACATCCAATTTTCCCCAGGTAATCTTTTCATTGGGGACCGCTCCCGAATAGGAGCCATAACTCGTTGTCGAATCACTGATCTGGCAGAAATAACTCCAGCTAGGAACGTTTTTGAGGAGGTCCTGATTGAGCATCGGTACCACACAGATGGGGAAATCTCCGGCAATGCCACCCCCAATCTGGAAGAACCCGACCGGGGCCTTTCGGCAATTGCCTTCATACCAAACTGCCAATTCCCGCATGTAGTCGATGCCGGTTTTCATCACCGAACCATTGATTTTCCCTTCAATGCATCGAGCGGCAAAAATATTTCCTAAAGTGGAGTCTTCCCATCCTGGAACGATAATCGGAAGGTTCTTTTCACAGGCAGCGATCATCCAGCTGTTTTTGGGATCGATTTCATAATATTTTTCCAGCTTTTTGCTGCGCAGGACCTGATAGAAAAATTCATGGGGGAAAAAACGTTCACCCGCTTTCGAGGCGGCATCCCATTGTTCTAAGACGGCCCCCTCCATTCGGCGAATCGCCTCTTCTTCGGGGATGCAGGTATCGGTCACCCGATTGAGGTGGTGCTTTAAGAGTTCCATCTCATCTTGGGGGGTCAGATCTCGGTAGTGGGGGATCCGTTTATAGTGGCTATGGGCCACGAGGTTAAAGATGTCCTCTTCGAGATTAGCTCCGGTGCAGCAGATTGCGTGGACTTGGTCCTTGCGGATCATTTCGGCCAAGGAAAGCCCCAATTCTCCAGTGCTCATAGCTCCGGCCATGGACATGAACATTTTGCCACCCTTTTCGACGAATCCTTTGTAGGATTTTGCTGCGTCTACAAGGCTGGCGGCGTTGAAATGGCGATAGTGAGTGGTAATAAAATCGGTTACATTCATAAATCGACTTAATGCTCCTAACAGGCTATTATCAATAGCTTAATCATATGTCTACCGTTATCGTGAACGGAGCGGCGATTGGAGCCGCGTTCCTATTAGTTCTCTTAAATGGCTTTTTTGTCGCGGCCGAATTTGCTATCGTAAAAGTCCGTCGCACACGTCTTGAAGAGCTCGTGGGTAAAGGGATTGCCCAAGCAAGGGTTTCCCTTTTATGTGTCGACCAATTGGACGAATACCTTTCGGCCACCCAATTGGGGATCACCATCGCCTCGTTAGCCTTGGGATGGTTAGGTGAGCCGGCCTTTCGCGTTTTGGTGCTCCATTTGCTTCCAGAAGGCATGCCCTTTTCAGCCCACACCGTAGAGTGGATTGCTACCGTGCTCGCCTTTTTAACGGTTACTTTGCTCCATGTGGTACTGGGAGAGTTGGTTCCTAAAACTATCGCCATTCAATATGCTGAGAAGATGACCTTGTGGTTATCCCCAGGGTTACGGGCCTTTTACATCGTCACTAAGCCGCTTATTCGGTTCTTTACCCGGATGGCCGATACCGTGCTCTGGTTGTTACAGATCAAAAATACCGGTGAACAGCCCCTCACCGAGAATGAACTCAAATTGGTGATGGAGGATTCGAAAGAGGATGGGGTCATTAGTGACAGTGAAGCACAGATCATCACCCGTGCCTTTGAATTTGCCGATAAGCGGGTGAGCGAGATCATGGTCTATAAGGATAAGGCCCAGGTGATCTCACTCGCCAATCCATTAGAGCAAAACCTCGCCACCGTTCGGACCCGGATGCACACTCGATTCCCGTTGTGCGATCGCGATCTGAATTCGGTGGTGGGAATTGTGCTGATGAAAGATGTTTGGCCCCAATTGCTCAAACAGTTTTCGAATGAGGCGTTTCAAAAATGCGCTCGTCCTCCCATCTATGTAGATCCCTCCTTACGACAAGATCAGCTGATGAAACTTTTTCAAAGCGCTCGAGCCCACATGGCGATTGTTCAGGATAGTAATACGAAGGAGAACCTCGGAATCGTAACCCTTGAAGATGTGTTGGAACATCTGGTAGGTGAGATCCGGGATGAACACGGAAACTAATCTTGTTTATTTAGGAACTGTCTCATTAGAGGTGGAGAGGGCCTACCAACGTTTTGAAACCTGGCTTGCCGAGGGGCGAGCGGGGGGAATGGAGTACCTCCGTAAATACCCTGATCTTCGAAATGAGCCGGAGAAGTTATTGCCGGGGGCCAAGGCAGCGTTGATCTTTGGGCTTCCCTATGATCTGGGGGATACAAAAGAGATCGAATCTCCCCGAGTCGCTCAATATGCCCGAATCGAGGATTACCACCGGCACCTTAAAAAGGAGTTGGAGAAGGTAGCTGCCTCCCTCCCTGGAACCTCGAGGGTGTTGGTCGATACCGCACCGGTCTTAGAACGGGCCCTCGCCGCCAAATGCAAGACCGGATTTATTGGTAAAAACACCTGTTTTATTCATCCGAAGCACGGGAGTTTTCTCCTGTTGGGGGAGATCTTTACGACGGGTCCTGTTAAAATCGACTTACGGAATCAACCCGAGGTCTTTGCGCAAAAAACATCGGAGGGGGGGTGCGGTCCCTGCCGTTTGTGCCAAGATGTCTGTCCGACGGGGGCATTGAATAAAGACTATTCTATCGACGCGGGAAAATGCTTGGCCTACTGGACGATTGAACATCGGGGCCCGATTCCGGAAGAGTATTGGCCCCATTTGAAAGACTATTATTTTGGGTGTGATCTTTGCCAGACCGCTTGCCCTTATAACCACCCAAGAAAAAAAAGAAGTTTACTGGAAGGAAAACCGATTCCTGAACTATTTGAAATTGCGACGATGGACGAAGCCTTTTACCAGAGATGCTTTGGGGGCACTGCCATGACTCGGGCAAAAAGAAATGGTCTCCGCCGAAATGCCCTCATTGCGTTGTTCGTGACGGGCCACCCTCGAATGTCAGAGGCGTTGGAGATGGCAAGTCAAGATCCCACAGAACCCGTTGGAGAGACAATTCAAACAATTCGAAGTAAACTTTTGGGATGGAATTCGCAAAACGTCGAGAGCAACTATTAAAAGAACTGAAAAAAGAGAAGGCGGTTGCGCTGATCCCCTCAGCCAAAGTGTGGAGTTACGAATATGGAGGGGATATCTCATGGAGGCAGTCCAGCCTTTTTCATTACCTCACCGGTTGGGATGAACCCGGGGCTTTGCTTCTTTTCGCCCCTTTTTCTAAAACCCCGTTCCAAATCTTTGCCGCGGCCGTCGACCCCGACCATGTTTTATGGAATGGGCCGATGACCTCTCCTGGAGATTTGCGACAATTGTTGGGGGCCGATTTCTCAGCTCCTATCGCTCCCCAAGAAAACTGGCTAAAAATTTTGGAAAGGGAACTCCATGGGATGAGTGCGCTTTACTATCGATTGGGGATCGAGCCAAAACGGGATGAAAGCGTAATTGAAAGTTGTGTTCGGATTCGGCGCCCTTTGGTGAGAGGGGGCGGGATGATCGCCATTCGCGATCCTCAGGAGATCGTGGGGGAGATGCGGCTCTTCAAATCAAAGGAAGAGATCTTGTCCATGGTAAAGGCCATCGAGATTACCGGAGAAGGATTTGTGGGGGTGATGAAGGCGATGAAGTCCAATATCGGGGAATGGGAGATCGAGGCCCATTTTACTCATACCTGCCAGATCCTAGGAGCGAAGCGGCTGGCCTATCAGCCGATTGTGGGTTCGGGCCCCAATGCCTGCGTGTTGCATTACCGCAAGAACAATCGAAAAGCGAAAGAGGGGGAGTGGGTGTTGATCGATGCCGGGGCGGAATGGGGTTATTACGCTAGCGATATTACGAGGGTAATCCCGGTGAATGGAACTTTTAATCCCATCCAGCGACAGGTCTATGAAGGGGTTTTGAGTGTCCAGAAAGAGGTGATCAAAAAGATCCGTCCGGGGAAAACCTTCCAGTCGATCCATGAGGAGGCGGTGGAGGGAATTGTGGAAGTGCTTCGGCAATTGCGGGTTTTGAAGGGAAGGACCCAAACCCTCATCAAAGAGAAGAGTTATCGAGCCTATTACCCTCATGGCACAAGCCATTGGCTGGGCATGGATGTGCATGATGTAGGGGCCTATCATGATATTCCCAGTGGAAATTCTCGTCGATTAGAGCCGGGAATGGTGGTGACGGTGGAGCCGGGGCTTTATTTTTCTAAAGGGCCAGCCTCATTAAGGGGCTTGGGTTGTCGCATTGAGGATGATATCCTCATCACCGAAAAGGGATCGGAAGTGCTTTCAAAACGGATCCCGAAAGAGGTTGAGGAGATTGAAGCGATTTGCGCGTCATAAGCACCTCTAATAAGGAGAAAAGGTGAAAAAAATATTTTACATTCTGCCATTTCTATTCATCGGCTGTTCCAGTAAAAAGGCGACCGTGACCTCCGAGGAGGCGCGAGAAAAATTGAAGACCAAGTGGTCGGAAAAATTGGGAAAGGTGCGAAAAGTCGATTTAGTGGAATATTTTGGCCGTGCTGAATGGTGTCGGCCCGAGGAGACAGGGGAAGAGACCTGTCGGTTTTACCGCAAAAAAGCGACCCAATGGGTCGGGGACAACAAAAAAGATAAAAAGAGCTATGAAAGTTACGAAGAGGTAATTGCCAGCTTTGATAAGCAAGGTGTGTTGAAAGCAATCGAAGCCGAAGCACAGATGTAGAGCTGTCTGTCATTGCGAGGCCCCAACCGGGGCCGTGGCAATCGCGCGGAGTGATACTTCTTAAAGCTTCTTATCTGCTTTTTTACCGCTCTTCAGATCGGCCAGTCGCTTCCGCATCTTCCCTAAGAGTTCTGAGAAGGGTTTTTCGCG
>CAZRZK010000047.1:0-28337 GCA_964604555.1 uncultured Pseudobdellovibrionaceae bacterium | reverse complement strand
TGGATCTGCTGGGTGATCTGGCTGGCAATCGATTTAACCTGTTCCGATTTCAGGGGTAAAGAAGTGGCCTCTGCGAGTTCGGATTCGATCTCTTTTCCAATCTGAATGTGGATCCCCCCTTTAAATCCAGCCAATCCGCGTTGAATTGCCTGGAGATCCTCAAGTGGATTTTTTTTGTAGAGTTCGCCTTCCTTTTCGCGTTGAAACAATTCAATCGATTTTTCAACGTCGTTGGGGTCATATTCATAGGAAACCGCCACCGGAACGATATGAAGGGGGCGCAATCTCTCTATGAAATCACCCTCCCCAGATAGCCCCAACATTTTAATGACTCCCGGATGAGTTTCATCTTTCCCATCCTTTGCCCTGCCTTCCTGTTGGGCTATCCAGACCGAGTCTTGATGAGTCGTGATGGTCTTCCGGATCTGTCCCGAAAGGACATAAGACCAATGGAGCATCTCTTTAGGGGAGAGATTTCGCTTTACCGTGAGCCCTTTGTTCATTTTCACCAAATCGGTGGCGACTGGATCGATGAGTAAATTATCACCTAAACAGATTTGGGGCGTGGAGAAACCCTTTCTAAACAGATCGACGGTTAATAAGGAGGCATCTAAAAGAATGTCTCTGTGATTGCTGATAAAAAGATACTGTTTGTTTTTATCGAGGGATTCGTTTCCAGATAGGGTGATCCCATTTGAGGTTTCGTTTTCGATGGTTTTTAAAAAAGGGTCGATGAATTGCGATTGGAATTCAAATACCGATTTTAATCGGGAGGCTTTTTCACGAAGGATCTGTTCTGGAAGAGATCCAAAAAAGCGTTTAAAAATAAGTGCGGTGGCAGGATGGGCCAGTACTCTTTTGATCGCGATCTGGAAAGCAGCATCATCATATGGGGCAATCGCCCTTAGATCTTCTGGGGAAACTGTGTGCATAAGACTACAAAAAGAACACAGTCCTTACCATTCGGCAACCCGGTGTCTTAAAAGGGGTCACTCTCCATTTGGTAACAAAAGGTGCCGGGTGTTTATCCACAGACCTCCGGCACCTTTTGTTACCAAATGGAGAGTGACCCCTTTTAAGAAAGGGCTATTCCAACTTCGATCTTGAAAAAGGGGAGTCAAAGAGAGGGCGATTCTTCTTCTTATTGTAATATTCCATGCGGGGAGGAGCGGGGGGCCCTTTTCCGGCCTCGCCGAGGTCAAAAATGCGGTCACTAAAGAGAGGATTCACCTGTTTATTAGGCTCAATCTTGAGCTTGATTTCGATTGGTTCGGCTGCCTGCAAGGCTAGTATAAAGGTAAAGATTGCGATCATTTCCATCCCCCGACCCTATCTCTAAGCAAGGCTAAGGCCAAGCTTTCCCAGGCTTCTTACCCTATTTTGGGGGCCCTTTATTGTCAGCAGCTCCTAACACGATCCTAATAAAGGTGCCTAAAAACTAGGGTAGAACTATCCACGAATATGGACACCACAGTTACGGACTCCGACATGGCTCATTCCAATCCCCATTTAAATCCATGGAAAACTGCCTGGAACGAAGCTATCGTATCCCCAAATATTCCAGCAGTGAGGCTCGATTTGCATCTAGGGGACCAAATCTTTCGATGGGTATTACGGGGGATTGCGGTGTTGCTATTGGCATTGCTCCTTTCCATTGCTGGATTTCTTCTGTTGCGTTCGGTGGAAGCGGTGCAGGCCTTTGGCCTTAAATTCCTGTGGGAAACCACTTGGGACCCGGTCCGGAATATCTACGGTGCTTTGCCAGTTGTTTATGGGACCCTCCTTTCCTCTTTTTTAGCGATGCTTTTTGCGGCCCCTTTAAGTATCGGGATCGCACTTTTCTTAAATGAATTGGCTTCTCGCAAGATTGGCGCAGTCGTTGGTTTTCTGATCGAAATGTTGGCTGCCATTCCCAGTGTCGTTTACGGCCTTTGGGGAATTTTTGTCTTGGCCCCTTTTATGCGCGAGGTAATTGAGCCCTGGTTGATTTCAGTCTTTGGGTTCCTGCCTTTGTTTCAAGGCCCTGCTTATGGAGTGGGGATGCTCACTGCCGGAATGATTTTAGCGATAATGGTGATTCCCACCATCTCTTCGATTTCAAGAGAGGTCTTTAAGGCGATTCCCCGTAGTTATCGTGAAGCCGCTTGGGGGTTGGGAGCGACCCGTTGGGAGACAATGAAAATTGCCGTGCTAAAAACCGGGCGCACCGGAATTTTAGGGGCGATTATTTTGGGGCTTGGTAGAGCTTTGGGCGAAACGATGGCGGTGACGATGGTGATCGGAAACCGGTCCCATATCTCGGCTTCGCTTTTAGCGCCCGGGCAAACGATGGCGAGCGTGATTGCCAATGAGTATGCGGAGGCCTCGAGCCAACTCCACCTTGCTGCATTGGCGGAAGTTGGATTGGTACTTTTCTTAGTGACTTTCGGTGTGAATCTCTCGGCTCGATTATTGGTGTGGAACCTCAACCGAAAGATGCCCAAATGAAAACGCTTGCTCAGTATCTCGAAGCCAGTTACGGCCGTCGCAAGCGACGGGATCTTTTCATGCAGGGGGTTCTCTTTTTAGCGGCTATGGTAGCGCTTATCCCATTGTTTTTAGTTTTGGGTTATGTCTTGTGGCAAGGGTTGCCCGCCATTAACTGGAATTTCTTCACGAAGATCCCCGTCCCAGTCGGTGAGGCTGGCGGCGGAATGGCCAATGCGCTTTTTGGAACGGCTTTAATGGTTTTATTGGGTGCGTTGATTGGTGTGACCTGGGGAATCGCGGTCGGGATTTTTCTTTCGGAGTATAAGACGGAGCGGCTCGCGAAATATGTCCGGTTTTCGGCCGATATGTTATCGAGCGTCCCATCGATTGTCGTTGGACTTTTTATCTACGCTTTAGTCGTCATTCCGATGAAACGGTTTTCGGCGATTGCGGGAAGTTTGGCCCTTTCGATCATCATGATTCCCATTGTTGCTCGTAACACCGAAGAGCTTTTGAAATTGGTTCCCAGTCATATTCGAGAAGCCGGATTGGCGTTAGGATTGCCTCGCTGGAAGGTCACTCTACGGATTGTTTTAAGAGGCTGCTGGAGTGGGATTATCACGGGCGTGATTCTCTCTATCGCACGGGTTGCGGGAGAAACCGCCCCGCTTCTTTTTACTTCGCTGAATAACCGTTTTTGGCAGTGGAATCTCGATCAACCGATGGCCTCCCTGCCGGTCACCATCTATTCTTATGCCATCTCCCCTTTTGAGGAATGGCATCAGCAGGCCTGGGCCGGGGCGTTGGTGTTGGTGGGATTTGTCTTTGTGATCAACTTGAGCTGCCGCCTCTTTTTCAGGGTCGACGCTTCAGGAAGGGAATGACGTGGAACCGATCGTTAAAGTTGAAAAATTAAATGCCTGGTTCGGTCAAGTGCGTGCCTTACGGGACATCTCTCTGCAAGTGGCCCCTTCATCCGTGACGGCCCTCATTGGCCCCTCCGGCTGCGGAAAATCGACCTTTGTCCGTTGTCTGAATCGGCTTCATGAGGAGATTCCCGGCGCTCGTGCCGAAGGGGATGTGATTGTAGAGGGGAAAAATATTTATGGAGCCCTGATCGATCCCGTTTCGATCCGCCGAAAAATCGGGATGGTGTTTCAAAAACCAAATCCCTTTCCGGCGTTATCTGTGTTTGACAATGTGGTCGTGGGATTAAGGCTCGCCGGAGTCCGTCGCAAGTCGATTTTACAAGAAACGGCCGAAAAAAGCCTGAAACAGGCCGCTCTTTGGGATGAGGTTAAGGAAAAGCTCCATCGTCCCGGGACTTCTCTTTCGGGAGGACAGCAGCAGAGACTCTGTATCGCCAGAGCCCTTGCAGTGGATCCGCCTATTTTATTGATGGATGAACCGACCAGCGCGTTGGATCCGATCTCCACAGCCAAGATCGAGGAGCTGATTTTAGAACTCAAAAAATCGATTACTGTGATCATTGTGACGCATAACATGCAGCAGGCGGCCCGTATCTCCGATAAGACCGCCTTTTTTCTCCTTGGCGAATTGGTCGAGTTCGGTGACACTCGTACCGTTTTTACTGTTCCGAAAGAGGAACGGACGGAACGCTACATTACGGGGAAATTTGGATAATGACACGTCACATTGATACTGGTTTGTCGGAGCTTCATCAGAAATTGGTCACGATGGCAGGGTATGTGGAACAGGCGCTGGAATGTGCCACCGCGGGCTGGCGAGATCGCAATCTGCTGAAGGTGAAAGAGGTCTATTCGATTGAAGAGAAGGTGAATGAATCGCACATCGAAGTGGACGGACTCTGCTTTAAACTGTTGGCATTGCAGCAGCCTCTGGCTGCCGATCTCCGGCTGATTATTTCGGTGATTAAGATCAATACCGATTTGGAAAGAATGGTCGATCTCGCGGTGAATATCGCCAACAACACCGAGTATTACCTCAAAGCGCCCGCTTCGGTTTCGATCGAGGATTTAAGCAAGATGACCGATGGGGTGCGCATCATGTTACGCGAAGTGTTGGATGCCTTTGTCCATCGGAATGCCGAGCTCTCGAACAAGGTTTTAGAGCGGGATGATGAGGTCGATGGCTACAAGAAAAAGATCTTTGATCAGGTGATGCAGCATTTGAGAAAGCACCCAAATGATTTAGAACAGGGAATTAATCTGATTTTAATGGCTAAAAATTTGGAACGCATCGGGGACCATGCCACCAATATAGCCGAGGATGTGATCTTCTCCATGTCCGGGGAAGATATTCGACATTCCGGCCGAACCAAAACAGGGGGATAGGAACTATATGTCATTAAAGGTCTTAGTTGTTGAGGATGAAAAGGATATTTCCGATCTCATGATGCTTCACCTGAAAAGGGAAGGGCACGAGGTTATGGTGGTAGAGGATGGGGAAGAGGCCCTTAAGGTATTAGAACGAGACGTATTCCAACTTGTTATTTTAGACTGGATGCTTCCCGGCCTTTCCGGTTTAGAGATCTGTAAGAAAATCCGTGCTGAGAATAATCGCTTCAAACAACTCCCCGTCCTCATGGTAACGGCCCGCGCTCACACCACCGATATTGTGCTGGGATTGGAGATGGGGGCCGATGACTACCTTTCTAAGCCTTTCGAAATTCCGATCTTCTTGGCTCGAGTGCGAGCTCTCTTACGTCGACAGGTAGGGGGTGAAGAGCCTCAGGGGAAAACCCTCATTGCGGGTCAGATCACCGTTGACACAGAAGCCTATCGCACTCTCTGCGGGAAAAAAGAGGTCCAACTCACCCCATCGGAGTTTAAGTTGATGGTGGCGTTGCTGAAGAATCAAGGCAGGGTCCTTACCCGCGAACGGCTCATCGACTTGGTCCAGGGGGAAGGGGTTACCGTAGTGGATCGCGCGATCGACACCCATATTTTTGGATTAAGAAAAAAGCTAGGAAAATGCGGCGATGTGGTAGAGACTATTCGTGGTGTCGGATACAGGATTCGTAACGAAGGTTAAAGCCTTCGCAAAAATAGCCCGTCAAAAAAACTTCCCCTGGAAGGTTTTCTATCGGCATATTGCCGTCCAGGCCGCGATTATTATCGTGGGTTTAGGAACGGCAGGGGTTGTTGCCCGTTACTATTTTAAACGGCAGTTTATTTCCCAGGTGGCAAGTCAGGCGCAGGACACCATCCGCCACCAGACCCAGAATATTATCGATACCACCGATAATAATTGGTGCCGTTCCCAATCGGCTGGAGGCGAGGTTTACCTGTCCCTGCTACGGGCCAATGGAAATTTGGTATGCGACTCTCTTGAGATCCACAGTGGGGATTCTGGCTATGCCGAGCTTCCCGAAGTGAAAGAGGCCCAGCTAGGGCGCTTTGGGAAACAGGTGCGCTACCACCTTTCTCTCCATGAAGATGTTTTCTATGGGGCTCTTTTAGTAAAGGAAAATTGGATCCTCAGAGTGGCAGTCCCCTTGCGCCGCCTTTCGGAGATGATGGCCATTCTCGATGCTACGATGACCATCGTCTTTTTGGTTATCTCCTTCTCTTTTTTAGGCGTGGCCTACATGACCGCCCAGCGACTGGTTTTTCCTCTGGGGCGAATGATCCTGAAGTCCCAAGGCGGGGATGGAAATGGCAATTTAGCCCTCGATGAGGAATATGGTCATGAGACGGCCCATGAGTGGCTGGAACTCGAAAGTAATATCGAAACCCTCCGAAAAGATCTGGTCGCCAAAACCCAAATCTTATCTCTCGAGCAAGTCGAACTCGACACCATCATGGCGGCCATCTCCGATGCGATCTTAGCGCTCGATCCCAATGGTACTCCGCTCTTTTTCAACTCCCGTTTTGAGGTGCTCTTTGGCGGTGAAGACCTCCGCAAACCAGGGACTAAGCTCTGGACTTTGTTTCGGGATCCCGAGGTATTGGAAGCTTTTAACCGTGCCCTCCATGAAGGGGCGGTTGGACTGACCAAAGCGGTTCCGCTCGATCAGCGACAAGGAGGACGTCGTTACTTCTCGATTTCTGTTTCACCTCTAAGGAAACAAGATGGCACCATCTATGGCGCTATCGGGGTTTTCCACGACGTTACCGAACTGAAATCGGCCGAGCAGATGCGGATCGATTTCGTGGCCAATGTCTCCCATGAACTGCGCACTCCGCTCACCTCGATTAAAGGCTATGTTGATACGCTCATTGAAGATGTGAGCAAAAAAAGGCAGGTGGATGCCGAATTTTTACAGGTGATTGCTCGCAACACCGAACGGCTATTGAATCTCATGAACGACCTTCTAGATCTTTCCTCTCTGGAAACCGAAGAGATGTTTCATAAGGACAGCGTCGATGTAAAGGAGTTGACCGATCGGATCGTCTCGCAATTCCAAGAAGCGGTGGCGAATAAGAAGCAGACCATCGAAATGGATCTCAAAGCGGAACGGGTCTATGCCGATCCCCATCGTGTCGAACAGGCCCTCACGAACCTCATCGACAATGCCAATAAATATGCCCTTGAAGGGGGAAAAATTGTGGTCGCTTGGAGAGAAGACGGCCTCGATACGATTCTATCGGTCTGGAATGACGGTCCTGAAATCCCCATCGAGCACCATCCTCGCCTTTTTGAGCGGTTCTATCGCGTCGATCGCGCCCGTTCTCGCGCCCAAGGTGGAACTGGATTGGGGCTCGCCATTGTGAAGCACATTCTGCAAAAGCACGAAGGCAGCATCGCCATCGAGAGTGGGCGAGGGCAGGGGACCAAGTTCATTTGCCGCTTTCCCGGATTATAGGGTTGTGATACTAGACACCCGCTTTTTTGCCATGAGAACCCTCTTTCTATTTTTAGCGTTTCCGGCCGTCGTTTGGGCGATTCCGCCTCGATTTCGACCTCTTCCTCCGAACGAGCTTTACATTGAGCTGAAATCCTTTCGCAAGGGTTGGTTTGACGTGCGGCAAAGGCTGCCCATTCGTCTTTTTACCCCGGATGACTCAACATTTGGTTTTTTCCACTTTGAATTTGAATCCAATACATTCGCAGGGACGGAATTCCTGTCGATGGTGGGGGAAACTCCCATTCCGGGAGCTTGGCAATTTCGGGAGCCACACCTTCTTTTCCTTCCTGCCGCTGCCGGAATGAAACCGATCTGGATCGGCACGGTGGGAAAAAAGGAGTTGAGTCGCGGGATCTATCCAATTCAGATTAATCCAGAACATTTTCTCTATTTAGGCCCCTCCAGCAGTGACGCAGGAAAACTGGCTATTAAGGTGTATCAAGTTCCCAAAGGGGAACGCCTTCCGATGGATCACCTGGAAAAAGGGCCGGTTACTTTCAAGCAGGTGGATGGAAAATGGGTGCCCGAAGAACTCTCTTTAACGGTGAATGGGCGTTACGTTTTTTTATCAGGCAATTTCACCCGTGTGGGAGGAGCTTTTTTTTTCACGACGATGGGAAATACGGTTCAGGTAGGGAAGGTGGTGAGTGAAGAACCGCTGGAGGTTGAATTTGGCCCCCAGGTTCGCGTCTTTGGTGGGTTTGTCCGACAAACGCACGGAACATACACCCAGTTTTTACGTACGAAGCAATTTATTTTCGATTTTCCCGAATTCCAAGCGCCCACACAAGCATCCCCCGATTTAACGCTGCTCTGCACCCAGATTCTGACTCGTTAAAATAATTGTTAAGAAATCTTCACAATTGGCCGAAGAGGAGAAGAGAGGATATATGAAATCACTTCTAATCTTATCAGCCCTCGTCGCTGTAATGACCTTCGCAGCCTGCACCGGTCCGGTCAAGCAGACCTGTGACAGTTACTGCCTGTCGGAAGGCGGAACCTGTGATTTTGTGGAACAGGGGAAGTCGGAATACAACACCGACACCGGCACGGTGAAAAAGAATCCTACGATCTTTCACTGCAAATTTTTCAATTAATTAATATTCACTATTTTAAGGAGGTTAAGATATGAAAGCCACCCTCCTATTCGTCATCCTTAGTTTGGGGGTGTCCGCGGCAATTGCCGAACCCATAAAAAAAAGGTTTTCGTTTTCAAATTTTTGCTTTCGGGTGTCTGCTCGGATCACTGGGAATCAACCTGAAGTCTTTCAGTTGACTCCGGAGGTGAGAACAGAATTAAGAAACATACAGAATAGGGTTCGGAAGCTAGAGGATGATGTCCGAAAGCTGAATAATACGGAAGTCCCTAAAACACTCAAACTTCGTGGAGAAGAGGTGGAAGTTGTTCGAATGCTGGGAGATGGGTTATATGGTGCGGTTTATTTGGTCAAGGACAAGTCGGGCCAACTCTATTCTGTAAAACAATACAAAACTGAAGCGTCCCTTCGGGGTGATTTCGAGTTAATGGAACGTCTTCGCGCGCAATCCAATTACCAAGTCGCGAAAATTTACGATAGCGATGTTGGGGAGAAGTGGCTGAAGCTGGAATACATAGACGGAGTGGCGCCAATGACGATTTGGAGTTCGGATCCATTAGATTCAACGGTGAGAACTCAGATCTCCGTCGAAGTCGAAAAGCTAGGGAAAGAGAAAGAACGATGGGGTAATTCGAAAGTCTTTTTGCATGGCAAGAATGTGATCTTGGAAATAGAGACCGGCAGACTTGTGATTATTGATCCCCGCTAGTTGATCGAGAGGCTCTTAGTCTCCCTCAGAATCAACGACAGTGAAGCTGTTCATCGAAGCATTCACAAGAGCAAAGCCCAAGTATTGGGCTCCCGTAAATTGGGTCAGGAAGTTGATGTTCACCTTTTGATTGTTGGCCAGGTTTTTAATTTTGAAATGGCCATGATCGCCGTGAGTGTTGATTTCCACCGAGAGTTCCACAGTGGGATCCATTGCTAAGGGCTTAACCTTGTCTGCGGCGCCTTTGACGGTGTTGAAGTTGCTCCCATTGACAGTATCAACGGAAAACTTCAGGGTGCTGCCAGTGCGTTCAAAAATGAGTTTAAGGCCATTGCTCAATTCGGTATTCGAATTACTGATCAAGACAACTTTTCCGCCATCTTCAATTTTAAATTTAGCAATCGTTTTTGAATCTTCATCAGGGCGCGGGGCTTTCAAACGAACTGTTCCAGTCCCCGATATGGCCGCTCCTTTGGAGGCTTGTTTGAGGTTTTTAGCCTCTCCGACTACCGCAGTTTCAAGATCTCCGATTTTGGAGAGGTCTCCGGCTGCGCCACCATTATTCTTGTTTGGGTTGTTTATAGAGTTGTTATCGTCATTGTTTGATTTTGTGGGAAGGGGGTATCTGTCTTCACCACAGCCTGCGATAAAAAGTGAAAGAACGAGAAAAGAAATGACCGCTTTCATGAATACCTCACATTAACAATTAGAGCCTTCTTATAGTTTGTTACGCTGTGGGTTGTCAATTTTGGGCGGGTAAAGTAGAATTCATTTAAGCCTATGTATGACGAAATTCTCTATATATTACAGACGTTTGTAGCAATCTTCGTCATTGTGGACCCTTTTGCAGTGGTCCCGGTCTATCTCTCCCTCACTGAACGGTTCTCCCCAGAGGGGACGGAGCACACTCGCCGGAAGGCCGCGATAGTGGCTTTTGGGATTTTATTCGTTTTTGCGGTGACTGGACTCAATATTTTCCGCCTTTTTGGAATTACCCTGCCTGCTTTTCAGATAGCGGGGGGAATTTTGCTGCTTTTATTAGGTATCAATCAGTTGAATAACAATCGCCCCCGGGTGAAGCCGGAGGAGGCGCATGAAGGCATGGAACGGGATGATGTTTCGGTCTTTCCTTTAGGAACTCCGTTGCTCGCAGGACCTGGGGCAATTTCAACCATTGTGTTGTTGGCGACCGAAACCCACAGCACGCTCCGGCTGTTTGAATTGATTGGGGCTCTGGTTTTAGCGATGTACGCCTGTTACTGGTGCTTAAGAGCGGCCCCATTCCTTTATAAGTTGTTGGGACGGACCGGTCTGAATCTTTTCACCCGGATCATGGGGTTGATCCTCACTGCGATTGCGATTCAATTCGTCCTTAATGGAATCAAAGGTGCCATGCCCATGCTGAATCTGATGATTCCCAAGCCTTTATAAAGCTCAGTGAATTCTTTTAACGGGGCCTAAAGAGAGAAGTTCATCTGCTACCGAGGGTAAGTGATGTACCCACAAGCCAGAGGCTAATTGTGAAGTGTGATAGCCGGCCTGATGAATGAAATCGATCAATTGCTGGCAACTCTTTTCGCCGATAATGGTTGGGTGGCATTCCAGAATAATGAAATCGAATCGATTCTCTTGAAGTGCTTTACTCATACCCGGAATAATTTTAATTTCTCCCCCTTCACAATCGATTTTAATCAATCGAACTCGGTGGATGTTTGAATTTTCGAGGAAAGAGTCGAGAGTTTGTGTTTGGGTTTTTTGGATTCTTTTTGACCATTGCCTTTTTGAAAAGAAACCGGATGCACCCGTGTTCATCTCATTGGAGAGGTAGAGCCGCGTTTGCTCATTTTGATCGGAGAGTGCGGTGGAGTGGAGGGTGGCATTGGTAACATTGTTTAATCTGAGATTTTCATGGATGATTTTATTTAACCTGATTTGGGGTTCGAATAGTTCGATTCGACTGTGAGGGGCTTTGTGTGCCGCGAGTACGCTGAAATAGCCTTCATTGGCGCCCGCATCAATGAAGGTGTCATGATTTCGCAAAAGTGCCGTGATCGCTTCACTCATTGCCGGCTCATATACCCCCTCTTTCAAGAGGGAAAATCCAAAGTTAGAGATGGGATTAATAAGGAAGCATTCCCCGTTTTTAGAGATGAATCGATGCCGAGAAACCCCCAAACATTTTGCCAAGAGGTGAGCTAGTATGCTCGGGCGCAGTTGACTCAGAAACGAATAGAAGGAAAATGAAAAGCTGGTTTGATCCACGCAAATCAGTTTACGCAATAATACCCATGAATGGATTATGCGATGTATTAATACTAAAAGGGGTCACTCTCCATTAGTAGCGGGGAATGGTGGGATCTACTTCGATTGACCACCGATCGATTCCCCCCGAAAGGTTGGTGACCTTCTCAAATCCCTGACTGCGTAAGTAGCCCGCGGCCATTTCGCTGCGCATTCCGTGGTGGCAAAGGGTGATAATCCAGTCTTTCGGATTTAACTCATGCCATCGTGTAGTCAGTTCGCCTAGTGGGATGTGACGCACATTTCCAAGGTTTGCGATGGCAAGTTCTTGGGCTTCTCTGACATCGAGTATTGTGAACGGTGTGTTATTTTCATCGCTGATGGTTTTCAGCTGAGTAGGAGAGATTTGTTGCATGGAGCCTTTGTTAACGGAATCCGAACAAAAATGCAAAAAACTTTAAGTTTATTTATATGAGTTAACGATAAATGAGTGAGTCGACTTTAATTCCATTGTCGAAGGCCTACATTTCTGTAGAATAACCTTGTCTTAGTTAGTTTTACCGAAAAATTGAATTGGGGGAAAACATGGTACGAGCCCGCTTGGGAGTGGTGACGATCTTCTCACTCTTTTTCAGTCAGCTCTTGTTCGGTACTGTAAAATTCAAACAGTCTGCTTTTACTTTTGAGGTGCCTTCCGGAGTTCCCTATACTCTCAATTTTATCGATCTGGTGAAACCAGAAACGGTGATCACTCCACTCACTTGGAATAAAGTCGGTGCGGCTCCCCCGAGTTGGTTGACTCCCGACTATCCCAATGCAAAAGCATCTGGAACCCCTCCAGTCGTCAGCACTCCAGCCACAGGCACCTTTAGATTGGGTGTTGCCGATGGAGACAGCGGAGCTTTTGCCGATATTACCTTTGTTTGGAAAGTGATTCCCGCTTGGACCTCCTTCACGCTTCCCGATGCGACGGAAGATAGTCCTTACTTTTTTGATCTGAAAACCAAGGTGAGTGTCCCAAGTGGCGGCGGAACCATCACGTTTCCGACTCATTTGGCCTCGGGACTACCGAGTTGGATGACCATGACCGCAGATGGTATCTTAGGAGGAACTCCACGCCGAGTGAACGTGGGCCCCTTCTCAAATGTGAAGTTCACGGCGCAATCGGCGTCAGGTGGCTCTTCGGAAGTGACTACGAGTGGGCAAGTTCTCGTCAATCCGAAGTGTCCCACTTTCATCATGGCGGGGATTACGCTGCCAGACGCTCAAGAGGATTTTGACTACTCTAAAGATCTCCTCAATTACGTAAATAAACCGGATCCAGAACCCCATACGATTAATTTTCAGATTCTTTCGGCCGATCCCAAGGCCGATTGGTTTAAAGTTGCGACATCGGGATTAGTGAGTGGAAAACCTACTAAACCCAATTTAGGATCTCAGGAAATCAGGGTACAGTTATCTACCACCCTGTTTTCAAAGGTCTGTAGCCAGGAAGCGACTTTAACGATAACAGTTAAGCACACCAACCACACACCGGTTTGGAGTCAAAATACAATCACTTTACCCGATGGGGTGACTTGGGCGGTCTATAACCAGTCGGTTGCCAGTTTTGCGAGTGATCCCGACGGTGATGTGCTGACTTTTTCAAAGGTTTCTGGGCCCGCTTGGGCCAGTATAAACGCGACCACGGGAGCGATTACCGGTACGCCCGATCGGCCGGATATCGGCGATAATACCATTGTTGTAGCGGTTTCAGATGGTGAATTTGCTCCGCAAACCACCGTCAAGATTAAGATCATTAAAGGAAATGAACCTCCCTTTTGGAACAATAAACCGGTTGTTCTGGATAATGCTCAAGAAGACTTCCTTTATTCTAAAAACCTGAACCTCGCGCAATATGTGACCGATCCTGATGGGGATCCGATTGTCTTCACGAAAATGGGCGGGCCTGCATGGTTGACGGTGAATAGTGACGGAACGGTGTCCGGAACTCCGGGGAAGAATGACTTAGGACTTAATACCTTCCAAATTAAAATTAACGATAATAAGGTGGCGGGTTCCGATACCGCCGATGTCAAAATTACGGTTCTCCACACTAACCACACACCGGTCTGGAGCCAAAACCCCATCACGATGCCCAATGCCCAGGAGGATTTCCTGTTTACCTTCGAGAGCAAAAGTTTTGCCAGCGATCCCGATGGCGATCCGCTTACTTTTAAGAAGATTTCAGGACCGGCCTGGATCTCGGTGGATGCCACTGGGAAGCTTTCTGGAACTCCGGGGGCGGGAGATCTTGGGAATTTCTCCGTTGAAATAGAGGTGAGTGACGGGGAATTTAAGCCCACCACCATTGCCACATCGGTGGTTATCCATACCAACCATGCTCCGAAATGGACCCAAGATCCGATTATTCTGCAAAACGGAAATGAGCGGGAGCTCTATTCCGTCGTTATCAGTGGCTTTGCGAGCGATCCCGATCCCGGAGACGTGCTCACTTTCAGGAAAATTTCTGGAGCCAGTTGGGCCAGTGTGACCAATGGTGGAACGCTCTTTGGGACTCCACAACGAGTGGATGTGGGCCACCAACGGATTGTGGTGCGGGCAACCGATCAAAATGGTCTCTTTAAAGAGACCGCATTCGAATTTGAGGTCATTAAAGTCAATCAACTTCCTATTTGGTCCAATCCACCTATTACACTTGCCGATGCCTTCGAAGATAGCGCCTATACCTTCTCTGTGGCTAACCTTGTGACCGATCCTGACGGAGATGCCCTCACATTCAAGAAAATTTCTGGTCCCAATTGGAATGCAGTGAGTTCGGCGGGACTGATTACGGGCACGCCGACTAAGCCCGATATCGGAAACTATAGCATGGTAATCGAGGTTTCTGACGGAGAGGCCGCGGTGCAGGTGACGGCCAATGGGAAAGTGATCCATGTGAACCATGCTCCTGTTATCGGAACGATTCCGCTCATCACCGTTGTTGAACGAGACATCAAAACAGTTTCACTTAAATCCTACGTTAGCGATATCGATGATGGGGATGTCTTAACCTTCACGCTAGTGGGAAGCTACGACTGGTTCACTTTAGATAGTAGCGGGAACCTCCGGATGACTCCCAAATACAAGAACCTGGGTGATCATGTTGTGACTTTTAAGGTGAGTGACGGCAAGGCCGAAGCCAGCAGTCCATTCACAATTCAAGTGCAACGGGCTCCGCAGGTTCCAGTTTGGACTGGACCTATCGAATTCAACATTCCTTACGGCAAACTTTTCACTTCCGATATCTCTGCCTTTGCATCGGACCTCGATGGAGCTCCACTGACTTTTGCCAAGGTCTCGGGAGCTTCATGGCTTAACATGAGTGCAGAGGGTGTTTTAAGCGGCACGCCTCCGGAAAGTGCGGTTGCCACTTCTCCTCACACCTTTGTAGTGAGTGCAAAGAATGATGCCTTCACTGCAAACACCAACGTCGTCATCACCGTTTATGATCCCAACGGCGCTCCGATTTGGAATCCAACGACCATCGATTTGGGGAATACCGACGAGAAAAAGCCCTACAGTACTTCTTTAGTCTCTTTCGCGAGCGATCCCGACGGCGATCCGCTGACCTTCAGCAAAATCAGCGGTCCAGCTTGGGTTAGCATCAGCTCGACTGGAACTTTTTCAGGAACCCCACAACGTCCTGATGTCGGCCCCAACACCGTTATCGTACGGGTCAGTGATAACCACGGAAAATCGGCCGATGCGACCGTCAAGATCACTGTCAATTATGTGAACCAAGATCCAGTTTGGACACAAAAGCCCCTTTCTCTGCCCGATGCGCATGAAGATGTGGCTTTCAATTATGACATTTCGATCTTTGCGACCGATCCCGATATCGATCCGCTTAGCTTCAGCAAGATTAGCGGACCTGATTGGCTCTTAGTAGCAAGCAATGGCGCCCTTTCTGGAACTCCAGGAAAAAACGACGTAACTCCTTTATACAATGCAGTCTTTGGTGTTAGCGATGGCAAGGTAATGGTACAGGTCGATGCTACCGGCCGCGTGCTCCATACGAACCACCTTCCCCAGATCAATCCGAATCCATTTGAGATCACGATGAAGGAGCGGGAAGAGCTCACCAAAGCGCTCAAGGATATTGTGGTCGATTCCGACGGCGACGCGCTCACTTTCAACCTACAGGGTGCGAAAGATTGGACGACACTAGCCACCGATGGAACCCTCACATTGAAACCGAAATTTAAGGATATCGGAGTCCACACCTTCACTTACAAAGTGAGTGATGGAACCACTCCAGTCGATGGAAGCTTAAAGATCACCGTCCTTCGCGATCCGCGTCCACCCGAATGGAAGGCTAATCCTATCGTCATTCGCACTCCCGCAAAACAGCCGATCCAGGGAACTTTGAAAACTTACGTGACCGATCCCGATGGTCTGACGCTAACCTTCAGCAAAGAAAGCGGTCCCGATTGGTTAACGGTTGCCACCGATGGAACGTTAGGCGGCACTCCCGGAATTTCAGAATTAGGAGATAACTTCTTTGTCGTCCAGGCGAAAAACGATATGTTGGGCGCCACCACTACGTTGAAAGTAGAAGTCTACGATCCCAATCATGCACCAGAGTGGACCAAAGATCCTATCGTGTTGCCCAACGCCAAAGAGAAAGTGGCCTATAGTCAGTCGATCAAAAGCTTCGCGACCGATCCTGATACGGGCGATACTTTAACGATCACTAAAATAGATGGGCCTGCTTGGGCCAGCTTTGGCACTGATGGCGCAGTGACCGGAACGCCTCAACGCAGCGATGTGGGATTGAACACCTTTACGGTTCGGGTGACCGATAATGGAGGAAAGTTTGACGAAGCAAAGGTGCAGATTACCGTCGAATATGTCAATCAGGCGCCGCTTTGGTCGCAAAACCCAATCGACCTCCCAAATGCTTTCGAGGATGTGGCCTATACTTTCGATCTCACTCCGTTTGCTTCCGATCCCGATGGCGATCCGATCACCTTTAAGAAGCTCAGTGGCTCAAGTTGGCTCTCCATTTCGAGTGACGGAAAGGTTACCGGGACTCCCAAGAAGGCCGATATCGGCACCTTCACCGCGCAGGTGGAGATCAGCGATGGTAAACTCACCGCTGTTGCTACCATCCGAGGCAACGTTATTCACACCAACCATCCGCCGACCGTTCCAGGCACCGCCATTGCTCTGACGGTGAAAGAACGTGAAACCAAGTTAGAGGACCTGAAGAAGTACATCACCGATGTGGATGGAGATGTCCTCGCCTTTACGCTAGCCGATGGAAAAGATTGGACGGTACTCGCGACCAATGGCGTACTCACGATGAAACCGATCCATAAAGATATTGGCGAGCATACCTTTACGGTGAATGTCTCTGACGGTAACGCTACGGCAACCGCCAGTTTAAAGATCACTGTCATCCGCGATCCACAGAAACCGGTCTGGAATCCGACGGTGATTACTTTCCGGGCTCCAATCAATAAACCCTTCTCCGAATCGATCCAGGATAAGGTGACCGATCCCGATGGAATGGCACTTACCATTACCAAAAAATCGGGGCCGGGTTGGTTGAGTGTCGCTTCCGATGGCAGCTTAACGGGAACTCCCCTTCAAGCTAACTTAGGAAGCAACAGCTTTATCGTGACGGCCACCAATGATGGTCAGAGCGCCGATGCCACCGTCGTAATTGACGTTTATGATCCCACTAGTGCGCCCAAATGGACCAAAGATCCCATTGACCTGGGCCATATCCCAGAACGGGATCCTTATTCTCATGAGTTGGCACAATATGTGACCGACCCCGATGGCGACTCCATCACCTTTACGAAGGTGTCAGGGCCAGCTTGGGCGACGATTAGTCCAACCGGAACCTTCTCGGGAACTCCACAACGGGCAAATGTCGGTCAGAACACTTTTGTGGTGAAGGCCACCGATTCCACCCAAAAGTCGTCAAATGTGACGGTGCTGATCTTCGTCGACAAGGTCAACCAAAAGCCGAAATGGACGGTCGATCCGCTGGTCTTGGCCGACGCGTTCGAAAATGCTGAATACAATTTCGACGTTAAGCCTTACGTGACCGATGCAGATGGCGACGCACTCACCTTCACGAAAAAATCGGGGCCGGGTTGGCAAAGCTTGTCTTCTGATGGAAAGCTTTCCGGCACTCCAAAGACGGCCGATATCGGCAACTATACCGCCGTCTTCACCGTCTCTGATGGCATCGATTCGGTCGATGTGAATGCCCAAGGACGGGTGCTTGATGTGGATCATGATCCCATTATCAATCCTTCCGTGATCAAGTTGACGGTGAAAGAACGTGAAGTAAAAACTGAAAACCTCGCTCAATATGTGACCGATGCCGATGGCGATCCCATCACCTATGCCTTGGTCGATACCAAAGACTGGCTTGCACTGGATGTGACCACTGGGCTTCTCACCATGAAACCGGTCCATAAGGATCTCGGCGTGCATACGGTGCGATTCAGTGCTACCGATGGGAACCGGACTCGTCGTTTGGCGAGTAACAAGAGAACGACGGCAACCCTAGAAATCACCGTTGTTCGGGATGCTCAAGCCCCAGTGTGGCTCGAAAATCCAATCTACTTCGAGACCACTACCAACATTCTCTTTAAGGAGAACATCGCTTCGAAGGTAAAAGAGTTGGATGGAGTCCCATTGACCTTCTCGAAGATTTCAGGGGCGGCGTGGCTTACCGTTCAAAGTGATGGCACGTTAACCGGAACTCCGAAGAAGATCGATGTTGGGACCACTACTTTCGTCGTACAGGCGAAGAATGATCTGCTTGGAGCCAATGTTGATGTCATCATCAAGGTGAATCCAGGAAACGAACCTCCGAAGTGGCTTAAGGATCCGATTGATCTTGGAAAGATCCAGATTCTGGATCCCTTCACCTTCGATGTGGCCCAATATGCGACCGATCCCGATGGGGACAAGCTGACCTTCACCAATATCTCCGGTCCAAGCTGGCTCTTTTTATCGCCGGATGGAATTTTCTCGGGGACGCCACAATCGAAAGATCTAGGCGTCTTCACTGGAGTGGTGCAGGTATCTGATGGCAAACTGACCGCTACCGCCAATTACTTCGGTAAAGTGGTCAACGAGAAGAACCATCCACCTGAAGTGAAGCCAGGCTCGCTCTACTTTGTCGTGAAAGAGTTTGAAACTCTCAATGTGGCCCTGAATGATCCTCAGTATGTGGTCGATCCGGAAGGCGATGCCATGTTCTTTGAACTGACTCCGGTGCAAACCTGGGTCACGGTCAGTCCGCAAGGAAACATGGTGGCGAAACCGAAACATCCAGAGCTTGGGGATCACACCTTCAACCTGAAGATTACTGACGAGAAGGGGCTTTCGACCAATGCGGCCCTGTTTATCCGGGTCATTCCAAATCCGATTCCGCCCGTTTGGCTTGAGGATCCGATTCGGTTCACCGCTTACGTCGATAAAAACTTTGTCGCTACGGTGGCCGATAAGGTGACCAATCCCTATGGTGGGACTCTTACCATCGTCAAGCGGAGTGGACCTGAGTGGATGATGGTCTCCCCCAATGGAGCGCTATCGGGTGTGCCATTGCTTGCAAACTTAGGTGAGAATGGATTCCTCTTATCAGCGAGCAATGGAGCGATGACCTCCTTTGCCCGAGTGATCGTGACGGTGCTCAACAATCAAGATCAGACCGACAAGGAGCAGGTTGATAAGGCGGTGCCCGGAGC
This sequence comes from uncultured Pseudobdellovibrionaceae bacterium, assembly GCA_964604555.1. GTDB lineage: Bacteria > Bdellovibrionota > FAC87 > UBA2466 > UBA2466 > CAZRZK01. The sequence goes on along the minus strand of CAZRZK010000047.1, from coordinate 9,233 downwards.
ACCGGTCGATAATATTTGGGTGGTGGATAACCACATCCATTGCAATGTCCAAGATGATCTTTCTTGTCTCATCAAGAAGAACATCCACCTTTATCTCCAGGAGTTGACCTCGGCCCAGATCCATCACACGGCCGTAATGCTCACCTCCGATGGAACTAAACAAGGAGAACCCAGAAAAGGGCAGGACGGTTCAACGCTGATGACCTGGAACCAAAACAACTGGGTGGCGGATTTCAAATACCGTTACGATTCCTGGGCCGTTGGAAATTGTCTGAATACTCCTATCTATTCACTCTATAAATTCTTGGAGAAGGCGGCCAACTTCAGCTTCTATCACAAGGATTTCATCCGTCCCGGTGTCCCGTTGGATATTATGATGAGTACCCGACGGAAGGATTATTATGATCGGTTCACCAACAAGAGTGTCGATGAAATGGTTCAGAGCTATGTCGACTTCGGAAATCGGGAGATGAACAAGCTCCGGGTCAGCGCCATCGCGCCCGACTGCACCAATACCGGATTTGCGGCCATTGGCGATCCGGTGGAAGCGGCGAGTAACCCCTATCGCACTGCTGTGGATAGAACCGGTGGAGAGTATTATCCCTATAAATGTCCGATTAAGATCGACCTAATCTTAAAAGACTATGCACAGAAGGTGATCTTCCGGGCTTATGTCATGGCCAAGAAGAGCATTGCTCTGTCGCATACACCGAATGATCCCAGCAAAATCACGGTGAGCATCGGCGGCAAAATGCTATCGGATGATCAATGGGATTATGATGTTCCGACCAATAGCGTGAAAATTTATTGGGATAAGATCGATCTCTTCACTATTCAGCCCGGGAGCTTCATCGAGATCAAGTACCAGTACTAAAAGTGCTGTCACTGCGAGGCCCTCGAAAGTGGTCTCGGCAATCTCCTGCAGATTTCGTTGGCAAATTGGCGATCCACACGCAGCTTATATGGACAATTTGATTTTTCTTAAGCTATCAAGGGAGGGTGAAAAATATTGTCCTTGTAGTTTTGCTTCTCTGTCTTTGGATGGTCTCTCCTCTTTTTGGTGGAGTTACCTGCAGCCAGATTGCAGATTTTCTTGCCGATCCAAATGACATTGATACCGGTGAAACCGGGCGACAACTCCTCCGGCAAATTTATCAGTTGAATCCAGGAGAAGACAGCCCACGAATTTCATTCATCGATTGGTTTGAGGGATTGAAAGGGAGAGATACTCCGTGGGGAAGGGTGGCACGGTATCAACTCTTTCCATGGGGATTTCCTGAGCCTACTCCGGAAGATTTTCGAATGGCAGAGTTTCAAGCCCGGCAGATTTTGGCAGTAGATCCCATCATGGGCCCCTTGCTAAGGGAGGAAAGAAATTCACCTCTCATTTCCATCGATTTCCAGTCCCTCACTCCAAATGCCGCTGAAAATCCTTTGGCCTTTTATCGCGGTTTTCCCATTCCCACTCTAGAGGTAGCTGCTGAGATGAGAGACCCAAAGGAATTGGTGATGACCGCTCAGAACATCGGGAAATTCCAACTTAATTTAATTCACCGTATTGTAGAGACTCCCCTTATTGCTTCTATTCTACGATCGGGAAACCAACTACCGGGATTGACTTACCTTCGTTTTTTTTGGCCGGAGGCGACCGATTTAAATCAATTGGCGAAGTCAGGAATAGCCGAATTGAGGGGGCTAACATTGATTGATTTACATAGGGCGAATGCAAATGACATTTTAAATCTACTCCGGAGCCCGGTGGTTAAAGGACTGACTTCACTGCACATTTTGCGTAATTCTGAGGTGAGGACCGATGTCAATTCAGTGATCCTTTATTTAACGGAGGACTTTCCGATGACTGAACTGAAATCCCTCAATCTTTCCCGGAGCAACTTAAATGACGATGGGCTCATTGCTTTATTAGAAGGATCTGGAGTTCCTAAATTAGAAAAACTCTACTTGGAGCAAACTCCAGTTACCGATTTAGGACTTCTTCGTCTAGCTGATTCTCCCCAATCGAGCGAATTGAAAGTTCTGCACCTTAATCTGGACGGCGCCTACCTTCCATCCACGTTTAAAGCGCTCGTGGAATCGAAGTATTTGAGAAATTTAACTTCCATCCAAATCGGTTCCAATCGGTTTTCCGGGAATGATGCTATCCAACTCCTCCAGCTCCCGAAATTGCGTGCTTATGAGTACAGGAGTCCGGGCTCCATTCCTGGTATGGACAAAGATCAATTGGATGCGCACATCCTAAATTCGATTCGGAGAAGATAAGAAATGTTTTCAGCGTCCTAGGACAATTCGTTCGTCGCGACGATCCCGTTCGGTTAGGAAAGTGAGCGCGATACCTTCTGCCCCAAAGCGTCCCGTCCGTCCAATGCGATGGATATAGTCTTCTCGATTTGCGGGAAGGTCGAAGTTAATGACATGTCCGATATCGGAAATATCGATCCCTCTGCCTGCAATGTCGGTAGCCACCAAAATGGGATGAGATCCCATTCGAAATTGGGAGAGCGCCTTTTTACGTTGCCCTTGATTTCTTCCCCCATGCAGAATCGAAACGCGATGCCCTTTTAGTTCTAAAAGTCGCGCAACACGGTGGGTGCGATCTTGGGTCTTTACAAAAACAAGAACCTTTCCTTTTCGCTTTTCTAATTCTTTTACCAACGCTTGATTCTTATTTGCCGATGAGGTGCGGACAATCTCTTCCTTGATTTTGGGTTTCGATTGTTCCGAATGGGCAATTTCCACTCGCGCCGGATTCTTCAGGAAACGGCTGGCCAATTTCAATACAGAATTGGGAAGAGTGGCTGAGAAGAGCATGGTCTGACGTTGTTTGGGGGCCGTTTTCAGCACACTTTCAATTTGCGGAAGAAAGCCCATATCGAGCATTCGATCCGCTTCGTCTAAGACAACTAAAGAAATTCCGCTAAGGTCCACCGATTGCGAATCCAAATGATCGTTGAGCCGTCCTGGAGTGGCTACAATAAAATCCCAATCTCGGGTTAACTCTCGTTGTTGGCGAGGGAAGGATTCGCCACCTACTACTAAAACTCCTAAGATGCCCGAACGTTTTGCCATCTGACTCATGACCTTGAAGATCTGGGCCGCAAGTTCACGAGTAGGGGCTAGGATCAAGCCCTGTTTTCCTGGAGTTTGGTAAACACTGGAGAGCATTGGAATTCCAAAAGCTCCCGTCTTTCCTGTGCCGGTTTGCGCGGTCCCTAAAATGTCTTTTCCCTGTAATGCCAATGGGATAGCAGCTTTTTGAATGGGTGTAGGTTGCTTAAACCCCATCTGGTTCAAATCATAATTGAGCTCTCCCGGGAGCCCTAAATCATTAAAATAGTTAAAGTCTTTCATATAAACGAGTTCCTTTTACTCTCATTCCCAAAAAAAAGATATGCATCTTTCTTGACGGGTTTTTCTCGCCTCTATATCTACGGAGTCAGGGTTGAGGGGGATGAATTCTTTAGGCTTTCCATAAAAACTAAGAAAGCAAAACCAAGAAAAATTCCCTACTAATTCAGCTAACTACAAACAAGGAGGAAGTATGTTGAGGTCATATATAGCATTAGGAATGGGAATCGTCATCATTTCTTCTGCGGCGCTTGGGGCCAAGAGGGTCACGCCCAAGGCTGCATCGCAAAGAATTCAGGAGTTTGTGGAAGCGGTCAGTCCGCTCGCGCTTTCCGGGGTCGAGGTGATCAAAGTGAAACCCACCAAATCTGTGAAAGAGGCTTTGCTCGCCGTAGCTTGGAAGCAGAAATATATCTCTGAAGAATCGGAGTTTTCATGGGTGGGCCATTCCAATGATGCCTGGGGTGCCGACACCATGAGCTGGGGTGAAACTACGATGAAGGAAGCTTATGCTTATGTGACCGAATTGGATTCCAACTTCGAACCGGAAAACGAAAAGGAGAAGCTCAAAGTGGAAGCCAATATTAAAAAGGCCAAGGCTGCCTTTAAAAAGCTATTGAATACTGGGGTTCTCTTTGGATTGGCTCCTCTAGGTGCTGTTCAATGTGGAGTCACTTTGGCCGCCTTGGCGATTATCGATCCCCATACGGGTAAGGTCTATCTTTTCGCTAAAGAAGGATCGGGATGTTAAGGCTCACTTGAACCGGGGGATCATTGTTCCGGATCCCCTTTCATTTTACCGCGTCTCACAAAGTGGTTCCAACCCAGAGGAAGGAGCGGTTTTGCAGCTGTTTTTCCACTTTGAATTTTAACGCCGAATTTAGCCGATTTAACCTCACCAATAATCGTTAGCGGCACGCCAGTCTTCTTGCAACTTGCCACTGCTTTTTTCGCAAGAGCCGGCTTGAGAGTCATCAATAGCTCATAATCTTCCCCGCCAAAGAGGACCCAACGTTCATGAGGAACGGCGACGAGTTCGCCTGCCTTTGCAAGTAAGGGATGGATGGGGATCTGATCTTGGTGGATGAGAGCTCCGACTTTTGATTGAGTTGTCAGATGGTGGAGCTCTTTGGAGAGACCATCGCTTACATCTATCATCGAGGTTACTGCACCCGTCTCAAGGAGTGCACATGCCGCTTCGATTTTAGGTTCGGGCATAAGATGCGCCCGAGTGAGCTCCTCATCTTTGGAATCAAGGTTCATGCGGCCAATCCTCTTTAATAGGTTTAATCCCCCTGCCGAGGAGCCTAATTGTCCGGTGACAGCGATCAGGTCACCCGATTTTGCCCCGGAGCGGGTAAAATATTTTTTCCCCTCGCCGAGAAGGGCGATATCGACCACGAGGGACATGGGCGACTGGACCAGATTTCCTCCAATCACATCGACTCCATGTTTTTTGGCGAGCGACTTGAGTCCCAAATAAAATTCCTGGATGAAAAAATCGTTGAGATCCTGCTTTAGTCCTAAAGAGACCAGTGCATAAAGGGGTTTTCCACCCATCGCCGCAATATCACTTAAATTGACCGCAAGTGATTTATGACCCAATTCCCTCGCGGTCATATAACTTAAATCGAAGTGAACCCCTTCGACTAAGGTATCGATTGTGGCAATCAGGTTATGCTGGGGAGGTTTGCAGACAGCGGCGTCATCCCCAATGGGAAGCAGAACCCGTTTGGAGGGTTTTCCCAAATGGCGTTGGATCGATCGAATGATTTCAAATTCATCTTGCAGCATTCACTTCTCTCCTCTTGAATGGGGATATGCATGCATTGCCTATTTTAGTTATTGTTCTCTGTACTTTAGCAATTGGCTACCGTTTTTATAGTCGGTGGATCGCAAGCCGAGTTCTTAAACTGGATAACTCCCGTATCACCCCGGCGCACACCCTAAAAGATGGCCACAACTACCATGCCACCCACCCGCTTGTCCTGTTTGGCCACCATTTCGCGGCCATTTCGGGAGCAGGCCCCTTAATCGGACCGGTACTTGCCGCCCAGTTTGGATATTTACCTGGCCTATTATGGTTGTTGGTGGGGGTGGTACTGGCAGGAGCGGTTCAGGATTTTATCATCTTAGTTGCTTCGGTTAGGAGAGGTGGCAAATCGCTCGCCGAAATTATTAAAATTGAAATGGGCCCCTTGGCTGGGATTGCTGCTGGGATTGCGATCCTTTTTGTCTTGATTATTGCGCTCGCTGGTCTGGGGATTGTGGTGGTGGGGGCGTTGAGTGAAAGCTCATGGGGAACCTTTACCATCGCGATGACGATCCCCATCGCTTTTTTTATGGGCTTTTATGCCTACCGTTGGCGTCCCGGCAAGATGATCGAGGCGACGGTGATCGGCGTAGTAGCCCTTTTCGCGGCCGTAATTTTTGGGGGGTGGATCCCCCACAGTCCCTATGAAAAATACTTCCTCCTTTCCCGAGAGCAGATCACTATCAGCCTCGCTCTTTATGGCTTTGTGGCTTCGGTCCTTCCTGTTTGGTTGCTCCTTTGTCCGCGGGATTACCTCTCGTCTTTTATGAAGATCGGAACCATTGCATTGCTGATCCTCGGAGTGCTCTTTGTGAATCCAGAACTGAAGCTTCCCGCCATTACCCCCTATATCCATGGGGGTGGCCCCATTGTTCCAGGAAAACTTTTCCCCTTTCTTTTTATCACCATCATGTGTGGCGCCATCTCCGGCTTTCATGCCTTGGTGGCGAGTGGCACGACCCCGAAAATGTTGGATCAGGAATCCCAAGCGCGAGCGATTGGTTACGGAGCGATGTTAATTGAAGGATTGGTGGGAATCATTGCACTGATTGCCGTTTCCAATTTAGCACCGGGAGATTATTTCGCCATCAATGTGCCACCCGAAAAGTTTGAATCACTGAAGCTTTTTGGCTACCACATCGAAGAATTGCCCGTATTGGAAGAACAGGTGCAGGAAAAGGTAGCGGGCCGCACCGGTGGAGCGGTATCGCTTGCGATTGGAATGGCCAAGATCTTCAGTGCTATTCCTGGACTCGAGAAGTTGATGGCCTATTGGTACCACTTTGCCATCATGTTTGAGGCCCTTTTTATTTTGACGACGATTGACACCGGAACGCGTATTGCGAGGTTTGTTTTTCAAGAATTTTTAGGAAAACTCTACAAACCCCTTTCCCGAACCGATTGGCCTTTGGGTACTGTCCTTACTTCTTTCTTAACCGTTTCGGCTTGGGGATATTTTATCTATACCGGAAGTGTGATGACCATCTGGCCGATGTTTGGGATCGCCAATCAATTATTAGCGGTCATTGCACTCAGTGTGGGGACGGTGATTCTTTATCGCAGTGACAACCGAAAATATGCGTTGGTCACTTTGTTGCCACTGTTAGTGGTGCTGACAACGACGAGTGCCGGTGGTTTTGCGCTGATTCAGACCCAGTTTATTCCGTTGCTTTCAAACACGGATCCCGCGAAGGTGTTCCGTGGAGGATTGAATATTGCCATGACCCTTCTGATGTTTGGATGCTTGGCAGTGGTGCTATTCGAGATGGTCCGGAATTTATTTCGTCCTAAGGCTTTATAAAGTCGGTATAGTTTAGTTCGACTAAATCCCCAATTGGGAATCCTTCGACATCAATATCTTTGAGTTTGAGTTTGACCTCTTTTAGCGTTCCGAAGTCTTTCAGATCGACAGAAAAGACCGCCATTAAGAAATGAAGGCTTTGCCATTTCCGGGTGCATTGAGGGGCTGCGGGAGTCCCTTCCGGTTTGAGGCAGATCTGCATGACCGCTTTGCAAACCGGTTTTCCATTCTCAATCGCGGGGCGGGCAATAGCTTTCCATAGGGAACGGAAGATCTGTTCCCCCGATTTGAAATCGGTGAGGAACGTAAATTCATCTTTTTTTACTTCTTTGAAGGGGAAGTCGAGACGTCGTTCGAAATCTGGGATTGCGACCTTGGGGTCCTTCTTCTTTACAATATTGATTGGGAGAGGGGCCCACTTTTTCCCCGGAACCCAGCGGATGTTATCGGTCGTAAACTCGCAAGTGAAGTTTCCATTGGGCTTATTTCCAATCAAAAGAGCCGATTCCATCACCACCGTCCGATCAGGGGCCATTTGCACGTCGAGCTGGGCGAGTGGGCTCCAGTGAGTGCCAACGGTTTTATAGGTAACGACATCGGTCGATTGACCATTGGGTAGCACCACGGCCGGTTTTGCCAGCGCCTTTAAATTGTAATCGGCGATGGGGGTTTCACGGATGGGGGATGGGGTATCGGTTTTAATAGGTGGAGTAGGGGCTAAGTTGAGGGTCATCATCGATTTTGGCTCCTCTTTTTGGCAGCCAATCAGAACCGCTAAACTTAAAAAGAATATCCCTAAGCAACTACGCTGATATAAATTCATTTTATTTTTCCCCGTTCAGTATCTGTTATTAGAAACCAATCTAGCTTCAATGGCCAGTCGTGTCAAAGGAGAAGGAAGATCGAAAAATAACAATCATTTTAATTGTTTATTTGAGATCTCTGAGGGATAAAGAGGGGGTTATGTTAGGAAATGATTTTGATCCCAATGGCCCCGCCCACCTCGATTCTGGGGTTTTTGGACTCCCTTTTTCAGCGGAGGAATCGAAGTTAGTGCTGATCCCTGTCCCCTGGGAGGTCACAACCTCTTACCGTCGGGGGACCATGGGAGGCCCTACCGCTATTTTTCAGGCCAGTCGGCAGGTGGATCTGAATGACTTTGATGTGATTAAACCCTATCAACCCGGAATTGCTTGGAACAAGGAAGAGGAAAAGGTCTGTGCTTCGAATAAACGGGGTTCTTCGTTAGCCGAGAAGGTGATCGACTGTCAGATCAAAGGGAAAGAGGTGTCAGCCGCCCATTTGGAGGAAGTGAATCGATTAGGGAAGGAACTCAACGATTGGGTAGAAAGTGTGGCCACTCAATGGCTTGATAAGGAGAAGTTTGTTGGGGTGGTGGGAGGAGATCACTCCGTTCCTTTGGGGGCCTTTCGGGCTGCGGGAAAGAAAAAGGGGAAGTTTGGAATTCTCCATATCGATGCCCACTCCGATACCCGTAATTGTTATGAAGGATTTACCTATTCCCATGCCTCGATCATGAGAAACGCCCTGAATGAAGTTCCTGAAATCGAAAAAATCGTCCAGGTGGGAATTCGGGACTATTGCGAAGAGGAAGAGCATTTTTGCAAAGAAAAAGGGGAAAAGCTCCGGATTTTTTTCGATTATGAATTGGCCCGTCGGAAGCAGGACGGAGAGCCGTGGTTGAAGATTGTTGCATCGATTGTAGAGGCTTTGCCAGAGAAAGTATGGATTTCCTTTGATATCGATGGACTCGATCCAAGGTATTGTCCAAATACCGGGACCCCAGTTCCCGGTGGACTCGATTTCCATGAAGTGAATGCTCTCTTTCGGAGAGTAGTCGAGGCGGGAAAGCAGATCATTGGATTTGATCTTTGTGAAGTTTCACCGAGTAAGGACGAGAGTGAAGAGTGGGATGCCAATGTGGGGGCGCGCATTCTTTATAAGATGAGCGGGTGGTTGTTGGCGAGCCAAGGGCTAGTTTCTTATCGCCGACTCCGGTGATTTTACTTGCCAATAGGTTGCTATTTCCAATAACTTAACCTGCTACGATTCGGTGTTGCCGGCGTAGCTCAGTTGGTAGAGCAACTGATTTGTAATCAGTAGGTCACCGGTTCAAGTCCGGTCGCCGGCTATCGACTAATCCTTCACCCTTAATGTTATTAAGGATAAAGGATTAAGATTAACAATTATTCGGGAGGGGTTCCCGAGCGGTCAAAGGGATCAGACTGTAAATCT
>CAZRZK010000046.1:0-28441 GCA_964604555.1 uncultured Pseudobdellovibrionaceae bacterium | reverse complement strand
GGGGAATCCTATCGAACCTTTACCGGCTCCCCCGTTGCGGTAGATGCGGGGTTTGGTTTTCTCAGTCAGCTTCGACTCAAGATTTAAGGGGGTCCCTTTCACAAAGGTAGGCCGTACCTTTGTGAAAGGGCAGAAAATTGGATCAAGTGCCGCAATAGCTTTTGCAGCTCGAGAGACTGTAGTTATCAGCCTGGCATTTTTTCCAGCAGGCATCTTTCGCTGCGGTGGTGTCGATGCCACAATAACTCACGCAGGAAGAGAGGCTATATCCATCGGCCTGACATTTTCCCCAACAGGCTGAACTTCCCCCTGACGTATTGATCCCACAATAGGTTTTACAGCTCGAGAGGCTGTAGTTATCGGCTTGGCACTTTTTCCAACAGGCCGCTCCACCTGCCCCTGAACTCACGCCACAGGTACTCACACAACTCGAAAGGGAGTATCCATCGGCAACACATTTATTCCAACAGGCCTCCGTACCACTGCCTCCATTTCCATTGCAATAATCCATACAGGAATCGAAACAGTGATCCCGTTTTGGTTCCCCCCGAAAGGCTTTTAAGCTTCGATCTTTTTTCGCATCGCGCAGTTGCAAAAAATGATCTTGAAGGGCCCCTTTCATAATCAAATTTTTATCTTTCGTTGAAAGAGTAGGGGCGGCCATCGCAAATGAAAGACTAATCATTAATAGTAAAATAGATTTCATCATTTTTTCCTCCGGGTTATGAATGGAGTTAGTTCAAGCAAAGCATGTGCCAGTCATCTTCTGCAGGCAAGGGGACAAAGTGACACTAGCTATCTTTATTCTAAAAATGTTTGATGGAGAGATTTCGCAAGTTCAGCAGCTTTTAGGGGGGGAACCGCTAAGGAGATCGAAAGAGTATTGGAGCTCAGCATTAAAATCGGCGCGTCCAATTCTTTCGCTTTTGTCCAAATCTCTGAAATTAAGGTAGGACGTGAAAGGAGACCATCGCCTACTAAGGAAACGAGAGTAACCGGGGTTCCCACTTTTCCCAATGCCGATTCCACTTGGTTTTTCTCAGCGCTATCTACCAAAAATGAGGTCTCCCCTTCTCTCACATGGAGCATTTCTATTCGAAAATTGGCGAGCTGGTCCGGAGTGGAGGTGGACTGAAAAAAGAAAAGATGGGGCCGGGTAGGAATGGCTACTATTTCTAATGTTTCCATCCGGTTCTTTTTTTCGATCGATTCCACCAGGGTTCCTAGGTTTTGCGCTTGGCCGCTTTTGAGGATTCGTACCTTAACTCCGAAACGCTTGGCAACCTCTAGGCTCCGAGCATGCATTTTAGCTCCCAACCGGGCCATTTCCAAAGCGATGGAATAATCAAGAGCAGGCAAAAGCCGGGCCCGAGGCACCATCCTCGGATCGGCGGTAAATAACCCCTCCACATCGGTCAGAATATCACACCGATCAGCCCCCAATTGAGCGGCCAAAGCCACCGCGGAGGTATCGGATCCACCCCTTCCTAAGGTGGTAATCTCCTTGGTCCGGCTCACCCCTTGAAACCCCGCCACAATCACCACTCGCCCTGCATTCAAGGACTCATGGATCCTCTGGGGGCGTATTTCAAGAATTTTTGCATGGCCATGTTCTTCCGTCGTCAAAATACCACTTTGTGAGCCGGTAAAGGAAATAGCGGGAACCTTTTGCTCTGCCAATACCATCGCCAATAAAGACATTGAAACCCTCTCTCCGGCCGTTAAAAGCATGTCGAGCTCTCGAGAAGAAGGGGACTGGACCGTTTTCTTAGCTAATCGGATGAGGTGATCGGTGGTGTCACCCATCGCAGAGGCAACTACCACCACCTGGTGGCCGGCCTCTTTGGTGGCGCGAATATGGTTAGCGGCTATCCGAATCAGCTTGGGAGTGGCTAAACTAGAGCCTCCAAATTTTTGGACGATGAGGGACACGCCCTCCAGTTACCATATTCGACTTTAGCGTTCAATTATTGCACATAACCGAGAGTGGAGACGGGCTCGAAACCGAGATCGATCAGCTCCTGCTCCTCAGCTGACGGCACCGATGGCCCACTGGGCACCAACAAGAGTCGGAACTTATTATAATTAGATCCGTTATAGGGGATCGATTTTCTATAAAGTCTCAGCTCTCTCAAACTTCCATTGAGGCTGGTTTTACAAATATAACCAAGATGGGCTACTCGAGCGTAAGTTATCACGCTTGTGTTAACAGGCACGGTATTTTTGATGGTATGAAAAGTTAGACCTGGAATTGAGTCAAACTGCACCGAATAAACCAATAAGTCAGCATTGCAACCGATTGACGGCTCAGCCACCGATAACGCTCTCACTTCTCGATCCTCTGGAACAGGCAACACATAGCCACCACTTTCAGAACGGTTGTTGGAATACCTAAAATCAACTGCCCCTGGGGCGAGCTCTTTTTTCAAACGATAGACGCCTTTATCCCAAACCAACTGGATCACTCCATTTCCAAATACCGATACACTATTGGAAGATCCCCCTGATGAGATAAATTTAAAAATGAGAGAATGGTTCCCTGTTGCAGTGGGCGCATATGCAACCGTGAAGGTGCAGCGGCCATTCGAAGGCAATGTCGTCGTACATTGATTCGAGAGAAGCTTGAAGGGTGCGCTTGTAGTGGAAATTCCTTCGGGAACAATACTGGTGATCGCTCTAGGAGTGCCATTTGAAAGGATAAATGTGTAGTTCCTGCTGCTCCCTTTTGGAACATCCCCAAATTGATAGTTGGACGGGCTGATGGTCACAGCTCCAGCATCCACGCTTGCCGCACTTCCTGATAAGGAGATGCCATCGATCGATTTCTGAACGCCGTTCAGCACATATTTCAGTTTAAACACCAACCCCTGAGAGCCTGAGCCCACTGGAGCGTACACCACGTTAAAGTCACAATAACCATTCGATGTAATTGTACCGGAACAGGTATTTCCCTCAATCTTGAAAGGTGAGCTCGTGGCGCTGATGCCCTCAAAGGTAATCGATTGAATGGAACTGGTTCCGCTGTTCATGAGACGAAACCCATGTGTCGAACGAGAACCGACAGCGATCAAACCGAAATTGTAACTCATTGGATTCAAAGTCACTGAGTCTGTTACGGGCGCAGAGATTCCGCTTCCTGTTAAGGAGACATTCTCAATCGATTTCTGTACTCCATTTATTCTATATTTCACTTTAAACAAGGATGAATAGGAAGTGACTGCTGTCGGAGCAAAGGCCACTGTGAAGGAACAACTGGTCCCAGGCAACATCGCTGTATTGCAGAGACTCGACGCGATCTTGAAGGGTGAACTCGAACTACTGATTCCTTCAAAAGCAATGGAATCGATTACAGTCATTCCATTATTGGTAAGTGTGAAAGCGACGCTCGCCGATTGCCCCACAATCAAGGGTCTAAAATTAGCGCTCATTGGATTCAAAGTAACCGAGTCTGATATCGATCCAGAGATCCCTGTCCCGGACAATGTCACGTTTTCTATCGACTTCTGAACTCCCGCGAGCCTGTATTTCACGGTAAAATGGGATTCATATGACATGACAACCGTAGGGAGAAACGCCACTGTGAAGGAGCAACTTGCACCCGCCGCTATTGTCGTATTACAGAGGTTGGCTCCAAGTCTAAATGAAGAGCTCGTAGTGCTGATCCCTTCGAATCCGATTGAATCGATTGCAGCCGATGCATTATTGGTGAGAGTAAAAGTGTAGCTCGCCGATTGCCCCACAATCACGGGTCTAAAATTAACGATCATTGTATTCAAAGAAGCTACTCCCGTTACCGGTCCGGAAACTGCGACTCCCGATACCATCACATTACTGATGACCTTTGCTGATCCTTCCCGTTGGTAATGGATATTAAATGAAATTTCCGAGGAACCGACGCTCTGAGGGGCGTAAACCAATTGAAAAGTACAGCTGGAATTGGCAGCGAGGGACCCTCCCGTGCATTGGTTCGAAGCAATTCTAAAGGGGCTGCTCGAAGCAGAGATTCCGTTGAAAGTAATGGAGCTGATCGGTTTGCTTCCACTATTGAGAGTCATCGCAGCTGTGTGAGTTTGCCCAACCCTCACCTCCTGAAAACGAACAATCATGGGATTTAGCGTCGCTTCGACGTTGTTTGAAATTTGAGTTCCTGTTCCGGAAACCCTGATTCCATCAATACTCTTTGCTTCATCCGCCAGAATATAATTAATCTTGAAAGTAACAGATGAATCTACGGCACTGACCGGATTAAAAGCGACTCTAAAAGTACACTTTTGGTTCGATGAAAGAGTGGTCGGACATGAGTTAGAGATAATTTTAAATGGACTGCTCGAAGCCGTGATTCCATTCAATGCAATGCCGCTGATGCTTGCGGAGGTTCCATTGGTAAGCTCCATCTCTGCAGAGGCTTGATTCCCAATAACAACCTGTCCCAACCCAACCTCACTTGGGGACAATGAAACGGAACCGGTAATGACGTCGTCATCTCCATCGGTATCATCATCATCGTCATCATCCTGATCATCGTTATTGCCATGATCAATAACATCATCTTTTTTCAGATCGATATTCACGTTAGGCTTCTTTGCACAATTGGTCGTCAGGCCGAGGATGAATAAGGCTAAGAATATGGATAGAAGTCGGGTCATGGTTGTCGCTCCTAACTAAAGATGTCGGACTATGAATTAATAATTATGCAAGAAGGTGTGCCAAACTGTTTCCAGCTGTAAAAAATGTGTAACAATGACTGAAATGCCGACAACTCTTAGGAGAGTCGATTTAAGGCATTGAATTCCATGGTAGAAAACTGTCAAAACCTAAGACACCCCAATTGATACAAGCTGTATACAAGCTACCGACGTGTCCTTATAGTAAAGTTCACCATGATTAACCTTCGCAGCAAGTCCTTCTGGTCGGTCATTGCCGTCATCGCTGTCCCGCTTTTTTTAATTATTTTCAAACCCTTTTCCTGGAGCGAGCTTTTTGACAACCTCCAGAAATTCGATCGCACCACTATCCTGATTGCGGCTGGACTCACCTTCATTCAATACACCGTGATGGGTCTTCGGGTCCATTTTCTCGTCCACCACCCCATTTCAATGGTTCAATCGATCTACGCCAATCTCTACGGTCAATGCCTCAATAATTTTCTTCCGGCCCGCAGCGGTGATGTAGCGAAAGCGATGCTACTAGCGCCTCCCGGCACTCCCGCAAGCCATGGATTAGCTGAGAGTGCCGGGACGCTCCTCTCCGATCGAGTGGTCGACATCTCTGCTTTTATTGTGTTGATTCTGCTGACCGGCTCGAATCAATTCCTTTCGCCGCAGCTATTGCCCAAAGTGTTGATCGGTTTAGCTGTAGCTGCGATAATTCTTTTTTTGCTCCTAAAATTTACTAAACTTAAAAATTGGTCCTATTGGCAGTCGATTATCAAAGGGTTGAAACAGTTGAGCAATCCACGCGCTCTTACCCTCTCTTCTCTGACTGCGATTGCATGTTGGATTTGTGAAGGCTTTACTCTGATGACCTATGCCCGTGGGCTGGGTTTCCCTTTGACCTTCTCCCAAAGTTTTTTGGTCGTGACCATTTTAAACTTGGGGATTGCCATTCCGATTAGTGTGGGGAATATCGGCCCCTTTGAAGCGGCGATTGTTTATGGACTGGGGTTGTTAGGCGTTCCCAATGGATTGGGGCTGGCAATCGCTACTCTCCACCATATTGTGCAGATGTTGGTGGTCGCCACTGCCACCTTCGGATTGAGTCTCACTCGCAAGTTCTTCCATCTTAAAAAGCCGGTCAACCCGCAACGCTGACGGAGTATTTTGAGTTGCAATCAAAATTCCTTTTCGTTGAGCCTCTTCATGAAGGACTTCAATCAACATCGCCTGGGTCGTCGGATCGACCCCCAAAAAGGGTTCGTCTAGAACGAGAAAAGGACGATTCAGCAACAAAGCCCTGCAGAGAGCTATTTGATAACGTTCTCCTCGGGTCAGGTTCGCTCCCCCTTCACTGATCAAAAGGTGTAGTCCTTTGCCTGCCATCACCAGGGAGGTCAATCCCACTTCATGCACCGCTTGCCAGAGGATCGTATCGCTCCAACGTTGAGGATTTCCAAAGATCAGGTTTTCTCGCAGCGTCCCCTGAAAAAAATAGGGTTCTTGTTCTACATAAGCGACTCTATCAATAACAGAGGTATCGCCTCGAAGTCCTGCGAGCTGCTCCAACCATTCCGACTTACCCGACTTGGCGGGAGCTTCCACCACCTGAATTTGATTGAGTCTCAAAGTCACTTCATTCGAGATAAAAGGAACTGCTGATCGCTCGCTCATTGCATTTTTAACCGAGTGATTTTCAGGACGATCTAATAAAAACGTGCTCAATTCTTGAATGGCATTCAACACGGGAATGGAAAGAAGCAACAGCGACAGCGATTCCTGCACCGGCAGGGAAACCATTGCAAGAGTAAGCCCCAGCAACAAAGCAATCCGCCCAAATTCGGTGCCGGTCATGGCTATCGCCCTCTGGCGACTGGCCCATTCGGCGGAGTAAAGCCGATCATTGCTTAACTCATCCAGCCTGCGCAAAATATAGGGTTCCGCTCTATGGGAATGGATGGTTCTTATCCCCTTTTTGATCTGCTGAACAAAACGGGAAAATTGATGGTGAACCGATTCGATAGCCCCCTCCTGAGTTCGGGCTCGTTTACCCTGTCGATAAGTGATTCCTAGAAACACTAATGAGATAGCGGCCAATACCAATGCAAACTTACCAGAGATCAACAGCGCCACTCCCAAAAATCCCACAACCTTAGCCACACTAAAAAGACCCCTTTCATACTCCCGCGGTTTTTGGATGGGGTTGATTTCTGTTTCTAGTTCTTCTTCTTGAAGTTGATGGAGCAGCTCACGGTGTTGAATGGCCGATATCCGGAGCTCCGTTTTTTTCTTAAGGGATTGGTAAAATGCCAATGCCACGCTACTGATCCCAGTAAAGAGAGCTCCCAGCAGAACAAAAGAAAGAATGGGAGCACCTTCCTCTTCTCCATAAGGAACATGACGCAATAGATTAATAATGAGGCCATAAGGCAAGGCGGAAAATACCCCGGCTAAGACAGCGGTTAAAAACAACAAACGAGATCTTGGATAAGGAATAGAGATTTCCATACCCGTCGCGATTGCGAATTACATGCCACGGAAATTAGCCTTTATTGGTGTCTTTTCGACCTCTTTTTGTGGTCAGCTTGGCCCTATTCCAGGCCTTTTCCAGAGCCGGCACATCGCCTGGAGTCAGTTTCGCCTGCTTTTCCACCAGCTCGAATCTTTTTTCAAACTTCTGGCAGCTCTTTTTGAGCACCTCTTCCGCTTGGAGATCCAATTTTCGGGCCAACTGCGTCATAGCAAAAAGAAGGTCCCCTAACTCTTCTGAACAGCCCTTTTTATTTTTTTTCCGGATCTCTCTTTTTAACTCCCCCAACTCCTCTTCAATCTTCTCGAACACTGCGGCGGCATCTTTCCAATCAAAATCGACTCCGGCTGCAATCTCCCCAAAGCGTTGCGCCAATCTCAAGGATGGCATGCTTTTGGGGATCCCTTCTAAAAGTGTTTTTTGGGGGCGTTCTTTTTTCTTGATCTCATTCCAACGTTTGAGGTGCTGATCATAATTTCCATACGTGGCGTCTCCATAGACATGGGGATGGCGGCGCACCATCTTATCGGAAATCCCAGCTGCCACCGCTTCGAAATCGAACCATTTTTTTTCAGAGGCCAATTTGGAGTGAAGAGCAATCTGCAACAGAAGATCTCCCAACTCCTCTTTCAGAGCTTCGGGATTCCGTTTTCGAATCGCCTCTAGCACCTCATAACTTTCCTCTTCCAAATAGGGCATTAAACTCTGGTGGGTCTGCTTTTTATCCCAGGGACATTTTTCCCGGAGTTCTGTCACAATTTTAAGTAGTCGCTGCGTTTCTTTCATATTAGGCTCAATCCTATGCAATTTTCCATTTTCATCTCTGCCTTATCATGCTTTGTTGCACTCATGGCAAAGACATTCGACCCCATTCACCGCCCCTATGACGTTAACCATTACCACATTCAGCTCGATATCAATCCTGAAAAATTGAAAACCAACGAGGTAAACAAATTTGAGGCGGAAGTGGACATTCAGCTCAAGACCACCGAAGCCACAGATACCCTAGAACTCGATATCCGGGATCTCGATATTAAATATGTCCAGTTCGGACCTCCCATCAAACGGCCCGCTGAATTTACGGCTCAAGAAAACAAAAGCAATCTGGTTATCAAACTCCCTGAAACGGCAAAACCCGGACAGAGCTACAATCTCACCATTACTTATACTGGCAAAATCAACTCTGCCCATCAGGGGCTCTTCATGATCAAGGATCGAAACGATGCCAAGCGGCCTCCATTGCTCTTTACCCATTTTGAAGCCCTCAGTGCGAGGGCCTTTTTCCCTTGCAATGATCAACCCTTTGATAAAGCCACAACCGAAATCTCCGTTTTGGTGCCTGCTCAATTCGACGCCTTCTCCAACGGAACACGCTCGAAAGATCGGCGGTTCAAACGCAGTGGAGAGAGCTGGAAAGAGATCCACTGGAAAATGTCGAAGCCCCACAGCACCTATCTGGTAAGCCTTGCCATTGGAAACTTCGGGAAATTGACCACTAAGAAAAGCAATCGCGAAGTTTCAGTCTATGTTTCCCCAGGAAAAAAAGAACAGGCGCGATATGCCTTGGAAAGCACTTCAAAAGCGATGGAGTTTTTCGAAGACTATCTAAAGGTTCCCTATGCTTGGGGCCACTACAATACTATCGGAACCCCCACCTTCCTTTGGGGAGGAATGGAAAACACCGCCAGCACCCACATGAATGAAGAGCGGACCCTGCTCAATGATCCCAGTTCGGCTTTAGAAAGGCAGCGCATCGTTGAGCTGGCTGCCCATGAACTGGCTCATCAATGGTTTGGGGATCTCGTGACCATGGAATGGTGGAATGATCTCTGGCTGAACGAAGCCTTTGCCAGTTATTTTGGCACTCTGGCCTCCAATGCGGTGTTAAAAAGCGAAGGTCCGGAGATTGGGATCGTCGCCGACGCTTGGGAAGAATATTTCCGCCAGGAAGATGGTCCTCGAAGCCATCCCATCTATTCAGCCAACCTTCCTTCGGTCGATGACGCCTTCGACACGATCAACTACACCAAAGGGGAACATGTCCTTCGAATGTTAAATGATTACCTTGGGGAGAAGGCATTCCGAAAGGGCATTCAACTCTATTTAAAAGAAAAGAAGTTTGAGAACGCCACCAACCAAGATCTTTTCGCGGCCCTTGAAAAGGCAAGCGGAAAGAAATTGGATACCTTTCGCGCCACCTGGATCCTGCAACGGGGATATCCTGTCATTGAATATTCTACTCTCTGGAATCCGGAGAAAAAGGAATTTACTCTGACGCTTAAACAACATTCTAATCATCCGACCGATCGTTCGATTTTCCATTTTAAAATCACCAGTGAACTCCATTTTCTGAACCAACCGAAACTCAACCAAACGCTCACGGCTGTCATGAATCAGTCGAAAACAGAATTTAAAGTGTCCCTTCCTCAAGAACCCGACTGGGTGAGCGTCAATACGGGCGCAAAAGTATTGGGAAAAGTGGTTCCGCTTGCCACTGACCCTAAGAAAATAGCCCTTCAAGCCCTGAAGGATCCCGATCCCTATTCCCGACTATGGGCTGGATATCAACTTTTAAGCCCGCTTCGCGATGAAAAGACAATAACCCCGGAATCGGAGACCGCCCTTGCCACCCTCCTCAAAGAGGATAAATCTCCATTTGTTAAAACAAAAATTTTGGGCGCTCTTCGCAAGTGCAAAGGACGTTGGCTCCCGCAGGCTCTGGGAAAAACACTCTTGGCCGAAGCTAAAAAAAGTGCCAAACCTAAAAATGATGGCGAATGGCAATACCGTGCTGAACTCTTTGCTATTTTAGGAAAAGTGAAAGAGGAGGAGAGCTTCAAAACTTTAGAAACCCTTTTACTGAATCCGAAAACCCCACTCGATTATTTGGAAAAAGGGGCTATTGGAATTGCGTTATTGGGTCAGGATAAAAGTGTCGTTACCCTCAAGAAAGCGCTGCAAACCCAATCTCCAAGGGGTTACCGCTTCCAATATGTGGTGGAATATGCCTTTGGGGCATTAGAAAACCCAAAAGCCACCGAGCAGATCGAGCAATTTGCCAAAGATGGCCGCACCGACATAGTTGGTAGAATCGGATGGGTCGTGGCCGACAACCAGACACTGAAAAACTCGGCGGAATGGGCCGATTTTATCAAGACACTGATTATCGATAATCAATCCCTCGGAGATGAGGTTAAAGCGCGGGTGCTCCACTCAATCGAAGAGGTAAAAACCCCAGAGGTGAAAATGGCCTTAAAAGCCATCACCGAAAAAGCCCCCTCGGAACGCCTGCGGGAATCCTCCAAGCAGCTAATCGACAAAAACTTCTAAAAGGGGTCAATCGACTTTTGGTACCAAAAAGTACCATAGTCAATTTAACTTACTGACTATGGTACTTTTTGGTACCAAAAGTCGATTGACCCCTTTTTAGACGGAAGCCTGTGCTATTTTTTTAAGTGATTAAATTATTTGGAGTTTTATCGTATAGAAAAATGACGAGCCTCGTTTTTTTTGTATTCCAAAAGAATTCAAGGACTTAATCCCAATTCTAGTAAAAAGTTCGGCAGCTGAAATAGTTAGTTACAGCTGGAAACAACTTGGCACATCCCTTTGCATTACTAGTTTTCATAACACCTACGATTTCTACTGGGGGGAAAACAACATGTTTCAATCAATCAAAGGATTCATTTCCTTTTTTCTAATCTTGGCTATGGTCGCAGCCTGTGGCGGAGCTAAAAAAGATCAACTCACTGTAGCTCCTGCCGAGGATCCATTAACTGATGCCGGAGATGACTTCGGGGACGATCTCGACGGCGTTCCAGACGAAGATGTGGACCCAAATTTGACGACCACCTTAACGAATCTTGGAAATTCGGCTTCGGGCAGCTTAACCCAAGCCGAAGCTGAAGAATTAAAAAAGATCCTGAAAGAGCTCGGAACGGCTTTATCAAGTCATATCCCGCTCATTGATCAAAGCTTGAAATATCCGGACGGCATTGATGCCGCCTTCTTGAACTTGCTATTCTCGAAAGCCAATTTAACCGAACAAGCCAAAAAGGATCTGAAAGAGTTTGCGGAATATTTAAAGAATAAATATCCCAAAAGTCAGTACCCTCATCTTCATATTCTCATCGACGCTTTCTTCGAGATCGCGGCTAAGGTCGATGTCCATCTCTTTGTTCAACGGCAGACCCGTCGTTATCGGCAGATCCCATTGGCCAGCATGACCTTAAGCATGGTTCAAAACATGTTTGCCGCAAGCAACACCAACCGGAAATGGGTCTATCGTGGAGTCACCTTGAAACTCTATGAATCTTCCACCGTGAGCTGCAACCAAGGGGAGAAAAAGCGGGTGGTTTTCTGCTCTGGTATTGTTGATGGATTTAGTGGCCCATGGTTGTCGATCGATGGCATGAATACCGCCTGTAAAGCACCTCTCGACAAGACAATCCAAACACAAGGAAACAACATCTCCATCGGGTTTGTCTGTGCCGCGAAAGCCAGTCCATTGGCCGAATTCCCCATCTATCGTCTGACCAAATACCGGACGATTGCTGGTGGAGAGAACCAAGGGAACCGGGCGATTAGCTCGATTGTGATGCATGAAGATCCTGCCAAGCTCTCTGCGAGCTTCCGCTGGCTAATCAATCGCAACTACAGCAACGAAGGAGTTAAAGGTTTCGCACCCAACTGATAACAAAGCGCATGAATGGGCCGGGAACGAAAGTTCTCGGCCCATTTTTTTTATAACAACACAGAATTCCCCATCGGTTGAGGATAAGCAATCAAATACCGATTCAAATAATCCCGAGCCTCCTGAAGCGTCGTCAAGCGCCTCAATCCACTCCAAAAATGGTGCCCAAACTGCATCCAAGGCGAACCAATCCGGACATAAAATTCCAGTCGTTTCATCGAAGCGGTAGTATCTCCATAATATTTTTCAAGTAGCTCGATAAAATGGAGACAGGCTCGAAAATATTCCGCCCCTTCTTCTTCCAACGTATTAGGGATGGCCTTGGGTAAGTTGATAAGCCCTAATTTCTTGCCAATCTGTCCTAATATCCAGGGACGTGCGGTCGCGGCTCGTGCAATCATCACCCCTTCCACTCCTGTGGAGACCTTCATCTCCAATGCCTGATCGGCCGTTTGAATATTTCCATTTCCGACGATAGGAATCGTCCGTTTTTTCTGAATCTCTTTTAAAACCTCCCAATCGGCATCCCCCCGGTGCCCCTGTAAAGCCGCTCGACAATGAATAGTGAGCCAATCGGCCCCCGCCGCCTCCAGTTTTTCGGTAAATTTTTCCAAAAATTGGGAATCGATCACCCTTCCACCCGAGGCCCTCAACTTCACACTCACCGGCACCGGAGAATGGCGTTTCGTCACCCGGACCACTTGGGCCGCATAATCGGCGTCTCCCAAGAGGGTAACCCCCCAGTTATGCGCCAAGTTTTTGGTTTTCGGGCAACCCATGTTGATGTCAAACGCTGAGGGATTGAGAGGCATCAGCTTTCGAATGCTATCGGCAATAAAAGACTCTTCATTCCCTAAAAGCTGGGGCACTAAACTACTTTCATTCTCGGCAGTTTTCAGCATCTCTACCGAATCCAGCCGCTGGCTCGGAAGGCGACGAGTGTTGAGCATCTCGGTAAAGAGATAGGGCTTTACTGTCGGTGGGAGGTAGGAACGGATCAATTCCCGAAAGGCCACATGGGAAATTCCCACCATCGGCGCGACCATATATGGAAATGCCGAAAACATTTAAAAGGGTCCGGAAAACTCGGTAGTTTTCTCGGCAACCGAAGCAGGAGCAGAAACCCGGAATTGGGCTAATACTTTATCGACAATTTGAGAGACCTGGGGATAGTAGGCCGCCTCTAAATGGGAGGCACAAGGGGTTGGGGCATCGGGCAGACCAATACGCAAGGGGGCCGACTTCAAGTCAATTCCCTGTTCAACCAGTGAGGCCACCACCTCTGCTCCCATTCCACCTAATCGATGTCCAATATCCATCACCATCATACGTCCCGTTTTCTTAACAGATGTATGGATAGTTTCCAAATCTAAAGGGCGCACGGAACGAGGATCGATCACTTCCATTTCGACACCCGATTTTGAGAGCTGATCGGCCACTTCCAGGGCCTCGACTACCGAATAGGAAAGGGCGACACAGGTGATATCCTTCCCTTCCCTTACTACTCTCGCTTCGTCTAAGGGCCGATAGTAGATCCCTTCCGGCACCTCTTCCGATCGATCATAGAGCCATCGGTGTTCGATAAAGATCACCGGGTTGGGATCCTGAATGGAGGAAAGCAGAAGTCCTTTGGCTTCAGAAGCAGAACTGGGCAAAACCACTTTTAGACCAGGGATTTGTGCAAACAGACTGTGGAAACTCTGGGAATGTTGCGCCGCCTGTCCCCACCCTCTTCCCACCAAACAGCGGATGGTGATCGGCACCGAAAACTGTCCATCATTCATGTAACGCCATTTCGCCGCATGGTTGACGATCGAATCCATCGCATAAAGTAAAAATTCGCTGCGCATGTGGAGCATGATATTGGGGCGCCCCGCTATAGCCGCGCCAATTCCGATGCTGGTCACGGCCGCTTCGGAAAGGGGGGTATCGATGACTCTTTCTTTTCCAAACTCAAGAAATGCCGATCGAGTTGTTCCGAAGGCTCCCTTGGGATCATCCACCCCTTCGCCCATGAGGAAAAGTTTTTCATTTTCGCGCATTGCGAGACAAGTGGCTTCGGCAATCGCTTCGGAATATTTAAGGGGTCGGGGCATAAACCTCCTCAAAGATCGATTCAATAGGTGCGGGAACGCTCCTCGCCGCAAAATCGAAGGCAGCTTCGATCTCCTCCTCGATCTCCTCCTTCATTTTTTCTATCGCCGATAATTCCACCATCTTGGAATCGACTAAAAACTTTTCCAAGTAGGGAATGGGATCCCGATCCTTCCACTGCATCCATTCAGCTTCGGTGCGGTAACCTAGAGCAATATCGACCTCCGGCCCCACATGATCCCGAAAACGGTAGGTGAGAAACTCTAAAAAGACCGGCCCTTTTCCTTTTCTTATCTGATCGACCGCTTCCTCTACGGCTTGCATCGTCAGGGCAATATCATAACCATCCACCCGATCGGCCATCATCCCCATACCCCGCACCCGTGCCGCAATATCAAGGTGCGCCTGTCGAGCCGATTGCGCGCTATAAGTGGCGTAAAAATTATTTTCACAAATAAAAAGCACTGGCAATTTTTTCAATTGCGCAAAATTGAGGCTTTCATAGAAAATTCCCTCTTCAGTCGCGCCATCTCCAAAAAAGGGTACCGCAACCTGATCGCCGCCGCCCATTTTAAAGGTCAATCCACTTCCAACCGCCATCGGAATCGTTCCGCCGACTAAAGCAGAAGAACCCATCATCCCTTGCTCGGGATCTACCAAGTGCATCGAACCGCCCTTGCCTCCACAGCAGCCGGAACTTTTTCCCATCAGCTCCGCGATCATGGCGTTGAGATCGCCTCCTTTAGCTAGATAGTGGGCGTGGCAACGGTGATTGCTATAAACATGGTCGGTTACTTTCAGGTGAGATGCGACTACAACGGGCACCCATTCCTGTCCGATCGAAAGATGTACAGGACATCGCATTTGTTTTTGGCTATATCGCTCCCCAATGGTTTCTTCGATTCGACGGATCCGATAAGCAGCGCGGTAGAGGTCATAATGGTTGCTCATTGGAGGATCCCAGGTTTGATTTCTGAAGCCATCTTCATCGATGCCATCACAAGCTCTTTGGCTCGCCGGATTGTCTCGTCGATTAAAGTATGAATGAGGAGGAGGTGCAACACTTCGACAATTCCGTAATTGTTCGAGGGAACATAATAGTTTAAATCCCCTTTGGCACGGAGGGGATTATTGGGTTCAAATCCAGAAAAAGTGACAACTTTTATCCCTATTGATTTTGCAACTTCTACCGCTCCCAAAATATTTTTCGATTGCCCTGAACTACTCACCGCGATCAATACGTCCTCTCGCATCGCTAAGAGTTCGAGTGGCTTCGAGAAAACCTTATCATAACCAAAGTCATTCCCAATACAGGTGAGCATGGCGGAATCATTAAAGGCCATCGCCCTGATTCCTGCATTGCGCATGAGATCCACCGCTTGATGGCTCGCAATGGCGGCACTTCCACCATTTCCGATCAAGTAGATCATCCGTTTTTCAAGCTGAACTCCTTGAATGAGAGAAACCCCCAACTCAAAACCGGCCTTCAAATCAAGAGTGGGATGGCCGGGCGTAGTCACCAGGCAATTCCTCGCCGATTCCAGCGTTCCATAAAAGGTATGAAATGGATTATTCAATATAGAAAAATATTAACCTAAAAGAGGCGCAATGAGTTTACTCGGTGCAATATACATATGACAGAGGTTGAGTATACTTTATTTAATGAAGAAATTTTTATTCCCGTTTATTTTTCTCATCGTCGGCACTTTTTACTCGGCGAGCGCTGTCAACGAAACCCAAACATGGGCCCAATTGATCACTCAAGGAAAGATAACTCCCGATTTAAAACTCTGGGGGGAATTTCAACCCCGTTACGGTTTTTCAACCAACGGAATTACGACTTTAATGATCCGACCGGGATTAGGCTGGCTGATCAATCCTTCGCTCAGCCTCTGGGTAGGCTACGCTTGGACCCCGCTCATCAAACCCACTTTTCGTGATGAGCATCGAGCTTGGACGCAAGCTCTCTATACACTTCAATGGGATACTCTAACCTTTACACAGCGACTCAGGATGGAATTTCGCTTCATCGGATCGACCCCAGCGACTGCAGTACGCGCTCGTTACCAAGCCCGATTTGTTTTGCCTTTAGCTCACGAAGGAGATTGGAACCTCGCCCTTGCTGATGAGGTGATGTTTAACTTGAATACCACTTCGCCCACTACCGAATCTGGCTTCGATCAAAATCGGGTTTTTGCGGGAATATTCTATAAATTTTCACCTTCCCTTTCGATGGATGCCGGTTATTTATGGAATCTGGTCAATCGTCCTTTCACCGATAACGAGCGAAACAACCACGTAGTGATGCTCACTCTTTACCACGCGTTCGACTTAACCCAGTAGGGCTTTGATGAATTTATTGAGGGCCACCGATTTGGTGCTGGTCCGATTGCAAACCACCTCGACTGCCATCGCACCCGCCGCATTTCCTAAGAAGCCCAACAGCTCGGGGGGAGCGCCTGAGGCGGCAAGGAGTGAGGTGAGTGCAAAATAGGCATCCCCGGCCCCCACTCTATCGACGATTTTGTTAGAGAGCGAAGGAAACTCAAAAAATTCCCGCTGACCGTCTTTTTCAAAGCTTGTCACTGAGCCATTATGGCCACGGGTGATCGTAATAAGGGTATTCGGATATTTTTTTGAAAACTCCAAGATCAATTCTTTGATCGGAATGTATTTTGCCTGCATCGCCAGCCGCAATTCCGGCTCATCAATACAGATGTAATGGGCCGTCGGATATTTGGTGACAAGGTTATAGCCTTGATTGGCGCTATTGGTCTGCACATTCAACGCAAGATACCGAGCCTGTTCACAAAGTATTTTTCGAATCTCTGGAACCATCATCCCATGACCATAATCGGCCACGAAAACAAGATCATATTCCTCGATCCGTTCCTTCAGGTGGCTCACAATTCCATGCAGAGTGCTGGCTGGAAGATCGGTGTCATCTAAATAGGTGAGCTGGAACATTTTTGTGAGAAAGGCCGGCTCCACATAACGACGTTTAATCGTCGTTGGACTGTCAGGACGATAAAAAAAGCTGGGCTCCACTTTAGAACTGAGCTGCTGTTCTATTAAAGAACGTTTTGTATCCTTTTCGCCGAGCACCGTCACCAACCCCACGCCCCCACAAAACTCAGCAATGTGATTGGCGCAGGCCAAAATCCCCCCAGGAAAAGCCTCTTCATTAAGATAACGGGTCGAAACAATGGTCTCCTTCGGAGATTTTCCCAAAGGTTGGCAGTAGACATACTCGTCTACAATGGCATCGCCAATCAGCAACACCTTCATTGATTTCAACCGTTCGAGTGCGGCCAACATCTCCGAAGACGAGTGGCTTTGCCGATAACTGTCCAAAAAAGGCTTCGCTCTTTCCGGGTAAACCGAAAAGAAACTGTTTAGAATTTGTGTCGAACTAAAGTTAATATCGTGGGTAATGTAGAGTTTTCCGCCCACTTTCCGGATTGCTTCCTCTTCAGCATAGATCCCATGCGTCACATCGGCCGCTTTATCTTCGTAATCCTGCCCTTTAACATAGAGATCAGGCTTGAGGGCAAGAATCGCCTCCACCGCGGTGGGCGTATCATTGATCGCCACGAAATCGACCACCTGCAGGGCGGCCAATGATTCCGCTCTTAGGCTTTCACTAAAGGCAGGGCGCCCCGGCCCCTTATTCACAAAACTATCCCGAGTCAAAGTAACCACCAGCACATCCCCTTGTGCCTTGGCCTCTTCAAAATGGCGGATGTGACCTGGGTGCAGCAGATCGAAGACCCCATGGCACATAACGACTCTGCTTCCAGACTTTTTAAGTACAGCTATCCGTTCCGCGAGTTGTGATAAAGGAAGGATCTTATCGTGTGTGCCCATGGCCCCTAAATAAGTATTCCAGTATTTTTGGCCAGGGTCAAAGTATGAAAGGAACCGACCTGATCCCACTCCTTCTCAATCGTAAATCCAGCCTCGAACAGGCAGTCGCGCAGATCTCGCGAGTGGTACATCTGACTATTCCCATTGGCTAAGGCAGTAAAGTAGAGGGACGTCTGCTGTAAGCAATAGGCAGCCGTGGGATTTCTTTGGCGATCCCAATAGGTTTCCAAAATAAAAAGCTTCGAGGTTTCATCCATCGATTTTCGGGTCTTTATTAGAATGGAAATGATTTGATCGGTGGAGAAACAGTCTAAAAACTGACTCATCCAGATCACATCGTGATGGCTAGGAAGGATACTTTCGGGATTGAGGATATCCACCCCGAAAAAGCTAATTCTGTCCGTAAGGATTCCTTGCTGAGCTAACTTAATTTGTGCAGGGAGATCGGCTATGGTCACCTTCACATCGGGATCATATTGAGTGCAGGTCAAAGCCCATTTCCCCGTGTTTCCTCCCACATCCAGGATACTTTTGGGTTTCTGCGCAAAAACATGGGGCAGAGCTGAAATAAAGGCCTCATCGGAATAGAAGTGATCGAAGTCAAACCAGCTCTTTTGAGTTTGTTGGGTAAGCTGGGAAAGCCCCTCATAAATAGTCGGCCAATCCCCAAAGTTTTCCAGACCGGCAGGCTTTCCTGTGACTAAAGCCTGCTCCAGATTAAACATTCCCTGGTAACAGACATCGTGGGTGAAGTTGAAATTGACCTGGGTCATGCGATCGGAGATCAGGATATGGGCCATCTTAGTGATGAAATACCGATCCCTTGATAAGGTAAGCAGCCCCATTCCTAGCCCTGCCTCCACCAACACCTTCGTTGCATAAAGAGAAAGACTCGATTGATCCTGGATTTGTAAAAGGGTGAGCCCCTCTTTTTCCGCCTTTTGGACCTTCTCAAGGATTCCAAATTTCCAAAGTAGCCGCGCCGCTTGAAAGGCAATAGGGCCAAAGGCAAGTTCCTGAGCCTTTACCATTGCCTGGTAGGCAGAGATCCCGTCCTGTTTAAAATATTCCATTACCTATAGTAGTACTTTTGGAGCTGTACTTAGGCAAATTTTTGAGTATTCTAGGCCACTTCAAAAGGAGAATACACGAATGGGAAGATTTACCCGTAGACCAGAAATCGATCGCCGCCGAAGAAGAAGAGCTAAGATTGGCCGTATCAAAGCGAAGCTCATGAAGACCACCGACAAGAACGAAATCGGGAAGCTCATCGAGAAGATTAAGAAGATTCACCCCTTTTATCCGATGCAGGAAGCGGTGACGAAGTAGGGCACTTTTTGCGTCTTTGCGAGAGTTGCTTTTCTAACACTTCATAAATAGCTGTAATTAAAGGGTTTTACTTATAGTACACAGTCCCCTGTCAGGATCCTCGACAGTTGGGTGCACCTCTATTTTCCCCATTTTTTCGACCTAAGTCCTTAAGACTCAATAGTATTCCGAGAGTCGCCGCCCTTAGCTAGGCAGGTGGCACATCCCTTGCTCAAGTAAGCCTTGAGCGGAGTCCTGCTTTTTGGCAGGCCTTCTGCGAACAGTACGAGTTGAAGTGGTTTTTATGTTGGTTGTTGAAGGAGTAGTTGAAATGAAAAGCGCTCAAGTAGAAGTGAAGAATCGGTTAACCATCCTTAGCCTCATCACAGGCATGTTACTCACTCTGGCCTCTGGAACGGTCCAAGCGGCTAAAGTCGAGGAGTTCAAGCTCTGGAAACGAGATGAAGCCAAAAAACAGGTTCTATTAGGACGGTTTGATAAAGAAAAGGATAAAGACCTGGTTAGCCTCGGAAAGTCGAAAGATGAGTTCGAGAAGTTTGTCACCGCAAGCTCTGGCGAGCCAATCAAGTTTGCCCAAGCGCTTTTAAGAGCGGCTCAAGAGAATAAAGGGAACAAATTTAAAAAGTTCCGTGAAAACATCACGAAGTGGACGAAAGACCTCGATTCCAAAAAATGGGGCGAGCACTTCGATAAGGATGGAAATAAGGAATCTAACGAAGCCGGACTCAAGCGTCTCATTGAAGCAATCTTAAAGACCAAAGATACCCTCACTGATGAAGAGCTCAAGAAGTTAGCTGAAGCCCTTGAAAAGACTGATTCCGAAGAGAAAGAGTTCGATTTCTTAAAAGCGACCTTCTCTAAAGATATCTTAGCAGCTCTCGACTTGGATAAAACAGAAGACAAAAAAGATAAGCCCGTCGACGACAAAAGCAAAGAAGAGATCGAAAAGCTCAAGAAAGAATTAGCTGACAAAGAAGAAGCTCGCAAAAAAGAGATCGATGCTCTAAAGAAGCTTCTCGAAGCCAAAACGAATCCAACTCCAGTCCCTGGAATTCCTGGAGTGGGCGAGCAACCTCGGACCGATGCAGCTGCTTTAGAAGCTTGCTTAGCCAAGAAATTTAACGATGCCATGAAAGACCTCATCAAAGGCGCTGAAGATGTCATCGGAAAATTAGCGAACAAGAAGAACAACAACGAAGATAAAAACGATCCTTTCGCTGCCCTTGATTCGAAGACACCTCCGACTGCGACACCTCCGACGGTTCCACCTTCGTCTTCGACTCCAGTTGCGTCGAATGATCGTGAAAAGAATGATGACAGTGGCAATGCCTTCAAGAATCCTCCACCTGCACCTCAGCAGCCTCAGCCTGGGATTCCGGCAACACCTGATCTCCCAACCCTCGCTCAGATCGGCCGTCCTACGGCTGAAAGAGTGTCGGTTACCGAGAGCTTGAATGCCGCAGGAGCGAGTGCACGTAGCGCTATCTCCCGGTCGAAAAATTTCAATCCTTCGGAAGATGACTTCCAGCGGATTCAAATCATGATGGGCAATCCGAACATCATGAACAATCCACAAGCTCGGGCGATGTTGAAGGCGCAATTGACCTTCTTGAAAAACAACGCCAAGGCGATTGAAAAAAGATTGTCCTCGGCTCACAGCAACTTAGAAGATCAAATTGCCGCCGCGACCTCAAAGCTTGAAGCGATGAAGTCCGGAGCGAAATTAAGCAAGCAAACTCAAGCAGAGCTCGCTCAGCTGAAAGCCAACGTCGAACAAACTAATCAGATTGTTCAACAACGGCAAAAGCTGTGTGATCAAGCTCAGCAAGCTGGAAATGAACAAGCTGAAGCGCTCTGCACGAACGCTGCCGCGCTTAACCAAGAAAAGGTTAAACGTGAAAGCTTGTACAACCAGGCTAACTTAGCGGCCCAGCAGGAACTTGAAGAAAGCAATGGAGAGATCAAGGCAGCAGCAGTGCTCGTCCAGAATCTCCAGAAGCAAAAGAGTCAGCTCGAAGAGGAGCAAGATCGTCAGAAGAGCGAATCTTCGACGGCTAACTCCCTGCTGACCTCGCTCGATGTCCCACAGACCACTGTTGGACCTCAAACACGGAATATCGGAGGACAGCGTCCTTCCGGTAGCACGGCGAGACGGCCTTCGACTCCTGTCCGGGGAGCTACTCCGAATAGCGTCGCCAAAGGAACAAGCGACGATACGATGAGAAAGCCCTTAGGCAAAGGAGCTACGCTCTAAGAAGTTCTTTGACCCTCGTACTGAGAAATTGCCGGTCTGGACCAATGGTCCGGCCGGCAGAAGCAGAGGAACGAAAAAAAGTTGAAGTGGAAGCGGTAGTTGAGCGGTTCCCGGTAAGTTGAGAGGAACGAAAGCTGTAGTTGAAAAACGGGAAGCTTTCGTTCCTCTGCTTTTTTGTACGATGTGGTTACTGACAACGTCTCCAACGGATCCCATACAGGTGAGTCAATTCCCCGTTAATCGAATCGTTAGTTAACAGTGCCCGTCTTCCCCCTGAGGCACTGACCCGAACTTGGGTATTTAGGTTGAGGGCTCGGGTCAGACCACAAGGTGACCAGACAGCTGCACTCATGAGCAATGAATCACGAATATTGTAGTCCCTATCCGCAGGCCCCACGAAGGTGCTCTGCAAACTTGGACCCATTGACTGTCCGGCAAAGAAGTAATCGGTCTTTTGCAAGCCGCTCGTGCCTCGCTCAAGGTTCATATATCCCCGATAATCGACGTCAATCACGGTAAAAGACCATCCATTCGGAAACCGAAGATCGACAGCAACGTTACAGTTCTTACGACCCTGCGAAAGGGGAATACCAGGACCTGCCTCGGCGATATAGGAATCGAAGAGGAGCGTGAATGCCTTCGCATCAGGAGAAAGAACCTCGGAAACCGATCCTGCCGGACAACCACTGCCGGCATAAGCGATCTTGTGGATCTTTACTTCCGATGGATCCGGACCCACGAGTGAACTAGAAGCATCAGTTATGCCCAATTCATCTGCGTGTGAGATATTAGTTGCGGCCACAACCACAACCAGCCAAAAAACGTTAAGGAACTTTCTTTTCATGAACAACCCCCCATGTTTGTTTGCGTTGGTTTTTTTACTGCGAACGAGCCACGTATTTCCCTAAGAGCAACCGACGTGCCAGCACCCCGCCGCACAAAAAGGGAACTTCTGACACCGGTTGGGTGGTGACAATTTTCCTTTTAGGTACCCACTTCCTTTTCAGAGTGGGCACAGCCCACTCTGAAAAGGAAGTGGGTACCTAAAAGGACTGCTTGCACAGATTTTGCAATTCAACGGAATAAGGGGGAATGCATCATGACAATCTTACTTCTACTTTTTAGTTGGCTGGCCTTTTCGAAAGACACGCCACAGCCAAAGGAAATCGAGATCCAAAACTTTCAATATCAAGGGACGGGTTGCAAACCGGGTTCGGTCGCCAGCATGCTGTCGCCCGACGCGAAATCCTTTACGCTGCTTTTTGATAATTTTATTGTCGAGAACGCCTCGGAAACCCCAGCCACCAAGAATTGCGTGGTGCAGTTCCATTTAAAGGTGCCTCAAGGTTGGGCCCTGGCTCTTTATACTTTAGATTACCGGGGATATGTGGATATCCGAGAGCGAGCAGTGGGTAGAATGCGCTCCGCTTATAACTTCCTGCCAGATATGGACAAAGAAAAAGAGGTGGGCCATTACCGAGAGGTCGGTCCTCAGCAAAAAGATTATTTTTATCGACAGATGACACCTGCCAATTCAGCCGACTACTCAACTTGTAAGGGTAAACACCGACACTTAAGAATCAACACCGCAATTACCGTGAAAGGCACGGGCGTGATGACGGTCGACTCCCAAAATGGAGAGATCGTGCAGAAATACGGAATCGCTTGGAAAAGATGCAGGTGATCAGCGTAGACCGGCCATGATCTTTTTCAGCACGTCTGGTCCTGGATCGAGATCCTTCTCCTTGAGCTGAGCCAATGGCGTATCGGTGGTGTTCAACATCTGGTTGAGATCCGGAATGTTGGGCCGATAGTAGAGCAATCCCGTGAGAAGTTGTTGGCTGACGCGAGATTCGTGAATCATCTTCAATGCGGTATCAGCACAGCTGGGATCGTATTCTTTATTGAGTTTCTTTAACCTTAAAATAGAACCGTCTTGAAGTTCGATATCGGTCTCTTCCCCTTCTTTCACTTCGACTTGCACTTCGTCGTAGTAGGGAACATAGCCCAGCTCTTGCAACGGCATTTCATGCTCTTTGGCGAAGGTATAGCTCTTGGTGCTTCCTTCGTGGTTATTGAAAGTGACGCAAGGGCTGACGATGTCTAACAAAGCCGTTCCATTGTGTGAGTAGGCCGCTTTCATCAACTGAATCATCTGCTTCCGATCCCCAGAAAAGGATCGGGCCACAAAGTTACACCCCAATTCGATCGCAATCGCACAGACATCGATCGTCTCATATTGGTTAGGTTGACCTTTTTTCGCCTTCGAGCCTTTATCAGCGGTGGCCGAAAACTGTCCTTTGGTCAAACCATACACGCCGTTGTTCTCGACGAGATAGAGCATGTCGACATTGCGACGGACCAAGTGGCAAAACTGCCCCATGCCGATGCTGGCGGTGTCACCATCACCACTCACCCCGATAGAAGCGAGCGTACGATTCGCAACCTTCGCTCCAGTGGCAATGGCCGGCATTCTCCCGTGCACACCATTGAAGCCATGTCCCCGTTCTATGAAATAGGTCGGGGTTTTGCTCGAACAGCCAATTCCCGAAAACTTCATTACTTCATGGGGAGGAACACCCAGTTCGTAATAAGACTGGATGAGGGCATTGGTGATCGAATCATGGCCGCACCCTTTGCAAAGCGTGGAGGGGCGTCCGGTGTAATCGCTTTTAGTAAGACCGATTCGGTTGCAGGCTGCGTTGGTTTCCATAGTTTTTAGCTTTCCAATTGGCGTTTAAGTTCCCGTTCGACGATATCGGCGGAGAGTGGGAATCCACCATAATACCGAACAGACCGGAGTTTATTTTGGTAACCGGGAAGATCCACTTCAATGAGCTGTTTCATCTGTCCATCGCGATTCTGCTCGATGACAAAAACCCGTTCACAACTTTGAATGAATTTCTCGACCTCTTCCCCGAAAGGATAGGCCAGAAGGCGCATGTATTTAATATTGGAATTGTTCATGCGATCTAAAGTTTCGGTCACGGCATGGTCGCTCGTCCCATAGGCAATGACTCCAACCTTTGCCTTTGCATCTCCCGTCACAATCGGCTTGGGCACATGCTTCTTAGCGGTGTGCCACTTCTTTAATAACCGATCGACGTTCCGGACATAGGCATCCGGCTTTTCGGTATACCGAGCATACTCGTCATGGCCCGATCCGCGGGTAAAGAAAGCGGCTTTAGGATGATTGGTTCCCGGCAGAGTTCGGTAGCAAACCCCATCGCCATCCACATCGAGGTATCGTCCAAAATCCTTGGCCTTTTCCAAGCCCTCTTTATCCAACACCTTACCCCGATCAAACTTCGGAGCTTTATATTCGAATTCATCCCCGACCCAGTTGTTCATCCCGAGATCCAAATCGGTCATCACGAATACAGGGGTTTGGAACCGATCCGCCAAATCAAAACTGATCTGGGTCAGTTCAAAACATTCCTTTGCCGTCGCCGGAATGAGCATGATGTGTTTCGTGTCTCCATGGCTGGCTAAAGCGCAGGCCTGGATATCACACTGTTGCGTCCGGGTGGGCAACCCAGTGCTGGGCCCCACGCGCATCACATTCACCAACACCGCCGGAATTTCGGCGTAATAGGCGAGCCCTAAAAATTCGTTCATGAGAGAAATACCAGGCCCCGAAGTGCTGGTCATCGACCGCGCACCCGCCCAGCTGGCGCCCAACACCATTCCGATGCTGGCCAATTCGTCTTCAGCCTGAATGACGGCATATTTGGCTTTGCCATCGCTGCCGATCCGGAATTTTTTCATGTAGGCTTCGGCACTCTCGGCCATCGAGCTCGATGGAGTAATCGGATACCAAGCAAGGACGGTGCAACCACCATAGACCGCTCCGAGGGCGGAGGCGGTGTTGCCTTCGATAATGATCTTTCCTTGGTTGACGTTGTCCTTTTTGAATTCGAAATGATCCTGCTTCTTGAAATTGGTCTTGGCGAATTCAATCCCCACATTCAAGGCGTTCACGTTGGCATCAATCGCCGATTGTTTGTCTTTAAACTGACTGCCGATGACCTGCTTGATCACCTCTTTGTCCATGTTATAGAGCTCAGCCAACACGCCCACATAGAAAAGGTTCTTTAAAAGAGGGCGCAATTTGGGATCGGTGATGCTCTTGGAGAGTTCCTCGACCGGTATGGCGTAATAAATTTGCCCTGGTTTTTTAAGATCTTCGCGTATTTTAACGAGATTGGAATTGTAAAAAAGGGTCGTATTGGGACCCATCGCCTTTTGGTCATCTTCGCCTGTCTCGGCATTCATCATGACCGCGATATCATCAAATTCCCGCAGGCACTGATACCCTTTCGGACTCACCCGAATCTGGAACCAGGTCGGAAGCCCTTGAATATTGGAGGGGAAGAGGTTTTTAGCGCAAACCCCGATGCCCATCCGAAAGAGTGATTTAAAGAGAATGGTATTGGCGGATTGACTACCCGTTCCGTTTACCGTTGCGACTCGAATACTGAAATCATTAATACGTTTTTCCATAGTGTTTTTTCCGACGCCGAGTTTAGGTCGATAAACTGCAGAGTTCAATTAAAAGTTTTGGGAAAATTTGGGGATTCAGAACTGGTATCATAATTATACCACAGCCCGGTTAACAATTGATCCCACCCCGCTTCAAAAAATGCGGTCCATGAATTGCAATAACCCCGGTTTGCCTGTTTTATGAAACCTATGGGAAGGGGCACACATGTTTAAACGTTTTCTATTCTTACAATTTCTCTTAACCAGCATTCTCTTTGCAGCTGCACCGGCACAGGTGATCCGGGTGGGCAATGGGGCTGAGCCTAAAGAGCTTGATCCCCAAGTCTCCACCGGCGTTCCCGAAAGCCATATCCTTCAAAATATCTTTGAAGCCCTGGTTTCAAAAGAGCCCAACACCCTGGCCCCCGTCCCCGGTGTAGCTGAGAAATGGACTGTTTCCAAAGACGGGAAGGTCTACACCTTTAACCTTCGAAAAAATGCGGTTTGGTCCAATGGCGATCCGGTCACCGCCCAAGACTTTATTTATTCCTGGACTAGGCTTTTGGAGCCGACCACCGCCTCCGAATACGCCTACCAGGGCCATTACATTAAAAACGCCAAGCCCTATAATCTGGGCCAGCTAAAAGATGCAAAGCAATTGGGGCTGAAAGCGATCGATAACCACACCCTTGAAGTCACATTAGAAAATCCCACCCCCTTTTTCATCGGGTTGCTCTACCACCACTCTCTTTATCCAGTTCACAAAGCGACCGTGGAGAAACACGGAAAGAACTGGACGAAACCAGAAAATATCGTGAGCAACGGACCTTTTGTTCTCAAGAAATGGGAGATCAACCGGGTGGTGACACTCGAAAAGAACCCCAAGTACTGGGATAAAGAGGCCGTGAAACTCCAACGAGCCGATATTTTCCCAACTGAAAATCTCCTCACCGAAGAAAAAATGTTTCGGGCAAAACAACTCGACGTAACTGCCGAGGTCCCGCCCGAAAGACGTCCGGTTTGGGAAAAAGATAAAAGCGGTGTCTATTTCAGCAAACCCTATCTCGGCATCTATTTTTACCGAGTGAATGTCACCAAGCCTCCGTTGAACGACAAGCGAGTGCGTAAAGCATTGGCCTTGGCGATCGACCGCAAACAGATTGTAACCTATGTCACTAAAGGGTTTGAAATGCCCGCGCAGGCATTCACCCCGCCCGATACCAATGGCTACACCCCAAAGGCCGTATTACCCACCGACATGAGCCGCATTGCCGAAGCCAAAAAACTTCTGACCGAAGCAGGGTTCCCGGATGGAAAAGGCTTCCCCAAAGTAGAATTACTTTACAACACTCAGGAGAACCACAAGAAGATAGCGGAAGCGATCCAACAGATGTGGAAAAAGAACCTGGGAATTGAAATCGGCCTCTTGAACCAGGAATGGAAAGTCTATCTCCAATCCCAGCAAACCTTGAGCTATGATCTATCCCGCTCAGGTTGGATCGGCGATTACAACGATCCCAATACCTTCTTGGATCTCGTCGTCACCAATGGTGGGAACAACAACACCGGCTGGTCGAACAAGGAATATGACAATCACATCGCTGCGGCCGCCAAAGAGCTGAATCACGCAAAACGGTTGGAACACTTCCATAAAGCAGAAGCGATCCTGATGGAAGAGCTCCCGGTGATTCCCATCTACGTCTATAAAAATTACTTCCTGAAGGACAAAAAGGTCGCCAACTGGCCGATGAACATCGAAGACATCCGCCCCCTCAAAGGCGTGTCGATCGAGAATCGCGGCGTCGCCGGCGAGGAGTAGGAAATAATTTAGCGTCTACGGGATTCCGTAGACGCTAAAACCCCTTGTCATTGCCAGGACAGACTTTTGGAGGACAGTTTTTCTTAGAGCTGAGATTCGACGGGGGTCCCGGTGGCCTGTTGCAGGGACTCTTCGCGCTTTTCCTCGGCCTCCATTTGGGCTTTGCAATTGATGCAAAGGGAGGTCACAGGACGGGCCTGGAGCCGTTTTACCCCAATCCCTTCACCGCAGGACTCGCAGATGCCATAGGTGCCATCGCCGATCTTACGAAGGGCTTCATGAACCTTTGCAATCAGCTTCCGTTCTCGGTCCTTGATGCGAAGCTCAAAGCTCCGTTCCGACTCGAGTGAGGCCTGGTCATTCACATCGGCAAGCAGGGATGAAGTGCCTACCGTAGGCATTTCCTTCCCAAAATCGGTTTGCAAATGAACTAGTTGTTTTTCCAGGAGTTTTTTGAATTTTTCTAATTCGGACTTAGTCATACTCGCCGCCTCTCTTCACAGAGTACAAACCTTGGAAGCTTACGAATTTGGCAAAAAAAGTCAATTTAAATCGACCGATAAGCCCTGGCGCAAAAAAGTGGGGCTCAATCCCAACTGGCACTAACAAAACCAGAGAAAGAGATTGATCCGATTTAAAGATTTTCACTTTCATCCATTGGTTCCGACGCTCGCGTTGTAACATTCTTTCGTGTATAAAATGCATCATGAAAAGGGAGCCC
>CAZRZK010000045.1:0-28525 GCA_964604555.1 uncultured Pseudobdellovibrionaceae bacterium | reverse complement strand
GAAGGGAGTCCATTATCGGCGTATGCAGAAGTGAGTCAAGCCACGGGGCTGACCCTTTTCACCCATGATCTTTTCTTGGAGGCAATGGGAAAACGGCGGCAACTTCCGATCCATTTTGCCGATTCCACGCGGTTGGAATACCTCGATCTGATCTTAGTCGATGATACGGCGATCGATGAGGAGTTAGTGAACACGTTGAGGGTGTGCACCAAGCTTTCGAAAGTGATCCCGGTCCTTCCACTGACTGAGGGTAAGGTAGCGAGCCGAAGCACTCAGGGCACCTTCTGGCATGGGGCGGGCACCACCACGCGCCTTTATTTTTATAATTATTTCTCCGCTTTCTACCAGATCAAAGATCCTTACCAGCTTCACCTCTCGGTGATTCCAGCTGAAGGAGGAGAGACGGTTCGGCGAACCCTCAATGTTTTGCCCGATTGCCACTACCGGATCCAGAGTCAGGATTTGGGTCTTCCCGATGATAAAACCCGGCTTTACCAGATCGAATACAAAAGCTATCACCCCCGTTTCCGATTTACCTCCAATCG
The DNA here is from genome assembly GCA_964604555.1 of uncultured Pseudobdellovibrionaceae bacterium. GTDB lineage: Bacteria > Bdellovibrionota > FAC87 > UBA2466 > UBA2466 > CAZRZK01. The sequence continues at coordinate 27,980 of CAZRZK010000045.1, read as the reverse complement.
CATCCGCTTTGGTTTTGATGTGCTCACGCCCACTTCTGCGGCTTCGTTGCACAGTCTTGAAAAATTGGAAATTCCGAATGTCACCCACCGATTCTCAGACGATACGGCTCAAACCGAACGCCCCATTTTCACTTTTCGGGATAGCAAACCCACTCCGGTCCGGGTGCAATGTCAGTTTGAATTGAAAGCAGGGGAAAAGGTGGAACAGGTGGTGGAAGTGCCTGCTACTTCCGCGCCGATTCGTTTTTTTGATCTCAGAAAGGTTTTGGAGACGGTTCGGCCCGGCTTTCAGGGAAAATACCTGGCTCAGTTTGCTTTTCAGTCACCCATAGGATTACCGGAGGCTTGGTTGAGCCATCCGGAGAATGGGACGGTGAGACTCGAGGGAAACCACATCATCTCCGCTGAGGCGGTTCCACCGATGCCGGAAAAGATTTTCTCGTCGGAAGATTTAAAAATCCTGGCCGATCGTGGAATCTCTTTCGTGCACTATGCCGTGCCGATTCTTCATTTGCCGGAGAATCGATTCCATTCCCTCATTTCTTTTCTTTCCCAACCTCCGCAGGACGGAGGGAAGTGGGAAGCCTCCGTGACGTTGATGGGAGAAGAGGGAAAACCGGTGGCGCAGAAACTGCTGCTCCAGACGGTGCAAGATTCCAGTCTCGATCTTTCCCATTTTTTTGCCGAGGAGCTCAGTGCGCTGCCTTTTGGAGTTTACCTGGCCTTGATTGAACCGAAACAGGTCTTGGATTTTGATCGGATTAAAGTGTTTGGTTCCACCAATCCTTCTTTCAGGCTGATTGATGTAAAAACCGGAGAAGGAGATCTGGTGGAGCTTCAAGGAGGATATGCCGTCAATCTTCCCGGTTATCTTTCCCCTTTCCCGACGGGCTATTCCGGGCGGTATTCCAATAAGAATCGTTCCAATTTAATATCTCGGGTAGTGCGCGACGCTGAGTGGGAGACCGAGGTGATTCTCCTTTATCCGACGGGAGATAAATTGGCCAATGGGATGGCGAAAGTGGAGCTAGAGCTTCTTTTCCCCAATGGGGATTCGATGCGGTTTCGAAAAGAGATCGGCGCGAACCGAGCCCTTCGATTTTCTTTGACCGATCTCAATCCTGATCTCAATGGTTTTTATTGGTTGAGGGTCGTTTGTCCCGAAGCCACCCTCATGGGATATACGTTGCTAAAAGGAAAAAACGGGGCGGTTGGACTCCAGCATTTTTGGGGAGCATGAACCTCGTACGAAAGCTTTTTTATCTGCTCGATCGGCGTGCCCGGTGGCAAGCCTTGGGTTTGCTGCCTTTTATGATTTTAGGGGCCACTCTGGATGCAGTAGGGGTGGGAATGGTGCTCCCCTTTTTTTCCTTGATTGAAGGGGAACAGGCGCTTCAAAAATATCCCTGGCTCTTCAAATTTTACCAACAGTTGGAATTTAAATCTTACTCACAATTTCTGCTTTTAACAGCCTGTGCTCTTCTCCTTTTTTCCCTTTTTAAGGGGATCTATTTAACGGGGCTCTATTTTTTGCAGGCCAGCTGGATTTACGGGAAACAGGTCCAGCTTTCTCGTCGATTGCTCCACTCCTATTTGGCCCGTCCCTATCTTTTTTTCACCCAGAACAACACCTCGGTCCTTTTACGCAACCTCAATTCTGAAATCGTGATGATGTTCCACAGCGTGTTGATGCCCATGCTGGTCATCACCACCGATATGTTGATCGTCAGCTTTATCCTGGGGCTGGTTTTTTGGCTCCAGCCCTCCATCGCCCTGATTACCAGTTTGGGGACGGCGGGTTGTATGGGGCTCATTCATCTGCTTTCCCGGAGCAAGATTTCCCGTTTGGGAAAAGATTATCAATCCTATTCGGCTGAGATGCTCAAGTGGACCACCCAGTCGCTCACCGGCATCAAGGAGATTAAACTCCATGGCAATGAGAAATTTTTTCTCGATGCCTTTATCCACGCGAGTGGCAAATATGCCCGGGCTTATCGTTACCTACAGACGATGGTTCAATTTCCGCGCATCTTTTTCGAGACGGTGGCGGTAGGGACAATCCTTATCGCCATCATGGTTTCCTTAGTAGGGGGAAAGCAGATCCAGCAACTCATCCCTTTTTTCGCTCTGTTTGCCATGGCTTTGCTCCGGATCCTCCCCTCTGCGGTGCGAATGTTGTCGAATCTGACCACCATTCGATATTATGCCCCCACCGTCGAGGTGATCGCTGCCGATTTGGCAAAACCACCAGCGCCCCCCTTGCTGATTTCGGAAGAAACAACTCAATCGCTCCCTTTTCGTCAGGAGCTCCTCTTAAAAGAGGTCACGTTTAAGTATCCGGAGGCCCCCCGCCCGATCTTGGAGAACCTCTCGCTTTCAATCAAAAAAGGAACGGCGCTGGGAATTGTGGGCAGCTCTGGGACTGGGAAGACGACTTTGGTCAATATTCTCCTGGGACTGCTCACGCCCACAGATGGGGATTTTTTAGTGGATCAAAAGTCGATTTCACCCGAGAATCCGCTTTGGCGGCAGAAGATCGGTTACTTGCCCCAGCAGGTGTTCCTGATTGATGATACCCTTCGACACAACATCGCTTTGGGAATTCCCGATGCTGAAATTGATGAAAAGCTACTCTGGCAGAGCCTCCGCATGGCCCAGCTGACTGAATTAGTGGAGAGCCTGCCGGATGGATTGGACACGAAAGTGGGGGAAAATGGGATTCGGTTTTCGGGGGGGCAGCGGCAGCGGATCGGGATTGCCAGGGCCCTTTACCGGGAGCCGGAGGTCTTGGTGCTCGATGAAGCCACTTCCGCCCTCGATCAAGAGACTGAGGCCGCTCTCCATGACGAGATTATTCAACTTCGAGGGGAGAAAACGCTCTTGATCGTTTCCCATCGGGAGCGCATGCTTTCCGGTTGCGATGTGGTATATCAAATCGATAACGGAAAAATGGTCCAGGTGACGGTATGAATCAGCGAAATTTTGGATTTGTTTCCTCTGCCCTTGAATACACGCAACGGTTTTTCGGCCCCGCGCTTAAAATGGAAGAAAGAGGCATTACGGCCTATTGGATCTGCCACCGGCAATCGGAGTTTGATTGGCTCGCGAAGCAGGGGGTTCCCGAATCTCGACGGCTGCTTACGGGAAATTATTTGGATGAAAAGCTGGCCGAGAGTGAAATCAAGGAACAGTTGGCGAAATTGGATAGTTATGGCCCTCCCTACGTCAACGATATCATTTTGATGGATCGTTTCCTGACGGGGAAGCCGACCGAGATGGCCTATCGTTATTTGGCTCACCTCGATCGCGTGCTGACCGCCTTTATCACCGAGAACCGCCTTTCTTTCATTACCGGCGGTCATGACACCGCTTTACAAATCCTCTGCTTGTTGGTGGCTCGGAAATTGAATGTCACTTGGGCGATGGCGACTGGAACCCGGTTACCGAAAGAACGGTATGGATTCATCACCGATTCGGTCCACTCCAGTTTTATTCCACTGCGCAAAGTGGATGAAGAGTCGCGCGCTTTTGCGGCCCAGTTTGTTTCCAAGTACCGGGAAAAAAGACTGAAGCCGGACTATGTCCATTTCCAGGATTCCCTCTTTGAAATTCTCAAGGGTGCCCCTAAATATTTAAAGATCTTCATCCAGAACCTCTACTATTCCACCCAGGATAAGGATGATTTTGTTCCCTGGTATAGCAATTGGAAATTGGTGAAAATGTATTTTTCCCGTCGGTGGAATATGTTGCGGTTGCGGCTGCGAAATCCCTTCCAAGAGCTAGGCGACAGCCCCTATATTCTCTATGCCCTGCAAGTCCAACCGGAATCTTCGATCGATGTGATCTGCTCCTACTATTCCGATCAACTGACACTCATCAAACAGATTCGAAAAGTCACGCCGGTGACCCATGAACTCTATGTGAAAGCCCATCCCGGGGACATCGGGGCCAAAGGGCCTCTTTTCTTCAAACAGATCCGATCGATTCCTGGCGTTCGGCTCATCAATCCCCATTTGGACAGTACCGGGCTGATTTTGGGAAGTTCACTGGTGCTTTCTCCTTCTGGTACCATCTGTTACGAAGCGGCTCTATGGGATATCCCTTCCATTGTCTTCACCCCGATTTTTTTCTCACGCCATCCTTTGGTGAACTATTGCAAGGGGCCTACTCATTTGCTGTCTTTGATCCAGAATGCACTCCAGGAAAAACCAAAAGCTCCACAAGATCAGGCTCAGGAATTTTTGGCGAAACTTCATGCCGCTTCGGTCGAAGGGCAGTTCGATGCCTATTTCCGCCCTTTTTCTTCCTCTGAGATAGAGGGGTTATGCAGCGCTTATGAGGGGGTGTTCCGGTTTTGTGAGCAACCAAAGGCCCTTACTCAATGAGGGTTCTTTACCTGACTAAATATGGCCCGAAGGCGGCCACGACCCGTTACCGGATGCTCCAATTCCTTCCCTACTTAGAATCGAAAGGAATCTCTTGTGAACTTTCTCCTCTCTTGGAGGACGATTATTTAAAGACCCTTTTTTCAGGGGGGAAGTTTCCGGCCTCTAAAATCATCGGGCTTTACTTGAAACGGCTGCAGCAACTCTTGACGCTCCGGAAATTCGATCTGGTGGTCATCCAATATGAATTGCTCCCCTACTTCCCCTCCTTCTTGGAAAAACTGCTCCGCTTGGCCAATGTCCCGTTCCTTTATGATTTCGATGACGCCGTTTTCCACCGTTATGACGAGCACCCCAATCGATGGGTGAAATCGATACTGGGAAAAAAGATCGCAAATATTATTGGTAGTGCCAAAGGGGTCATGGCAGGAAATCAATACCTCGCCGATTATGCGAGCCACTATAATTCACACGTTTCGATTTTTCCTACGGTTGTGGATAGCTCACGCTATGCGAAGAAAGAATATGAGCTTGATTCCACCCGTCCTTTTACGATTGGATGGATTGGCTCCCCTTCAACCGCCGCTTACTTGAAACCCTTGGAAGAGCCGTTGAAGAGGTTTCTCGCCGATAAAAATGGCCAATGCCTGGCGATTGGCGCTGGGGATCTTCCCGTCGGCTCTGTTTTCACCTCCATTCCCTGGAGTGAAGAGGCGGAGCTGCAGCAGCTCTCTCAATTTGACGTCGGCATCATGCCTTTACCGGAGGAAAACTGGGCTCGTGGGAAATGCGGCTTCAAATTGATCCAATACATGGCCGCGAAGCTGCCGGTCATCGCTTCACCGGTGGGGGTGAACCAAGAAATTGTGGAGCAGGGCAAAACCGGATTTTTAGCAACGACAGAGGCTGAATGGTTGGAAGCACTCGAGATCTTGTATCGAGAAAAAGAGTTGCGCCGCTACATGGCCGAAGAGGGTTTAAAACGGGTCGAGGCTCATTATGATTATTCGGTGATGGCCCCTCGTTTGAAAGATTATCTGGAGTGGGCGGTTCAATGAAATCGAGCCTGATATTACTCGCCGTTGCGATCGGCGGGGCCATTCCCTTGTTGCTCCATCAGGTAATTTTATTTGGCCACTTCATTCCACAAACCGAGATTTGTGCCGACTATGTCATTGCGGCCAGCTGGGCGATGGCGATTGCCCTCTCGATCTTCTATTGGCCGATTCCGCAGAGCCACCGGCGTGCTTTGCTCATCCTGTGGACCTGTCGAATGGGAGTGACACTCTTGCTCATGTTGATCTATGAAAATCACTATGGGCTCGACGCCTATGGGTATTATTTACGGGGCATCGGGAGATGGGACTCTCTTCGGGCTTACACCTTAGGCGATGGCACTCACTTCATCGATTACTTGGTTTGGTTTCAAAATGGACTGCTTCCATCCTCGTTTCATGCGACTAAAGTGACCTTTGCCTTCATTGGAATGTTGGGAGTTTACTTCTATTGGCTGGGTTTTAAGCTCCTTTCCCCATCCCTTCCCATTTCCTTCCTTTGGGGACTGGGTCTGATTCCCTCCATTCTTTTTTGGGGATCCACTTTAGGGAAGGATGCGATCCTTCTTTTCTCATCTGCCCTTTTCTTTTGGGGCGCCTGCCGAGCTTTTCAAAAAAAATCATGGGACGCGGTCTTGCCCATGGGAGCCGGATTTCTGCTGACACTAGCGATCCGTCCTTGGTTGGGAATGTTATGGCTAGGTCCATTTGTGGTGGTCTTTTGTTTATTTAAAATGCGGGGGGCATCTCGGGTGATTGGGGCAATGGCTCTTTGTGGAATCGCCCTTCTATCCATGAGGGTATTGAGCCATTCTTTTGGAATTTCTGCGATTGCAGATATTCCTCAACTGTTAGATTCTTTGAACGACCAATTTTCAATGGGCAACTCGGGCCAGCAGCACATCTCGCTTGATTCCTTCGATAAATGGCTTCGATTCATTCCTTTTGGGATCTATTCCGCACTCTTTAGACCCATGCCCTGGGAGCTAGGAAACATCGCGGGAATTGCCAGTGGAGTCGAAAACCTTATTCTTTTTTCTATCTGTCTCCTTGCACTCTTTCGAGCTCCCCTGAAGATTATCGGGAATCCCATCTGGATCTGGTTTGGGCTGACCATCCTGGTCTGGGGAATTGCCTATGGTCCGGTTTCTTCCGGGAACCTGGGGACAGGCGTGCGGTTTCGCTTGCAGGTATTGCCATTGCTTGTTTTTATCCTTTACTTAAGCTTGAACTGGAGGAGTACTCATGCAAAATCCCGATTATCCTAATCCTACAATCGGAAAGTTGCTGAATCGGTATGGGCGAAAATACTTCCATCTCTTTTCCCTTGCCATTGGAGTGGCGTTATTGGCGAGCTTTGCGGTTTATCAGCTGATTCCCAAATATGTCCTCTTGGAATCGAAGATCCAGCTCCCGCGAATTGCAAATCACGGGCTGGCGGAAGAGGAGGAATATCGGATTATCCTGGATCAGGTATTGGCCCAAACTAACGGTAATTCACCGGGAAATTCTGAAGGCTTGATTCTCCATTCGACCGTTTTTTCCAGGGCGAGAGGCGGCTCCAATCCCATCGCGCTGAATCTGCAGATCTTATCTAAGGATGAGAAGCGGGCCACCGAGTTTTTGACACGAGTGCAGGGGGAAATTTCCCAAAAAATGGAAAGAGTAATCCAGACCAACCAGGAACGGCTCAAACTTGAACAGGAGATCTATTTAGCTACCAAGCAACTGCGATTGGAATGGCTCAAAAACCCACCAAAATCGCACCTCTCCAACCTTCTGGACAAAGTAGCCCTATTGGTTTTGCAACAATCGGAGATAGAGTATTCGCGGCGTTACAGTGAGATCTCCACGATGATAACGGTGGAGGGAGTAAAAAATCTGCAGACCCGCCTCATCCACGCACAATACCGGACTCCAAATTTGAGGATGGTGCTGCTCATGAGCTTTATCGTTGTTTCCTTTGCGCTTATTATGATCATAGCGAGCAAAGAGGGGCTTTTTCTGAAGATGGCCGAATCCTGATCGCATGGATTTTTATTTCAAGAGTGGTTGGCTATTTTTCATCCCCTATCTCCTTTTGTATTTAGCCGGGGCTGGATTCGGAATCCCGGTTCTTTATCTGAAACATTCTTTTTGGGCGCTTCACGGTCTCCATTTTTTATTGCTCCTTCGGTTGCGGTGGAACGCGAAGGTGTTGGGAATAGGCGCCGGCCTCTTCATGCTCCTTTGGCTTCCCGGCGCCTATTTAGAATATCCGGCCGATCCCTGGGAACACTTGCGGCGGATTTTTCAATGGGAACAATTCCAGCAGATTACTGAAAACCCTCAGTGGCACAAATTCAGTTATTTTTGGGGGTGGACGCTCATGGGCTGCGCCCCGGTGCTTTGGAAAAGGCCTTTATTGGATCTCTATAGTGCCTTTTGGCAGGGGCTTTTACTTTATCAGTTTATGCTCTTCTTGAAGGAGCTTGGATTTGCGAAGACGAGACTCTGGACGCAACTATTAGGAGTCGGTTTGTTCTTTGGCACTAACCTCTTCACCTTTCGGTATTATGCGCTGGCGTCAACTCCATTGGCCTACATTGCCTACTTGGCCGCTCTTCGTCTGGTTTTATCAGCGCAAAATAAAATAAATAAAAAAGATTTTGTTTTTTTACCGCTCCTTCTCGCCCTGATGCTCTTCAATCACCTACAAGAATTAGCGTTGGCCTTGATGAGCCTGCTTGTCCTAGGGATTGTTCGTTACGGAAAATGGAGGAAACTGGTTCCAATCTTTGGGGTGGGCCTGCTTTTTGGAGTGATCTGGCAAGGATTTTGTCCGCCCGAATATTATCCAAAGGACTATCAGGGCAAAATCTCCTTTCTGGGGACGATCCACCTGTGGCAACGCAACTACGCCGAAACTATAGGCCTGCATGGCTTTCTTGGAATCTTATCTGCTTTTTTCCTGCGAAAAAAATATCCGGTGATTGCAGCCCTCACGTTGGCGCCGATTTTGGTTCTGCAATTTCCTCCCTTCGTCATTCTTTTCTCGAAACAGCTCGATTTTTATATTACCTACCGTCTTTTTTATCTTCTTCCGACCTCGATCGCATTTGTGTTGGGGGTTGAACATTTTCTTCGGCTTTCAATCCCAAAAACAATGCTTCTCTTGGTTCTTCTCTCTCTTCCTTACGGATTCCCCTGGCGGGGGCGAGGCTTCTTTCAGTTTTACGTTCCCCCAAAAGTTCGGGCGCTCGCCGATGTGGATAGAGTGGCCGATTGGTTTTCGAAGAAAGCGACTCCCGATTGTTGGATCGTTACCGACGATGCCACCAGTTATGGGATGAATAGCCTCCTGGGACGAGAAATGATACGCACCGATCGTCTCGCCGCTTTTCATTATGCCGATCGCTACACGACGACTGAAAAAATCTTGGAAGCATCGAAGAGGGATCCCCTCTGTGGGGTATTGGTCCCTGATTTGACGTTGATGCCCCCGGCCGCTCCCTCCTTGATTGCTAGCTCCACGCTTCATTGGGCACCGGATCAGGGCGATGCCCATGCCTTACTTTCTCATGCGCTCATTGCATCGGCTCCAGGTCTGGAGCGCGCCGGTTGGAAAAAACATTCGGTCTCGCCCTACTTTTATTATTATGAAAACCCAAACCACTTGCCGGTAGTGCAGTGGACGCAGGTTGGGGAACGGAACCACCTTTTCCTTTCTCGGAAGATGAATCTACTTGTGACCGATGGAAGTTTGCCGGTGAATTTTGCGGAGTATTTGAAGGATCATGAGATCACGATTACCCGGCAATTGCCCTGGAACGAGATTCGGGTAGCGTCAGATTGGCAAAACATTTATGAAAGAGATTCTTTTGCATTGAGGGCACGTAAAATAGCAGGGGAGATTAAATTTGAAGTTCGTGAACTTTACTTTAAGCACAGCCAACCCCACCAGACGTGCACCATCCAAGCCAACACTTTAAAAATGGGAATCTGCACGAAGGAATAGCCTGTTGAGAAGAATTCTGGTTTTAGACTTCTCATACTTTCAATCTACTGTTAATAATAAAAAAATGCTTAAGAACCTGGATCAAGCCGTAAAAATTTTGGTCGATGACTGCCATCCTGCCAAAATAATCTTATTTGGCTCCCAGGCAGAAGGGCGGGCGAAAAAAGATAGCGATATCGATCTTCTGATTGTCTTAGACAATGTCAGTAACAAAGCCCGAGAGTGCGTAAGATTAAACAGGCTTCTTAGTCCATTACGTCTCTCATTGGATCTAGTCATCGTAGATTCAAAGACTTTTAAGTATTGGTCTGACACTCCTGGCAATGTCTATTATGAAGCTTATTCGGCTGGCAAGACTCTCTATGAAACAGCACGAGCAAGCTGAAATCTTTCTGAGGAAGGCCCAACAAGACGAAGATCTATTGGACGTCATTTTTACATCAACTAAAGTAAGTGATGAGATTTTCGGATTTCATTGCCAACAAGCGGTTGAAAAATTACTGAAGGCCCTTTTATCTTATCTGGGAACAACATTCAAACGCACTCATAATATTCGGACTTTGATGGATGCTCTCGCTGATGCAAAGCACCCACTGCCTACTCAATTATCCAAGATTGATGCTCTGACACCGTTCGGAACCGTTATTCGGTATGAAGATCCAAATCCCGATCTGAAAATTAATCGAAAGTCGATGCGAAAGAAAGTCATGGATCTGCGTAAGTGGGTTGAAAAAGAAATTGAGCGAAATTCCTAGTAAGGGTAGATAATGAAGCGGATAGTCAGCTCTTTTTTACTGGTTCTTTCGATATCAGCCCCAGCTCACTTAAGATTTCCATGCGCTTATTTGGTGGGTATCTTCCCTCATACGAGACAATCCACTCCGATTACGTGTGCTCCTTCATGCTTGCACAGTGGGTTTCAGTATTTGGGTCGGTATTCTCCTGGAGAAATAGTTCTAGCACGTGAGTTATGGACATTTGAAAATGGAATTACAAGGCCTGAGTTGATTGCAGGGGCGGCTCGCAAAAGAGGGCTTTATTCGCAAATGCAGTCTGGTGTCTTACTACATGATCTTTGGCGCTATCTTTCTAATGGAGAGGTGGTGATAGTTGAGTGGTGGTATGGTGATTCTGGTCACGTTACTGTTTTAACTGGTATTGATCATTACAGTGTCAGAATGATGGATCCATGGGTTTCGGAAAAAGAATCTTATTATTCACTGTCTTATTTTTTACCCAATTGGTATGGGCGAGTGATTCGAATAAGTAGGTATCCATTAAGTTCGTTTTAAAGTGCCTCGCCAGAAGGTTTTTGGCTTAGCGTACCTTAAATAATGGGGTGAGGACTTCGCACCGGAGTTTTTTCTCCAGGCTTTTCGTTTCGATGGCGTTCTGGAGAATCGAGAAAACCTCCCGGTAGACCGTCAAGAGGCGGTCGATGTCGGCATCGGAGTGGGAATAGCTCATGTTATGGCTTCCCAGGGTCAGGATTCCTCGTTCAAAAACCTCTTGTAAGAAGAGGGTCTTCAATTGCCAGACGCTATAGCCACCGCTGTCCTTAAACTGGAGAAAAGACCAGCTCGGATGGCCAGAGATAGAGAGGAATGGACTGAGAGAAAGTTCGTGGATGATTCCATTAACCCCGTCGATCACCTTTTTCCCTTGCCGGGCGATGGTTTCAATCACCGGTTCGCGGTGCAACTTCGACAGAGTTGCGGAAGCGGCGGCGAGTGAAAGGGTTTCGCCACCAAAGGTGAAGGAGAAGAAGATCTCCTCCATCAACTTCATATATTTTGCTTTTCCGGCGACGGCCGACAAGGGGTAGCCATTCGCAATGCCTTTGCCGAAAGTGGCAAGATCGGGCACCACTCCAAACCACTCCTGCGCTCCGCCTTTGGCAAAGCGGAAGCCGGTGATCGTCTCATCAAAAATCAAGAGTGCTTGATGGCGGTGGGTGATGGCCTTCACCTCTTCTAGAAATCCCGGTTTGGGATCGGCCACATTCATTGGTTCTAAAATAACCGCCGCGATCTGATTCGGATATTTTTCAAAAAGTTGGGTTAAAGCGGTGGTATCGTTGTAGGGAAAAGGATGGGTGAGGCTTTTTACGATCTCCGGAACCCCCAAAGATCGGGTGGTACTGCCGATGTACCAATCCTGCCATCCATGGTAGCCGCAGGTCAGGATGTGGTCCTTGCCGGTGTAGGCACGGGCAATCCTTACCGCTCCGGAGGTGGCATCCGAGCCATTCTTTCCAAAGCGGACCTGCTCCGCACAAGGGACCATTTCACACACCTTTTCAGCCACTTCAAACTCAAGCGGATGAGGAAGCGAAAAGATGGTTCCCAGCTGCAATTGGGCCGACACCGCTTTGTCGACATCGGGGTCGCAATAGCCCAAAGTGACCGAACAAAGAGAGTTGATGAAGTCGATGTATTCATTGCCATCGACATCCCAAACATGGCTTCCCTTTCCCTTGGCAATAAAATGGGGAGAGACCCCCTCCGGGAACTGGGTTTTGCTTTTGCTGAAGGTTTGGGTTCCTAAAGGGATGGTCTTGAGGGCCCGTTCTAAGAGAGACTGCGATTTTTGGTACCGAGAATCCATAAAAGATTGGCTGATAGAAGGAATATAAGCAGTGGCAGAATAGCCTTGTCAATCCACAAACCGGGTGATTTCATCGGTTCACGATTGAAGTAACCGGATGGCAACACCAAACAACCGCCCCTTTTTATTGATTAAGCACCGTGTGAATAGCGTCAGAGAAGTTCAAAGTCTCGATAGAGGCTATGGGGCGGAAATCGATCTCAGAACGCGGGATCGGGGTATTGTACTCAATCACGAACCTTATCAAGAGGGGGACCTCTTCCAAGATTTTTTACGGAGTTATGCCCCTGACCGGGAAAGCCCACTGATTTTAAACGTAAAGGAAGATTCCCTAGAGCCTCAGATCCGCCAGATGTGCGAAGCGGCCCGGCTGGAGAACTATTTCTTTCTCGATGTAACTTTTCCGACGATGATGAAGTTGGTCAATTCCGGGTTTAATCGTGTTGCCCTTCGTGTTTCGGAATATGAACCGATCGAAATTGCCCGTGCCTTCCAGAAAAAGGTGTGCTGGGCCTGGGTTGATTGCTTCACAGGTCGCGTGCCCGAGGTCTCGCTGTTACAGACGTTGCAGGAATGGGGGTATCGAGTGTGTTTGGTCTCCCCCGAACTGCAGGGATACGGCGAAGAAAAGTTGCGTGAGCACTTTCAGGTAAGAGAGTTATTACGGCCGGGGTTGGATGCCGTTTGCACCAAGCGTCCTGATGTGTGGGGACTCGCATGAAAAAAAAGTCCTACCCTTGGTCTTTTTGGGGAGGGCTTGCCGTCCGACTCCTTTTGTTCCCCTTTTTCGGTTCCTATTATTTAAAGGATCTCTTTATTCCGTTTATCGATTCGGCGGTTCAAAATGTGGGGCAAAATCCATGGAGTTTAAACCCACCCCACTTCTTTCCCTATGGAAGTGTGCAATTCCTGCTCTTTTTTATTCCTAAATGGATTGGGTACCAGCTCTTCGGTCAGGCCGCTTTGGGCGCCTCCCTCTTGAGCCTTTCTCTGATGAAATTGCCTCTGCTGGTTATGGATTTTTTCCTCTTCCGGATCTTAAGCAAAATAGCCAAGCGTCGCACCGACAATCTTATTACCTATTATTGGCTCAACCCTATCGTGCTTTATGTTCTCTATGTTCATGGTCAGCTCGATATTGTTTCGATGGCCTTTTGTGTGGCCTCCATCGCCTTACTGATTGAGCAGCTCTTTTTCGCTTCGGCCTTGGTGATGGCTTGTGCACTGCTTTGCAAATTCCAAGTGGTCGCCGTCATCCCTCTCATGATGGCCTATATTTGGAATAACCAATTTTCGAAAAAAGCCATGCGAATCATGGGGATGTGGCTGGCAATTGTTTTGGGATTTACCGCGATTGGGTTCAGTCCGTTGGCGCTGGCAGGGAGGATTGGTTACGTCACTTCCCAGTCACCCGAGGCTTTTCGAATTTTTTCACTCGTCGTTGATTTAGGGAATAATCAGCATCTCTATGTGGGATTGCTTTTGGTGATTGCCGTCTTAGGGAGGTTGGTGGCGTCGGCCCGTTTGACGGCGCAAGGACTTTTGTTTGGTAGTGGCATTGTCTTTGGTTGCTTGGTGTTGGTGACCAACCCAGGGCCGGGCTGGTATTTATGGGTTTTACCCTTTATCAGTCTCTTTTTTTCGATCTATTCCAATGTACCCTCTTTGCTTTATTGGCTCTTCTGTTCTTTTTATCTTCTCTATTTTCTTCTGATACAACCTTTCGAAGCGAATCTGAATCCCTTAATCACCGGCATTTCATTCACTACTCTGCAAACATCACTCTTTGGAATCCTCGTGGCTCTCTGGACGGTGGTAGTGCGCCAAGGGGCTCAACTTCAAGGTCGAGCAACCCCTTTTTGGATCGGAATTGCGGGAGATTCGGGATCAGGAAAAAATACGTTGTCGTCGCTACTTGAAGATGTGTTTGGGGGCCCGAATGTGGTGATAATGGAAGGGGATGATTACCATAAATGGGAACGAGGGCACCAACGGTGGCGGGATTACACCCATCTCCATCCACGGGCAAATGACCTGATGAGTTTGGCGGCCCATACACGGGAACTGGATCGCGGCCTTCCGGTCTTTCATCCACGCTATGATCATTCGACGGGGAATTTTACGCCACCCAGAGAGATCAAACCGGGAAAAACGGTGATCGTCCAAGGTCTGCATACCTTTTATTTAAAGGGCACCCGTAACCTTTACGATCTCAAGATTTTCCTGGCCCCGTTCGACTCCGTTCGACTTGCCTGGAAAGTGCGGAGAGATGTCCTGGAACGTGGGCATGAGTATCAAAATGTGGTGCAAAGCATCGCTCGTCGGGAGCCCGATTCAAAAACACATATCCAACCTCAACGTAACCTCGCCGATTGGGTGATCGAATACCTACCCAATGAACCGGTAACGGAAGAGGATATCCTGAACGGGAAAAATATTGATCTGAAACTCCGTTTTACGCTTTGGAATGATGCTCCGATCGGTAAAATTTTGCGCCTTTTAGCGCAAATTCCGAATGTGGAGATAACCTATGAAAACGACGATATCGATCGCATGACCATCGTCATTTCTGGCCATCCGAATGCCGATCAGATCCAGGAGCTGGCCTCGCTTCTCTTCCCCAACCTTCGTCATATTACACGGGCGAATGTGGAACCCACCTGGAGGGAGGGATTAGCTGGCGTCACTCAGCTCATTGCCGTAACGTTGGCGGGCGCTCGCTATCAACTTTTCGATACCCCGGCGAACGCTTAAAAAACGACCATCCCAACTCAATGCTTTCTTCTCAAGCCGTAGCAAGGGATCGAGCCCTACCGTAAGGAAAACGGCATACATCGGATTGAGCAACATCACTTCATGCCAGGCCCCAACCCGGAGGTGGCCCGCTACGATAATTACCATCGGAATCAGTGAACGCAGGAGATAACCCTTTACCGTATAACGTCCGATGAAGATGCAGATCCAGAAGAGGCCAAAGAAATCGACCCAATTATGGAAAGCTTTTCGCAATAGACCCGGCACTTCCATTCGCGCCCAGAAGTAATTCCAATCGAGTGGGTGCACATAGGGAGCGCCCCAACCTTGATAGGTCCTCACAAAAAGCTCGGTTAAAATCGCCGCCATGAAGAGCGGAACCAGCTCTTTCCAGCGATCTCGACGCGAAAGATAAAAAGGAAAGTTCACGATGAGGTAAAAGAGTGGAATCAAGGCGCCGGAATCTCGGTTGAGGCGCCCCAGAATCGTGAGCCCCAAAATAATCCAAACCCGTCTGTCCAATCCGAAGTAAAGAGTGAGGGCGATCAAAGAGGGTTCGATGAAATACCACGGAGCATACCCATGATCTTTCATCATTACCTTCATCGTTAAGCAGACGACGAGCACGCCCAGGAAAGCCAAGTGCCTCGGATAAAACCTCCGGCAATAAAGGTAAAGGCAACCAAACATCGTAAGCATCAGCAGGATGTCGAAGTAGTGCCACGTGATGAGAAGGGAGCTGAGTTTGCTCCCATCCTTAAAAGCGAGAACCGTCCGGGAGATTCCTTCCGTTAAATAGGGATAGAGAATACGGTAACGAAATGGCGCTACTGAGGTTTTGTCTAAAATCTCCTCATGCAATTGGAGACGTCCCTGATTGCCGGGCATATCGGCATTGGGAACGGTGATGTTTTCGTAATAGAAGTTGCCGAGGTGGACGGCAAAAAAGCCAAAAACCAGGAAAAGAAAAAGACGCCAGAGGTAAGAATAGGTGTTTTCTTTGAGGGTCATGACGTGTGCCGGTGACACTCTCAATATCCTGTTTCGCTGTCAACTCCCCTCATGTATACGTAAGACTATTGTAAATATTGTCATTGCGAGGCCTGTGGAGCAGGCTGCGGCAATCCCCTTGGGGAGCCAAGTCGACGAGATTGCTTCGGCCCTCGCAATGACAGTGTTTGTTCAGGAAAAGACATGAATTTCTTAAGTTTTCAGCTTAGTCCGTTTGCTGCTCTGCTTTGTTTCCTCGCCGTCTTAGCCCATGCCAGTTATGGCAAAAGGCTTGGGATTCGAGGTCGGTACACTTCTTCTGTCGTAGGCCTTGCGCTCTCGGGCCTCATCGCTGGGTTTCTTGCCAATTACTGCGCCATTCTGATTCGTCCCTTTGCGCTGTTGAGTATTTTTTGCGGAGCATGGCTTGCGTGGAAGGATTTTGGCTGGCGTTTGAACCTATCATCGCTACCGAAGCGGGCCCTTCCTTATTTACTTTTTATAGTCGTCTTTACATTCGCAAACCATCCTTGGAATGTTTTTTTTGAAACCACCGGGCCAGAGGGTTCCATCTCTGTCGTCTTCAATCGCCATTATTCTTACTACGCGTCGCTTTCCTATGAGATGCTCAACGCCGACTATTGGGCAAGGCTTCGCATTGCCTCGGCCCATGATTATGCTTGGAGCATCTACCACTTTTTCGTCGGTGGGGCTTATTCCGTGATGCAGGCATTCCTGCCTCACCCGGGCCTCTTTAGCTATTTTACGGCGCAGTTTGTCCTCATCGGAATTATCCTCCTCTCATTTATGGAATTTTTCCTATCGATGAGCCCTAAGCAAAGGGGAAGGGGGATGATTGCCTGTTTACTTTGGTTTCTCATCGGATTTACCGCCTTTCCAGCAGGCCTCAATTGGAGTTTATTAAGCAATAATATCTTTGCTGTCTTCGCTATTTTCCATTTGGTCTGGGCGGTCCTTCAAAATCGGTGGCAGGAGGGCATCATTTATAGTGTGACGCTTGCCTTCGGCGCTATTCGATTTCTACCGGTGGGAGGGATTTCAGCAGTACTCATCGCATTCTTTTGGTGGCAGGAGATCGAACGTTCGAGTCCATGGAAAGTTCGACTTCGGCTTCTCGTGAAGAAATTTAGTCGCTGGCATGGGATAGCGTTGCTGATCGTAGCTATTTATTTAGGCGCCACTTTGTTTGCGAGCAAGAAGGTTGGAGGCGGGGTTCCTGGAAGCTATGAATTTTATTGGTCGGCAGGATGGCTTTATATTTTGAGCTTTTATAAATGGTTGGGGGCCACCTACCACGCTTTAAAGTTACCTCATCCTTACCAACTCTTTGATGCTGAGGGATTGATCGATCCCATCCAAGCTTCCCGGCCACTTTTGATCTTTTGGATCACGACCGTCCTTGTAGGAATCGCTGTGCTGTTCTACCTAAACCTGCGGACTCACCTGCTAAAGCTGAGGGAAGAGCCACGCTGGCAGGTCGGATTTTTAATCGCTGTTTTTGCTTACTTAATAGGATTTGCACTGATTCGAAAAGCTTACCTCGATCTTCATGTGCTCTTCATTCTTTATCTCTTTGTGACCTTATTGGTTTTAGGGGCCACGCCAGTATGGGGACCCAAACGTTTCTCTGCCGCAACTTGGATTGCCGTCGTCCAGTTGGTGTCGCTTGGCTTTTTATATACTGGCATTGGGGCGGTTCAGGGACCGGTCCTTTATATTACGCTTGATCTCCTGCTCTGGTGCTTAATCGGCGCTTTGATCTTATCGATCTTCCTGCGTCCATTTTCTTTTCCTGCTACCGCTGCGGTGACTTTTTTGGGAATAGCTTGTTTTGTTTCTTTTCCGATGAAGTTTTTGAAAATCTGCCGTTTGGCAAAAGATCGACACGAATTTATTTTACCGGTGGATAATTACCTGAACGATCCCGGCTTGCGTTTCGATGATCTGGTTGATGGAAAGGGATATTTAAAGCAGAAGTTTGAAAAGCCGGAACTGAATGATGCCGTCTCCGCTTATTTGGGAGCGCGCATGCGATACGATCCCAAACACATTCGCTTTACCATCAACGACTTTCTAGGGAAGAAGGTCGACTAGCCTGATGTCATTGCGCGGCCCCATGAGGGACCGCGGTAATCGCATTATCTAAAACAGAACGCAGTAACCAATTTGAAGTGTAGCACCGCCAGAACGTTGCTCTACCGTTGTGGTTCCGCTTGAAACGTTGGTAGTTACTGAGGCTGATGGATTATTAATCATTCTTAAGTATCCAGCCTGTAGTGTAAATCCATACAGATTAAACCCGTAGGTGGCGCCGATACCAGTGGCGGTGAGATTCCTAATCTCATTTGCCTGTTCGGAGTGAATTTGAAATGTAGAAAAGGTGGTTGCGATAAACTGTCTAAAATGGCCGCTTCGATCAAAAGCCCATCCCAGATCTCCTTGAATCCCGCGAGTCATTCCCCAATACATTCCAGAGGCGCGCAATAACAATGGAAAGCTTTCAGTTCCCCAGAATCCTAGGTTTAAATTAAATACAGCAGGCATGAGGAGCGTGGTCCCAACTTCGATGAGAGCTCCTTTTTTTTCTTCAGGGCCAGCAAAACTATTTGTGCTGGTGAATAAAATGACAAGGCTGATAATCCAAATATGTTTAAATTGATTCATGTTGTCTCCTGATTTGGATCCAGATCAATGCACGAGTTGTTCCAATGAAATGTAGGCGTATCGAATAATGAAAAGTGAATAGAAGCTAATCGGCGGCTCTTCACAATTTAAATCGGTCAAAAACATCGAAGGGTTAGAATGTATGCAAAGTCTTACTGGGGTTGCTTCGATTTCAATTAAGCTGATTGAGCAAATCCTTTAGTCGTAAACTTACCCGCCAAAAAATGAAGAAAGCTTCATAATTTGAATTTCTCAATCATTTCATAAGCTTAAAAAATTGAACCTTTTTTCTCCTTCTTTACGCGTTGATTGGCAGAAGGAGAAATTATGAAAGCTTTAAAACTATTCACACTCATCGCAATTGTAGTGGTGGCCCAGGGGTGCAGTACAAAAGGGGATTACAATACCGAAATCGAGCTGGAAGAATCGGAGATCAGCTACATGTGCACAGGTCCGGAGATGGAGGTTACCGACTAAAAATGGTATCCGATTTCAAACAGGTAAAGGGGTTTAAGTCCTGAAAAATCGATTTGGCTGCCTTGAAGGCGAATGACATACTGGCCACCCACTCCCAACAGCAGATTCAACTCTTTGGCCAAGAGCCATCGATAGCCCAGAATGGATGAAAGTCCCATCGATATGCCGGTATTTTCAACATTTCCGATGGTCTGAGCGATTTCATAGATGGCGGCGTTGAATTGGATTTCCAATCCTCGGAATCCGGCATCTTCCAAAGGAAAGGTATTGGTAATAAATGTTCCGCGGGCCTTCACCGAACCGGCCGGAGCATAAAAGGGCATGAGGCCAAGTATATAGTTAGAAAAAACCCGTTGCACATGCAGAAGTGGGAAAAAGTAGTCAAAACCTCCCCCGATGCCTAAAGAGAGGTTCCATTTTGGATAAGTCGGCAGGGAAGTTGTCGGAGTCGAATTTTCAATATTTGGGGTGGTAACGACAGGGGGTTCGGATATTCGGGGCGGAGGAAGCAATTTTTGAAGTTTTGATTTTTTCTTAGGATGAGGTGAAAGAGGTTTCACGATCGCCCCTTTTTCAATCGCGTTTTCTTCGGGAGGGAGAACTTCGATTCCTTTACTAACCAGATTAAGACGGATGATCGCCTGAGTGGAATTGGCTTGGATAACCTTCCCGCAACGGGTTTTTTGGCCCGGAATACAGGCGGAGTCCCCTATCTTTAGGGGTTGTTCGGTATCCTGACTAATCGTCACTTCAGCCTGGTCCGGGCTGACGGAAATGACCTCAGCCGCCCTGACAACCATTGAAAAAAGGACAAGAAAAAGCAGACTTTGCATTCCTATCGCTTATCGTCATTTTTGAGGGAGAACTTTACTCTGTGGAAGGGGCTCTAAATGGAGAGTCAATTCACTGTCTGGGTTTGTGACGCGAATGGACTGGCGGAAAGTTTCGTATCCCGGATACTCTAATGCAACTTCAATCCGTACACCACAATCTAGGGGAACACTCGCAGGGGTTGTGCCAACAGAGATCCCATTCATTGAAACCCGTGCGCCAACCGGATTGCTATTGATGAGAGTGTTGCATTGATTTCCGGCCTTGATCTGGGAAGCGGGTTTTACAGGAGCAGACTCTTCTGGAGGGGTTAACAAATGGAAAAAATGGGCAACTAACCCAAGCAAAGCGAGGATTAATATTCCGGGCCAATACTTTATCCGCTTCTTTTCCTGAACTGAAGGATCAGAAAGAGTTCTGCTCGTTGTTAGATAATGGCGTCGCAAAGCCATTTCATCGCTGAAGTGTTCTTGAAGAAAGGTCATCAATTTTTTGCGCGGGTTTTCGCCCAGGGTAAATTTGGAAAGCGCCAACTGTAGGTCGTGGCCAAAATCCGCAGCGGAAGCGTAGCGATTCTCAGGCAAGCGTTGGAGCCCGCGAACCAGGACTCGCTCCACCTCTGGATCCAACTTCAGCTTTCGAACCTGGGAATCAATCCGGGAGCAATCTTTGATCTCAGCGATTAATGAGATTAAGTTTTCAGATTCAAAGAGATGTTGGTTGGACAACAATTCATACAGAATCACCGCCACGGCAAAGAGGTCGCTCCTCTGTTGGGCATTACCACCCGCAGCGATTTCAGGTGCGATGTAAAGTGCGGTTCCCCTGAGCGCGCCGGTTTGGGTTTTAGTCATCCGGTCTTTACCCTTGGCGATCCCAAAGTCCACTACCTTCACATCCCCCTCGAATGAGAGCATGATGTTTTTAGGGGAAATGTCGCGATGGATGAGATTCAATGGTTTTCCAGAGTCATCGTGACGGGTGTGCGCATAATCCAACCCTTTACAAATTTCTGCGGCTAAGTAGAGGGCGCATGGAACGGGTAGCAAAATATTATCTTCTCGAAGTCGACGGGCGAACTGCAACAAATCCAATCCATCCACATATTCCATTGCGAGCAGATAGGAGTCATCGATCGAGAGAAAATCATAAACCTGCACGATATTAGCGTGATTCAGCCTTCCGGAAAGTCGGGCTTCATACTCAAACAGGGAAGATATCTCTTTGTCATGGCGATATCTCACATGCACCTTTTTAACCGCTACCCACTTTTCAAAAGTCGCGGGACCATGAGAGATGGCTAAATAGACCTCCGCCATCCCCCCCTCGCCCAATTTATGGGTGAGTAGGTATTTCCCAATCTTTTGTGGCCTAACCATTACCGGGTTTTCAACTGGAGCGCTAAGGCTTGGATTCTCCGGACTTGATAATAATGATTCAATTTCGTTTCGGAGCCGGGGTTTAGTGGCACATGCATCATCTAAAAAATGGGACTGCTCTTTTTGAGGGAGTTGCAGCAATTTATCCAACAATCTACGAACCTCTCGCCACTCTTGCGGTGAAAGATTCTCCGTTGACTGGATGCGATCGGGTTTCATCCGGTACGCCTTTGCGGAATCCCCATTTCTCTTTGCAACCACATTTTCGCCACCTGGACATCTCGCTTAATGGTAGAAAGGGACACATTCAACGCGGCGGCAACCTCTTCCAGCGTGAGACCCATCAAAAAATGGAATTCGATAATTTGACCTAATCTGGGATCGCGAGCCTCCAACTTTTCCAAGAGATCGCCAAGAAGGGTGATATCGATCCCATTCGATTCAAAAAAATGGAAACGTTCATCAAACATCACACGCACTGCCGATTTGCCCCCCCGTTTTTCGCTCTTTTTAGCCCGGGCATAATCAATGATCAGGTGACGCATACAACGGGATGCAACCGAATAAAAATGCCCACGGTCCCGTGCGGAAAACTCTTTGCTTTGCTGGAGACGCAAAAAAGCCTCATGGACCAAAGCGGTGGGAGTTAAGGTGTGGCCAGAGCTTTCTCTTCGCATCTGTTGTTCGGCTATCTTTCTAAGGCGGGCATAGACCAACGGAATAACCTGGTTCATGGCCTCGCTATCGCCTTGAGCGGATTTAGATAGGAGGCCCGTGATTTGGGCGTCTGCGTTATCCATAGGCTACCTCAAACTGTATCATCGGTATTTTTAGTCGGTTACTTAAAGAATCACTTTATCAATTAAAATCGATGAGTTACCCCACCTGTTCCGTACCCTTTTTACAGCGTACAGCTTGTGGTTTTCGTCTTCCTTTTTGACAGGGGAATTAATCAATCTTTTTCATGGATTAAGCTCTGACCGACAGAAAATCTATACAAAACAGCGACAGTCGATTGTGAAAGGACGATCACAATCGTGCCCGGGAAGGGTGGCATACCGTTTGTATACTGTCAGGGTACCCCCTAACCGCGAGGAATCGACATGACTCTTCAAAATATTATTCAAACTCTTTCTCCCTATTTTGTGACTTTATTATTAGTAGGTTGTTTTGGTGCAGAACAAAGCGGCACTTCGGTGGAGCAACACCAGACTCTTCCTACGGTCCACAACTTCGAACGAAACATCAGACCTGGAGAAACAATCGCGGTTCACCTTGATGATATTGTCGATGATAAATACGATGAAAATTGCAAGATTTCAATTGAAGAGCAACCTACAGGAGGAATTTTGACGGTGTCGGATCAAGAGTTTGAATATCGAAACACATCGGGACTTGGAAGTGACGCTATAAGGGTAAGAATGTTGTGTGGTGCTGCTCAGTCAGCTGTGGCTGTTATTACTTTTCAGGTTCAAAATGGCGCCCCTGTTGTTCAGCCCATTTGGAGCATGATTATCTTCGCCACTAAGGTTGGGCAAGGTGTTGATATCAATTTAGATAATTTTATTATGTCCGATCCCGACGGTGACAACTTAACGGTGCGAATCACTAGACACCCGGCAACAGGAACACTTACTACTGATGGCGATTCGTTTCATTATGTGGGTGACTCGGTTGGGATGGAAAGTTTCTTCTTTGTAGTGTCAGATGGTTGGGCTAAATCTCAAGAATTTCAGATTCATCTCAGGGTCGAATAAGAAAAAAAAGAATTAAATGGCTCTGTGATGGGCTCGCTAGGACATTGTTTTGCAACAATTAACTCGTCTTGCCGAGGCGTCCTTCGGTCGAGCCCAACTGTCGCATATAACCAATCATTCCCAAAATAGTTTTATAACGGCTGGTCCAGCTGGCCGCCCAATTCGAGACACCCGAAAAGCGGGGCGGGAAGAGAACAGGGATAGTCAGAATCCGATAGCCCGCTTTTGCCGCGTGGTAGAGGACATAGAGATCGAAGGCGAAAGTTTTCGGTGGATTGGTCAATTTCGAAAGAAGTGCCCGCGAGAAGACTTTTGGCTGGGCGTTCATTTCATACATCCGCAATCCTAAAAAAAGATAGGCCATCGATTCGAAAACTCGGCTCACAAAATTATCTTTAAAGCCCCTGCCTTGGCGTACTCCTTTGACGAGTAGTTTCGATCCGCCATTGGCCTTCAATACTTTTAAGGCCTCAAAGACATCTTTCGGATCGCATTGCTGATCGGCATGCGACCAGGCGACATATTGGGCGGTCGTGGTCTGCAATCCTTTCCAGATGCCATTGCCATATCCCTCATTTGGGGAAACGGGAACTTTGCGAAACCAAACGCCCAAGGGTCCGGTCTTCAGCTCACCCATCACCGTCGAAGAATTATCCTTACTGCCATTTTCTACCAGCACCAGTTGGAAATCATTGGGCCCCATTCCGGCCTCGCTGGCTGCTTTGCTTGCCCGTTCTACTAATGTGCGGATCGATTTCGATTCATTGTAGCAAGGTAAAACGAGTTCAAGTTCCATTTTTGATCTCCGATGAGATTCCGGGAAATCTTTCCCGCTTCTGAATCCGATATCCACAAAAGACCTCTTGCCAATACAAAGCTTCGGCTAAGGAGTCGGGGTCTCCCCAACAAAGATAGCCTGCAAGGGGCACCTGGTGGACTCGATAGCCGCGCTCCTTCAGGATTCCAAAAATAGAATCGAGGTAAAGTTCCCCATTCACCCGGATATTTTTTTTCTTTAGCAACGCAATCCCCTCGGCCAAAATCTGACCGCTTCGGAACCAAAAAGTTCCGACTAACAGTGGATCTTGGGAAGGGTTCGCAGAAAGAGGAACCTTTACCGAAACCGAGGCCACTTCGGAAAATGGGGTGCCTTCTTTAGGAACTACATAGGCATAAGCAGTGGGCCTTCGATTGGCCCCTGGATAGCCCTGGATCGTAAAAATGGCGGCGTCACTTTCGCAGGCCCGGAGTTTATTTAGCGTTTCGGGGGCCAGAATGGCGCCGTGGTCGCAGGCACTGACAAGGACCTCCTGCTCGGCGACGAGGGCATCAAGTCCTTTTTCCGTCGAGAGGGCCTGTCCGTCGGGAGTTTTCTCTAACCAGATGACTTTCTTTTCTTTAGGATCTTTTAGCCATTTTTCGCGGACCGAATTGAGCGAAACGAGTGCCGTTTTTTCAGCTTGAGGCAGCAGTTCCAAAGCCGCCTGGTACATCGGTGTCCCGTGGATGGGGATAAAGGGTTTCGGAGTATCGGTGATGTGACTAAAACGGCTTCCTAACCCCGCCATCGGCATCATTACTTGTGCCACCTTTTCTCGAGAGTTATTATGATAAGCCTGAAATGTCTTTTCCCAATATTCAAAAGCTCTCAAATCATCGGGAGTTCCCCATTGAAAAAAATAGGGGATTTCAAAAACACGCACCTGCGCCTGGGGATTGGATCGCAACACTGCCTCTACCGTGAGGCTGGTGTAGAACTCGCCACTTAAACTCAGCTCGTTTTGCTGCTGGAAAAGAATCGCCTCGCGCAACAGTTTCGCCGATTTAAAATAATAGGCCCCGGCCGAACAAAATTCATTCTCCCGATTGTCGGTAAACCAACCTTTTTCCTTCACCTCGACGACCCGTTCTCCTTCAAGGCGGCAATAGGCATATTTCACCGGACTTAAATAATGGGCGTGGAATCCCCGATAACTGATCACACAGGCATCGCATTGGGTGGTTTCCACAAAATCTTCAAAATGGCTCGAATCCCAGATCATGCCATAATCGCAGTAGCTCACTAAAACCGCTTCGGAGTCGGGGATCTGTTCGAGGGCTTTGAGCACGGCGAAACTAGGGCCAAGGGTGTGTTTCGGAATAAAATGGAGTTTCGACTTCGGTCGGAGTTGTTGCACCACCGATGGAAGTTTCGTTTCCTGGTGATTATCGGCCATGACAAAGTGGGTCGGCCAGGATTCCGGAAAACTTCTCAGCAACCGGCTGATCATCGGTCGGCCATTCACCGGGATGAGTGGTTTAGGCTCAGTGTAACCAGCTTCCCGGTAACGGGTCCCTTGCCCCGACATGGGAATGAGCAGATGGATTTTCATAAGGTGGCGCCCCTTTCTCGTCGGAAGACTTCGGTGGGAAGCGAAGCGACAGTGGCCGCAATCGAATCTGGGAGTTCGGCCAATTGCGGGCAATCTTGAAAGAGAGCCTGGGTGGCCAACCAAAGCTCGACGGCATCGCAATCTTTTTCGATAGCCCCTTCTCTTAATCGGAATTGCGATTCAATAGGAGAAAGAATGGAACGTAACCGATCGAGAAAAACGGCCGTGTCTGGAAAATAGATCTTTAAAGGGCCGGTTTTATTGCCTAGCGTATCCCACGCCAACTCAAAGGGATTGTTGCTCTCTAGCATGGCTGAGATCAGGGGATAATTAAAATCTTGGCAAAACTTTTTTTCAATAGCTCGCCACCGGGCAAGATCTCCGGAAACTTCTGAAACTTCGGTGTCGCTCTGGAGGATAAGGCCGTGCGATTCCAACAAGAAGATCCTCATTTCTTTTGAGAGTGCAATCTGTTGGGTGAGGAGCCAGCCAGGACGGCAAGCGGGCACACAGACGATATCGTGAACCCCCTGCTTCGAAAACCAAGTACGCTTTTTTACAGGATCTTTTAGAAATTCATGAGCCATCAGTAAGGATGGTAGTGAATGGAAATGCAGGACCCATTTGCGATTGAGCTCGGCATGAAAACCGGTCTCCATTGAAGGGCGACAAGGGCCTGTCGTGGCCAGTTTTATTGTCGTTGCATAAAAACTTTCTGCCTCCTCTTCGGAAGCTGGGGCACCAGAAAGTTGCTTTTTAAGAGAGGCTAAATCGATTTCGGCAATTCCTTGAGAGGGAGTGACATCGGAGAGGCGAAAACCGGAGCCCTTGATCCAAAGGCGCTGATTTTCCTTAATCGACAAATTACCGCCCGCTCCTTGAGTCCAGATCACACGGCGATTTCCAATCAGTTGGCTCGCTTCACTCAAGAGGGTTTCCGGGCTCTTTGTCATTGAAACACCTCTAACACCTCATTCAGAGAGAGGATTACCTTTGTATTGGTAGGAACCTTTGGCATCGGTTCCGTACTGAACTCCTGGGTCAAGATCGTCGTCATTCCGCGTTCATGCGCGGGAAGGATGTCGTGTTCTGCGTTGTCCCCCACCATCAAGCAATCTGAAGGAGGAAGCCCTAAGATTTTTAAAGCGGTATCGAGCGCATGGGGATGCGGCTTTTCCACCCCAATCTCTTCTGAGGTCACCACTTTCGGGAACCATTTTCCGGTGGGATCCACCGCCCTTAATTTCAGCATCTGGGTGCGGGTCGTTTCATTGGTCAATAAAACGCGGGGGATATCTATTGGAAACCGGGCAAAGAGGGAGTCTCTTTCCAAGGCCTTCCATTGTCGAGAAAGGTGTTCCACTAAAGCCTTTTCATACCCCTCCAAGCATTCCAAAAGTGCTTGGGGTGAGTAGCGGCCATCAGATTCCAACATCTGTTTAAAATAAAGGAGCCGATTGCGGGCACTGACATGTCCCGATGGCAATTGTGCCTTCACCCGTTTGCGGGCCTCTAGAAAAGGAGCTCCGAGGGGATCGATCCCAATGCTCTGCAACGACTCAGCATAGGCTCGATCGGAGTCGAAAAGGGTGCCATCGAGATCTAAAATAATGCCTGCTATTCTCATCAAGAAAAGGCAGCCTACAGCAGGTAAAAATGGACTGCAACTATGGGTCCTTGCAATGACGACGTTGGGATAGTCCCGCATTGGGATTAGTGTCCTAGTTTCAGCTTGCCAAGAATGGAGATTTCAGTAGATTGAATGGCCATGGCTGAAAACGTAGTCGCTCAAAATACCCTTTCAGCAGTTCGGCCGCCCTTTTTTTTCTCTCTCGTCAAAAACATCCTTTTTTTTCAAAATGCAGCCTCCTTTTTGCTGTCTCGGATTCCCCCCACCATTCAACATAATCTCGAAAAATACCGAGCCTTAAGAAAGGCCTTTTACCTCACGGCACTCGAACAACTGCCTGGGGACTATTTGGAATTCGGGGTGTTTACCGGCAGTTCATTTGTGGCTGCACTCAGGATTGAACGGCAGATGCGTGTTTTTGGCTCCCAGCAGGCCCGTTTCTTTGGATTCGATTCCTTTTCCGGGTTTGGCAAGATTAGTGCGGAGGATGCACACCCCTTTTATCTGAATAGTACGTTTGCCGTGAACGAAGATAAGATCCGCAGGAACATTAAAAAGAAGGCCCGGGGTCAGAAGGTAGAGTTGGTGAAAGGGTACTTCGAAGACACGTTATCAGATAAAACGGCCGCACAATATGGCATATCCGCGGCTCGGGTGGTGCTCATTGATTGTGACCTGATGGAGGCCTCCACACTAGCGTTCGATTTTATCAAACCGATTTTGCAGACAGGAACGATGATTCTGCTTGATGATCTTTATTCCTATCGAGGAGATGAAAGTCGGGGAACGGCCGGGGCTTTCCATAAATTTTGTAGAGAAAATCCGCATCTCGGCTTCCGTCGCGTTTTCGACTATGGGTTCGGTGGCGGTGGATATATCGTTTCCCGCATTTCAGCGGCCCAACTTTCTTAGTTGAGCTCAAACTCGATTACCTGTCATTTATAAGGGGATCCTTTAGATATTACAGGTGAAAAATAAACAATATGAGGCCGAAAAAGATCGTAACTAGTCCCTGTCGGGAAATTAAAAATGAGGGCCCTTTGGGCCAACATTTCAATTTT